>CACPBW010000031.1 GCA_902632275.1 uncultured Pelagibacteraceae bacterium | reverse complement strand
TTTAGATGAGAAGCAATATTATCAGCTATTTTTGATGGTTCCTTAAGGTCTTTAATACTTGTGATTGTTTCATTTGAAATTTTTTTATTAATAGAAGATAGTTTTTCTAATCTTTTTAGTGCTGTTCCGGCTAATGGGTTTAAATCATCATTCTTTTCATCAATATCGTTGAAATATTCGAAGCTGCAATTTATAAATTTATCTTCATCTTTAAAATCTGTAATTTTTACTCTTCTATTTCCCTCTACTAATACTTTTACAGTTCCATCTGGCAATTTTAGTAGTTGCAAAATATTACTCTCACATCCATATGAAAAAATATCATTTTTCTTTGGATCGTCTACTTCTGAATTTTTTTGAGTAACTAGTATAATTTTTTTATCACCTTGCATTACTTCATTAAGCGCAGAAATTGATTTATCTCTGCCAACAAACAGTGGTATTACCATACTTGGGAATACAACTATGTCTCTTAAAGGCAATAATGGTAGATTTCGTTTAATTTCCATACTATTAATATGGATATAATTATAAATATTGCAATAGATATTTAGAGTTTATTATATATAGCTAAGCTGCTGTTGTTTTTGTGTTCTTATTTTTACTTTGTGCATTTTTTGAATGTACAATAATTGGTTGCGAAAGCCCTTTGGCCGCACCCGAATCTACTATAACTTCATCAACATTTTCTAAACTAGGTAGTTCAAACATCGTTTTTAATAATATGTTTTCAAGTATCGATCTCAAACCTCTTGCACCAGTTTTTTTTGAAATTGCTTTTAATGCAATCTCTTTGGTTGCATTCTCTTTAAAAATTAATTTTGCTCCCTCTAGTTTAAATAACTCTTGGTATTGTTTAATTAAAGAATTTTTTGGCTCTTGTAGAATTTTGATTAATGATTTTACGTCTAAATCCTCTAGCGTAGCTATAATCGGAAGCCTTCCAATGAATTCTGGTATTAAGCCATATTTAAGCAAATCTTCCGGCTCCAAAGTTTTCATTAATTCTCCAGTTTTTTTCTCATCGATACTTTTAACTTCAGCTCCGAACCCAATCGCTGTACCCTTGTCTCTTTGTGAAATTATTTTATCTAATCCAGCAAAAGCCCCACCACATACAAATAAAATATTTGTTGTATCTACCTGCAAAAATTCTTGTTGTGGATGTTTTCGACCTCCTTGTGGAGGAACACTTGCGATAGTGCCTTCCATTATTTTTAACAAAGCTTGTTGTACTCCTTCTCCTGATACATCACGTGTAATTGAAGGGTTTTCAGATTTTCTACTAATTTTATCAACTTCGTCTATGTAGACTATTCCTCTCTGAGCCTTTTCTACATTATAATCAGCAGCTTGTAATAATTTTAAAATAATATTTTCTACATCCTCACCAACATACCCCGCCTCTGTTAGAGTTGTGGCATCAGCCATAGTAAAAGGTACATCTAAAATTCTTGCTAGTGTTTGTGCTAGAAGAGTTTTTCCACAACCTGTAGGACCCACCAATAAAATATTTGATTTAGCTAATTCTACGTTTTTATTTGTTTTAGACTCATAATTTAATCTTTTATAATGATTATGAACTGCAACAGATAAAACTTCCTTTGCATGTTTCTGACCAATTACGTAATCATCTAATATTGAACATATTTCTTTAGGTGAAGGCAAGCCGTCTTGATGCTTAACTAAAGTATCCTTACTTTCCTCTTTAATTATGTCCATACATAATTCAACACACTCATCACAAATAAAAACTGTTGGGCCTGCAATAAGTTTTCTTACTTCATGCTGACTCTTTCCGCAGAAAGAGCAGTAAAGAATATTTTTATTATTTGAACTCATAAATTATTTGTAAAACGAATCGATTTATATACTGTATTACAATTAAGTTTAAATAATCAAGTATAGGTTGATCTAATTACTAGATATTGTGAATTAATCTCTTTTTTCTACAACTTTATCTATTAGACCAAAGTCTTTAGCTTGATGGGGTGTCATAAAATTATCTCTTTCAAGGGCAGATTTAATTTCATCCACAGATTTACCTGTATGCTTTGAATAAATTTCATTTAATCTTTTTTTTAATGATAATACCTCATTTGCATGTATCTCTATATCTGTTGCCTGTCCTTGAAATCCAGCAGATGGTTGGTGAACCATTACTCTTGCATTTGGTAAAGAGAATCTTTT
>CACPBW010000030.1 GCA_902632275.1 uncultured Pelagibacteraceae bacterium | reverse complement strand
AAAAATTATTCTTTGTGGTGTTGGTAAAAGTTATTTAATTGCATCAAAAATTGCAGCTACATTATCTTCTGTTGGTTGCCCATCATTTTCTATTTCGGCTAATGATTGCTCTCATGGAAATTTAGGGAGTATATCAAAAAGTGATTTGCTAATTTTAATTAGTAATTCTGGAGAGACACAAGAACTTAAACCTGTAATAAAATATGCGAATAGAAATAAAATCACATTAATAGGAATTGTTTCAAAAAAAAATTCTTTACTTCATAGAGCTGCTGACATTAAGCTAACAATTCCCGAGGTAAAAGAGGCTGGATTAGGGATAGTTCCAACTAGTAGTACAAGTGAGCAACTTGCTATTGGTGATTGCTTGGCGGTAGCAGCTTTAAATAAAAAAAGGTTTAACAAACAAAATTTTAAAGAATTTCATCCTAGTGGTAGTTTAGGGGCTCAATTAAAAACTGTAGAAGATTTAATGATTTCTGGTGGCAGAATTCCATTTATTAATGAAGACACAAATATGAGGAAAGCTTTAAATTTAATTACAAAAAAAAAATTAGGAGTATTAATAGCTACTAATAAAAAAAAGTTAACAACTGGAATTATTACTGACGGACAAATTAGAAGAAGCTCTCAAAAAAATAAATCTTTAATTGAATTTACAGTAAAAAAAGTAATGACTAAAAACCCTCTAAGTGTAGACAAAGACATGCTCGCTGTAAAAGGTTTAGCAATAATGTCTGAAAATAAAATTACAAGCCTATGTGTACATAATAAAAAAAATCCAAAGAAAACTATTGGTGTACTTCATATACACAACATATTAGATGGAAATATATCTTGATGAGTAGATCTTTAATTATTCAGATTGGAATATTAACATTAATAGTAGTTATTGGTTATTTAACTTTTTTGTATCTTAATAAAAATGAAATTAATAAATCTGTTGATGGTACAGTACTCAAAACAAACAAAGAAACCCAAATCAATGAACAAATAGAAAGCCCTCAAATATCAAATCAAATTTTAGATCTTGCTTACAAATCTAGCGACGAAAGAGGAAATATATACCAAATTAATTCAATTTCTGGAACAGTTGAAGATAGAAATGAAAATATTCTTATTTTAGAGGATGTTACAGCTAAAATTATAATAAAAAATTATGGTACTTTTTTAATTAAGTCAGGTAAAGCAAAGTATAATAAACTTAACTTAAATACACATTTTTTTAACAAAGTTAATTTATCTTATCTTAATCATAGTATAAAAAGTGAGGATTTATTTTTGAAATATATTGATAAAGAAATCAGAATATCAAATAATGTAGTATATAAAAATCGAAACAATCTACTAAAAGCAGATGAAATTGATATAGACATGATTACAAAGACATCAAAAATTTACATGAAAGATGAAAAAAATAAAGTCAAAGGTATTATAAAAAATTAAATGGCAATAATAAAAAAGTTTAGAATTAAATCATTTAAGAATATAGATCCTTTATTAGAAATCAGAAATATATCAATATCTTTTGAAAAGAGGAAAATTTTAGATAATATATCATTTAAAATAAACCCTGGGGAAATTTTAGGTTTATTGGGACCAAATGGTGCAGGCAAATCAACAATTTTTAATTTGATAACTGGTTTATTGAAACCTGATTTTGGGAAAATTTTTTTTGGAAACCAAGATGCTACTAACTTCCCAATATATTCAAGAACAAGAAAATTTAAGATAGGCTACGTGCCACAGTATGGTGGTTTTTTTGGGGACCTAACTACTTATCAGAATCTAAAAGCTGTAGCAGAGATACTTATTAAAGAACCAAGAGATCAAAATACTCGAATTGAATATTTAATATCAAAATTTGAATTAGATTATTTGAGAAATATAAAAGCATCTGTATTATCAGGTGGTCAAAAAAAGAAACTAGTTATAGCTATTTCCTTACTTGGTGATCCTAAAATTCTTCTTTTGGATGAGTGTTTTGCGGCATTAGATGTTCTGACAATTCAAATGTTGCAAAAAATAATTGTAAATTTACAAACAGAAGAGAGAATTGGGATTATTATTTGTGATCATCAAGCAAGAGACTTATTATCTTGCGTTGATGTAGCTATGATATTATCAAATTGTAAAATTATTGCCCAAGGAACTCCAAAAGAATTAATAAATAATCCCATCGCACAAAATGCTTATTTTGGAAAATCATTTAAAATAAATTAAATTTATGAGCTCTAAATGCTTAATGATATCCAAGACAGTCCAAAAATTTAACAAGACGCTTGAAGTTGACGGAGATAAAAGTATATCAATTAGGTGGCTATTGCTTGCATCGCAAGCAATAGGTGTTTCAAAAGCTACAAATTTACTTGGATCTGAGGATGTATTTAGTGCAATTGAATGTTTAAAAAAATTAGGCGTTCAAATAAATTTTAACAATAATAATTGCATTATATACGGTAGAGGCATTAATGGTTTTAAATTCAAAAAAGATATTACATTAAATGCGGGGAACTCTGGAACTGTAGGAAGATTAATTTTA
>CACPBW010000029.1 GCA_902632275.1 uncultured Pelagibacteraceae bacterium | reverse complement strand
AAAAATGAAGTCAAAAAAATTTATGCAAATAAAGAAGTTATACTTAGTGGTGGTTCAATTAATTCGCCTCAATTATTAATGGTGTCTGGAATTGGTGATGCAGATCATTTAAAAGAAAAAGGTATTGAGGTAATAAACGATCTAAAAGGGGTTGGTAAAAACTTACAAGATCATTTGGAAACTTACATTCAACAAGAGTGTAAGACCCCGAATACATTGTATACCTATACAAAACTAATACCAAAAGTATTAGCAGGAATTCAGTGGTTTATGTTCAGGTCTGGACCATGTTCAAAATCATTTTTAGAAGCAGGTGGATTTGCAAAATCAAATCCTCAGAGAAAGGTTGCAAATATTCAATTTCATTTCTTTCCATCATTTGTAATAAATCATGGTCTGGTTGACCCAGATACTCATGGCTATCAATTACATGCAAGCCCAAATCATCCAAAAAGTAGAGGTCAGATTACTTTAACTTCCTCTAATCCATATGAATATCCAAAAATATTATTTAATTATTTGAAAGAGGATGAAGATTTAAAACAAACTAGAGAGTGTATTCATGTTGCAAGGAAAATATTATCTCAACCTGCACTTTCAGAGCATGCTGGAAAAGAAATTGGTCCTGGCTCAGATGCAAAATCTGATGATGAATTAAATGATTATATAAAATCTAAAGCAGATACTGCTTATCATCCATGTGGAACATGTAAGATGGGAATTGATGATATGGCTGTAGTTGATGAAAACTTAAAAGTAAAGGGTATTCAAAATTTAAGAGTTATAGATGCATCAGTAATCCCAGAAATACCAAGTGCGAATTTAAATGCACCAGTCCTTATGATAGCTGAAAAAGGCTCAGAATTAATACTTAATTGATTTAACTTATTACTTGCTTGAACAGATGTCTTTAATTACCGGAGTGTTAGCACAATCACCACACTTAGTAACTTTTACAATGCATCCATCATCAAGTTTTTTAACATCAACTACTCTATGACATTTTGAGCAAGTTGCTGATATTGTTAAACCACATTTTCTACAATTGTGTGTTTCTAGTTCCATATAAATAAAATAAGAAAAAAAAATTATTTTTCAACTTTTTTTAAATTTTTGATAATAAATCTCAAAACTAATGATAATCATTATCATAAAAAAATTGCATAAAATTGATAAAAAAAAATTTAGTTGGTAATGATTATCATTAACAAAAAATAAAATGAAAAAAAAAGATACTTCAAAACCATTAATGCTCTATTTAGCTGAAGCTATTTATTTTCAATTAATTGAAATAAAGAAGTCAGAACAACAAATATCAAACGTTGAACTTGTAGAAAGATTTTTAGCAACTAAAGAATTTGACGAAATTAAAAAAGGTATTTTTCATGATAAACTTTTTGCTAAAATAAAAGAGAATAATTTTATTAATTTTGAAACTGGAAATAAAATTCCAAAAGAAACTATTGATTTGCTTTACTTACAAAAGAATACAGTTATTAAACAATTTAAAGAAAATAATGAAGCTTATTTTGCGAAAAGTTCATTTCCATTATCAAATTCACAAAACGCCTTTGGTTTGATTTGGAGAATGTGTGAAACATATGAGCTTTGGTGTAAAGAAATAAAAAAAGAAAAATTAATAAAGCTTAATTTTATAGATTAATTAGATGGAATAAAGATTAAACAAAGACCGTTATTACAAAATCTTTTTCCTGTTTCTGAAGGTCCGTCATCAAATACATGACCATGGTGTGCTCCACAATTAGCACAATGGTATTCAATACGTTTCATTCCAAATGAATAATCAACTTTTGTTTTAAATGCACCCGGAAGAGCTTCAGAAAATGATGGCCACCCTGTCCCACTATCAAACTTTGCATTAGAGGAAAATAGTTTAGCATTACAATTTGCGCAGTGATAAAAACCTTCTCTAGTCTCATAATTCAAACTGCTTGTAAATGGTCTTTCTGTACCCTCTTTAAACATTATTTTCTTTTGTTCTTCGGTAAGTGAATTGTTAATTATTTTTTTTTCCACTTTTGCTAGTAAAGATTTTGGTAATAAAAAAAGTAAAGCTAAAGTTGAGAATATTGACTTAATAAATTTTCTTTTATTCATTTAAATTATACTTATTCCATTCATGTAAAATACTATTGCTAATGCAAAAACTAGAATTAAATAAATTATAAAATAAATTATATATTTAAATTTTTTTTTCATATTAAATTTACTTTTTCTATCAGATTTGAGTTATTATTTTGTGGTTTATTTACGTCTTTTGAAATTTCATAAAATTCAAAATTAGGTTTATTCCTTTTAATTAAAAATGGTGTTATATCTTCGTTGCTCTCCAAATATTTTTCTATATCTTGTTCATGTAATGAAACTGGTTGCCTATGGTGAATTTGTTTTATATTATCTTGTGCTTCTTCAGTAATTAGGCAAAACTCGTCATTATTAAATATTCCAGCAACGTACATTGTGGCTTTATCATCTCTAGTGAAATAATGAGGTGTTTTAATTGTACCCTCACGCTTCCATTCATAAAATCCATCCATCACAGATACACATCTGGTTTTTTTTATCAAATTTTTAAAAGAGACTTTTTCATTAATGGTTTCTAATCTCGCGTTGATTAAAGCTTTGAAATCTTTTTTTTTTGCCCATGATGGAATAATACCCCATTTTGCTTTTTCAAGTGTAAAACCATTAGAGTATTT
>CACPBW010000028.1 GCA_902632275.1 uncultured Pelagibacteraceae bacterium | reverse complement strand
AAAATCATAAATTTTTTAAGTTTAAAAAATATTAATAATATTGAGTATAGTGCAGAGCCAAAAATAGATGGAATATCAGCTTCTTTAATTTACAAAAAAGGTAAGTTTATTCAAGGTCTTTCCAGAGGCGATGGTATTGAGGGTGAAGATATTACTGAAAACTTAAAAACAATTGGTGACATTCCAAAAATTCTTAAAGGTAAAAACATACCAGATGAAATCGACGTAAGAGGAGAAGTGTTTATCAAAAATACTGATTTTGAAAAATTAAGCGATAAATTTGCAAATCCGAGAAATGCAGCATCAGGTTCTCTAAGACAAAAGGATCCACTCAAAACAAAACAAATACCACTGAATTTTATTGCTTATACTTATGGATTTGTCAAAGATTTAGTTATTTATAATCAGATTGAATTTTTGAAAAATTTAAAAAATTGGGGCTTTAAAACCAACAACTTTAATAAACTTTTAAAAGGAATTGACGATTTAATCCAAAATCATATTGAGCTTGAAGGAAAGAGAAAAGAAATCGATTACGATATTGATGGTATTGTATATAAAATAAATGATTTTGATTTACAAAGAAGATTGGGTTTTGTTGCTAACGCGCCTAGATGGGCAATTGCTCACAAGTTCTCATCTAATAAATCGATTTCGGAAGTAACCAACATAGAAATTCAAGTTGGTAGAACAGGAGCATTAACTCCAGTTGCTAAAATTAAACCAGTTAATATAGGTGGTGTCCTAGTATCTAATGCAACTTTGCATAATGAAGACGAAATAGAGAGAAAAGATATCAGAATTGGAGATGTAGTTACAGTAGAAAGAGCTGGAGATGTTATACCTCGTGTTATTTCTGTAGATTTTAAAAAAAGAAACAAAAATACAAAAAAATTTAATTTTCCAAAAAAATGTCCCTCTTGTGGGTCAGTAACGATTAAAGAATATAACAAAGCAACAAAAAAATTTGATGCAGTAAGGCGATGTACAAATGATAGTTTTGGATGTGAAAAAATTGCTATTGAAAAAATAAAGCATTTTGTCTCAAAAGAGGCATTTAATATTGATGGTTTAGGAAAGAAAATTGTTGAAAGTTTTTGGAGTCTCAATTTATTACGCTATCCCCAAGATATATTCAAACTTGATTATAAGAAAATCTCTAGTTTAGAAGGTTGGGGAAAGCTGTCTGCTGCAAATCTAAAATATTCCATTGAAAAGAAAAAAGATATATCTCTTAGCAAATTTATTTATTCATTAGGTATAAGGCATATTGGTCAAGAAAATGCAAAACTATTGTCAAAAGTACTTAAAAACCCAAATAACTTTTTCAATTTAGATAAATATAATAATTTTAAAGAATTATTAAATATTGATGGTATTGGTGAAACACAAATTAAATCTATTAAAGATTTTTTTTCTAATGGAAAAAATTTGGTCGTTTTAAACGAATTAAAGAAAACCCTGTCTATAAATAGCGAGATAGATAATTCAAAAAATGGAATTTTAAGCGAAAAAACTTTTATGTTCACTGGAAAATTGGCCGGTATAAGCAGAGCAGAAGCCAAATCCTTAGTTGAAAAAAATTCTGGAAAAATTATTAGCAATATAAGTAAAAAGCTTGATTATTTAATAACTGGAGAAAAACCAACCTCAAGAAAGATTATTGAGGCAAAAAATTTAAATATAAAAATAATATCACAATCAGAATTTCTAAAAATGTTAAATATTAAAAATTCTTAATTAGCCAACTTTTTTCATTTTTTGACAGAAATTTAGATATTTTCGAATACACAAGAAGGTGGTAGCGAAATAAATAATCTTTTTCCTTATTATTTAGCATTTTATAATTTATAAGATCTTTATCTATAGGGGCTAGTGTTAAATTTTCAAAAAACAATTTTTTATCTTTTTTTTTAACATATATTAAATTTTCTATTCTAATTCCAAATTTTCCCTCTTTATAAAATCCTGGTTCGTTACTCAAAATCATTCCTTCACTTAATTTTACATTATTAAATTTTGAAATCGATTGAGGTCCTTCATGCACATTTAAAAAATAACCAACACCATGTCCAGTTCCGTGACCATAGTCATAATTAAATCTTTTAAGAAATTTCCTTGCTAGTATATCTAACTTTTGACCAGTATTGTATTTAGTTAAATTACTAGTTGCTACTGCAATGTGTCCTTTTAAGACCAAAGTAAAAATATCTTTAATTTTTTTTGTTTGTTTTGCAAAGCATAGCGTACGAGTTACATCTGTAGTTCCATATTTATATTGCCCCCCAGAATCGCAGAGAAAAATATCATTCTTTTTTATTATTTTATTTGTTTTATTCGTTGCTCGGTAATGCACAATTGCTCCATTTGATCCTGTACCTGCAATTGTATTAAAACTTGGAAATAAGTAATTTTTATCTGTCTTTCTAAATTCCTCTAATTTCTTTTCGGCATCAAGCTCAGTTATTTTATTTTTTAAATTTTTTATCCAATAAATGAATTTTGTCATAGCTACACCATCCTTAATATGACTTTGCATCATATTTTTTATTTCAATTGAGTTCTTCTTTGATTTAAAAAGATAGCATGGATCAGTCTTATCAATAATTGAAAATTTAGACTTAATTATATTTTCATTGTATATAGATAAAGTTTTATAATCGACAATAATTTTTTTTCCTTTTAAAGTATTTATAAAATTTTCCAAATTTTTTTTTTCAATTATTTGTTCTAAAAATATTTTTTTTTCTAAAAGCAATTTTTTAGTTTTATACTTCTGTGCGATTAAATAAAATTTTTTACTCTTACTTAAAATTAAATTACAGTTTGGCAAAGGTGAACAAGGAGTATCATATCCTCTAATATTTAA
>CACPBW010000027.1 GCA_902632275.1 uncultured Pelagibacteraceae bacterium | reverse complement strand
TATTCGCCAGGAGTAGCTGCTCCAGTTAAGGCAATATCAAAAAATCCCGAAGCAGCATATGATTATACTAGTAAAGGAAATTTGGTAGCTGTAATTAGTAATGGTTCCGCAATTCTAGGTATGGGGAATCTTGGGGCGCTTGCTTCCAAGCCAGTAATGGAAGGTAAAGCAGTGTTGTTCAAACGTTTTGCAGATATAAATTCTATAGATATAGAAATTGATTCCTCGGATCCAGAAGAAATAATTAAAAGTATAAAAAGTATTTCTGGAAGTTTCGGAGGAATAAATTTAGAAGATATAGCTGCACCAGATTGTTTTATTATAGAGGAAAGACTAAAAAAATTATTAGATATACCAGTTTTTCATGACGATCAACACGGCACAGCAATAATAACCACGGCTGCACTTATAAATGCATTAGACATATCAAAAAAATCAATTAAGAAAATTAAAGTAGTTGTTAACGGTGCAGGAGCATCCGCTATTGCATGTACGAACTTACTTAGAAAAACAGGTGTGCCATCAAAAAATATTTTAATGCTAGATAGTAAAGGGGTTATTTATAAAGGTAGAGACAACGTAAACCAGTGGAAAATTTCTCATGCAATAGATACAAAAAAAAGAACTCTTGAGGACGCAATTATTGGAGCAGATGTTTTTTTAGGATTATCTTCAAAAAGTATATTGTCAAAAGAAATGGTGAAGAAGATGTCAAAAAATCCAATAATTTTTGCATGTGCAAATCCCGATCCAGAGATTACTCCAGAAGAAGTAGAGGAAGTAAGAAAAGATGCAATTATAGCAACTGGAAGATCTGATTATCCAAACCAAGTGAATAATTTAATAGGATTTCCATATATATTTAGAGGTGCTCTTGATGTGAGAGCTAAAACTATAAATGAAGAAATGAAAATTGCTGCTGCTAATGCTATCGCATCATTGGCGAGGGAAAGGGTACCCGATGAAGTTGTTGCTGCAATGGGAGGGGATAGGCCCTCTTACGGCAAGGATTATATTATTCCGTCAACTTTTGATCCAAGATTAATTAGTGTAATACCTGTTGCAGTTGCAAAAGCAGCAATGAAGACAGGTGTAGCTAGAAAAAAAATTGAGAATTTTGAAACTTATTCTGAACAACTTAAGCAAAGACTAGACCCTTCAGTTACAATTATGCAAGGAATTAATAATCAAATTAAAAAGAATCAGAAAAGAGTTGTTTTTGCAGATGGTGAGGATGAGGAAACATTAAAGGCTGCTATTGCATTTAAAAAAGGTGGTTTAGGAATTCCTATAATAGTTGCTAAAGAAGAAATTATAAAAAGAAAACTAAAAGAAATTGGATATAGTGAAAATCTTGATATTGAAATTATTAATTCAAAAAATAAAATTTTACGTGAAAAATATGTGAAATATTTATTTGAAAAATTACATAGAAAAGAAGGCCTCTTAGAAAGAGATTGTGACAAGTTAATAAGAAATGACAGGGTAGTTTGGTCCTCTTGTATGGTAGAGTGTGGCGATGCAGATGCAATGGTCACAGGTAATACTAGAAGATATTCATCGTCTCTTAAGAAAGTAATTAAAGTAGTTGATGCAAGACCTGGTGAAATAATGTTTGGTCTAAACATGATTGTAAACAAAGGTAAAACTGTATTTATTGCAGATACAACAGTTCATGAATATCCAACTTCTAAACAAATGGCTGAAATTGCAATATCTGCCTCCAGAGTAGTAAGATTGTTTGGATTTGATCCTAAAGTAGCATTTTTATCTCATTCAACTTTTGGACAACCTATTACAAGTAGAACAAAACATATTAGAGATGCTGTAGATATATTAAAATCAAGGAAAGTAGACTTTAAATTTGATGGGGACATGCAGCCCGATGTTGCTTTAAGCGAAGAATATAAAGATTTATATCCATTTTCAGAAATAGTGGGCAAAGCAAATGTTTTAGTTATGCCTGGACAGCATAGTGCCGCGATAACCTATAAAATAATGAAAACTCTTGGGGGTGCAAAAGTAATTGGCCCTCTTCTTATTGGACTTGGAAGAGCAATAGAAATTGTTCCATTAAGATCCTCCACATCAGAAATACTAAATCTTGCCTCTGTTGCTGCTTATTCCGCAGGTGTTATAAATTACGGAAAAGTAAACTAATAAAGATGCTGACTGAGATAATTTTATTATCGATTTTATATTTTATTTTTTTGTGGTCTACGGCATGGATAAGGTATTTTAATAAAATGGATAAAAGGTTTGGCAACTCAGTGTGGAGATGGAGCTACGATTACCCGGTAAAAGGTAAAAGGGATGTATCATTTTTAGATGATAAAGATTTTGTTTTGCTCAGAAGAAAGAGAAATAAAGCTGTAACAATTATGTACTCGATAATTTTTTTAGGTTTTATAATTTTAATGTCTTTTGTTAGTCAAATACTATTAATAATATTAACTTAATCTTTTTGTATTCTTAAGTCTTCAACAAGTAAAATACTTGCAATCACCCTTTCTACGTCTGGTATAGCTTTTCCTTCTTTGATTACTTCTTTTTGTTCATCTTTAGTCTGTGCTATTCCATAGATATAAATTTTTTTTTTATATGTATCGATATTATAATTTGTTGATTTAATGTTCTTATTTATAACTAGGGCTGTTCTAAGTTGGGATGTAATTAGAAGATCAGTTGCTGATTGTTTAAAGTTAAATTCTTCTTTTATAATCACATTATTTCTTACTGACCTTACTCCTTTTGTTTCCCAAGCCATTTTAGTAATTTTCAATTTTTCTTCTGGATCTTCAACTTTTCCTGTTAAAAAAATTCTGCCATCTAAAACTTTTGTATTTATTGATAAAAGATATTTTTTATCATTTAATATTAATCTTGCAGTTAAGTTCTTTTGCATCAAATTATCGTCGATTTGAGTGCCAAGAGACCTTGGATCAATAGCAACACTTACTCCTGTACCGAATAGACCTTGTGAGGATGTTCC
>CACPBW010000026.1 GCA_902632275.1 uncultured Pelagibacteraceae bacterium | reverse complement strand
TTGAAGGGTTAGACGATATTGCTCTTTCATTAGAAAAAAATCCAAAAATAACTGAATTTGAAAAAAAATTATCCTCAAACAGGCCATGGATTTTTAATGATTAAAGTTAAGAAAAGAAAAATCTTACTATTACCAGGAGATGGAATAGGTCCAGAAGTTGTATCAGAGGTAAAAAAAATAATTAATTGGTTTAATAGTAAAAGATCCTTAGATTTTGAAACAGATGAAGATTTAGTAGGTGGCGCTGCCTATGATAAACATGGAACACCAATCACTGATGAGGTATTTTATAAAGCACTTGAAAGTGAGGCAGTTATTTTAGGTGCTGTCGGTGGTCCTAAATGGGATAACTTAGATTTTTCAAAAAAGCCCGAAAGAGCATTATTAAAATTAAGAAAAGAATTAAAATTATTTGCTAATCTAAGACCAGCAATTTGTTTTAAACAGCTTGTAGAAGCATCAAGCCTTAAACCCGAAATTGTTTCTGGACTTGATATTATGATAGTAAGAGAGCTTACAGGTGGAATTTATTTTGGGGAGCCAAGAGGAATTAAACCCATAGATAACGGCGAGAGAAAAGGCGTTAACACTCATACATATACTTCAAGTGAAATTGCAAGAGTAGCAAGAGTTGCTTTTGATTTAGCAAAAAAAAGAAATAATAAAGTTACCTCATGTGAAAAATCAAATGTTATGGAAGCTGGGCAGTTATGGAAAGAAGAAGTTGCAGAAATTCATAAAAATGAATTTAAAGAGGTTAAATTAGAACACATGTTGGCAGATAATTGTGCAATGCAATTATTAAGAAATCCAAAGCAATTTGATGTGATTGTAACAGACAATTTGTTTGGAGATATACTTTCTGATGAAGCGGCTATGTTAACTGGATCTTTAGGTCTTTTACCATCAGCATCCTTAGGTGCTAAAGATAAAAATGGGAATATGAGATCAATGTATGAGCCTGTTCATGGTTCAGCACCAGATATAGCTGGTAAAAATCTTGCAAATCCAATTGCAACAATTTTAAGTTTTTCTATGGCACTAAGGTATTCTTTGAATTTAGAAAAAGAAGCTAAGGAACTTGATACTGCAGTGCAAAGCGTTTTAGACATGGGATTAAGAACAAAAGACATATATTCTAAGGGAAATAAGGAAGTTTCAACCACTGCAATGGGAGATGCAATTATTGCGCAATTGCAAAAATAAATAATTTCACATATTTTATAGTTATTAAAAATTATGACTACTTACACAGCACCAATTGAAGATATGATGTTTCTCTATGAAAAGTTGAGAAATAACAAAAACTATAATGAGATTGAAAAGTATAAAGAAATAACTCCAGATCTAGTAAAAGATATATTGGATGAGGCTGCTAAAATTAATCAAAACATTATTTTACCATTAGCTAAAGCTGGGGATGAGAATCCAGCAGTACTTGAAAACGGTGTTGTTAGAACACCCCCAGGCTATAAAGAAGCATACAGTAAATTTATTGAAGATGGATGGATGTCTTTATCTTGTGACCCAAAATATGGTGGTCAAGGGATGCCCAAAACAGTAAGTGCCTTTTTTGATGAAATGCTTTCATCATCAAGCTTAGCGTTTAAACTTTATACTGAGCTTACACTAGGTGCTTATAATTGTATTCGTCACCATGCATCTGAAGATATAAAAAACACGTATTTACCAAAAATGGTTGAGGGAAAATGGAGTGGAACAATGTGTCTTACAGAACCAGTTTGTGGAACCGATCTTGGAATTCTGAAGACAAAAGCGCACGAACAAGAAGATGGTACTTATAAAATTACAGGGCAAAAAATATTTATTACATCTGGAGATCATGATTTAACTGAAAATATTATACATCTAGTTCTTGCAAGAGCCTCAGACTCACCTCCTGGAACTAAAGGCATTAGTTTATTTCTTGTTCCAAAATATATTGTTAAAGAAAACGGATCGGTTGGTCCAAAAAATGGCATTTCTACAGGATCAATAGAAAACAAAATGGGAATAAAAGGATCTGCAACTTGTGTTTTAAATTTTGATGAAGCAACTGGATATATGATTGGACCAAAAAATAAAGGACTTAATTCAATGTTCACTATGATGAACTTAGAAAGAATAATTGTAGGAATTCAAGGTTTAGGACTTTCAGAGATTGCATATCAAAACTCATTAAATTATGCTAAAGAAAGAAAGCAAGGCAAAAGTAATTCCAACAAGTCTCAAAATGGAAGTGCAGACTTTATTATAGAACACGCAGATATCAGAAGATCATTACTTAATATGAAATCAATTATCGAGGGTGAAAGAGCCTTATGTTTTTGGTTATCTCAACAAACTGAAGTTAGTCTAAATCACAATGAGCAAAAAATAAAACAGGAAGCCTCAGATTTAGTTTCGCTAATGACACCAGTTGTAAAATCTCTATTTTCAGATTTAGGAATGGAAATAACAAGTGACGCTATGCAAATTCATGGAGGCTATGGTTACACAAAAGATCAGGGTATAGAACAGCTTTATAGAGATAACAGAATTACACCAATTTACGAAGGTACCAACTCAGTTCAAGCTATAGATTTAGTTTTTAGAAAACTTATAAATAAAAATGGAGATATTGTAGAAAATTACATCAATATTTTAAGAAAAGATATAGAAACAGAAAGTTCAGAATTAAAACCCTACCAAGAAAAATTAAAAATTTATTTAGAAAAACTTATTGATTTTACTACTTGGATTAAAGAGAAGATTAAGGACTCAAAAGATGATGCTAATGCTGCATCTAATGATTATTTAAAAGTTCTCGGTTATGTTGCACTAGGTCATTCATGGTTGAAGGTTTTAGAGGTTAGTTTTAAAGAAGTATCAAATAATAAAAAATTCTATGAAGATAAAATACAAACAGCTAAATTTTATTTTCATAGAGTGCTACCAAGAGTAGAGAGTCATTATTCTAGTGCAATTTCTGGTAGTGGTTACATAATGGATTTTAAATTTAATTAATTCATGAATCATTACGAGACAAATCTTGATAAAAACAAGGCCAACCATGTACCTTTGACCCCTCTTACATTTTTAAATAGAGCGAAAGATATTTATCCAAATTATGAAGCAATTATATATGAAGATAGAAAATATTCCTGGATGCAGGTTTATAAAAGATGCCTTAAATTTGCAAGCGCATTAGAAAAAATAGGAATTAAAAAAGGAGACACAGTTTCATTCTTAGCTTTTAACACTCCTGAGATTTTCGAAGCACATTATTCAGTCCCAATGACTGGTGCAATTCTTAATACAATTAATATTCGTTTAGATGCTAAAACAATTGCATATATTTTAGAACACAGTGAAGCTAAAGTATTAGTTGTTGATAGACAATTACATATAGAAGTTAAAAAAGCTTTATCCACTTTGAATAAAAAAATTACCATAATCGACATACATGATAAATATGCTGATCAATCTAAGTTAGAAAAAATTGGTGATCTAGAATATGAGGAATTCCTTAATTCTGGAGACGAAAATTATAAGTGGAGAATGCCAGACGATGAGTGGGAAGCAATTACACTTAGTTATACTTCAGGGACAACAGGAAACCCTAAAGGAGTAGTTTATCATCATAGAGGTTCATATTTAATGTCAACAGGAAGCGCTACGGCATGGAATATGCCAAACAGATTAAATTTTTTAACTATTGTTCCTATGTTTCATTGTAATGGATGGTGTTATCCATGGACTGTACCAATGTTAAATGGAAGAACAATTTGTTTAAGAAATATTGATGTCAAAAAAATATTTGAATTAATAGATAAATATAATGTAACTCACTTTGGTGGTGCTCCTATAGTTTTAAATATGATTACAGGTGCTCCAGAATCAGACAGAAAAAAATTGAAAAATAAAGTTTATGTACTCACTGCAGGCGCACCTCCTCCAAGCATAATTTTCAAAAAAATGAAAAGTTTAGGTTTTGAGGTTATGCATGTTTACGGTCTAACTGAAACCTATGGTCATGTAACACAATGTGCTTGGAATGATGACTGGAATGTATTTGAAGAAGAAAAACAAAACGAGATAAAAGCAAGACAAGGAGTAAGATATCCAAACACTGAAGGTGTTACAATTATGGATCCTGAAACCATGAAAGAAGTTCCAAGAGATGGAAAAACCATTGGAGAAATAATGATAAGAGGAAATGTTGTTATGAAAGGGTATTTTAAAG
>CACPBW010000025.1 GCA_902632275.1 uncultured Pelagibacteraceae bacterium | reverse complement strand
AATTTCTTTTGTTGAAGAATTTAATAATTATATTTTATTATCGGTAACAACACGCTTTATACGTGATTGGATCACATCTAGATATTTAGATCAAATATTAGGTATTGTAAGATCATATAAATCTGAGATCAATAGGATTGAATTATCTGTTAATGAAGAGCAAAAAAATTATGAGGATAAAAAAAAAGAATACAATACTCAAAATAAAGTAATAAATAATGTATCATTTATTAAAGATCACGTGTTTCAGTATAATCGAATTGACCCAAACAAAAGTTTTGACAATTTTATCTCTGGATCAAGCAACACCTTAGCATTAGAAGCATCAAAGAAAGTTTCATATAAGACGTCTCACTATAACCCTTTGTATATTTATGGTGGAGTGGGTATGGGGAAAACACATCTTTTAAACGCTATCGGCCTTAAGCTTAAAGAAGATAGTAAAGTAATGCTTATTTCTGCTGAGAGGTTTATGTATCAATTTGTAAAATCAATAAAATCAAATGAGATGGTAAAATTTAAAGATTATTTTAGAAATGCTGATGTATTTTTAATCGATGATATTCAATTTATGAACGGTAAAGAAGCTATGCAAGAGGAATTTTTTCACACTTTTAATGCTCTATTAGACAAAGGCTCGCAAATAATTATTTCAGGTGACAGACCGCCAAATAAACTTACAAGGATACAAGAAAGAATTAAATCTAGATTTGCTGGTGGTTTAGTTATCGATATTCAGCCACCAGATTTTGATTTAAGGTTGAAAATAATAAAATCAAAAACCGAAGAGTTGAAAAATTACAATTCAAACCAATTGAATATAACAGAGGAAATTCAGTTTTTCTTAAGCAAGGAAATTAAAAATAGCATAAGAGAATTAGTTGGAGCATTAAATAGAATTGTGTCATTCTCTAGAATTTACAATAAAACCCCAAATTTATCTGAAGCAAAAATTGTTTTAAAAGATTTACTTAATTATTCTGAGAATAAAGTAACAGTAGATCTAATACAGTCATTAGTTTGTAAATTTTTTAAAATTTCAAAGACTGAAATGTTATCCTCTAGAAGGTCAAGATATCTAGTCAGGCCAAGGCAAACAGCAATATATTTAACAAAACTTCTAACGTCTAAATCTTTACCAGAAATAGGTAGGGATTTTTCAAATAGAGACCATACAACAGTTATACATTCCATAAAAACTATTGAAAAATTGAAGAAGAGCGATAATGAGCTTTGTAACAGTATTGATACGTTAAAAAATCAAATCTTATATAATAACCAAAATAATGAAATTTAATGTAAATCAAAATGACCTTCAAAAATCACTTGGGTATTGTCAAGGAGTTATAGAAAAAAGAAGCACTCTTCCAATACTTTCAAATATTCTATTAGATGCATCAGGATCAAGACTTAAAATAATTGCAACAGATCTTGATCTTATATTTATTAATGAAATTAAAAATGTGGAGATTCTTGAAGAGGGAAAAACAACAACCGTATCGACTACTTTATACGATATAATAAGAAAATTTAATGCTGGAAAAAAAATTAATTTCAATCAAACAGGTGAAAATAAAATTCAATTAGAGTCTGAAAAATCAATTTTTAATCTCAACTGTTTATCAGCTGCAGAATTTCCAGTCACAGAGGAAAGTTTTAATACTAATGAGTTTTCTATACAGTCGAAACAATTATTAAAATTGTTAAACAAATGTAAATTTTCAATTTCAAATGACGAAACAAGACATTATTTAAGTGGTATTTATATCCATCAAACACGTTTAGATGATAAAGTTTATTTGACAGCAGCAGCAACAGATAGCCATCGAATGTCAATTTCAAAAATACAATTGAAAGAGGAAATTAAATTTGATCCAATTATTTTACCAAAAAAAACAATTTTTCAATTAGTGAATTTATTGGATGATTATGAAGGTGATGTCAAAGTTACAAACGAAAAATCAAAAATAAAGTTTGAAATGGAAAATAGCATTTTAATTTCAAAACTAATAGATGGAAAATTTCCAAACTATATTCAAGTTATTCCAAAAAGTAATAAAAAAAGATTAGAGATTGATCTAAAACTTTTTATGGACTCAGTAGATAGAGTCGCTTCTGTATCGTTAGATAAAAAAGATAGTGTAAAATTTATTTTGACTAAAGACAAACTAAATTTATCTGTAAACAACACAAGTAGTGGAGATGGAAATGAGACTATAAATGTTTCTTTCGATCATGAATTAAATATTAGTTTTAATTCTAGATACTTAATTGATATAGCTTCGCAACTAGATGGTGATAAAATCGAACTTTATTTAAATGAAACTGGATCGCCAGCTTTGATTAAAGATCCATCAGATTTTGATAGTATATATGTTGTTATGCCGATGAAGGGTTAGAAGTTTTATTTAAAACATCATACATTGTGTTTTGTAAAAGATTCAAAAATTCTTTATCTTCAAGACCTGGTTTTATTGGTTTTAAAATTGAGATGGTTATATTTTTGTTTTTATTTAAGTCACCATTCTTTGGCCATACTTCTCCAGAATTAATTGTAACTGGTAAGCAATTAATATTTAGTTCATTATAAATTCTGACCACACCTTTTTTAAAACTTGGTCTCTCATAAGGATCTGTTCTAGTTCCTTGAGGAAAAATAACTATTGGTCGGTTATCCTTAGAGGAAAATTTGATCTGATCTAGAAAATTAATATTTTCTTTTGATATTTTATTTCTTTCTACTGCTATCGACCCAATTTTTTTTAAATACCATCCAAAAATAGGAATTTTTATGAGTTCCTTTTTTAATATAAATTTAGGTCCTTTAAAAATTGCCTGTAAATAAAAAGTTTCGAAAGCAGATTGGTGAGTGCATGCTATAAAAAATTTTTCATTATTTATAATATTCTCTTTACCAATTATTTGTATAGTAGTTGATAGGAAAAATTTTACACAAAATTCAGACCAATATCCCAAAAGTTTTCCACCAAAAATAGAAATTCTTCTTGGCATTATTAAGGATGGGAGAAATATTATACAAACTAAAACTACCCCACTATAAAAAATTATTGAAAAAAGTTTTTTTGACATACAATTAAAAAAGTTATTTAAATAATATTAGATAACTTTTGCCTTTTAAGAATTACTTTAAATGATTTCTTTTCTATCATTATCTCAGATGCTTTTGGTCTTAAATTGTAATTTGAGGACAATGACATTCCATATGCTCCAACATCTGATATAGCGACATATTCCTTTTCATTAATTTTTTGGAAACCTTTAACTGATAAAAATTTGTCAGTAGTTTCGCATATTGGACCAACAAAATCATGAATTTTTTTATTTTTCTTATTACTTTTAATTAAAGGAATTATATTATGATAGGACCCATAAAGTGCAGGCCTCATTAAATCATTCATTGCTGCGTCTAAGATTACAAATCTTTTTTTAGACGTGTTTTTTATATATATGACTTGTGTTAATAACACAGCACAATTAGCAATAATTGATCTACCAGGCTCAAAAATAATTTTTACTTTATGCTTTTTTAAGAAATTACTTATTATTTCGTTATATTTTTTATAATTGAACAGCCTTGTTTTTTTCTCATATTGAATGCCCATACCACCACCTAGATCAATATATTCAAATAAGTGTTTGGATTTTTTTATAATTTTATCTAAGACATTTACCATTCTTGAATATGGTTTATAATCCGTAATTTGACTGCCTATATGTACACTCAAACATTTAATTTTAACGAAATTTGAATTCTTAAAATAGTTTAAAACATTTAAAAAGGCTTTTTCAGTTAATCCAAATTTATCTTCATGTTTTCCAGTTGAAATTTTTTTTAATGTTTTTGCATCAATGTTGGGATTTAGTCTTATACCAATGTTTACTATCGTTTTTTTTAATTTTGCCAATCTTTCAATTTCAAATATTTCACTTTCCGACTCAGCATTAATAAGCAAGATTTTTTTTTTAATAGCAAATTCTAATTCATCTGTTTTTTTTCCTACACCTGAGAAAACAATTTTTTTTGTTGATATACCAGCTTTTATAGCTTGTAACATTTCTCCTTTTGAGACAACATCAGCACCCATCCCAAGCTTTTTAATTTCTTTTAAAATCTGAAGATTGCTGTTTGATTTCACAGAAAAACATAACAATGGTGAAATTGTCTTAAAATTTTTTTGAAAATTTCTGATATTATTTTTTAATCTGCCGAGTGAATAACAATAAGATGGTGTTCCAAATTCTCTAGCAATTTTTAAACCACTGACTTTTTCAATAAAAAGCTTATTTTTTTTAAAATACATTAAATTAATTTAATTATTTCTAATTGTTTTTTTTGACCTTGATATTCTGGGTCACCTTTTTTTCCACAAGAAAAAAA
>CACPBW010000024.1 GCA_902632275.1 uncultured Pelagibacteraceae bacterium | reverse complement strand
ATCGACACCAGTCAGCGAGGGTTCGCCCACTGGTGCGATAACTGCTGTGTAAAATTATGTTTGAAAATTTGACAAATAAATTTGAGGAAATTTTTTCTTCTTTAAAAAAAGCTCCATCACTTGATGAAAAACAGGTGGACGAAGGATTAAGATCTGTACGGTTAGCTCTTCTAGAAGCCGATGTATCTTTAGATGTTGCAAAGCAGTTTATTGAAAATGTTAAGCCTAAAGCATTGGGCAAAGAAATTGTAAGATCAACTTCACCTGGTCAAATGGTTGTTAAAATTGTCTACGATGAATTAGTCAATTTACTTGGAAGTAAATCTGAAAAAATAAATCTTAATGCAGTTCCACCAGTTTCAATGATGCTAGTGGGTTTGCAAGGATCAGGTAAAACTACTTCTGCCGCAAAAATTGCAAAGCATATTGAAAAAGTAAACAAAAAAAAAATTATGATGGTGAGCTTGGATGTTTATAGACCAGCTGCTCAAGAACAATTAAAATTGCTGGGTGAACAAAATAATATTTTAACTTTACCCATTGTCGAAGGACAACAACCTTTGGATATTTGTAGACGTGCACTTAGTGCTGCAAATCTAAACGGATCAGAAGTAATAATTTTCGATACAGCTGGAAGAACACAAATAGACCTACAAATGATGAGTGAAATTAAACAAATTGAGCAAACAATTAATCCCTCTGAAACTTTACTTGTTGCAGACTCTCTTACTGGTCAAGTAGCAGCAAATGTTGCTAAAGAGTTTAAAAGCACTGTTAATTTAACAGGAATAGTTCTTACAAGATCTGATGGTGACGGAAGAGGTGGTGCAGCTTTGAGTATGAAATATGTATCTCAAGTTCCAATTAAATTTTTAGGAGTGGGCGAAAAAATTGAAAACTTAGAGGAATTCCATCCTGACAGAATTGCTAACAGAATCCTTGGTATGGGAGACATAGTTTCACTAGTTGAAAAAGCTACACAAGATATAGATGAAGAGAACCTAAAGAAGACTGAAGAGAAATTAAAAAAAGGTCAATTCTCATTAGATGATTATCTTTCTCAACTACGACAGATGAAAAAGATGGGAGGAATCGAAGGTATTATGTCCTTTTTGCCTGGCGTATCAAAAATAAAAAATCAAATGGATCAAGCTGGTGTTGATGAAAAAATTGTAAGTAAAAATGAGGCTGTAATTTTATCTATGACAAAAAAAGAGAGAGTAAATCCAAAAATTATAGATGGATCAAGAAAAAAAAGAATTGCTAATGGCTCAGGTACTGACATTGCCACTATCAATAAATTGTTAAAACAATTTAAAATGATGTCTGAAATGATGAAGAAGATGTCTAAAGGAAATATAAAAGGTTTGGCAGACAAGGGGATTCCGCCAGAGCTTTTTAATCAACTAAAATAATAAAGGAGAGAAATGTTAAAGTTAAGGTTATCAATGGGAGGAACAAAAAAAAGACCTGTTTACAAAATTGTTGTTGCAGATAGCAGGTTTCCAAGAGATGGAAGATTTATTGAGAAACTTGGTTTTTTTAATCCACTTTTACCTAAGGAGAAGAAGGAAAGAGTTGGTTTACAATCTGAGAGAATTAAATATTGGTTAAGCCAAGGTGCTAAACCGACTATGCGTGTAGCAAGAATTCTCGGAGAAAATCAATTAATGGAAATGCCAGCGAAGGGCAATAATCCTTTGAAGGCTGTTCCAAAAAAAGATAGAAAAAAAGAAGCTAAAGATGAAGCTCCTAAAGAGGGAGAGAAAAAAGCTGATGCTCAAAAGGAAGCACCTAAACAAGAAGAGAAAAAAGCTGATGCTCCAAAGGAAGCACCTAAACAAGAAGAGAAAAAGTAAAAATGTTTATCGCTCAAGTATTTACTCTATATCCCGAATGTTTTCCTGGGCCACTTGATAAAGGTTTGTATGGAAAAGCTATGGAAAAAAAAATATGGGATTTAAAAACTGTCGATATTAGGGAATATGCTTTGGATAAGCATAAAACAGTTGATGATACACCGTATGGTGGTGGATCAGGAATGCTTCTAAAACCGGATGTTGTCGCAAAATCTTTAGATGCAAATATTAAAAATGGGGAGAAAATTTTTTACCTTTCCCCTAGGGGTAAAGTATTTAATCAAAATATTGCAAAAGAAATATCAAAAGAAAATAAAGTAAATCTAATTTGTGGACATTTTGAAGGTATCGATCAAAGAGTTTTAGATAATAGAGAAATAGAAGAGATAAGTATTGGTGACTTTGTACTATCTGGAGGTGAGACAGCTTCGTATGTTTTTTTAGATGCTGTATTGAGATTGATACCAGGTGTAATTGGTAATGAGGAGTCTAAAAATGAGGAAAGTTTTGAAAATGGTTTATTAGAGTATCCTCAGTATACAAAGCCTCAAATTTGGGAGGAAAAAAGCGTTCCAAATGTGCTTTTATCAGGCGATCACGCGAAAATTAAAGACTGGCGTTTAACTCAATCAAAGGCTATAACACGCCACCGAAGACCAGATTTATGGCAAAAATATAATAAAAAGAATTAAATTGATAAACTTTAACATGAAAAATATTGAAGAAATCAACCAAGCAAATGTAAAAAAAATTGCTGCTGAAAAGAAACTTCCAGAGTTTTACACTGGTGATATAGTTAAAGTTGGAGTTAGAATTACTGAGGGAAAAAGAGATAGAATTCAGTATTTTGAAGGAGTTTGCATTGCTAAAAAAAATAGAGATATAAATTCTTCATTTACTGTTAGAAAAATATCTTTTGGTGAAGGAGTTGAAAGAACTTTTGCATTATATAGTCCCATAGTAGACTCGATCAAAGTTGTAAGGTCCGGAAAAGTAAGAAGAGCAAAATTATACTATCTAAGAGACAGGACTGGTAAATCTGCAAGGATAGCTGAGAAAATTAGAAAAAAAATAGGTATCGATGTTGAAACAAAACCAGAAACTGTAAATGAGGAAAATGTTGTGGTTTCTAAAGAAGAAAAAATAGCAGAGAAAGAAACATCCTCAACAGAGATAGCCAAAAAAGTTGAAAAAAAAACTGAAACTCCAAAAGCAGAAAGTCCAAAAGAAAATCTAAAAGACAAAAAATAATTTTTTTTCTGAATGTCTAAAACTTTATACGATAAAATCTGGGATGATCATCTTGTTCATACACAAGATGATGGAACATCTTTACTTTATGTTGACAGACATTTAGTTCATGAAGTTACTAGCCCGCAAGCATTTGAAGGATTGAGAAACTCTAATAGAAAAGTAAGACAACCAAATCTGACATTAGCAGTTGCAGACCACAACGTTCCAACATCTGATAGATCTAAAGGAATTTCTGATGAAGAGTCAAAACTTCAAGTAGAAACTTTAGAAAAAAACTGTGATGAATTTGGAATAAAGCTTTTTGGAATGAATGACAAAAGACAAGGAATAGTCCATATAATTGGACCTGAGCAAGGTTTCACTCAACCAGGAAGTATAATTGTTTGTGGAGATAGTCACACAGCAACACACGGAGCTTTTGGATCTCTTGCTTTTGGCATAGGAACTTCTGAAGTAGAGCACGTATTAGCTACACAAACTTTAGTTCAAAAAAAATCAAAAAACTTTCGTATTAAAGTGGATGGAAAGTTGTCAATCGGCGTAACATCTAAAGATGTTATTTTACAGATCATTGGTAAAATTGGTACCGCAGGTGGAACTGGTTATGTAATTGAGTACGCAGGAAGCTTAATCTCATCACTTAGTGTAGAGCAAAGAATGACAATTTGTAATATGACTATTGAGGGAGGAGCGAGAGCAGGATTGATTGAGCCAGATGAGAAAATATTTAATTATTTAAATGGCAGACCAATGTCTCCTAAAAAAGAAAATTGGGATAAAGCATTAGATTATTGGAGTAAATTAAAATCTGATGGTGATGCTGATTTTGATAAAGAAGTTACTTTAGATGGAAAAGATATTTTGCCAATGGTAACATGGGGGACATCTCCACAAGATGTTATATCTATAGATGGAAGGATACCAAATCCAGAAAACGAAGCAGATGAGGATAGAAAAAATTCAATAGAGAGATCATTAAAATATATGGGTTTAAAACCTGGCACAGCTATAAAGGATGTTAAAATAGATAAAGTTTTTATCGGAAGTTGTACAAACGGTAGAATTGAGGACTTAAGAGATGCAGCAAAAATAGTTAAGAACAAAAAAGTGGCACAACATGTATACGCTATGGTAGTTCCTGGCTCTGGACTGGTGAAACAACAAGCTGAACAAGAAGGTTTAGATAAAGTCTTCAAAGACTCAGGTTTTGATTGGAGAGAGCCCGGATGTTCTATGTGCTTAGCTATGAATGCTGATAAATTGAAACCTGAGGAAAGATGTGCATCTACTTCAAATAGAAATTTTGAAGGACGTCAAGGTAGAGGCGGGAGAACACATCTTGTTAGTCCTGGAATGGCCGCAGCAGCAGCAATATCAGGATCTTTAGACGACGTTAGAAAATTTCAAAATTAAATGCAAAAATTTAAAACAATAAAAAGTATACCCGCATATCTTCCAATAGTTAATATTGATACAGATATGATTATTCCAAAGCAGTTTTTAAAAACAATCAAAAGAACAGGTCTTGGAAAAAATTTATTTTATGAAATGAGATATAACGAAAAAGGCACACCAATTAATGATTTCATTTTAAATATAAGTCCATTTAACAACTCTAAGATTTTAATTGCTGGAAAAAACTTTGGTTGTGGGTCTTCAAGAGAACATGCACCATGGGCATTACTT
>CACPBW010000023.1 GCA_902632275.1 uncultured Pelagibacteraceae bacterium | reverse complement strand
TTTTCTTATTCAAAGATTAAAATATTTAACAATATGAGTGCTGAATTTTTAAAGGATTATTTTCCAATCATGCTATTTTTATTTATAGCACTGGGACTAAGTATTGGTTTTATAATTTTAAATTTTGTATTTTCTCCAAAAAATCCAGATCCAGAAAAATTGTCTGCATACGAATGTGGATTTGAACCTTTTAATGATTCTAGAATGGAATTTGATGTTAGATTTTATTTAGTAGCTATTTTGTTCATAATATTTGATTTAGAAATAGCATTTTTATTTCCTTGGGCAATATCTCTTGGAACAATAGGACTTTATGGATATTTATCAATGTTAGTTTTTCTATTTATACTTACTATAGGATTTATTTATGAGTGGAAAAAAGGAGCTTTGGATTGGGAGTAATTAAATGATTGATATAGAAAAAGAAAAAAAAATACCTGATGAATTTAAACAATTAGCAAAAGATTTTGCAGATAAGGGATTCATCACAACTTCATTTGATAATTTAGTTAATTGGGCAAGAACAGGATCTCTTCACTGGATGACTTTTGGTCTGGCCTGTTGTGCAGTTGAAATGATGCAAACTTCTATGCCCAGATACGATTTGGAGAGATTTGGAGCTGCACCTCGAGGTTCACCAAGACAGTCAGATGTTATGATTGTAGCTGGAACGCTAACGAATAAGATGGCGCCAGCTTTACGTAAAGTTTATGATCAAATGCCAGAACCAAGATATGTAATATCAATGGGAAGCTGTGCAAATGGTGGAGGATATTATCATTACTCTTATTCAGTGGTGAGAGGTTGTGATAAGATTGTACCTGTAGATATATATGTACCAGGTTGCCCACCATCTGCTGAAGCGTTGTTATATGGCATCATGCAGTTGCAAAAAAAAATCCGTAACAATGGATCTTTAGAGAGGTAATTTGATGTTTTCATTACAAGACTTAGAAAAAAAAATTAATTCAGAACTAACAACTAAGATAAATACTTCAAAAATTAATCACTCTCAAATTTTTATTAATATTGATAGCGAAGACTTAATAGATGTTATCTTATTTCTTAAAAATAATGAAAACACAAAATTTAGGCAACTTATAGATATAACAGCTGTCGATTACCCACAAAAAGACAAAAGATTTAAGTTAGTATATATGTTTTTAAGTCACGAATATAATTCTAGGTTAGTTTTGGAATGCCTTATCAATGAGGATGAAATTGTTCCCACAATTACAAAGATTTATCCTGCATCCAATTGGATGGAAAGAGAAGTTTTTGACATGTATGGTATTAAGTTTAAAGATCATCCAGACCTTAGAAGAATTTTAACAGATTATGGTTTTGAAGGTTTTCCACTTCGAAAAGATTTTCCTTTAACGGGTCATAATGAGGTTAGATATAGTGAAGATGAAAAGAAAGTTATATACGAACCAGTTAAACTTGAGCAAAATTATAGAAATTTTGATTATGAAAGTCCTTGGGAAGGAACGAAATATATTAACAAAAATACTAAAGACAAATAATGTCCAAACAAACAAAAACATTAAATTTAAATTTCGGTCCTCAACACCCAGCTGCTCATGGAGTATTAAGGCTAATTTTAGAACTAGATGGCGAGGTAGTTGAAAAAGCGGATCCTCATATAGGATTATTACACCGTGGAACTGAAAAGTTAATAGAACATAAAACCTATTCACAGGCAGTACCATATTTTGATAGACTTGATTATGTTGCTCCAATGAATCAAGAACACGCTTTTGCACTAGCGATAGAAAAAATTCTCAAGATAGAGGTACCAATAAGAGCTCAATACATAAGAGTTTTATTTTGTGAAATAGGAAGAATACTAAGTCATATATTAAATATAACTACCCAAGCTTTAGATGTTGGTGCTTTAACACCCTCTTTATGGGGTTTTGAAGAAAGAGAAACGCTAATGACTTTTTATGAGAGAGTTTCTGGATCAAGACTACACGCAAACTATTTCAGAGCAGGTGGTGTTCATAAAGATCTGCCAAGAGGTTTAGAAAATGATATCTCTGATTTTATAAAAAAATTTCCAAAAATTATTGATGATTTAGAAACTTTATTAACAGATAATAGAATTTTCAAACAAAGGAATGTTGATATTGGAATTGTTTCAAAACAAGATGCACTCGATTATTCATTTTCTGGTGTGATGCTGAGAGGTTCGAACGTCGCATGGGATTTAAGAAAATCACAACCATATGATTGCTACGAACAAATGGAATTTAATATCCCAGTTGGAACAAATGGCGATTGCTATGACAGATATTTGTGTAGAGTTGAGGAGATGAGAGAGAGTGTGAAAATAATTGATCAATGTATAAAAAATATGCCAAAAGGCCCTATTAAAACTTTAGATGGTAAAATTTCACCACCACCAAAAAAAGTTTTAAAAGAATCTATGGAAGCGTTAATTCATCATTTCAAGTTGTTTACTGAGGGTTACAGAGTAAATAAAGATGAAATTTATACAGCTGTTGAAGCACCAAAGGGAGAATTTGGAGTATATTTAATTTCTGATGGATCAAGCAAACCTTATAAATGTAAGATTAGAGCACCAGGTTTTTCTCACCTTCAAGCTATGGACTATTTAATAAAAGGCCATATGTTAGCTGATGTTCCTGCAGTATTGGGATCTTTAGATATAGTTTTTGGAGAGATAGATAGATGAGTATTAAAAAAATATCAAAACAACAACCAGAGAAATTTGAATTTAATGATATTAATTTAAAAACCTCAAAACGAATTATATCTAAGTATCCAGAAGGAAAACAAAAAAGCGCGGTAATGTCTTTGTTATATCTTGCACAAAATCAGAATCAAAATTGGATACCACTTGCAGCGATGAAGTACATAGCAAAGCTATTAAACATGCCTTATATAAAAGTTTATGAAGTAGCTACATTTTATTCAATGTATAATTTGAGTCCTGTAGGAAAATACTTCTATCAGGTATGTACCACAACCCCATGCATGTTAAGAGGAGCGTATAAACTAGTTGAGGCATGTAAAGAAAAGATATCAAAAAATGAGAATGAAATTTCAGAAGATGGGAATTGTTCTTGGGTTGAAGTCGAATGTTTAGGAGCATGTGTAAATGCACCAATGATCCAAATTAATGAAAACTATTATGAGGATTTGAGTAAAGAAAATCTAATAAAAATTATAGATGAAACAAAAAATGGTAAGCAACCAAAACCTGGATCATATAAAGGTAGATTTAACTCAGCACCAGAAACGGAAAGAACAACACTAAATAATTTAAAAAATGCTTGAAGATAAAGATAGAATATTTCAGAATTTGTATGGCGATAATGGAATCGATGTTGAGTCATCTAAATTAAGAGGAGATTGGGTTAATACAAAAGAGATATGCTTGAAAGGTAAAAACTGGATAATAGACGAGATTAAATCTTCTGAACTTAGAGGTAGAGGCGGAGCGGGATTTCCGACAGGATTAAAATGGTCTTTTGCACCAAAAGAAATCTCAAAACCACATTACTTAGTCATAAATGCTGACGAGTCAGAACCAGGTACTTGTAAAGATCGCGATATTCTAAGATTTGAACCACAAAAATTAATAGAAGGTTGCTTAATTGCATCTTACGCTGTAGGTGCCCATAAATGCTATATTTATATTAGAGGAGAATATTTCAACGAGGGACAAAATTTACAAAAGTCAATTGATGAAGCCTATGAAAAGAAATTAATTGGTAAAAATGCATGTGGTACTGGATGGGATTTAGATGTTTATATTCATTATGGAGCAGGCGCATACATTTGTGGTGAAGAAACAGCTTTGTTAGAAAGTATTGAGGGTAATAAGGGTCAACCAAGACTCAAACCGCCATTCCCTGCACTAATTGGTCTTTATGGTTGTCCTACAATAGTTAATAATGTCGAGACAATTGCAGTTATTCCAACAATTTTAAGAAGAGGTGCAAAATGGTTTGCAAGTTTAGGTAATCCAAAGAATACAGGAACTAAAATTTTTTGTATTTCCGGCAATGTAAATAGACCATGTAATGTTGAGGAAGAAATGGGTGTTACATTAAAAGAGCTAATTGAAAAACATGCAGGAGGAGTAATAGGTGGTTGGGAAAATCTTAAAGCAGTAATTCCTGGTGGCTCATCAATGCCAATGCTACCAAAAGATACTTGCGATACAATTAAAATGGATTTTGACTCTTTAGTTCATCAGAAAAGTGGACTTGGTACTGCTGGTGTAATTGTAATTAATAAAGACCAAGATATTATAGCATGTATGGCAAGAATAGCACGATTTTATAAACATGAGAGTTGTGGTCAATGCACTCCATGTAGAGAAGGTTCTGGTTGGATGTGGAGAATGCTAGAGAGAATGAAAAATAATGAAGCATCAAGGGAAGAAATAGAAATGTTAGAGGAAGTAACTAAACAAATTGAGGGACATACAATATGTGCATTTGGTGAAGGATCTTCATGGCCAGTACAGGGTCTTTTAAGACATTTTAAAAAAGAGATAATAAAAAGAAACAATTTCAATCCTTTAGTAAATACAAATAAAAATATTCCTTATTTGGTTGATCAACATCTATTAGACAAAGACAATGCTTAAATTAAAAATAAATGATAAAGAAATAGAAGTTGAAGAGGGGTTAACAGTTCTTCAAGCATGTGAAGTTGCTGGTGTTGAGATACCAAGATTTTGTTACCACGAAAGATTATCTATAGCTGGAAATTGTAGAATGTGTTTAGTAGAAATGGAAAAATCTCCTAAACCAATAGCATCTTGTGCTATGCCAGCTACTGATGGAATGAATATTAAAACAAATACTCCACTTGTAGAAAAAGC
>CACPBW010000022.1 GCA_902632275.1 uncultured Pelagibacteraceae bacterium | reverse complement strand
CATCTAAAAAGGCGATTAAAGAATTAAATAAAAAAAATATATTAGGAAAAGTAGCTACAGCAGACAATCTACCATTTAAAAAAAATTCAATGGATATTATTTATTACGGCTTTTGTTTATATTTATGTGATGAAATTGATTATAAGAAAATTTTTTTAAATGCTAAAAGAGTTTTAAAAAAAAATGGGTACTTAATAATTTATGATTTCTATTCAGAAAATTTTATTAAAAAAAAGTATAAACATCACAGTGGAATTTTTTCACATAAAATGGATTTTAGAAATATTTTTTCTAGGCAAAAAAAGTTTACTAGTATCAGTCATAAAAAGTTTGAATATGATACAGGTAAACCATTTAACAAAAATAATAAAAAGGATCTTGTGGCGATATCAGTTATGAGAAAATTACATTAAAAAATGATAGAAATCATAAATAGAGTTTTAAGATGTATTAATGCAAAACAAAAGAAAAAACTTTTTTTGTTACAGGCCCTAAGTTTATTATCTGCACTCTTTAATGTTTTATCAGTTTTAATGTTTGCACCCTTTATTGCATTGTTAACAAATCAAAAAATAATCTTGGAAAGTAAAATATTTAAAATTTTTGATGGTTTGATATCTATGCAGTCTGAAGATTTAGTATTATATTTTTCACTTGTTTTGATATTTCTCTTAGTTATTAGCACTTTATCAAATCTTTTTATTAATTATTTAAATTTAAAATGGTCTGCAGATTTGCAGATTTATTTCTCGAGCACATTATACAATTACTATATAAATAGAGATTGGATTTTTCATGCAAACACATCCACCAATGATTTAATAGGTAAAATACATAGCGATACACAAAGACTAACCTCAACAGTAATCACCCCTTTTGTAGAGTTGGTTACTAACTCAATTTTTTCTGTGTTTTTGTTTATAGCAATTTTATTGGTAGATTTTAAACGAGTTGAAAATTCAGATGATGAAAATAAAGAAAAAAAGTTAGAAATTTTAAATAAAAAAGATACTCTTGGAAAAATAGGTTACGACTCTGTTGTTATAGCAGACTTTGATGAAAGTCTTAAAAGTGTAACAACCTCATTGTTATATACTGATGTTTCACCAAAAAAAATAAAATTTATATCTCTTAATCAATGGTTTGATGAAACTCTTTTTAAAGAAACTGCTTCTCAACCAATCAGCTTTCCATCAATTAATAAAGAAAATTTCGATCAATTTAAAAAAGATTATAAAAAATTTTATAAAAACGATCCAAATCAACTTTCTTTGATAACATATGATTTAGTTGGTTTAGTTTATTATCTTCTTGTTCAAAATAACTTTGAAGTAAATGAGAATATTTTTAAAGAAGAAAATAAAATCAAAGGAATATCTGGAGTATTTGAAATTAAGAATAAAAAGATCAATCACGAATTAAATTTTTATAGTGTTGAGTCTGATGCCTTTATAAAAATTTTCTAATTTTCTTAAATGCTTTTGCCCTATGATCTATTTTAAATTTGTTTTTAAATTTCATCTGTCCAAAAGTAACTTTTTTTCCTTTTGGAATAAATATAGGATCATATCCAAAACCATTATTTCCAATTTTTTTATTGGATATTCTACCTTCTACTATACCTATAGAATAAACTCTTTTTAAATTAGGTCCATAAATAGTTAGAGCGCAAACAAATCTTGCCTTAATCTTTTTTTTCCTCCAGTTTTTATCAACTTTATCTAATTCCTTAAAAACTTTTTTTATAGCTAAATTAAAATTATTTTTTCTTCCACCCCATCTTGCTGAAAAGATTCCTGGTTTTTTGTTTAAAACATCAATCTCTAATCCAGAGTCGTCAGCTAAACAAATTTTACCTGTTTTTTTTGAAAAATATTTTGATTTTATATAAGAATTTTGCAAGAAAGTTTTGCCATTCTCTTTTGGGCTTTTTATTTTATAATCAGCTGTTGAATGGATATTAATATATTTTGGTAATAACTGCTTGATTTCTCTCACTTTTCCATGGTTATTTGAGCCTATAAATAAATCCTTAATTTTTTTAATTCTCATCTGGAAATTATTAAATTTCTTACCATATAGCATTGTATGGATAAAAAAAATATTAATAAAAATAATGATGACAAAACGTCAAATCCTAAAGAAAATAATCTAAATGAAAATGTTGAAAAAGAAGGTGAAAAAAAAGTAGTTCCGCCGGAGGAAAAAATTAAAGAATTAGAGGACAAATTAACAAGGGCTTATGCTGAAATGGAGAATCAGAGACGAAGGTATGAAAGAGAAAAAGATGATGCTTTCGAGTACGGAGGCTTCACTTTTGCTAGAGAAACACTTAACTTGCTGGATAATCTCGATAGATCTAAAATTTCTCTTGAGAATGATGAAAAATTAAAAAATTCTGATTCATTAAAAAAAATTTTTGAGCACTTAGATATCATTAAAAAAGATATGGTCTCAATTTTCAAAAAAAATAATATTGAACAAATTGAAACAATAAATAAAAAATTAGATCCTAATTTTCATCAAGCTATGATGGAGGTTGAAGATGCCTCAAAAGATCCTGGAACCATTGTTCAAGAAATTCAGACGGGATTTATGATGAAAGATAGGCTTTTAAGACCTGCCTTAGTTGCAGTATCAAAAAAACCAAGTAATTCAGAAAAAAAAGATGAAATTGATAAAAATGAAGCGAAAAAAGATAAAAATTAAGCAAAAACAAGCTTGTAGACAAGAAAATCGCACTTATATGAGACTTTATTAATATGAGCAAAGTAATAGGAATAGATTTAGGAACAACCAATTCTTGTGTAGCTATTATGGATGGTACGCAAGCAAAAGTATTAGAAAATGCGGAAGGTGCAAGAACAACTCCTTCAGTAGTGGCTTTTACTGATAATGATGAGAAACTAATTGGTCAGCCAGCTAAAAGACAAGCTGTCACTAATCCTGAAAATACTATCTTTGCAGTTAAACGGTTAATTGGTAGAAATTTTAATGATGCTACAGTTAAGAAAGATATTGAAACTGCACCGTTTAAAATAATCAATTCAGATAAAGGTGATGCTTGGATAGAGGCTAAAGGTCAAAAGTATTCACCTTCTCAAATTTCAGCTTTTGTACTTCAGAAAATGAAAGAAACAGCTGAAAAATATTTAGGTCAAGAAGTATCAAAAGCAGTGATTACAGTCCCAGCATATTTTAATGATGCACAGAGACAAGCAACAAAAGATGCTGGTAAAATTGCTGGCCTGGAAGTTTTAAGAATTATAAATGAGCCAACTGCCGCCTCTTTAGCTTACGGATTAGATAAAAAAGCTAATAAAAAAATTGCAGTATACGATTTAGGTGGTGGTACTTTTGATGTATCAATTTTAGAACTAGGTGATGGTGTATTTGAAGTTAAATCTACAAATGGTGATACTTTTTTAGGTGGAGAAGATTTTGATAATACAATTGTAGAATATCTTTTAAATGAATTTAAAAAAGAAAATGGAATTGATTTAAAGTCAGATAAATTAGCTTTACAAAGATTAAAAGAGGCAGCTGAGAAAGCTAAAATAGAACTCTCTTCAGCTACTCAAACAGAAATAAATCTCCCATTTATTACTGCAGATAAAACTGGTCCAAAACATATTAATTTAAAAATGACAAGAGCAAAACTAGAGGCATTGGTTGAAGACTTAATTTCTAGAACAATACCACCATGTCAAACAGCTCTTAAAGATGCAGGATTATCAGCGGGAGAAATCGATGAAATTGTTTTAGTAGGTGGGATGACTAGAATGCCAAAAGTAATACAAGAAGTAAAAAACTTTTTTGGTAAGGATCCAAATAAATCAGTTAATCCAGATGAAGTTGTTGCTATGGGCGCAGCAATTCAAGCCGGTGTTTTACAAGGAGATGTTAAAGATGTTTTACTACTTGATGTAACCCCACTTTCACTTGGAATTGAAACGCTGGGTGGAGTTTCAACAAAATTAATTGATAAAAATACAACGATACCTACAAAAAAAAGCCAGGTCTTTTCTACAGCTGAGGATAACCAACCTGCTGTATCTATCAGGGTTCTTCAAGGAGAAAGAGAAATGGCGGCTGATAACAAAGTTTTAGGAAACTTTGAATTAGTTGGTATTGCTCCAGCACCAAGAGGTGTACCACAAATAGAAGTCACATTTGATATAGATGCCAATGGAATTGTTAATGTTTCTGCTAAAGATAAGGGAACTGGTAAAGAGCAAAAGATTCAGATCCAAGCATCTGGGGGTTTGAGCGAAGACGAAATTAACAAAATGGTAAAAGAAGCTGAAGCAAATAAAGAAGCTGATAAAAAAAAGCGAGAGTCTGTAGATGCAAGAAATCAGGCTGATACTCTTTTACACTCTACAGAAAAAAATTTAAAAGAACATGGATCTAAGGTTTCAGAAGCAGATAAAAAAGCAATTGAGACAGCATCCGCAAATCTAAGAAATGCTCTTAAAGGTACTGATATAGAAGATATTAAAAAGAAAACTCAAGATTTAGTTCAGTCTTCAATGAAGTTAGGTGAAGCAATATATAAATCCCAACAGAGTGCTAAACCTGGAGATGCACCAAAAGATAAAAAAGAAGAAGGTAAAAAGGACGATAACGTTGTTGATGCAGACTTTGAAGAAGTAAAAGACGAGAATAAAGAGAAGAGCGCCTAAATAACAACAGATTGTCTCTAAATTGTTATGGCAAAAAGAGATTATTACGATGTTTTAGGTGTTAGTAAAGGCGCAACGCCTGATCAGATTAAATCAGCCTACAGAAAATTAGCCGTAAAGTATCATCCTGATAAGAACAAAGGTGATAAAGCATCAGAAGATAAATTTAAAGAGGCGTCAGAGGCGTACCATGTACTCTCAAATGCAGAAAGAAAACAAAATTATGACAATTTTGGACACGCTGCTTTTGAAAATGGCGGTGGTGCGAGAGGAGGTTTTAGTAATTTTGATTTCTCTAGTCATTTTTCAGATATATTTGAAGATTTTTTTGGTGAGGGTTTTGGTGGTGGAAGAAGATCTAGAAGATCAAACAATAGAGGTTCTGACTTAAGATATGATTTATCTATTACTCTTGAGGAAGCTTACTCTGGAAAAAAACAGGATATAAAATTTTCTTCTTCGGAAAAATGTGAAACTTGTAAAGGTAGTGGTTCTAAACCTGGACATAATGTTGGTTCTTGCTCGATGTGTGGTGGTCATGGTCAAGTTAGATCAAGTCAGGGTTTTTTTACAGTTCAACAAACTTGTCCGCAATGTTCAGGATCAGGTGAAGAAATCACTAACCCATGTTCTAGTTGTGGAGGTCAAGGTAAGAAACAAACCTCTAAAAGGCTGTCTGTAACTATTCCAAAAGGTGTTGATGATGGAACTAGGATAAGATTATCTGGCAAAGGTGAGGCTGGCACTAGAGGGGGCGGTAATGGTGATTTATATTTATTTGTAAATGTTTATTCCCATGACTTATTTAAAAGATCTGATGAAAATTTATTTTTTGAGTGTCCAATTTCTATCGCAGACGCTGCCTTGGGCACCTCTATAGAAATTCCAACGATAGATGGTGGTAAAGCAAAAATAAAAATCCCTCCTGGAACTCAAAGTGGAAAACAATTCAGGCTAAGAGGAAAAGGAATGCCTTATATGAGAGGAGGCGGAATAGGAGATCTTTATATTCAAGTAAATACGGAAGTTCCAATTTCATTAAATAAAGAGCAGAAAGAGTTACTTGAAAAATTTCGAGAAATTGAAAATGAAAAGTCTAATCCGAGTATAAAAAAATTCTTTCAAAAAGCTAAAAGTTTTTGGAAAAATTAGAATATTAAAAATACAAAAATTTAATTTATGAACTTTGAACAGATAATACCCGCCATAGCTCTAATTTTAGTTTTAATATTAGTTCTTCCTGGTTTTATTTCATCAAACTCAAATTTAAAAGTATTCCTAAAAAATATATCTATTTGGACTATAATTGTTTTGGTTGTTGTGATAGTTCTATATTTCATTTAACAAATGAAAAAAATAAATTTAGCTATTTCTGGATGCATGGGACGTATGGGGCAGCAGATAATAAAATCTGCAAAGTCTAACAAAAGCTTTAAAATAGTTACACTTACAGAAAATAAAAAAATAAAAAAAAAAATTAATGGTATTGATTTAAGTTTAAATACTGAAAATTCTATTAAAAAAGCTGATTTAATAATAGATTTCACAACACCAAGATGTACTTTTGAAATTCTAAAGATTGCGGCAAAATTAAAAAAAAGAGTAGTTATTGGCACAACTGGATTTTCAAAGAAGGAAGAA
>CACPBW010000021.1 GCA_902632275.1 uncultured Pelagibacteraceae bacterium | reverse complement strand
GGGTTTCAAAACTTTTGGTTTCGGTGCAGGTCGTGAAGATATATGGGAACCTGAAGAAGACATTTATTGGGGATCAGAAAAAGAATGGTTAGGTGTAAATAGATACAGTGGAAAAAGAGATTTAGAACAGCCATTAGGTGCTTCACACATGGGATTAATATATGTTAATCCACAAGGTCCTGATGCAAATCCTGATCCATTACTAGCAGCGCATGATATAAGAGAAACATTCGGTAGAATGGCAATGAATGACTACGAAACTGCAGCTTTAGTTGCAGGTGGACATACATTTGGAAAATCTCACGGGGCAGCCCCAGAGTCTCACAAAGGTCCAGAACCAGAAGGTTCAAAAATTCATGAACAAGCAACTGGTTGGAATAGTAATTATAAAAGTGGAAAAGGAGTTGATACTATAAGCAGTGGAATAGAGGGTGCTTGGACGCAAAACCCAATTAAATGGGATATGGGCTATTTAGATTGTTTATACGATCATGAATGGGAATTAACAAAAAGTCCAGCTGGTGCACATCAATGGACACCAAAAAAAAATGGTCAAGAAATCAAAATGGTACCTGACGCACACGAAAAGGGAAAAAAACATCCACCAATGATGCAAACTACCGATATTTCATTAAAAGTTGATCCAAGCTATGGACCAATTACAAAACATTTTCATAAAAATCCAAAAGAATTCCATGACGCATTTGCTAGAGCATGGTTTAAACTTACACACAGAGATATGGGTCCAAGAGCATGCTATTTAGGTCCAGATGTACCAAAAGAGCAACTAATTTGGCAAGATCCAATACCTAAACAAAAGTATAAAATTAAAAAAAGTGAAATTAAAAAACTTAAATCTCAAATTTTAACATCAGGGCTTCAAACTTCAGAATTAGTGTTAACCGCATGGGCATCTGCATCAACTTTTAGAGGCTCTGATAAAAGAGGTGGAGCAAACGGTGCAAGATTAAGACTTGAACCCCAAAAAAATTGGAAAGTAAATAAAGCGTCAAAAACAGACAAGGTTATCAAAGTATTGGATAAAATTAAGAAACAATTTGATGGCAAAAAGAAAAATGTTTCAATTGCTGATTTGATAGTTCTAGGAGGTTGCGTTGGAGTCGAAAAAGCTGCTAAAAAAGCTGGTCATAAAATTAATGTACCTTTTTCTGCAGGCAGAGGTGATGCATCTGAAGATCAAACCGATATAAATTCATTTGGTTTATTAGAACCAAAAGCAGATGGATTTAGAAACTATTTAAATTCAGACACAAATATATCATCAGAGGAACTTTTGGTAGATAAAGCACAGCTTATGAGATTGACAGCGCCAGAAATGACAGTTTTGGTTGGCGGTATGAGAGTATTGAATGCTAATTTTGATGGATCAGATAATGGCGTATTCACAAAAAAACCTGGCTCATTATCTAATGATTACTTTAAAAATTTATTAGACATGAACATAACCTGGAAAGCAATCGATACTAAAGAGCAGTTATTTGCCGGCAAAGACAGAAAAACAAATAAAGTTAAGTGGAAAGGCACTAGAGTAGATCTAATATTTGGCTCTAATTCTCAATTAAGAGCTATTGCTGAGGTTTATGCATGCGAAGATGGAGAGAAAAAATTTGTAAGCGATTTTGTTGCCGCATGGACGAAAGTAATGAATTCTGACAGGTTTGATTTAGCACAAAAATAGTTTATAAAAATGTAATTATGACAGAACTTACACAAGGAATTTTTCAAACAAGCAAAGCGTTTTATGACAGTAATAAAGGATCATTATTAAGAACTTTAATCTACACAATAGGACACTTTGCAATTGCTATTACAGTTTTAATGTTAATAGCAGACGTGTCGTTTATGATTGCATTAACTGATGCAATTGTTGAGCCTTTAGCTAATGCAGTATGGTACTTTGTGCTAGACAAAATCTGGACAAGCAAATTGAATAATAAGAAATAATTAGTCTTTACCCCACACATTATCGATATTAATCCACCCTGAATAATTTTGACTGCTAACTTTACACCAATTTTTTTTACATTTTTCTAGTACAAATAATTTACCACTCTCAATATTTGCAATAGGTTTTGAGTTAAAAGTAGGTTTTTTAAAAAGAATTCTGTTTGATAAAACTATTACAGAATTTACTTTTTTTAATTGAGAGATGTGTATCCATCCACTATTTTTTTTGTGGTCAATTACTTTTCGAAAGTTCTCTTTTTTATCAATGATTTTTACCGGTAAATATTTTTTCTTATAAATAAATTTTACAGGATAATCTAAACCTGGACCCATTCGTACATTCACTTTGGAATTTTTAAGCATTAAATAGTAATTTTCATTACCAAATACAATGTTGCAAAAAAAAATTAAAATAAAAAAAATTATTTTTTTCCACATACACAATTCTTTTTTTTCGAAAAATTTGTTTGTCTGAAAGTTAAATTTAAAAGATTTATTATTAAGATTTTATTTTTTAACTGGTTTTGTAGACCCAATATATTTTTAAGAGCTTCATTTGCTTGTATGTTGCCCACTACACCCGCCACAGGACCTAAAATTCCATCAGTTTCGCAGTTTAGGACTTCTTCAATAACTTCTGATTGATAAAAACACTTTAAACAAGCTTCATTATTCCTTTTAAAATTAAATGAAAAAATATGACCATCGTATCTACTTATAGCACCGACTATAAATTTTTTTTTTAATTTATTTGCAAATTCATTTAATAAAAATTTTGTCTTAAAATTATCTGAACCATCTATAATAATATCAAATTGATCTAATATTTTATAAGCGTTTTTTTTTGATATTTCATTTTTATAAATTTTAGTTTTAACATCAGGATTTACATCTATCATTTTTTTTTTTAAAACATCAACTTTATATTTTCCAACATCCTTAAATGTATAAATTGATTGACGATGTATATTTGATACGTCTACTTTATCATAATCAACTATACCTATCCTACCTACTCCTGCTCTAGTTAGATAATCAACAATTGGACAACCAAGACCACCTGCACCAACAACTAAAACATTTGAACTAAGTATTTTTTTTTGACCTATAGTTCCCACATTTTTCAAAACTATTTGTCTTGAGTATTTTTTTATTTGATTTGCGCTAAGATTTTTCCTCATTTACCAGTAGAACCAAAACCTCCACTCCCTCTAATAGTTTCAGGAAGTTCATTTACTTCTTCAAATTCGATTTTTAAAACCGGCGTGAGTATCATTTGTGCTATTCTATCATTGCAATTTACTATGAATTCGTTTTCTCCATGATTAAATATTATTACCTTTAGCTCACCTCGATAATCACTATCAATAGTTCCTGGAGTATTAAGAACACTAATGCTTTGTTTAGCTGCTAATCCAGATCTTGGTCTTATTTGAATTTCAAATTCCTCAGGAAATGCTATTGATATTCCAGTTGGAATTAAAGCTGAAGCTCCAGGTTTGATTTTAATTGGGTCTTCAATAAATGCCATTAAATCCATCCCGGATGAGCCACTGGTTTTATATTTTGGCAACTTTACTTTTGGATCAAGTCTTTTAACTAAAACTTTAACCATTAATTAATCCAGATTTGAAACAATTTTTTTTACGATTTTGTTGGCAATTACGGATTTTTTATCTTTGGAAATATTTTCAATTTCCCCATTTTTATAAAAAATGCTTACTTCATTAAAGTCAGAGTCAAATCCTATCTCTTTATTAGAAACATCGTTTGCAATTAACCAATCACAATTTTTTTCACTTATTTTTTTTTGTGAATTTTCGATTATATCATTGGTCTCAGCGGAAAAACCTAGAACTAATTTAGGTCTTAAGGAATTATGATTTGAAACATGTTTTAAAATATCAATATTCTTTTCTAAACTAAGACTATAATTTTCTTTATTTTTAATTTTGGTTTTGGATACATCTTTGACTTTGAAATCTGCAACAGCAGCAGAAAAAATTGCTACATCTACAGGCAGATTTTCAATTACTGCATCAAACATTTCGTTTGCTGAATTAATATTGATTGTGTTTATACCTTTAATTGGATCAATTTGTGTTGGACCCGATATAAGGGTTGTATTGAATCCACTTCTTTTAAGTGAATTTGCTATCTCATACCCTTGTTTTCCACTTGATCTATTTGTTATATATCTTACCGGATCGATAAATTCTTTAGTAGGTCCAGCTGTCACAAGTGCCTTAAGGCCATTATTTTTTTTTAATTCATTAATTTTTGCCTCTAAATATTTTATGATTACTGGTGGCTCTGTCATTTTACCCTCGCCATATTCACCACATGCCATATCGCCTATATCTGGACCTATAAATTCATGCCCCATATTTTTTAAAATATTTACATTTTTTTTATTAGATTTATTTTCCCACATTCTTACATTCATGGCTGGAGCAATAAAAAACTCCTTATTGGCAGCTAACAATACAGTTGATGCTAAATCATCTGCACTAGCATTTGAAATCTTTGATAACGTATTTGCAGTTGCAGGAGCAATTAATATTATATCTGCCCATCTAGATAATGATATATGATCCATTTCAGCTTCAGAACTTGGATCAAATAAATCTGAATAAACCTTTTCTTGAGACAATGAAGCAACGGAAAGAGGTGTCACAAATTTATGAGCATTCTTTGATAGAATTGTTTTAATAAAGCTTCCTTTTTTTTTTAAAAGTCTAATTAACTCCAAAGATTTATAGGCTGCAATTCCCCCTGTTATTATTAATAATACTTTCTTGTTTTTCAATTCATTCATCTTGAGATTAAAATACTATGAAACCTATAAATACAAGCAATAATAATCCAATTATACTTTGATTTCTAAAGGATTTCATTTCGAGCTCTTTATTTTTCATCGCCGAGTAAGAGTTTGTATTTTGAGGAATTTGCCCACTAGCAAGAAATGTTAATGCTTGATTTGCTTTTTCCATCATTTGTGGCAATTCAGGAAGTTTTCTCAAAACCTCAGCAGAATCTTTTAAAGTTTCAGTGAAATTATTTATTGGATCTTTAGTTTCTCTAAGCCATTTTTCTAAAACTGGCCTAGAGGTTTCCCAAATATTAGTTTCTGGATTAAGTTTTCTCGCAACACCTTCAACCACTACCATTGTTTTTTGCAATAAAAGAAGCTGTGGTTGTGTTTGCATGTTAAATTTTTCAGTAATATCAAATAACTGTTTAAGTAATTTTCCACCAGATATATCCTTCACTGATTGACCAAAAATTGGTTCACCTATTGATCTTAATGCTTGAGCAAGTTCATCAACATTTACGTTATTTGGTACTAGACCTGCAACCAAATGAACTTCAGCAACTTTTTTGTAATCTCGTTGAATAAAACCAAACAAAATTTCAGCAAGATATCTTCTATTAAGTTTATCTATCCTGCCCATTATACCAAAATCAATCGGCACAATTTGTCCACTTTCATTTATGAATAAATTACCTTGGTGCATATCTGCATGAAAAAAACCATCTCTTACTGCGTGTCTTAAAAAATGTTGAATAATATTTGAGGCAATATTTTTTACGTCTATATTTTTTTCATTTATTAAATCTCTTTCTCTTATAGATACTCCATCAACCCAATCTAATGTTAAAACTTTTTCACTAGTATAATTCCAGTAGATTTTAGGAACAAAAAACCCAGAGTCGTTTTTGGTATTTTCAGAAAATTCATTGGCAGCTGCTGCCTCAAATCTTAAATCCATCTCATGATTAGTAATTTCTTTCAAAAGAAAAACTACTTCTACCAATTTAAGCCTCTTTGTTTTTGTTACTGTGCTCTGAATTATATAAGCAAGAAGCATTAATGCATCTATCTCTTCATTAAAAACTTTTTTTATTTCAGGCCTTAATATTTTAATTGCCACGTCTTTTACAGTTCCATTTTCATTAATTTGTGCCTTGTGAACTTGGGCAATAGATGCTGCGGCTACTGGTTCACTAAGATTTAATATAGTATTGAAGTTATCTATACCCAAACTTTCTTTTAAAATTTTTTTAGCTTCTTGCATTTTAAATGGAGGCAATCTGTCTTGTAGCTTCTCTAATTTTTTCGAAATTTCTTCTCCAATTATATCCGGTCTAGTAGCTAAAAATTGACCCAATTTTATGAAAGTTGTTCCCATACCTTGAATGGACTCACATAGTTTATCTTCTTCAGATTTGTCAATTGAAGAACCGGTTTTTTTTGAAAACGAAAAAGAAAAAATATTTAATAAAGTTTTAATAATGAGAGGAGGTTTATGTATCTTTGAAATTATTTCTAAAGCATCAGATTTAGCTAATCTTCGTGCGATTCTAAATAAAATAAAAATTTTTCTTAGCATTAAACTTTCCAACCAGAATGAATTGCGACTATTCCTCCATTAAGATTTCTAAACTTACAATTAGTAAAATTATTTTTATTCATACAATCAAGTAATTCTTCTTGATTAATAAATTTGTCGATGCTCTCAACTAAATAATCATATGGTTCTTTTTCACCTACAATAAAATCACCTATTTTAGGTATCAATTTTGAGTATTCCTCGTAAATCTTTCTAAAATTTTCATTTTGAACTTTTGAGAACTCAAGGCACAGAAATTTTCCACCTGGCTTAAGAACTCTAAAAGCTTCTTTTATAGACTTATCAATATCTTTGGTATTTCTTAATCCAAAACTAATAGTGTAAAAATCAAAATAATTATCCTTAAATTTTAAATTTTCTGCTGAATTAACAAACCATTTGATATTATCAATATTCTTGAATTTTTTTTTCCCTTCATTGATCATATTTTTATTTGGATCAACATTGTAAACTAAGCCTTTATAATTAACTGATTCTAAAAATAACCTACCAATATCTCCTGTACCACATGCAACATCTATTAATTTCGTATCTTTTGATGGAGACATCATGTTTATTAAATCTTTTTTCCAAAACCTGTGAATTCCTAGTGACATAAAGTCATTCATCAAGTCATATTTATTTGATACCTTGTCAAAGACTTTTTGAACAAGACCTTTATTGTTTTGTAAAATTTGTTTCATTATTTTTTTTTATTATCTGATAATATAGTACTTAATGCCAGAATTGCCAGAAGTAGAAATTGTCAAACAGTCACTCGTAAAAAACGTAAAATCTCAAAAAATTCTTCAAGTAATAGTTAGAAATAGAAATCTTAGATTTAAGATACCTAGAAATTTTAAAAATATTTTAAAAAAACAAAAAATTCTTAATGTAAGAAGATTTTCTAAATATATAATTATAGAATTTTCAAATAATGTAAATTGTATTTTACATTTAGGAATGTCTGGTACGCTACATATAGTAAAAAAAAATAAAAAAACCTTGTTTACAAATTTAAGTTTTTATCAATCACCATTTTTACCCAAGAAACATAATCACGTAGAGTTAATATTTAAAAATCTAAAAGTAATTTATAATGATCCAAGAAGATTTGGATATTTTAAAATTTTTAATGATCCACTCAAATTAAAAAGTTTTTTTAGCAATTATGCTATTGAGCCTTTCAATAAAAATTTTAATTTAAATTACGTTAAAACTAAGCTTAGTGATAAAAAAAAAAATATTAAAAACCACCTTCTGGATCAAAAATTTGTTTCTGGAATTGGAAATATTTACGCTTCAGAAATTCTATTTGAAAGCAAAATTAATCCTAAAAAGAAGTCTGGCGATCTTTCAGATGAGGAGATGCAAAACATAGTAAAATACTCAAAAATAGTTTTAAATAGCTCCATTCAAAAAGGTGGTTCAAGTATTAGAAATTTTGTCAACACGTCGGGTGATTATGGTGGCTTTCAGAAATATTTTAAAGTTTATGAAAGAGAAGGCAAAAAATGCATTAAATTTAATTGTAAAGGTAAAATTAAGCGCGTTGTTATTTCAAATAGGTCAACTTTCTATTGTAATATTTGCCAAAATTAAAAAAATTATTGGTTGACCATAGTAATTTGAGTGGTTATATCTCCTCGCGTTATGGCTAATACAAAATCTGCAATTAAAACAACTAGAAGAATTTCCAAAGAAACAAAAGTTAACAAAATAAGAAAAAGTAGATTCAAACATGCTATAAAGAAAATGAACGTATTAATTGAAAAAAAAAATAAGAAAGAGGCCTTAAGTTATTTGCCGAAATTAAACTCAGAAATAATGAAAATTGCAAAAACTGGTATAATTAAAAAAGGAAATGCCTCTAGAAATTTGTCAAGAT
>CACPBW010000020.1 GCA_902632275.1 uncultured Pelagibacteraceae bacterium | reverse complement strand
TTGTAGGTATGCAAGCTTATGAATGGTCAAAACTTATTCACGAAGGTGTAAGACCTTGGGCAAACCCATTTGGAGCTGCACAGTTTGGTTCTTTCTTTTTTATGATTACAGGATTTCATGGGACCCATGTTTCAATTGGAGTAATATTTTTGTTTATTTACGCCTATAAAGTTTTTGCAGGCCACTATGAGAGTGGTAAAAGAGGTTGGTTTACAACCATGAAAGGTGATTATGTTGAAATAGAAATTTTGGGCCTATACTGGCATTTTGTTGATTTAGTATGGGTTTTTATTTTTGCATTTTTTTATTTATGGTAAGATAACTTTATATGGATAATACAGGTCAGATAAACAATAAAGACAAAAAACCCCAAGAGTCTACTCATAAAATTGGTATTTATTTGTGGATATGGGGCTTACTATTTGTCTTAAGTTTTTTCTCATATTTAGTCGATTGGTATCAGTTTCAAGGAATGTTGAGATGGTCATTAATACTGTTCTTTATGTTTTTAAAAGCTGGATTAATAATGGCATTTTTTATGCATTTATTTTGGGAAAGATACGCATTAGTAAATGTATTGTTGTGGCCAATGACTGCGATTGCTTGCTTTATTTTTTTAATGGTCGCTGAATTCGAGTACACTTTATTTACAAGGGTGTTTTATTTTTTTGTTGGAGGCGGAGCTTAAGTTAATGGATGGATATACAGTTTTAGCTGGTTTATTGATATTTTTTATTTTTTTTATTTATATTACTTGGTTTGGTTATTCTGTCAAAGTTGAAAATGAAAAAGAAGAGGGATCGAATATCAAGCTTAATCCATACGACCAACAACCATTACATAGAAGAATAATTGATAAAAAAAATAACAGAGTTGGTGTCTTTGATTTAGGAAACCACATACTCATTATTGGCCTAATATTAATTGTAATTTTTGTTTCACTGAATGTTGATTAAAAGTGAATACAAATACTTTAAAAAAAACTGTTTCATTTAATTACTTATCATACTTAAAGTCTTTAATTTTACTCATGAAACCAAGGGTAATGTCCTTGGTAATATTCACTTGCGCAGTTGGAATGTTAATTTCTCCAGTAAATGTAAATTTGTTTGATGCTATGATAAGTATATTCTTTGTAGCGGTGGGCGCAGGCGCAGCAGGCACTTTAAATATGTGGTATGAGGCAGACCTTGACAAACTCATGACAAGAACATGCTTAAGACCAATTCCTACAGGTAAAATTGAAAAAAAAGACGCTTTAATTTTTGGAATTTTACTATCATTATTTTCAGTAATAGGTCTTTATTATTTTTCAAATTTTATTTCCGCTGTTTTGTTGCTTTTAACGATAGCATTTTATGTTTTTGTTTACACAATATGGTTAAAAAGAAAAACACCACAAAATATTGTTATTGGCGGAGCTTCAGGAGCGTTGCCACCAGTAATAGGATGGACAATTGCAACAAACTCATTAACATTTGAACCAATCACTTTATTTTTAATAATATTTTATTGGACTCCATCTCACTTCTGGGCACTAAGTCTTTATAAGGCTAATGATTACGAGAAAGCGAAAATTCCAATGTTGCCAAATACTGATGGAGTAGAGGAAACTAAGAGAAAAATTTTTATTTATTCACTTTTTATGATTCCAATAATAGTCCTACCTTACTATATGGATTTCTTTGGAAAATTGTTCTTATTTGGATCGTTAATTTTAACAATTTATTATAATTACATTTGTTTTGATCTTTTAAAATTTAAAAAGAACAAATTTGAGATCAAAAAGGCAAAAAAAGTTTTTGGATACTCAATTTTTTATTTATTTTTAATATTTGTTTTAATTCTATTAGATAAATTAATTTAATTAAAAATTACTCTAAATATATTAGGAAAATTATATATTTCTGGTATAAAAAAATCATGGAATATTTTAGTACTAGAAATAATCACATTAGTCTTAATTTTGAAAAGATCTTTTTAAAAGGACTTTCAGATGAAGGTGGCTTATTTTTGCCAAAAAAAATAAAAAAATTTTCAAATAACGAGCTTATAAGTTTAAAAGAACTGTCGTATGAAGATTTAGCAACAGAGATAATATCTATATTTACTGGTAATTTTTGCACCAAAAAACAACTCAAAGAAATTGTTAAAAAATCATATTCAACTTTTAGTGAAAAGAACGTTGTTAAATTAAGAAAAATAGATGATTTACAAATATTGGAATTATTTCATGGACCAACATTAGCTTTTAAAGATGTTGCTATGCAATTAATAGGAAATTTTTATGAGTATTTTTTAAGTAAAAATAGTAATAAAATAAATATCATTGTTGCAACGTCAGGTGATACAGGTGCAGCCGCAATTGATGCAATAAAAGACAAAGAAAATATTAACATTTTTGTACTTCATCCACATAATAAAATTTCTCCAGTTCAAAGAATGTTAATGACTACAAATAAGTCAAAGAATATATTTAATATAGCGATCAATGGAAATTTTGATGATTGTCAAAATTTAGTAAAACAAATGTTTGCTGATCGTAGCTTTTCAAAAGCTATAAATATGTCGGGTGTAAATTCAATTAATTGGGCAAGAATAATTGCTCAAACAGTTTATTATTTTTTTTGCTACTTCAGAATGGAAATTAATGAAAAAATTTCATTTTCTGTACCTACAGGAAATTTTGGCGATGTTTACGCTGGATACCTAGCTAAGAAAATGGGACTTCCTATCGATAAATTATTAGTAGCAACAAATGAAAATGATATTTTGCACAGAGCAATTTCCAAAGGTGATTACAAAGCAAATCAAGTTCAAGAAACAATTTCCCCAAGTATGGATATACAGGTAGCAAGTAATTTTGAAAGACTGTTATTTCAAATTTATGATAATAACTCTGAAAAAATCATCGAAATAATGGAAGATATTAAAAATAATGAATTTAATTTAGATGATATTGCATTAAAAAAAATTCAAAAAGACTTTCTGTCTGAGAGTTTAAATGAAAAAGAAATTTTAGATATAATAAAAAAAGTTTACAAAAATTATAAGATAGTTATCGATCCTCATACTGCAATAGGAGTTGGGGCAGTAAAAAAAATGAAAAAAAAAAACTTTGTTGTTTTAGCTACTGCTCATCCTTGTAAATTTCCTAACGCTATTTTCAAATCAATAGAAAAAAAAGTAGATTTACCAAACCATCTTAAAGGTATATTAAACCAAAAAGAGGAATACGAAGTTTTTCAAAATGATCTTGAAAGTTTAAAATCTTATATAAAAGATAATTGCAAATAATTTAAAGAGATTAACTTTGGTTTGCAGCTTTTTTAGCTAATAAATCTACTTCATTATTAAATTGATTTGTTGAATGTCCCTTTACCCACGACCATTCAATATCAAAATTGTTAACCAAACTATCTAATTCTTTCCATAATTGTATATTTTTGACTTCTTTTTTATTTGAAGTTTTCCAACCATTTTTTTTCCAGTTTTTAATCCACTCTGTTATTCCTAATTTTACATATTTAGAATCTGTAATGATTTCTACTTTTGAATTTATTTTAAGGGTTTTTAGAGCTTCTATGGGAGCTAATAATTCCATTTTATTATTAGTGGTATTTTTTTGATTTCCTGAAATAATTTTTTTTTTTTCGCCAATAAATATTATAGCTGCCCAACCACCGTTACCTGGGTTTTCTAAGCATGATCCATCTGTATAAATTTTAATCATCTTATATAATTTTCAAATTTACTTAAATGATTATGAAAAATTAGTTTTTTTAAATATTCTTTTGGATCTTTTATTCTTATTATGGCAGATTTTGGAGTGTTTAGAAAATCATAAGACCTTGTTAACAAATATCTTAGTGCTGATCCCCTACAAAGGACATTAAATTTATTCTTTTCAGTATTATTCAATTTCCTAATTTTTTGATATCCTTTAAGAAGATTTGAGGATTTTTTTAAATCAAGAATATACTGATTTTTCTTCTTACGAAAACATATTGCATTTATACATGTAGCTAGCTCATATGCATAAAAATCTGTTGAGGAAAAATAAAAATCAATAAAACCGTAAAATTTCTTTTTTAAAAAGAAAATATTATCTATGAATAAATCTGAGTGTATAATACCTTTAGGTAAATTTTTTGGCCAATTTTTTTCAATATCTATAATATTTTCTTCAATTGTACTTTTTAAATTTTTAGATAATCTATTTATTCTTTTATCTATCTTTTTACTTAATTTATGCCATGATTTTACGTTTAATGCATTTTTTCTATATAATTTTAATTTTTTGGTAGCTTTATGTAAAATTGCTATATTTTTTCCTAATACATAACAATCTCTAGAGGTTAAAGTTTTTTTGTCATTACCCTGTAAAAATGTAACTAAGCACGCTTTTTTACTTTTTATATTGAAAAGAAAACTATTTTTTTTTGTTTTAATTGGCTTAGGACAATTAATACCCAAATTAGATAATCCTGACATGAGTTTCATAAAAAAAGGAAGGTCTTTAATCTTTACCCGTTTTTCAAAAATTGTTAATACAAATTTTTTATTATTAAATTGAATAAAATAATTAGTATTTTCAATACCTTTTTTAATACCTTTTATCTTATTAATTACTCCAAGATTAAAAATACTTTCAATTTTTTTAACATCGCTAGAATTTATCTTTGTAAAAACAGCCATTAATTTAATTTACCAGGAATTTTAAATACGACGTCTTCTTTAATGATTTCGGACTCTTCAATAGTTATATTATATTTTTGTTTTAAATTATTTATAAACTTTTCAACTAGAACTTCCGGGGCAGAGGCACCTGATGCAATTCCAACTATTTCACAATTATCTATATTTTCATAGGGAATTTTACTTTCAGAATGAATCAGCATAGAATTTGAACAACCTGACGTTTTTGCAACTTCTACCAACCTTACAGAGTTAGATGAATTCCTACTTCCAATAACAAAGAACATATCACATTTTTTTGCTATATTTTTTACTGCTGCTTGTCTATTCGTTGTTGCGTAGCATATATCTTCTTTCTTAGGTTCTTTTATTTTGGGAAATTTTTTTTTTAATTCATTTATAATATCTTTAGTATCATCTACTGAAAGTGTAGTTTGTGTGACAAAAGCCAAATCTTTATCTGATTTTTTTTCGTATTCTGATGCGTCTTTAATACTTTCTATTAGATCTATTGAACCTCTAGGAATTTGACCCATAGTACCAATTACTTCGGGATGATTTTTATGCCCAATTAATAGAATATGTGATCCATTTTTATGTAAATTTTCTGCTTCTCTGTGCACTTTAGAAACCAAAGGACAAGTAGCATCGATGTATTCCATGTTGAGACTCGATGCTTCCTCAGGTACATTTTTTGGTACACCATGCGCAGAAAAAATTACTGGTCTTGATTTGTCTTCTATCTCGCTTAATTCCTCTACAAATATTGCTCCAATTTTTTTTAAACTTTCAACTACATGTTTATTGTGAACAATTTCATGTCGGACGTAAACAGGTGATCCATATTTTTCTATACTTTTTTTTACAATTTCAATAGCCCTATCTACTCCTGCGCAAAATCCTCGTGGCGCTGCTAATAGAATTTTCAATTTTTTTTTTTTCATACTTTATCCTTTTTAAAAAAAGGTATTAGAAAAATTAAACACGCAACAAAAAAAAATATACTACCAAACATTGCCCAAAAACTCCCAATACTAGATATGATAAATCCAATTGCCGAAATTATAAATAATATCCATCATAGTAAGTTTATGTTTTTATTTTTCATTTTTTTCTACTAAATATTCGAGCAATATATGCGGAAAGGTTAAAGACGCCAAACCAATAAATATAACTTTTGATACAGCTGCATCTAAAATATAATAATTATTCAACAAAAATAGTGATACCAGGAATAAAATAGCAGTTAAAATAGTTAATGGAACTGCTTTAATTATAAATTTTTTAACACCTTTAACAAAATTATTAGTGTTAAGTTCATTCGATAATTTAAATGAATGTCTAATTGAGTGTAAAAAACAAAAGTAAATTGTAAATGCTAAAATTGGTTGTAGAAAAAAATTTATTAATAAGACAGATATAAAATCCATCAAAAGAAGAGCCTTAATATTAATATCTTTATTTAGTGAAATAATTATATTTGAAATAAAACTTAAACCAATTAAAAAATAAATAAATTCATTAGATACAAAAAAACTTTGAGATACATTAAAATTTAAATCCATAAAAATTTTTAGAGTTTCACTTTTATGAAACAATAATGGAGCCGCTATTACTATACTTCCTTTAAAAAAATAAATTATATCATTTTTAGAATTTAATTTTATAAATTCCGAGTCCTCTTTACCAAAATGATAAGAGGCAACGATTAAAAAAAGCAATAATAAAAATTTAGGCAGAATCATCCAAGCAAAAATTACAATAAAGGCTAATAAAATATAAAAAAAATAAAACATATAAACTGTTTCATATTTGAAAATTTTCAATAACTTCATTCCTTTTAAATGATCCAATGCTCCATGGGATATCCCTAAACTTAGTATTAAAAATAAGGATAGAATTAAAAAATCGTTATTATGTAAAAAATCAAATGCTGACAATAGAATACAAATGTTAAAAAAAATTAAAGAGTGTAAATAATTAATTCTATTCATATTATTAAAAAATATTCTTAATAAATAGCATTTTTGGCATTTTGAAAATTACTTTTAAATCTTCAAAAAAATTACTTTTATTAGAAAGAAATTTAATCACAACCTCGGATGATCCATTAAACATATCAAAAAATATTTTTGGCATTTTATCAGGATGTCTCTTTAATACATTCAAGAATACCTTATCAAGAAATTCATATTTTTTTCCAATATGATAAATTTTCGCTTTTTTAATCATCTCAATATTTTTGGTTATATATTTACTATGCTCTTGAATATTTAAAAAGGTATAACCAGTACTTAGACGTGTCATACATCCAGCTGAGCCAATGTGAAGTTTGTTTTGTTCGATTTTATTAATTGGGTAAAAAAGGGGTATTGCACCCTCTTCTTCATATTTAATTTTGTAATTTTTTATTTTAAGCGTTTCTTTAATATAATTTTCTAACTGCGTATCATAATCAAATAGAGTTTTATCATTCATTTTGGACAACCATGTAGTTTCAACTAAAGCCTTATTTTTTGCAAAAGGCAAAGTATAAAAAAAATGCACATTATTTCTTTGATCACAATTGAAGTCCATTAAGTTGAAGATTTCATCATCAAAAATATTTTTTTGAGTTTCAATCTCTATACCTTTAAAATGTTGCCAGAGTTTAGAATCATGAATTTGATTAGTTGAAATACTATTAAAAATAAAAGAATTTTTAGTATTTAATTGATTTATATCCTTTAGAAATTGAATGTTTTGATTCTTTTTCAAACTATGTATTACTTTTTTGTAAAATAAACCACTATCAATAGTTTGGTATGGATATCGTTTATTTATCATTTCATGAGAACCGTGAAGAGAGTTAATTGTAAAATTATTCCAGCTTTTTATAACACAATCCTCAAAATTATGATCAACCACTTTCCAAAAAGACCAAGTTTTATCTCTTTTATATTTCTCTCTAATTTCGATAATTGCTAGAGTTTTATTATCTAACTTTTTATTTATATTAAGTTCATATGCTAAAGATAAGCCCGCACATCCACCGCCAATAATAATATAATCAAATTCTTTCATCTAAATTTATTTCCTCTTTAATTAAAGCATGTTCTTTTCTCTGAATTTCATTATCTTTTTTTGAATAATATAAGTTAAACATATCTAAAATACTTAAAATTGTTTGGTTAAACTTTCCTAAGGACGAAACATAAATTTTTCCTGCAGATTTGTAATTTTCCATATTTTTCTTTTTTAAAATCTCGTTCCCGATTTCTCTATAGACTCTTCTTGCAACTAAAATCGCAAATCTACTTAAAAATGGTATTTCACTTATAGCACTAAAAGATCTTTTATAAAAAATGTCAGCAAATTTTACTGTATCCTCTATTGTCTCAAAATTTGAATTTATGTACTTCCTATTTCTATTTTTATCTTCTAATACATCCCTCGCTATATTGGTTAATTGCATTGCTATCCCTAAATCAATTGCAGACATTAATGAACTTTTAGATCTAACATTCAAAATCTTCGCCATCATTAGTCCAACGGTACCAGCAACACGATAGGAATATATTATTAAATCTTTTTTTGTATCAAAAGTTACCTTTTCTTTTAAATCTGTTTCAACTCCATCGAATAAATCTTTTATAATTTTCCTATCAATATTAAATTTTTGAATGAGTAAGTATATTTTTTTGATATTTTTATTCTCAAAGTTTTTATTCTCAAAGTCACTTTTAAATGCATTAAATTTTTTAATTTTTTCGTTAAGTAAAAGATCTTGATCAACAATATCATCTAATGTTCTACAAAAATCGTATAAATCAGAACTATCTTTATATTTATTTTTTGGTAAAAAAAAACCTGCCCAACTAAAAGATTTTGCATGAATAGATAAAAGACTTTTAGTCATCATAAAATTTTATCAAGAACTTTTGCGGATGATAAGACGCCAGGAACACCTGCGCCTGGATGTGTTCCAGCTCCTACAAAGTACAACCCATCATAAATTTCTGATTTATTGTGAAATCTAAAATAAGCTGACTGTGAAAATTTTGGCTGTATTGAAAAACCAGAACCATATTTTGTATTAAGATCTTTTTCGAAATAATCAGGTGTTAGATAAAAATCCTCAACAATGTTTTTTCTCAAATCTGGCATTAAATCGTTTTCCATCTTATCTATTACTAGGTCTTTCATTTTTTCTCCTTCAATTTTCCAATTAATATTAGATTGGTTGTTAGGAACTGGTACTAAAACATAAAAACAATCATGACCCTCTGGAGCCATAGACTTATCCGTGGCAGATGGCCTGTGTAAATAATAACTTATATCATTATTTAATTTTTTATTATCAAATATGTCGTCTAAATGTTCTTTATATTTATTGCCAAATTTTATTGTGTGATGTTCTATTGAGTCATAAGTTTTTTTAGTACCGAAATAATAAACAAATAATCCCATTGAATATTCCATTCTATTTTTTTTCCATTCAAATAGTAAAGAACTTCTCTTACTACCATTTAATAAATTTTCGTATACTGCAGGTGGATCTGCATTACATACTACGTTGTCAGCATTTATGTTTTGTTCATCATCCAATTGGACTCCTGTTATTTTTTTTTCTTTTAAAGTTATTTTATTTACTTCGTGACCTTTAATTATTTTAATTCCTACCTCACTCATCAATTTTTCGAGCCCACTTATAATATTTCCGGTTCCACCCATAGAATAATGAATTCCCCATTTCTTTTCTAAATATAAAATTAATCCATATATTGATGTCGTAGTAAAAGGGTTGCCACCTACTAATAATGGGTGCATACTCAACATTCTCCTGAGCTTCTCATTTCTAACATAAGATGAAACTAAGGAATAAACTGATTTATAGCTTTTTAACTTTAATAAAGCCGGTAACTGTTGAATCATTACAAATGGTTTATTAAATGGCACATCAGCTAGTTCGGTAAAACCTTTATCAAAAATTTTTTTTGTGAAACTTACTAAGTTCGAATAACCCTCGACATCTTCTTTGCTGATATTTTCAATTTGCTTTTTCATATCATTTTCATTTCCTGAATAATTAAATTTTGTCTTATCCTCAAAAACAAATTGATACCAAGTCTGCAGGGGTTGCAGTTTTATGTAATTTTCCGGATTTTTTTTGAACAATTCAAATAGTTCGTTAATAAGGTAAGGAGCAGTGATAACAGTTGGTCCACCATCATATGTGAAACCATTTTTTTTAAATACTCTTGCTCTGCCACCAAGATCTTTATGTTTTTCTATCAATGTAACGTTATGACCTTTCGCCCTTAGCCGCAGAGCAGCTGCTATGCCACCAAAACCTGAACCAATTACTATAGAATCCATAAATATTTAATCTATATTATTTTGAAAAAAAGTAACTAATTTATAGTTAGATTAAGAATTAATCTTTTTAAGTAGACTTTTTGTTTGCTCTAAATCTTTTGAAAATAAATTATCTAGTTTAGATTTATCTACTGATGTCGATATTGCTTTTTTTACTGACTCAACAGCAATATTGATTGATGCTATTTTAATATCATTAAG
>CACPBW010000019.1 GCA_902632275.1 uncultured Pelagibacteraceae bacterium | reverse complement strand
GAATACTGGAATAAACATAATAAACCAAAATCTCCAGGAAGATTAAACGATCTTAGACATATAATTTATAAAAGTGCAGATATTCAATGTAGAATAAGCAAAAATAACTTGGGACTAATGTTAAAAGAAGGGTTGCTAAAAGAAAATATTGATGGTGAAGCAATAAATTGGGCATTTAGTAGATTAAAAAAAAGAAAAGAGGAAAGAAAAATTTTAATGGTCATTTCTGATGGTGCTCCGGTTGATGATTCAACTTTATCGGTTAACTCTGGTGATTTTTTAGAGAAACACCTTAAAAAGACAGTAAAATATATTGAAAATAAAAGTGAAATAGAAATTTTAGCGATTGGTATTGGGCATGATGTATCCAGATATTACTCAAAGGCTATAAAAATTACTGATGTTCAAGAACTTGGTGATGTAATGATAGAGCAATTAAGTGGTTTATTTGCAAATAAATCAAAACTTCACTAATTAAATTTTTTTAAGGTCTTTATCTTTCCATTCTATAGTCACTTCTGCTCCTCCTGTAAATTCTGAATTGTTAAATTTTACAGTAGCAAAATTTTTTTCTAACAAAGTTTTACCAATGAACGTTCCTAATCCCAAACCTTGATGTTTTGAATTAATACTATTAAATGATCTGATATATGGTTCTCCTAACTTTTCACTTTTAATCAGATCTTTGGGAAATCCATCCCCATCATCACTTATTTTGACAAATGTACTATTTTTTTTATTTAATAAGGATATTTCTATTTTTTTTTTGCTAAACTTATTTGCATTTCCAATAAAGTTTCGTAAACCATAAATAATTTCTGTAGATTTCCCAATATTAATTGGATTTTTAAATTCATCGAGAATTATATTAAATTTTTTTGCACTAATTTCTTCAAAAGATCTAACTATTTCATCTATATAATCTCTCAAGTTTAGATTTGTATTGATAAACTCATCGTTAATTTTTGGATTTAATGACAGCTTTTTTAAAATTTCACTACATCTATTGCTTTGTGATACCAATAAATCTAAATCCTTTTTTAATTTTGTATTATCTCCAAATTCCTTTTGTAATTCTTTAGCGGTTAAAAGTATTGTAGATAAAGGGGTACCTAAAGAGTGTGCTGCTGCCGCTGCCTGTCCGCCTAACGAAAGTAACTCATTTTCTTTAGCCATTATTTCTTGAATTTTATCGATGGCTTTTTTTCTCTTTCTATTTTCTTCTCCGAACTTTACTGCAAAATATACTAAAAATAATAGGCCAATTAGAATTGATGTTGGTATAGCATATAAATAATAATTTGGGACATGAAAGTGTATCTCTCCTGGATGTGGCAATTCAAAATAAAAAAAAGTCAGTAGAATTAGAATAGATATTGTTAGAACTACTAATATGATCGAACTTTTAATAGATAGATACTGAGATGAAAACACTGCTGGAATGATTATTAAAAAAATAAATGGATTTTTAATTCCACCTGTCAAAAAAAATAAAAACCCTAGTTGTAAAATATCATAGGTCAAATAAATTGAAGATAAAAAACCATTAATTTGATTTTCTTTAATTTTAAATTGTAAAAAAATATTTGTAATCACGCCAAAGCCTATAATGGTAAGGCATGGAAGGTAGTTAAATTTGAAGTTTAGTATAAATTCTACAACAAAGATGGATGAAATTTGACCTATAAATGCAATCCATCTTAAATTAACATATGTAGTTCTATTTAAAGTGAAATCATCAGTATTATCTATAAACCTCATTACTAGATATCTAGATTTTGGACATCTATCGCATTAGAAACTATGAAATCTTTCCTTAAGGACACATCGTTGCCCATTAATGTATGAATAATATTAATATCTTTTTTAATATCTTTGGAATACTCGACTTTTAATAGATTTCGTGTTTCTGGGTTTAGGGTTGTGTTCCACAATTCATCAGGGTTCATCTCACCTAATCCTTTGAACCTTTGAATATTTAATTTTGCTTTTTCTAATGCAAAATTTTTTTCGTAATCTTTTGACCCTTTTTTTATTTTTTTAAGTTCCTTTGAATTCTTTTCAATAAAATTTTCAAGTTCCTTTTCATCCTTTATGTAAGTAACTTTTCCATTTTTATTTATTTTAAAAAGTGGAGGTTGAGCTAAATAAATATGACCTTTTTCAATAAGCTTATTAAATGGTTTGTTGTTAAAAAAAGTCAAAAGTAATGCTCTGATATGTGATCCATCTACATCAGCATCAGTCATGATAATAACCTTACCATACCTTAAATTTTTTAATTCTATTTCTTCATCTTTAGGGTCTAAACCAAGAGCGTTTATTAAAGTCATTATTTCATTTGATGAGATCATTTTTGCTAAAGTTTTCGTACGAATTTCATTTTGTCCTCTTTTTTTCCCTCCGTTTGTATCAACATAAGTATTAAGTATTTTTCCCCTCAAAGGTAATACAGCTTGATACTCTCTATTTCTACCTTGTTTTGCTGATCCTCCTGCAGAGTCACCCTCCACAATAAAAAGTTCGGTTTCCTCTTGGCTTGAATTTTGACAATCTGCAAGTTTTCCTGGTAAGCCTGTTAACTCTAAGGCTCCTTTTCTACGAACTGTTTCTCTTGCTTTTCGTGCAACATCTCTAGCTTGTGCTGCCTGAATAATTTTAGCTAGAATTATTTTTGATATAGATGGATTTTGATCAAACCATAAAGACAGTTTTTCATTTATTGTTGTTTCAACAATATTTCTTACTTCTGATGAAACAAGTTTATCTTTTGTTTGGGATGAAAATTTTGGATCTGGTATTTTTATCGACAGCACACAAGTTAAACCTTCTTTAATATCATCTCCAGAGATTGATAACTTATTTTTTTTTAGCAAATTCAAATCGCTCGCATACTTATTTATTACTCTAGTCAACGCGCTTCTAAAACCTAATAGATGTGTACCACCATCTTTTTGATAAATATTATTTGTAAATGGATATACATCCTCACTATAACCTGCATTCCATTTCAAAGAACACTGTATATCTAAATTGCTTTTATTATCCTCTAAATATATAGGTTTTTTGAATAAATCATTACCATTTTTATTTTTAAGTACTTCTCTTTTATGATCTAAATATTCCACAAACTCTAGTATCCCTCCATCAAATTTGAACTCCAATGATTTCGTTTTTGTTTGGGAAAAATCATTTAAGATTATTTTAATTCCTTTATTAAGAAACGCTAATTCTCTCAATCTTTTTTCTAAAATTGAAAAGCTAAATTTAGTTGACGAAAAAATTTCATCTGATGGTATAAAATTTATTTCTGTCCCATTGTTACTTTTGGCCCTACCTGTATGTTTAAGGGGTGATTTAGCTTTTCCATTTTCAAACTCTATATAATATTTTTTACCATCACGATTAATCGTTAATTTTAATTTTTTTGAAAGAGCATTTACTACTGAAACACCGACACCATGTAAGCCACCTGAGACTTTATAAGAGTCGTGGTCAAATTTTCCACCTGCGTGTAATTGTGTCATTATAACTTCAGCTGCAGATTTTTTTTCTCCTTTGTGCATATCTACTGGTATTCCTCTGCCATCGTCATTAACAGTTACTGACCTATCAGCATTTATGCTAACTTCTATGTTTTTACAATATCCTGCCAGAGCCTCATCAATTGAGTTATCTACAACTTCATACACCATATGATGAAGGCCGGTACCGTCGTCGGTGTCTCCGATATACATTCCAGGTCTTTTTCTTACAGCCTCAAGTCCCTTTAATACTTTTATTGAGTCAGCCTGGTAATTTTGGTTATTTTTTTTACTCATAATTTTTTGGAAATAATAACTTATATCACTTTTTGTTTATTTAATAAAATTACAAAACATTCCGACCTTTAAAAAGCTTTATATATCAATGTTAATTAAGGATATTTTGTTTTTTTTTTCTGTTTATTCAAAAATCCTTTTTTTTAGTTAATTTTGAATTGTTAAAGATAGATCGTTTAATTATTAGGTTTTCAATTATAAATTTAATAATACCGTTGATTCGAAATAAATTGGAAAGTGATTTTTTTGGGTTTAATAATAATAAGTATAATAAGCTATAAAAAAACAGTGTGAATGGTTGCCTTAAGATTTTAATATATTTAAGTTTATTATTTTTGTGCTGGTAAAATAATTCTCCATATTTAAAATTTGTTTCTTTGATATAAAAAGTTAGCAAATTAAATTTTGTAGATGACCAGGTATGAACTGCTTTAGAATTATGATTTATGTAAATTTTATATTTAGATTTCTGTATCCTATTAGAAATATCAACATCTTCCCAATAAAAAAAGAAATTTTCGTCGAACATATTAATATTTGAAAACTTTTTTTTTTCTGTCAAAAAAATTGCTCCAATTATATTTTTAATAGGATAAATTTTTTTTTTGTTTTTGATTTTAAAATTTTTAAAATCATCGATTTTTGGAACAGAAATTACACAATTTTTTTTTAAATAAAATGTATTTAATAAATACTTAATTGATTTTTTATTAATTCTTATATCTGGTTGCGTACATAAAAAATATTTTGTTTTTACTTTTTTAGCTAAGAAATTTACACCTCTAGCAAAACCCATGTTTATATTTGTTGAGTGGTAATATTCTATTTTTGGAAGGAATTTTTTAATTTTTTTTTTTAGTTCTAAATCATTACTTTGATCCAAAATCAAAACTTTAAAATCTTTATATTGCTTTAAATTTTCTATTAAATTTTTACGTGTATGAAATAATAATAATATTACTGAAATATTGTTCATTTTTATCTTTATATGTTTATAACATTCCGAACTGTTAAAAAATATGCAATTCTTTTTTTTATGGTTTTTTGGCAATTTTGCTTGGCGGAGAGAGTGGGATTCGAACCCACGAAAGAGTTACCCCTTAACACGCTTTCCAAGCGTGCGCCTTAAACCACTCGGCCATCTCTCCAGATTGACATGGGTTATCAATTTGCATAATAGTTATAATCTTAATTTAAAAAATATTATATATAGTAATGAAAAAAATTTTTTATGGACGAGCAATTTATAACCAGAAAGAAATTAATGCCGTTAATAGTGTATTAAGAAAAGCAAGCTTAACACTAATTGATGGAAAACACGTTAAAAAATTAGAGAGAGTAGTTGCTAAAATTTTTGGTAAAAAATATGGGCTAATGGTTAATTCTGGCTCCTCAGCAAATTTACTAGCTTTGAGTTCACTTAATTTAAAAAAAGGTAGCGAAGTAATAACTCCAACTCTCACATTTTCGACCACAGTTGCACCTATATATCAATTAGGATTAATAGCAAAATTTGTAGGAGTGTTGGACAATAAGTTTATAGCAGACCCTGAACAAATAAAGAGTGCAATAAATAAAAATACATCTGCAATAATGATACCGAATCTCCTAGGAAATGTTGCTGACTGGAAAACAATTTATAAAATTGCGAAGAAAAAAAATATTCCTGTTATAGAGGACTCAGCCGATACGATTGGTTATAAATACAAAAAAGGAAATACTGGAAAATTATCAGATATAGTAACCAATAGTTTTTACGCATCTCATATTATTTCAGGTGCAGGATTTGGCGGAATAGTCTGTTTCAATGATTATGAAAAATATAAATTTGCGAAATTACTTAGAGGTTGGGGTAGATCCTCCGCTACCTTTAATGAATCCGAAAGCTCAAAAAAAAGATTTAATATAAAAATTTCTGGAATTGATTACGACAAGAAATATATTTTTAGTGAGTTTGGGTATAATTTTTTACCGTCTGAAATATCTGCTGCATTCGCACTTGAGCAAGTAAAAAAGCTTAAGAGTAACATTGAAATAAGACAAAAAAATTTTAAAGATTTAAAAATTTTTTTCTCAGGTTACGCAAAGTATTTTAAGCTTCCAGAAAGCTATGAATTTGTAAAAACACCTTGGTTAGCTTTTCCATTAGTTATAAAATCAAATACAAAATTTAAAAGAAAACAACTACAAATTTTTTTTGAAGACAACAACATACAAACTAGAACAATTTTTACAGGTAACATATTAAAACAGCCAGTTATGTTTAAGAAAAGATATAAAAAAGTATCAAATTCAGAAACTATCGCAAATGATGTTATGAAAAATGGTATATTGATTGGGTGTCATCAGGGATTAAAAAAAAATGATTTAAATTATATTTATCATATATTTAAAAAATTCGAAAAAAAATATAAATTATAAGATTAAATTTCAAAATGTTTTATCGGCCAAACTTTAAATTTTGAATTTTTTTTAAACCAATAACTTAAAAATCTTTCTGCCAAAAAAGCATAAATTCTTATTTGGCCATAATCCTTTGTTTCATCAAATCCAAACTCTTTTTCACATTTTTCAAGCCATTTGAATAGAACGCCATAATAATTATTAAGTAAATCATAAGATTTACAGAAAAACATGTTGAAAGGGTTAAATGAGCCCTCTGAATCAACATAGTTTCTAAAATCTTCTTTATCATTAATATCAAGAAGCTCAATTGCCTTATCTAGATTACCAAATCCATGATACATATCAAAATGTACTTTGATGGTCATTTTTTTTTTTGAAAAAAAAACAAATGGATTTTTTAATAATTGTTTTTTTCCATGTTTAATAATTTTACTAACTTTCGTTTTATTAACAAAATACTCATTACCAAGAATTACTTCATATCTATCCCAATCTTCAGGTATTTTTTTTATAATATTTTTTTTTAGATCGTCAAAGTTTAGAACTTTTGGATCTTTTACCCAAAATCTTCTGTAGTGGCAAAAACCAACCCAGGTTTTCTCAAAACAATCTTTTAATTGATTTTTCCAAAGCCAATAGTGAAAAGTGTTCTCGCCATAAAATTTATTTTTAGAAGAAATATTTATACCTGTATTGTCCGTGGTCCATCCTTTATCAAATTTATCTGCGCCAAGTCCCACAGGAATGTAATTAAGTTTTTTAATTTTTTCTAAATGTGAGTTTTTCATTGATATGCAATACATTTTCATTTATTTAAGCAATCCATTCTTTATACTTATCGATATTATCAAAAATTTGTTTAGGAAAACTATTGTCAAATTCTACTTTAATATATTTTTGATCTCTATTAAATAAATCTTCTCCTAATTTTATCTTTTTTTCAATTTCACTTAATTCAAGATACTCTTTTTTATTGAATTCATCGTGTGCAAATGATTTTATTTTTTTTTTAATTTCACTAGGTTGCATTAAGAAAGAGAAATGCCAACCACCATTCTTTACAATGTTCCATTTAAGTTTATAAAATTGAAAAAATGAGTATTCCTTTACCTTTTGATTTCTCAACCACTGTGGAGACTTTAAATATTTTTTTTTACACAATTTTGAACCATACCAATTTGGGTAAGTTATATTTTTAATATTAAATTTGTAACAAAAATTAGATTGCTGGAAAGCAGTGAATTTATAGTTTTCAAAGTTTTTTAAACTACTAAAGTTTGGAATTTCATCAACATCTGAAATTATAATATAGTCGTCATCTAATAAATTTTTAGTTGATTTTGAAATATAATTTCTTTGGAAGTTTTCTCTTTCCCAAGTGCTGGAAAATTCCTTAGGAAAATTATCGATTTTTAGATGAATAATTTTATCTTTAAATTTGTTAAAATTTTCTATTTTGAAAAGGTTTTTTTTTTTATTTCCTTGATGATCAATAGTTGACTCAACTAGAATAAATTTTTTAACATATTTTGATAATATATTTAGTCTTAAGTCTAACAATAGTTCTTCATTGTTATACATAAAGCAATCAAAAAAATTCATTTCAATTTTTATTTATCTTTAATACTCCGATAAAAGCTTCTTGGGGTATTTCTACTTTGCCAAATTGTTTAGCTTTTGCTTTTCCTTTTTTCTGTTTTTCCAAAAGTTTTCTTTTTCTATCTAAAGCTCCACCACCATGTATCTTCGTAAGAACATCTTTCTTAAAGCCTTTTATCGTTTCTCTTGCTATAATTTTACCCCCGATGGCAGCTTGCACAGGTATCATAAAATTATGTCTAGGTATTAAATCTTTTAACTTCTCGCATACCTCTCTTCCAATTGATTGTGCGAAATCTTTGTGAACCATCATTGCTAAAGCATCAACTGGTTCTGAATTAACGAGAATACCAAGTTTAACAAGATTACCCTCTTTGTGACCTGTTATCTCATAATCAAAACTTGCGTAACCACTTGTCATCGATTTTAAACGATCATTAAAGTCAAAAACTACTTCATTTAAAGGTATATCGTAATTTAAAACAGCTCTATTACCTGAATAAGTTAAATTTGTTTGTACGCCTCTTTTATTTTGGCACAATTTAATAATCGATCCAAGATACTGATCTGGAGTAATAATCGTAGCTTTAATCCATGGCTCCTCAATTAATTTTATCAAAGTTGGATCTGGTAAACTTGATGGATTTTGCAAGTCAAAAATTTTACCACTATTTAAATGTACTTTATAAACTACCCCAGGGGTTGTTGTTAAAAGATTAATATCAAATTCTCTTTCAAGTCTTTCAGTTACAATTTCTAAGTGTAATAATCCTAAAAATCCACATCTAAAACCTAACCCAAGAGCTGAAGATGATTCAGGCTCATAAGAGAAGCTTGAATCATTTAATTTTAACTTTGCTAATCCATCTTTTAATTTTTGATATTCAGAACTGTCAACCGGGAAGAGTCCACAAAATACAACTGGTTTACTAGGTTTAAATCCGGGTAAAGCTATTTGCAGTGGTTTGTTTGCATCACAAATGGTGTCTCCGACTTTAGTTTCCGACAAGTTTTTTATGCCAGTAATTATAAAACCAATTTCTCCAGAATTTAGTTCATAAATATCTTTTGGTTTAGGAGTAAAAACACCCACTTTTTCAATAATATATTCTTGTTTTGTAGACATCATTTTTATTTTCATGTTTTTTTTTAGCTTTCCATCAATTACTCTTACAAGAATAATTACGCCAAGGTATGAGTCATACCAACTATCTATTAGTAAGCATTTTAATAATTCCTCTTTTTTTCCTTCTGGGGAAGGTAAATTTTCAATTATTTGTTCAAGAATTTCGTCAATTCCTTCGCCAGTTTTTCCTGAACAGGGGACTGCGAGGGATGTGTCAATACCGATTACATCTTCGATTTGTTTTTTTGTTCTATCAATATCAGATGCTGGTAAATCTATTTTATTTAAAACAGGTATAATCTCATGATTAATATCTAATGCTTGATAAACATTAGCAAGTGTTTGAGCCTCTACACCTTGAGTGCTATCAACTATCAAAATTGATCCCTCGCACGCGTATAATGATCTACTTACCTCGTAACTAAAATCTACATGGCCAGGTGTATCAATAATATTTAATATGTACTCTTTTCCATTTTTTGATTTATAATTTAATTTAACGGTTTGAGCCTTTATTGTTATTCCTCTTTCTCTCTCTATATCCATTGAATCCAATACTTGCTCCTTCATTTCTCTATCTGTGAGACCGCCACATCGATGAATTATTCTATCTGCAATTGTTGATTTACCATGATCTATATGAGCAATAATTGCGAAGTTTCTGATATTATCCAGATTTGACATCTATGATCTTAATTTTGCACCCGTTTTATTTTCTACACTTGAAATAATTAACTTATTTAAATTATTTAAATCTTCTTCTGTAAGCGATTTGTTTGTTGATTGAATTGTAACATTTAATGCGACTGATTTTTTGTCTTTTTCTATATTCTCTCCCTCATAAACATCAAAAACTCTTATAGATTTAATTAAATCTTTATCTACATCAGAAATAATTTTAATAAGTTCTTGAACTTCGAAACTTTTGTCTAAAACAAATGCAAAATCCCTTTCGGATTTTTGAAAATCTGAATATTGAAATTTTGATTTCAGGTCCTTAATTTTGTGATCACCAATTTTTATTCTGTCTAAAAAAATCTCAAAGATAATTAGTGCATCTGTCTTTATATCAACTTTATGAATTATATTCGGATGAATTTCTCCAAAAAATGCTATTGGAACTTTATCGAAAGAATTTTGATAAATAGCACCTGATTTTCCAGGGTGGTAATAATTAGGAGTTTTAGTATCGATTTTGACTTTATTAATATCTAAACCTATTTCATATAAAGTTTGCATCAAATCCCTTTTAGAGTCAAAGACATCAAGTTTTCTATCTTTTTCTAACCAGTTTAATCTGGAGGCTAATCCAGACTTTAAACCCGCTAATACAATTTCTTGTTCTCCTGGTTTATTCCCAGTAAAAATTGGTCCTATTTCAAACATTGAAATATCTTTAAAGTCTCTATCTAAATTCTTTTTTAAGTAAAAAATCAGATTAGAAAAAATAGAACTTCTTAATACATTTAAATCAGAGCTAATTGGATTGACTATTTCAATTTCTTTTTTATCCTCTTTAAATAAATCGTTAATTTTGGAGTCTGTAAATGACCAAGTAACAGTCTCAAGATAACCTTTAGATGCTATAGATCTTTGTAAAAAATGAAATAATTTTTGTTGCTTATTTAAAGTTGGCTTTATTCTGACTTTTTCTGGTAATTCTGTTTTAATTTTATCGTAGCCAATTATTCTTGCAACTTCCTCAACAATATCAATTTCTTGCTCTATATCTGGTCTCCATGAGGGAACAATTAAATTCAAAAAATTTTTTTTCTTTGTTATTTTAAAACCAAGACTATCTAAAATTTTTATAATTTCTTTTTCTGAAACTTTAAAACCAGTAATGCTTTCAAG
>CACPBW010000018.1 GCA_902632275.1 uncultured Pelagibacteraceae bacterium | reverse complement strand
TTATAGATTTTGGATAGAAATATGCTGACTCTAAGAGAATATTTGTTGTTCCAAACTCTGTGGCTGATCTTGTGCCTCCTATTATGCCGCCTAAACCTAAAATGCCTGACTTATCGGTGATTACACACATATTATCCTCTAGAACATATTTTTTTTTGTCCAATGCTTCAAAACTTTCACCTTTTTTTGAGTTTCTTACTAAAATTTCTGTATCAATTTTGTCAGCATCATATGCATGTAAAGGTCGATTTAAATCAAGCATTACATAATTTGTTATATCAACAATTGCTGAAATTGGTTTCTGTCCTACAGATAACAATTTATCTTTAAGCCATTTGGGACTTTCTTTATTTTTGACATCTTTTATTAAAAAGCTTCCAAATGCAGAACATGCTTGATTTTTTTCTTTTTTTATTTTTACTTTTAAATTTTGCTTGCCAAAAGATTTAATTTTAGAAGAGTTTTTTTTTCTTAATTTTCCTGATCCTGCCGCTGCTAAGTCTCTTGCAATACCTCTCACACCGAGGCAGTCAGCTCGGTTTGGAGTAATTGATAAGTCAATAACTTTTGGCGCATTATTTGAAAAATAACTTTTCCCTATTTTGCTTTCATATTTATTTCTGGATAATTCGGTTATACCCTGACTTTCATCAGATAGTTTCAGCTCTGCCTCTGAACATAGCATCCCGTAGGATGTAACCCCTCTGATTTTACTCACTGATAATTTCATTTGGTTTTTTGGAATAATTGCTCCAGGTGGTGCGTAAACTGTTATTAAGTTTTTTTTAGCATTAGGTGCTCCACAAACAACTTTTACATTCTCGTTTTTTCCAATATCAACATCACACACTTTTAATCTATCCGCATTTGGATGCTTTTCAGAACTAATTATTTTTGCAATAATAAAATTATCTAATTCTGATGGTTGACTTTGAAAACTTTCTACCTCTAATCCAACATTTGTAAGTTTATCTATTATTTTTTCATCATTTAATTTTGTATCTAAATGATCCTTAAGCCAATCTATAGTGAATTTCATCGACTTAAACCTCTATAACTGGATGGAACATCTAAAGGATCAAATCCGAAATGACTTAACCATCTATAATCAGTTTCAAAAAATGCTCTTAAATCATTAATTCCATATTTAAGCATTGCTAGTCTATCAATACCTATTCCAAACGCATAACCTTGATACTTGGATGGATTGACTTTAACATTTTTAAGAACATTAGGATGAACCATTCCACATCCTAAAATCTCAAGCCATTGATCTCCCTCTCCAATTATTATTTTGCCATCTTTCATTTCATAGCCAATATCAACTTCAGCAGAAGGTTCTGTAAATGGAAAATGACTTGGTCTAAATCTCATCTTAATTTTGTCAACTTCAAAAAATTCTTTAATAAAATAGTTTAGACATCCTTTTAAGTGAGCCATGTTAATGTTCTTATCTATATGAAGACCTTCAACCTGATGGAACATAGGAGCATGAGTTTGATCACTATCTGATCTGTAGGTTCTTCCTGGCGCAATTATTTTAAAAGGAGGCTTTCCTTTTAACATGGTTCTTACTTGCACGGGAGATGTGTGGGTTCTAAGTAAATATTTTTTATTTTTGTCCAGATAAAAAGTGTCATGCATATCTCTTGCAGGGTGATTTTCTGGTGTATTTAAAGCTGTAAAGTTATTGTATTCGTTCTCAACATCTGGTCCCTCTTCAACAGAAAAACCAATTTCCGAAAAAATAGATGATATTTCATCTATAACCTGTGAAACAGGATGAATTTTCCCCCTATTAAAAGTTCTTTCAGGTAAAGTTACATCAACTCTTTCATTTTTAAGTTTTAAATTAATTTCATTTATTTCGATATCTTTTATTTTTTTTTCAATTAAATTTTGTAACTCACTTTTTATATCATTTAATTCTGTTGAAATTTTTTTTCTTTCTTCAGAATTTAGAGAACCCAATTTCTTAAATTCGTTAGATATTTTTCCACTTTTTCCAAATAATTCAGATTTTATTTGGTTAATTTCTTTAAGATCAGAAACTTCTTTAAGCTTGTTAAAATATTCAGTTTTTATTTTTATAATATCTGACATATTTGCAGATTATTTCTTAGTAAAAATAAAACAATAGTGAAGATTAATTTAATGCCGATTGGGCTTTTTTGACAATCGTTTTAAAGGCTTCTGGGTTATCATATGCTATTTCTGCTAGAATTTTTCTATCTAACTTTATACCTGATTTATTCAAGCCGTGAATAAATCTAGAATATGTGAGACCTTCTGATCTAACTCCTGCATTTATCCTTTGAATCCATAGTGATTTAAAATCTCTTTTTTTATTTCTTCGATCTCTGTATGCATATTGCATTGCTTTTTCCATAGCTTGTCTTGCTACTCTAATGGTATTTTTTCTTCTTCCCCATTGACCCTTAACAGCTTTAAGAACTTTTTTGTGTTTAGCTCTACTCGTTACACCTCTTTTAATTCTAGCCATTTTATCCTCTTAAATTATATGGCATATACGATTTAACAATTTTTCCATCCTGCTTTGCCATAATTGTAGTTCCTCTTTGCTTTCTTATCTGTGAATTAGTTCTTTTAATCATGCCATGTCTCTTTCCTGCTTGAGGCATAACAACTTTTCCTCTAGCAGTGATTTTAAATCTTTTTTTTGCTGAGCTTTTAGTTTTTAATTTTGGCATACGTGGCAGGACTTATACAAATATTAGAATTAATTTACAACCTTAATTATTGCTTATAATGGCTGTATTACCATTATCATCTGTTTTCCATCAAATTTCGGTTGAAGCTCAATTTTACCAACCGAGGACATGTCAGTTTTGATTTTTTCCATCAACTCATTTCCAAGATGCGTGTGTTGAAGTTCTCTACCTTTAAATCTAATAGTAAATTTTACCTTATCTCCCTTGGTAAGAAATTTTTGAGCATTTTTAATTTTAAAAGAATAATCGTGCACTTCAGTAACTGGTCTTAATTTAATTTCTTTTAGATCAACTTTTTTTTGTTTCTTTTTAGCTTTATTAGCTTTTTTTTGAGCATCGTATTTAAATTTTCCCATATCCATGATCTTGCAAACTGGAGGTTTAGCATTTGGAGAAATTTCAATAAGATCCAAACCTTCTTCTCGAGCAATTGAAATTGCTTCATTTGTATTTAAAATTCCTAGATTTTCACCTGAGCTCGATATTACCTGCACTTCAGGGGAGTAGATTCTATTATTAGCTCTTGGACCTTTATCTTTAGTCTTTCTTTGGAAATAATTTTTATTATGATCTGCCACTTAATTGAGGGATGCTTGATTTAGAGCAGAGTACTTTTTGATAAAATCTTTAAGCTTCATATTTTCTTGTTTTTTATTATCCAATTTTCTAATAGTTACACTGTCACTGTCAACTTCTTTTTTACCACAAATTAGTAAAACTGGTACTTTAGATAGTGAATGTTCTCTTATTTTGTAATTCAAATTGTGATTTTTTAAATCAACTTCACAATTTAATCCAACATTTCTAAGTTTATCAGCTACTTGTGTAGCATATTTATCGAATTCATCTGAGACAGGGATGACAACTATTTGAAGTGGACTAATCCAAAATGGAAGCTTGCCTGCGTAGTTTTCAATGAGAATTCCAATAAATCTTTCTAATGATCCAAATAGCGCTCTATGAAGCATTACTGGTACTTTTTTTGATCCGTCTTTATCAACAAATGTTGCACCTAATCTTTCAGGAAGATTTAAATCTACTTGCAAGGTTCCACATTGCCAGTCTCGTCCTATTGCATCTCTTAAAACAAATTCAATTTTCGGTCCATAAAATGCACCTTCACCTTTATTAATCGTATATTCTAATTTTGTTGCTTTGACTGCTTCTAATAATGCAGCTTCAGATTTGTCCCAAACTTTATCATCTCCAACTCTTATCTCAGGTCGGTCAGAATATTTTAATATTACATTTTTAAAGCCTAAATCTTTATAAATATCTAATATTAAATTTGTTACGCTTAAAGACTCTTCTGTAATTTGTTCCTCTGTACAAAAAATATGAGCGTCATCTTGGGTAAATGCTCTTACTCTCATAAGTCCATGTAAAGCTCCTGAAGGTTCATATCTGTGAACTTTTCCAAATTCAGACATTTTTAAGGGTAAATCTCTATAACTTTTAAGTCCCTGATTAAAAACTTGTACACACCCTGGACAATTCATTGGTTTAATTGCAAATACTTTTTCATCAGGAGTGGTAGATGTATACATGTGTTCTCCAAATTTATCCCAATGACCAGATTTTTCCCAAAGAGACCTGTCTAAAATTTCTGGTGTATTTATCTCTTTATAACCCGCTTTTTTTTGCCTATCTCTCATATAATCAACAAGTTTTTGAAAAAGACTCCATCCTTTTTCATGCCAGAAAACTGAGCCTGGACTTTCTTCTCTAAAATGAAAAAGATCCATTTCTTTTCCAAGCTTTCTGTGATCTCTTTTTTCAGCCTCTTCTATTCTTTTTAAATAAGCATCTAAATCTTTTTGATTAGCCCAGCCAGTACCATAAATTCTTTGAAGCATTTCATTTTTTGAGTCACCACGCCAATATGCTCCTGAGACTTTTGTTAATTTAAAAGCTTTGCCAATTTTTCCTGAGGATACCAAATGAGGACCTCTACATAAATCATGCCAGGTTTCACCATGATGATAAATTGAGAGTTCTTCTTTTTTTGGAATGCTCTCAATTATTTCAGCTTTATATTTTTCACCAATCTTTTTAAAATGGTTTATAGCCTTTTCTCTCTCCCAAACTTCTCTTTTTGTTTTGACGTCTTTATCGACAATCTCTGACATTCTTTTTTCAATTTTATTCAGATCTTCACTTGTAAAAGGCTCCTTTCTTGCAAAATCATAATAAAAACCATTTTCGATAACTGGACCTATGGTGACCTGTGTTCCCGGATATAATTCCTGAACTGCCATAGCCATTATGTGAGCAGCATCATGTCTAATAACCTCTAATCCTTCTGGATCTTTAGCAGTAAAAATTTTTACAGAACTATCTTCTTTAATTATATGATATAAATCTTTAAGTTCTCCATTAACACTCATAATTAAAGCTTGCTTTGCTAAGGATTTGCTAATTTTTTCAGCAACTTCTGAGCCAGTTACAGGTTTTTCAAACTTAATTGTTTTTCCATCAGGGAGTGTAATATTTGTCATTGGTTAAATAATTTTTTATATTCTGAATAAGTGTTTAGACACATTTTTTCAATATTAAATCTATTTATAACGTTCTTTCTACCTTCTTTACCCATTAATTCCAGGGTTAAAGTGTCAAGATTTATAACCTTGTCAATTTTTTTTGATAAAGAATCTGCATTACCACTTTCAAATAAAATACCACTTTTATTATCAATTATAGTTTCATTTGAACCGCCAATGTTGCTAGCAATGATAGGTTTTCTCATTGATTGCGCCTCTACCGAAACTCTACCAAAAGCTTCTGGCTCAATTGAGGAAGAAACTATAATATCTGATAACATATAAGCGGCCGGCATATATTCACATTTCTCAATGAACCTAAAATTATTTGTTAAATCGTATTGTTCAACTAATCTTTCAAGTTTTTTTTTATAAACAGTTCTTCCTTGATCACTGCCTAAAACTACAGCTATGAAGTCTAGATCTGGATTTAATTTTTTGAATTTGTTAATTGCCTCAATAAATAATTCTTGTCCTTTCCATGATGTTAGCCTGCCTGGTAAAAGAATTACTTTACTATTTTCTTCTATTTGCCAAAGAGTTTTTAATTTACTAACACTGTTTTTCTTTAAGTTATCTGGATCAAAATATTCTGTATTTATACCTCTGAAGATGACTAGAAATTTTTTTTTTGGACTTAGGTATTTTTGATAATTATCGTTTATATGTGAAAAAATAAAATTTGATCCAGCGATTAATAAATCTGACTTTACCATTACAGAATTATAAAATTTTTTAATATTTGAGCTAAAGTTATAAGTTCCATGAAAAGTTGTAACGAGTTTTCTCAAAGTGAGCTTTGTTGCAATTAGACAAGACCAGGCAGGTGACCTACTTCTCGCATGAACAATGCTAATATTAAGAAATAAAATTATGAAAGTAAGACAAATACTGTTTAATAATATTACAAGTGGATTTTTTGAGTGTACAGGTAGCTTTATTATCTTCACTTTTTTTTTATCCACATACTTTAAAAGTTCTCCTCCACTTGTAGCTATATAAGACTTACAATCTTGTTCATGGAGGTAGTGTGCTAAGTCGTAACAACCAGTTTCAGCGCCACCATAGCCCAGTTTTGGTATAACTTGTAAAACTTTTATTTTAGATGACATTCTCTAATGTTATATATTAAGAAATTACTCTAATAAACTTTTATGACAAAATTTAAATACCTTAAAATAAAGAATAATCAGAAAATAAGATATTTAAGTAATAACTTTACAAAAAACCTTTATGTTGTTTTTCTGCATGGATTTATGTCTGATGTTGAGGGAGAGAAACCTAAAACTTTTTTAAGTTTCTGCAAAAAGAATAAAATTGGATTTTTAGCAGTTGAATATTCTGGGCATGGAAAATCATCTGGTGAATTTACTAAAGGGAATATTAGCAAATGGACTAGTGATACTAAGTTGGCTATCAAAAAATTAGTCAAAAAAAATGATTTTATATTAATCGGTTCAAGTATGGGTTCTTGGATATCTACAAACCAATTTAAATTTTTCTCAAAACAAATAAAAGGATTCATTGGTATTGGTTCTGCTCCTGAGTTTTTAGAAAGAGTCATGTGGAAAAAATTTTCTAAGAAAATGAAAAGAGAGACTATCAAAAATGGAGTTTATCTTTTAAAACACGGTGAGTATGAGTATCCTATTACTTTTCAACTTATTAAGGATGGAAGAAAAAACAAGGTATTACATAAAAGAATGAATTTGAAAATACCAGTTACTTTATTTCATGGTAAAAAAGATGATACGGTTCCAGTGGTTTACTCTCGGAAACTCCTTAAAATTTTTAAGTTTGCACAAAAAAAACTAATTGTAATAAAAAACGGTGATCATAGCCTATTTAAAAAGCAGTTTAAGTTAAAAATTTTAAAAGAGTTAAAAAAAATTATTAATAATTACAAAGACTCTAATTAAGTAATTTTTTATTAATATAGTTTAAACCTTCAATATATGAAGAAAATTTAAAGTTATACTTAAAAAATTCTTTTGCTTTTTTGTTGCTTACCTTTTTGGAGTCATTGTAGAAAGCTTTTAACATTTCGCTTTCAATTTGATCTAGCTTTATTTCTTTAGGTTCAGGTAAATTTAGAATTTTCGCACCATATTGCATCACATCCTCAGAAGATGCGGGCTTATCATCTGAGACATTATAAACTTCACCTTTTTTGAATTTATTAAGTGATATAAATAATAAGTTTGCAATATCTTCCACATGTACTCTTGAAAAAAATTGATTTTTTTTTCTTATAATACTTCCGTTACCAGATTTAATTCTCTCTAACACATTATTTTTATTTGAGTAGATTCCTGACAATCTAAAAATTTGAAGCGGTATTTTATGTTCTTCATACATTTTAAGCCAACCATTCTCTACTGCTAATCTTTCAATGCCACTTTTGGATTTTGGTAAGGTTTCACTTTTTTCATCTACCCACTCTCCCTTGTGATCTCCATAAACACTTGTTGCAGATAAATATGTTATCCACTTGATATTTTGATTGAGAAGTTCTTTTGAAAAATATTTCAAAACTAAATCTATTTTATCTTTTGGGGGTATAGATATAAGTATGTGATCAGAATTATTTAATTTTTTTTGAATATTTTCATCTATTTTTTCGTTGTTAAATTCAAAATTTGAAACTTTTTGACCTAAGAATTCGATTTGACCACTTGCTTGTCTTGTTGTTATTGAGATATTTAATTTGTACTCCTCTGAAAGAAGTTTTTTAATAAATTCTTTAGCAACTTGTCCAAATCCAAAAAAAAAAATATTGAGTTCTTTCAATTTAACTTACTTCTTTTACCATTGATTTTGTAGAGATAGGATTTTCTAGTTTATCCAACATTTCTTTAGGACAAACTTGTAGAAAATTATTTAATTCATTTTCGAAATTATTCAAAATATTTTTAGAAATTTCAGATCCAGTATATTTGACATGTTCTTTTATTAAGGATTTTAGATAATCTTTCCAGTAATCCGTTTCTGGAATTTGCCATACTACTGTTTCTGAATTAACTTTTTTGCTAAATAATTTATTTTTATCATAAACAAAACCCATTCCTCCTGTCATCCCTGCACCAAAGTTATCACCGACGTCACCTAAAATTACAACAGTTCCACCGGTCATATACTCACAACCATTTGAGTCACATCCTTCAATTACAGAAATGGCTCCAGAGTTTCTAACCGCAAACCTTTCTCCTGCTTTACCGGAAGCATATAATTGACCGGAGGTAGCTCCATATAAAACTGTATTTCCTATAATAGTATTTTCAGAAGAATTTAGGTTACTTTCTTCAGAGAGTTTAATTGAAACTATTGCTCCTGATAAACCCTTGCCAACATAATCATTTGCATCACCTTTCAAATTTAAAGTTAGACCTTTTCCTCCAAATGCACCAAAAGATTGCCCAGCTGATCCAACAAAATTTAGATTTAAAAAATTATCTTCTAATTTTTCATAACCAAATTTTTTATATAAATTATGCGAAATTCTTGTACCCACAGCTCTATGTGTATTTTTGATTTCAAATACTTCAACTATTTTCTCATTTTTGTCGATTTTCTTTTCAATTGATGGCCATATTTCTTGATCAAGAGTATCAGGAACAAAATTTATTGATTGGTTTTCACAATAACGTTTATTTTCTCCACTATCTGCTTGAACAAATAAAGGATTTAAATCTAAATCGTCCAAATTTGGTGATCCTTTACTTACTTGTCTTAATAAGTCAGTCCTTCCAATTATTTCATTAATCGATTTAAATCCTAATTCGGCTAATATCTCCCTAACTTCGTTAGCTATAAAAGTAAACAAATTTACCACTTTGTCGGGTGTACCACTAAATTTTTCTCTTAATTTATCATCCTGGGTACAAACACCTACTGGACAAGTATTAGAATGACATTGACGTACCATAATACAACCCATTGCTACTAAAGCAGTAGTTGCTACACCATATTCCTCGGCTCCCATCATGGCTGCAATTACAACATCTCTTCCAGTTTTAATTCCGCCATCAGTTCTAAGTGTTACAGAGTCTCTTAAATTATTGAGTGTTAAAACTTGATTAGCTTCAGTTAATCCCATTTCCCATGGTATTCCAACGTATTTAACGCTTGTTTGTGGAGATGCACCAGTACCTCCATTGTGACCAGAAATTAAAATTATATCTGCTTTTGCTTTTGCTACACCAGCTGCGATTGTTCCTATTCCTGATGAAGCTACGAGTTTTACGCCAACTCTTGCTTTAGGATTGATTTGTTTTAGGTCGTAAATTAATTGTGCGAGATCTTCAATTGAATAAATATCGTGATGCGGAGGAGGAGAAATCAAAGTTACTCCTGGAGTCGAATGTCTTAATCTGGCGATTTCCTTCGATACTTTAAACCCTGGTAATTGACCTCCCTCACCTGGTTTTGCGCCTTGTGCAATTTTGATCTCAATTTCGTTACAATTATTTAAGTAATTTATTGTTACACCAAATCTCGCAGAAGCTATTTGTTTTACTCTTGAGTTTGCACTATCTCCGTTATCCATTTTTTTAAATCTTACCTCGTCTTCGCCACCCTCACCGCTACATGATGCACCCTTAATACGATTCATTCCTATTGCTAGCGTTTCATGCGCTTCTTTTGACAGAGCTCCATGAGACATGCTTCCGCTTCCAAATCTTTTAAGTATGTTTTCTACTGGCTCAACTTCTGAAATATCTATTGGTTTGTTTAAATATCTTTTTCTAAAATCAATAAGATCTCTTAGATTTATTGGTGGCAAATTATATATTCCTTCGACATACTTTTTGTAAGCTTCATAAGAGCCTTTAGAAACAGCGCTTTGTAATAAATGTATTAATTTACCTTGATACTGATGAACCTCACCATTCTTTCTATAACGATAAATGCCTCCGATTGGCAAAACTTTATCCTCATTGGTAAAAGCTTTTTCATGAATAGATCTTAATTTTTTTTCAATACCGCTTAGTCCAATTCCTGAAATTTTAGAGATAACACCAGGAAAATATTCCGAAACAACTGTTCTGCTCAAGCCAACAGTTTCAAAGTTACATCCACCTCTATAAGAGCTGATTACAGAGATACCCATTTTAGACATTATCTTTAAGAGACCACTATTCACAGATTTTATATATCTGCTGACACATTCCTCGTATTGAAATTTACCAAAAAGTTTTTTCTCAAATCTTTGATATAATCCGTCTAATGCTAGATAAGGATTTACAGTTGTAGCGCCTACTCCAATAAGTGTTGCGAATGAATGTGTATCCATGGCTTCGCCAGATTGAACATTTATTGAAACATACCCTCTCAATTTATGTTTTATTAAATAAGTATTTACTGCACCTACTGCTAACAGCATTGGTACTGGTAATCTATTATCTGAAATATTTTTATCTGATAAAACTATTTGTGTCGATCCTTGTCGAACAGCAATCTCCGAATCTTTTCTAATTCTTTCTAAAACAAAATCTAGACTTTCGTCCTTTTTAAATGTGCAATCTATTAATTTAATTTTTTTTTTAAAAAAATTGTTAAATTTTAAAAACTGAGAATTTGATAGTATAGGGCTATTTAATACATAAATATTGTCCTTTGTTAAATTATCAAAAT
>CACPBW010000017.1 GCA_902632275.1 uncultured Pelagibacteraceae bacterium | reverse complement strand
CTAAAGTAAAAAAAAATTTTACTTTTATAGATAACCTAAATTCGAGGAAAGAACATCAGTCATATGAAAAGAAATTAAATATAATTATTTCAAAGTCGGGAAATACCCTAGAAACAATATCGAACTACACTGCAATAAAGAATCAAAGATACAATTTATTCATATGTGAAAATTCTAACAATTATGTAAGGACTCTTGCAAGAAAACTTAATTGTCAAATAATTAATCATAAAAATTATATAGGAGGCAGATATTCAGTACTATCTGAGGTCGGAATGTTACCAGCAATTTTTATGGGCTTAAAACCTGAAAAATTTAAAAATTTCAATAATCTTATTAAGAATAAAAATTTTATTAATTCATTATTAGACAGTGTAGTATCGACAATATATTTTTTAAGTAAAAAAAAATACAATTCCGTCATTTTGAATTATGATGAACTTTCCCATGATCTGTTTGCCTGGTATCAACAGTTAGTTGCCGAAAGTTTAGGAAAAAATTCTAAAGGTATCTTACCCATGGTTTCAAGTATGCCAAAAGATAATCATAGTTTAATGCAATTATACTTAGACGGTCCTAAAAATTGTTTTTTTACTTTTTTTGATGTTAATGATCATAGCGGTCAAAAAGTAAAAAACTCACAATTATTAAATTCTTTTAATTATTTAAAAAATAAGAATTTATATCAAATTAAATCAGCTCAAAAAAAAGCTACAGAAAATGTTTTTAGAACAAAGAAAATTCCTTTTCGAAGTTTCAAAGTTTTACTGCGTTCGGAAGAGGCTTTGGGGGAGTTATTTACTTTTTTTATGCTAGAAACTATTCTTTTAGGAGATGCAATGAAAGTAAATCCTTTTGATCAGCCTTCTGTAGAATTGATAAAAACAGAGACAAAAAAAATTCTTACAAATTAAAGTTTTCCAAAAAATATTCTTGATAATCCATAAGTTCTATCTAAAATTATTTTATAATCAATTGGAAATTCATCTTTTGTTTTTTTATTTCTGTGAATTATTAGCAAACCATTATGTTTTAAGATTTTTTTTTCAAAAATTAAACCTAATAATTGGTTTATTTTATCCTCTTTAAAAGGAGGATCCATAAAAATTATATCAAACTTAATTTTATGATTAATATTACTTATGAAGTTAAAAACTGTTTCATTAAATATTTCCATTTGATTGTTACAATTTAACGAGTTTAAGTTCTTTTTTAAAACTTTATACGCAGGTAAATAGTTTTCACAAAAAATAACTTTCGATGCCCCTCTTGATAAGCATTCAAGTCCAAAAGAACCCGATCCTGAATATAGATCTAGTATCGATGAATTTGAGATTTCATTTTGAAATAAATTTGAATGTTTTAAGATATTAAATATAGACTCTTTAACCATATCTCTTAATGGTCTGGTATTTTTATCAGTTGGCAAAAGAATTGTTTTATTCTTAAATTTTCCAGAAATTATTCTCATATTTAAGTAACCTTGTAAGCAATATCTTTTCTAAAAAAACCACCTTTCCAATCTAGATCATTCAAAATTTTTATAGCTTTATCTTTAGAATTTTTAAAATTTTCAGTAGTCACTATGACATTTAATACTCTCCCACCAATTGCTAAATATTTATCGTCTTTAATTACAGTTCCTGCATGAAATATGTATTCATTTCTATTAATTTTGAGATTTTTTAAACCATTAATTATTATATTTTTTTTATAACTATCTGGGTATCCATTTGAACATAAAACTATACATACACTTTTTTTATTCTTCCACTTTATGTCCATATCTTGTAATTTTTTATTACAACAAGCTAAGATTATTTCTGCCAAATCAGTATCTAAGATTGGTAAGATGGTTTGACACTCAGGATCACCCATTCTTACATTAAATTCTATCAGATAAGGTTCATTTTTAACTATCATTAAGCCTATATAAAGAAACCCAGAATAATTGCTACCAAGTTCTTTAATGCCATTTAATGTTGGTTGAATTATTTTTTCATTAATTTTTTTATCTAAATCATTTGTGTAGAGTCTTGAAGGCGAGTATGCACCCATACCCCCAGTGTTTTTGCCGGTGTCATTCTCACCAACTCTCTTATGATCTTGTGCTGTTTGGAAAAATTTATATGTTTCTCCATCAGAAATAATAAAATAACTCATTTCTTCTCCATTCAAAAACTCTTCTATTAAAACGCAATCAGCTTTTCCAAAACGTCCGCCAAATATTTCTTTCACTGCTGTTTTTGCATCATCTTGATTTTTGCAAATATAAACACCCTTTCCAGCTGCTAGCCCATCCGCTTTAACAACAATCGGATATTGAATAGCGGATAAATAATCTAATGCTAATTCTTCCTCATTAAAAATCTCAAAATTAGATGTTGGTATTTTGTACTTTTTGCAAAGTTTTTTAGTAAAAGTTTTTGATCCCTCTAATTGAGAACTAATTTTATCTGGACCAAATATTTTTATTTTTGTATTCTCAAAATACTCAACAATGCCGTCTACAAGAGGTTTCTCTGGCCCTACGATAACTAATTCAATTTTTTTTTGCTCGCAAGTTTTACGAATTTTTTCAAAATCTTTTATATCAAGATTTATGTTTTCAGCGATAGCCTCCGTTCCAGCATTCCCAGGAAAACAAAATATTTTTTTTACCAATTTTGACTCTTTTAGTTTAAAACAAAGCGAATGCTCTCTTCCCCCACTTCCAATAATTCCAATGTTCATATATATTTTATACAACTAAATAATGAAAAATAAATTAGCTAAATTAAAATATATGCCAAATAACTTTGAAATAATCGAAAATGGTGATCATGTTATTTGTGCGGTTTCAGGAAAAGAGATAAAACTTGAAAAACTTAGCTACTGGAACGTTGAATTGCAAGAAGCTTATTATTCATACGTAGAAGCTTCAAAAAAAAAGTAAAAGTCTATAGATTATAATCTCCATTTATTATGCGTCCAGATCCACTGTTCCGGATTCAACAATATTTTACGTTCTAACCAATTATTTAGTTTTTGAGTAATGCTTTTAACATTTTCTTCATCACCAAAATAAATTGGATCTTCAATTATCATATCAAAAAAAATTTTATCCTTTCTTTGGATATAAATTGGTACAACTGGACATTTATATTTTTTTACCAATTGCCCTGGAATGGTAGTTGTGTAAGTGGGATTATTAAACAAAAGTAGCTTATCACCTTCAGAAACACGTTGATCAATCATCAAAGCTATAGAGTTATTTTCTGAAAATGATTTTATAATTTCTCTAACTCCACCAATTCCTTTTTTTATTTGGTTTTTACAAATAAAATTTTTTCTTAAATTTTCCATTGTTTTATTTAAAAAAAAATTATTTAACGGCCTGTAAATTGCTGAAAGTTTTATACCTGACAATTCTAACTGCATAGCCATTAGTTCAAAATTGTTAAAATGACCAGAAATAAAAACCACTGGCTTACCATCTCTTTTGATTTTTTCTAATATTTCAATACCTTCAATATTGATAAATTTTTCTAATTTTTTTGATCTAAATTTTTCTATGTACATGTACTCGGAAAATATTCTTCCATAATTTTCCCACATTTTTACTGTTAAATCATCGATATCATTATTGCTTATGTTTGGTAAACAATTTTGAATATTTTTTTTTATTATTTTTTTTGATCTAAAAATAGGTCCAAAAATAGATCCTATTTTTGCACCTAAATTTGAAGCATTTCCGTACCCTATCAACTTAAATATTAAAAAGAGTAATTTAATAAATAAATATTCAATAAAATATTTTATACTTTTCATTTTTTATCCAGGATAAAGTTATTAAACTCTGTTTCGTTATGTATTTCTAATTCCATTTCAATAAATCTGATATCATTTCTGAATTCTTTTTTTATTCTTAGGTAATCTTTCTCTGTGGTAATTATTTTTGCTTTATTTTTATCAGCAAATTTTTTAATAACATTAATATCCTTTTTATTGTAATCATAATGATCTGGAAATGAAAAAGATTTCAGTATTTTAAAATTATTTTCCTTTAAAGTTAAGTTAAAGTTTTCTGGATTTCCGATTCCAGAAAATGCAACATAATTTTGAGAAATATCAAACTTATCTAAAGCTTTAAGCTTATAATTACTTTCGTAAATTTTAATATTTTTATTGATTTTAAAAATTTGTTCTCTTTTCTCTTCATTATTAATATCTGCACCATTTAAAAATACTATGTCAAATTTTTTTAGGGAGTCAATATTCTCCCTTAATGGTCCTGCCGGTATAACCCATCCGTTACCAATCCAAGTGTTTGAACTAAAACAACAAATTTTAATATCATAGCTAATAGACTTATCTTGCAAACCGTCATCAAATACAACAATCTGAAAATTTTGTTTAATAGCCTCATTTAAGCAATCTTTTCGAGAGCCTTTGGTTATAAGATTTGTTTTATTTTTAATTAATAATTGCTCATCTTTTTGTTCATTATAAAACTTTTTAGCAACAACACTTTTAAATTTTTTTTCGTTTAGCATATTATTGATTTTAATTGAAAGAGGAGTTTTCCCAGTGCCCCCAACATAAATATTACCGACACAGATGGTTTTTATATTAGAATTTTTAAAATTCTCACCATTTTTGAGATTACTAATTAGCGTTACAATCTTTGAAAATGGAAAGAGTAAAATTGCAAAAAAATCGGGTTTTTTTTTATCCCAAAATTTTGGTTTATTAAAAATCATTTTGCTAAAGCTTTGTTAATCTCTTTTATTGTATTAAAAAAAACACTGTCACCTAATTTTTTTACTTTTTTCACAACCGATTTTGTTTTGGTTTTACTTGTGAATAACTTATCAATACTCTTACATAAGCTTTTATCATTTACTACTTTTGTAGATAATTTAATTCTATCTAAGTAATTGTAAATATTTTTAAAGTTATGAACATTAGGTCCGTGCAGAACATTACAACCATGCCTTACAGACTCCAGGGGATTTTGACCACCGTGATTAACTAAAGATCCACCAATAAATACTATTTTAATAAGATTAAAAAATTTTTCGGTTTCTCCATAAGTGTCTACCAAATATATGTCTAAATCTGAGGGGACTTTACTTTTCCAGCTATGTCGATGTACTTTTAAATTTTGATCTTCGATCATTCGAACAATTTCAGCTGATCTATCAATGTGTCTTGGGATAATAATAGTAAAAAAATTTTTATATTTATTTTTTAAGTTTTTATGCACTTTTAGAAAAATTAATTCTTCTCCTTCATGTGTACTTGATGCACACCAAGTTTTTTTACTTAAAATAATATTTTGAATTTTTGTGGGTAAAGAAAGATTTTTATTTTTATTCTGTATAAATTTTAAATTACCGAAAAATTTTATATTTTTTACTTTAAAGTATTTTAAATATTTTACTGTTTCTTGATTTGAAACAAGGGATTTTTCGAAACACTGGAAAATTTTTTTGCTAAATTCTCCTAATTTTTTCCATCTATTGAAAGACTTTTTTGTAATTCTTGCATTTAGTAGAAATATTGGAATTGATTTTTTTTTTAAATTTAAAAGCATATTTGGCCAAATTTCTGAGTCTATAAAAATTGCTAAGGAAGGACTCCAGTAATTTATAAATTTTTTTGATATATGGTTTGTATCTATTGGATAAAATTGATGTATTGTTTTTTTAAACTTAAACTTCTTTAAAACATTCGCAGAACTTAAAGTTGATGATGTAATTAATATTTGATCTATTTTTTTATTTTCTTCTAATTTAAAAACTAATGGAATTATACTTGAAATTTCACCGACACTTGCTCCATGAAACCAAATCAATTTTTTTTTTATTTTTTTCTTTGAAAAAATACAAAACTTTTCTTTAAACCTCTTTAAATCTTCTTTTTTTTTAACTATTCTAATTAAAACTATTATTGGTGATAATATGAAAATTATATTTATTAAGGTTCTATAGATAAATAATACCATCAATTTTGTTTAACTTGTTTTTGGTAAAAATTTTTATAAATTCCAGAATTTTCAATTAATTCTTTATGATTTCCTTCAGCTACAATATTTCCCTTATCAATGACAAAAATTTTATGTGCGTTCAATATTGTGGATAATCTATGTGCAATTACTATAGTTGTTTTATTTTCTGTTAGAATTTCCATTGCATTTTGAATTTTGCTTTCGGTTTCAGCATCTAATGACGATGTAGCCTCATCTAGAAGAATAATAGGTGTTTTTTTTAGCATAGCTCGAGCTATTGAAATTCTTTGTTTTTCTCCACCAGACAATCGTACACCATTTTCTCCTATTATCGTGTCATACTGCTCAGGAAGTTTACTTATAAAATCTTTAGAGAATGAATTTTTTGCTACAATCTCAACCTCTTCATCAGACGCATTTTGATTTGCGTACAAAATATTATTTTTTATTGTGTCGTCGAAGAGCGTAATATCCTGTGTAACGATAGAAATATTTTTTCTAAGATCGTAAATACTTATATCGTATATTGACTGCCCATCAATTTTTATATCTCCCTTTTGACAATCATAAAATCTAGGTAATAAATTTATTATTGATGATTTTCCTGCTCCAGTATATCCAACAAGAGCAGTCATTTTTCCACCTACAATATTCATATTTAAATTATGAAGAACAGTATTTTCTGATGTACCATATTTAAAATTACAATTTTCAAATTTTATATTGCAATTTTTAATCTCCAGACCTTTTTTTGTTTCAGTTTCAACAATTTCATTTTTTGTATCTATTATTGGAATTATTCTCTTTGCAGCTGACAGACCTGTACTTATACTAAGATTTAAGGTCGCTAGCGATCTAACAGGTTGATAAGCAAGCATCATTGCTGCTAGAAATGAAAAAAAATTATTTATTGCTAGTTGATCATCAATTATCAATTTCCCAGAGTAAAAGATAAGTAGTGCTATCATTATCCCAGTCAAAACTTCCATAATTGGAGAAGCTCTAGTAAATACTATATTTATTTTTTTTGCTTTTTCTTTTAGACTATTTAAAAAAACATCTGTCCTATTTACCTCAAATGTTTCTTTTTGAAATATTTTTATAAGTTTGTGATTTTTAAAAATTTCCATTAAATGCTTATTAAGTTCACCAGATTTAATTTGAGCTTCTGTCGTTACTTTGCTTATTCTTTTTCCTAAAGTTTTTGCAGCTAAAGATGCCAAAGGTATCATAATTATTGCTATAAGCGATAATTTCCAATTTTGATAAAACATAACAGTTAAAAGTCCTATTAAAGTAATTGTATCTTTAAACAGATTTAGCAGAGCAGTACTTACTAGATTAACTATAAGTGATGTATCGTAGGTCAGATTTGAGATAAATTTTCCTGTATGCTTATTGTCAATAATGGATGTATCTGCTTTGACCAAACTAGATATCATATCTTTTTGAATATTTTTTTTAATATCTTCAGCAACTCCAATCATTATAACTTTTGCCAAATACAATGATATTCCTTTTGCAGAAAAAGCGATAATTATAGCTAATGGAATAATCCAAATAAGTTTCTGATCTTTCTCTAAAAATATTTTTTTAATAGCTGGATCTAAAAGCCAAGCAATAGAGGAAGTAGCAGCAGCAACTATCATTGACAAAAAAATTGAAGCTATAATTTTATTTACATATTTTTTTGTATAATCATTATATAATCTTGCTAAAGTTTCTTTAGTTGTCATCATATAATTATTTTGCCAAATAATAAATTTACAAATACTAAAAAGCCTAAAAAGTTATTCGATTTAAAAATTTTAAGACATATTGTTTCCTTATTAATATTTAACTGCAAAATTTGAAAAATAAATAAATGCAAAAAAATTAAAAACAAACCAAAAAAATAGATGTAAGAAAAAATCATACTAAGACCAATATAGAAAAGAGAAATAAAAAAAATAGAGTAGCATACAAATAAAAATAATTTTGGATTTTTTTTAAATTTTATTGATGTTGATTTAACTCCTATTATTTCATCATCTTTTAAATCTTGGTATCCATATATTGTGTCGTATCCTAATGTCCAAAATATGGCCCCAAAATAAAATATACATGGAATAATAGTAAGATTTTCACTTATAGCTGTCCAACCAAGTATCAAACCATAGTTGAATGTTATACCAAGAAATAACTGAGGCCAATAAGTGAATCTTTTCATGTAAGGATATGAAAATGCTAAGGGCATAGAGCACATTGCCAGTATTATGGTAAACGTATTAAATTGAATCAAAACTAAAAAAGCAATTAGGCAAAGAAATGCCGAATAAATTAGACCAAGTCTAACAGAAATTTTACCTGATGCTATGGGTCTTGTTTTAGTTCTTGAAACTTTTGCATCAAAATCCTTATCTACAATATCATTAATAATACAACCAGCTGATCTCATTAATATTGAGCCACATAAGAATAATACTCCGTATTTTAAAAAAATTTGTATGTTGTTTGAAAAATCATAAGCTATTGTTAGACCCCAAACGCATGGCCAAAATAAAAGCATATATCCTATAGGTCTTTTTATCCTGGTAAGTTCAATAAAGTAATAAATTTTTTCCATTAGAATTTACTTGTAAATAGCAAAGGGTAGATTCATAATCAAACTGATTCGTATGAATATTGATTATACTGTAACAGCGCTTATGTTTCCCGCCATTCCACTTTTGATGGGTGTATATAGCAATAGATTTCATACTTTAAGTAAATTAATTAGAGAGCTCCACGATGAGCATGTTTATGAAAAACATGTACCACCAGAATGGAAAAAACAATTTCTAAATTTGAGTAGCCGTATATCTATTTTAAGATGGACTATAATGTTTGCGGCTTTTGGATTTTTGTTTAATATGTTAACAGTGTTTGCCCTTTATTTAGATGAATTGTTTGTGGCAAGAGTTATTTTTGGCTCTTGTTGTTTATCAATGATAATTTCAATCGCATTTTTTATTAGAGAAATACAAATATCTACAAATGCTCTTAATCTACATATGTCAGATATGGATGTAAAAATAGATTAATTAGGAACTATGATCGCGGGTCCAATAATTTTTCTTCCCTCTAAATCTTTATGAGCATTCACGGCATCTTTTAAGCCATACTTTTTAAAAATATCAATCTTTACTTTTTGTGTTTTCACCATTTCGAAAAGTTTGTCAGCCGCTTCGTCTAATTCTTTTCTTGTTGCAGTATAATGTGCGATGCTAGGGCGAGTTAAAAATAGTCCTTTTGGTGCAATTAACTTTCCAACATCGAGAGGATCAAGTTTTCCTGAGGCATTTCCAAAAGAAACAAAAGTCCCCCTCATTTTTAAACACCCGAGAGATTTTTCCATTGTTACCTTTCCCACACCATCATAAACAACTGGTAAACCTTCCTCATTAGTGATTTCCATAACTTTTTTCTGAAAATCGTCTTTAGAGTAATTAATTACATGAGTACAACCAAATTTTTTTGCAATTTCAATTTTTTCATCAGACCCAACAGTTCCTATCACATCACAACCTAAGCTTTTTGCCCATTGACAAAAAATTTGGCCAACACCTCCCGCTGCAGCATGAAATAATATTTTTTGACCTGATTTTACAGCGTATGTTTTATGTAATAGATAAAAAGTTGTTAGACCTTTAGTCATTAATGTTGCAACAATCTCAAGATCTATTCCATCTGGAACTTTTACTAAACTTTTGACAGGATAAATTCTATGTGAAGAGTATGAGCCTATCGGTGCAGCAGCATAAGCAACTTTATCTCCTTCTTTAAAATCACCAACATTTTTTCCAATTTTTTCTATTTTACCAGCTGCTTCTAATCCTATTCCTGATGGAAGTGGGAGAGGGTATAGACCTGATCTATGATATGTATCAATATAATTAAGACCGATCGCTGAATGTTTTATAAGAACTTCACCATCTTTTGGATCATCAAGTTTTATATCTTTTAGCTCTAAAACTTCAGGACCACCAGTTTTTTTAATTTCGATTGCTTGCACTATTTTACGAAAGTTCCATTATGATAATCATTTACAGCTTGTAATATTTCAGATTTAGTATTCATAACGAACGGACCTCCTCTAGCAATTTTTTCATTTATAGGTTTTCCAGAAATAAGCAAAAATTTTGAATTATAGATACTTTTGACCTTAAGTTTTTCACCTTTTAAAAGTAAAATTAAAGTTGAGTCGATTAATTTATCATGTTTTTTTTCGCCGATCGTAATTTCACCGTTGACTAAATAAATTAGAGAATTATGGGTATTAGGAAGATCAAAATTAAATTCTTTATTTTTTTTTAATTCAATATCAAAATAAATTGGCTCTACATTATGGCCTTTAATGGGACCCTCAGCATTTTCAAACTTGCCAGCAATGGTTTTTACAGTTTTATCGTTATCCTCATGTGTTTGCATTTCCTTTGAGTCGATAAATAGATATTCAGGTTTACTCATTTTTAATTTAGCAGGCATGTTAATCCATAATTGGAAACCTTGAAGTTTCCCACCAGACATCGCTGGCATTTCTGAATGTATTATTCCACTTCCTGTTTTCATCCACTGAACATCTCCAGCTTTCATTCTCCCTTTGGCTCCTGTGCTATCTTGATGTTCAAATTCACCATGCAACATATATGTAACTGTCTCTATTCCTCTATGTGGATGAGCAGGAAAACCACCTATATAATCGGTTTTCTCCTCCGACCCAAACTCATCTAACATTAAAAATGGATCATAATAATTTGGATCTACTCCAATACTTCTTTTTAATTTTACACCAGCTCCATCTGATGAATTAACTGGCTTTATAATCTGCTGTATCTCAATAATGCTCATAATTTTATTATTTTTTATTTCCTTTTATAAAAAAGTAAAATCCACTTACAAGTAGAAATATTTGCACACTAGAAAACAATTTTGTTGTAATAAACCAATCAGAATGCGCCACTACAAGAATACTAGACATTAATAAAACAATATTTAGACCAGCTAATCTTGTTAATATGTTTCCTAAAGGATTTTTTATAAAAGCTGCAATTATTATTATAATTCCAGAAAACAGTTCTGATAATGCTACAGTAGATGCTAGGATTGGATGCAACTCGTAATATTCTACAAGTCCCTCTGGAGGTAGTGGAAATTTTTTTGAGGCATATATAATAAAAGCTAAACCTAGAATAAATCTAAGAGAAAGTGAAGCTAGAGCCTCAAAGTTTCTTAAATAGCTTTCTATTTTTTTATCAAAATTTCTCATAATATGTTTGATTATTATTATATATATTTTTAATTACAATAATGAAATTTTAGTTATTAAAATATACTTAGTAGCTCTTCTAAATCTCCAATTACGTGTTTTGGTTTATAATCTAGTTTGTCAAAAATATTTTTATTTCTGTTTACCCAAATTGAATTATAACCAAAATTACCACCCCCACATACATCCCAAGTATTTGAACTTAAAAAAGCAATATCACGTTTATCTATTTTATATTTCTTAATAGGAATTTCGTATACTTTTGAGCTTGGTTTAAAAATTCCAACCTCCTCAATTGAAAAAATATCATCAAAAAAAATTTTCATATTGTTTTTTTCAATTAATCCATTTAGTAGTGACGGCGTTCCATTTGAAAGTATTGCAATTTTATAGTTTTTATTTTTCAGTTGTTCTAAAGTGTTTTTTGTTTCTGGATATGGAGACAATACCTTATATAAATTTAAAAGCTCACTTCTCATATTTTGATCTATGTGGAATTTTTTCATAGATTTGTCTAAGCTATCCTCAGTTATTTTCCAGAAATCTTTATGTTTATTCATAAGACTTCTTAACCAAGTGTATTCTAACTGAGTTGTTCTCCAATAATTTGCAAAATTTTCCCACTTATCACCAATTTTACTTTTGCATTTCTCAGCTGCTGAATTCACATCAAATAACGTTCCATAAGCATCGAAAATTATTGCTTTAAGATTTTTCATAAATTAACTTATTTAAATGAGTAATATTAGATTATTTTTTAATGAAAGTTTATATATAAATTTAAAATCTAAATTAGATAAAACTCAATCACACTATATTCATAAGGTGATGAGAATTAAAGAAGGGCAAAATTTTAGTTTGTTTAATCAATCTGGGGAATTTGAGGCAAAAGTAGAAAATATAATAAGAGGAATTGTAGAGTTTTCAGTAGAAAAAAAATTAAGGTCAGCAGATAATCCAACAGAAATATGGCTTGCCTTCACACCTATTAAATTAAATTATCTAAACTTAATGATTCAAAAAGCTACAGAACTTGGAGTAACTAGATTTATACCACTACTTTCTGAACGAACCATTGTTAGAAAGATTAATGAAAAAAGAGTTCAAAAAATTATTGTTGAAGCATCAGAACAAAGTAATAGATTAAATTTACCTATTTTAGATAAATTAAAAAATTTTGAAGAATTTTTAAAAGAAAATATTGATACAACTATTCTCTTTGGTGATCTTAATTCTGAAAACAAAAAAATTGATATTAAAAGTAATGAGCCTATATGTGTTCTGATTGGACCAGAGGGTGATTTCTCCATTAAAGAAAGAGAAATAATTTCTAAAATGAAAAATATAATTCCTATAAATATCAACAGAAATATTTTAAGATCTGAAACTGCTGCGATATCGATGATTTCTATAATCAGTTATACTTTATTATCTTAAATATTTATCTATCACCTTAAACATATCCTTGTATTTAGCATGATGATTAATTCTGTCTAAATACTTTCCATCTTTTAAAAGCAATACCGACGAACTATGATTAATTAAATAATTTCCATCTTCATTAAATATTTTTTCTGATAAGACACCCCAGGATTGAGATAATAGAAAAACTTTTTTTGGATCACCAGTTATTCCAAACATTTGGTTTTCAAATGTGTCAAGATAATTTTTTATTACACTCGGACTATCTCTCTCAGGATCTATGCTCACAAAGAAAACCTTAAATTTTTTCTTTTTTTGTTCATTTAAATTTTTAATAACTAAATCTATATTGCTTAACGTCATTGGACATATATCAGGGCAGTTTGTAAACCCAAAAAAAATTGCTGTTAATGGTCCTTCAAAAGATTTTTCAGTTATTGTATTATTATTTACATCTTTAAGTGAAAAAGTTGATCCTTTGAATGATGCGACAAGATCTTCCTTCTGATTTTGAATAGATAAAAAAACTGGTAGCATTAAAAACAGAAAAATTACCAGACATCCACTTATAATTGCAATTGATGTTTTTATTTTCATTGTTGATAAATAATAATTATTTATTATATAGGATCCATGAGCAATTTTATAAAGAAACTTTTCAGCACACTAACTGAAAAACCTTGGGAGAGTGAAAGGGCAGAAATTGATGATGCTCATATTGGAAAGACTTTTGACCTGTCAGTTCAGACCTCAGCTGTAATAATCATCTTTGGTATAGCTACCGTTTTATTTAGTTTGATATTTACGGGATATATTTATTCCATACCTCCTGAACAAGACACTAGATATCTTTTAAAACCAAATTTTCTTTGGATAAATACTTTTATTCTTTTTGTTATCACATATTTTTTTTCAAAAATAACCAGTGATTTAAAAAAAAAGGAAACTACTAATATAAAAAGAAACATAATCTTAGTGGGTGGTCTAAGTTATATATTTTTATTTGGGCAATTATATTTTTGGGTACAACTCATGCAAAGTGGGAATTATGTTTCAACTAACTCATATTTTTCATCGTTTTATATTTTTACCGCGCTTCATGGAATGCATTTACTAGGAGGTTTATTTTTTTGGGGTAGAGTAGCTGGTAGAATTTTAAAAATAGAGCAGAGTAAAATTCTGGATGAAGAAAATAATATTTCTGCATTATCGATGTACTGGATGTTTTTATTAGTTGTTTGGTTAGCTTTCTTTTTAATGATTTATATTTTTAACGACTCATTCATTGCTTGGTGTAAAACACTGATCTCTTAATCTAAAAAAAGAACAAGTATAGATCCTACAACAGCAATAACAGCTAACAATATTTTTACTGACTTTAAATATTTCTTTGTTTCTGGTTTAGTCTCTCCTTTTGAAAAGGCACCAGCTCCAAAAGATATCACCACATAAAAAAGCAAGACCAAAATGAGCAAGACAACTAATATTCCAAATTTACCGAGCATAATTTACCGTATATATAAGTTTATTTCCTTTAATTTTATGACATTTTGTCATAGGTATTTATACTATTAATAATCTATATAAATAGCTATGCACGCGGGTATAATATTTTTTTTAGTAATTTTAGGTTCAATACTTTTTCATATTTTTACGCCTTGGTATTGGACTGATATAGCATCGAACTGGAAAGGTATGGATGATACTATAACCTTAACCTTTTGGGTAGGTGGAGGAGTATTTATTGCAGTTTGTCTTTTCATGATTTATTGCGTTTTTAAGTATTCTTATAAAGAAGACAGAAAAGCAGAATATAAACCAGAGGACAAAAAATTAGAAAAAATTCTAACAGTAGCTACTACACTTGGAGTTGCAGCTTTACTAGCTCCAGGATTAATAATCTGGAATCAATATGTAAACGTTCCAAAAAACTCAATTGAAATAGATGTCATGGCATGGCAATGGGGTTGGCAATATAGATTACCTGGTAAAGATGGAAAACTTGGTACTACAAAAGTTGTTAATATAAATGATGACAATCCTTTTGGCATAAACCTCGATGACCCTTACGGACGAGATGATGTAATGGTTCAAAGTGATATAATTAATTTAGAAAATAATAGACCAGTTAAAATTTTATTGAGATCTGTAGATGTACTTCATAACTGGTATGTACCTCAATTTAGAGCAAAGATGGACGCTGTACCCGGAGTTGTGACATTTTATTGGTTCGAGCCTAACAAAGTAGGGGAGTATGAAGTTTTATGCGCCGAATATTGTGGAGTCGGTCATTATGCTATGAGAGGTGGTGTAGAAGTTCAAGATCCTAATAGTTATCAGGAATGGTTGGGAGAACAAGAAACTTTTTCAGATCTATTAGCTAAGCAAAATAAGGAAATTGAGACAAAAAAAGTAGCAAAAAATAATTCAAAAATTGAAAAAGTTATATATAAAGAGGAAAAATAATTATGTCTGACGAATACGAAAATAAATCTGGTTATCAAGCACAATCATCAGAAGCAATAACAGGCTCTGCGGGTTCAACCCCAGATATGGACTATGTAAGACCAGCTGAGTTACCAGAGCAAGATTTATATCACGGCCATACTTTTATAACTAAGTGGGTTTTTTGTCAGGATGCTAAAGTAATTGGAGTACAATATTTTCTAACAGCTGTTTTTACTGGAGTTGTAGGTTTAATTTTATCTTGGTTGATGAGATTGCAATTAGGTTTTCCAGGACTCGCAGGATTTATAACTGCTGAACACTATTATCAGTTTGTGACTATGCATGGAATGATAATGGTAGTTTATTTTTTAACCGCCTTATTTTTAGGAGGCTTCGGAAACTATTTAATACCATTAATGGTTGGTGCAAGAGATATGGTTTTTCCATATGTAAACATGTTAAGTTTTTGGATGTTCTTTGTTGCAGTGGCAATCTTAATGGCAAGCTTTTTTGTTCC
>CACPBW010000016.1 GCA_902632275.1 uncultured Pelagibacteraceae bacterium | reverse complement strand
ACGAATACCATTCAAAATTATTTGTTAAAGGCATAATTAAAGAGATTGAACAAATAATAAAAAAATAATCTACTTATTAGACAATCTGAGTTTTCATGTCTTCTTTTTTAATACCTGCAACTTTAACGGGTTTTTTCATAGCATCTCGTCTAAAAGGTTCACCTAGTTCTTGGTTTAAAATTACTTCAACAAAAGTGGTAATTCCTTTTTTCTGATCTTCGCATGATTGCTTAATGGCTTTGGTAGTTTCTTCCATAGTTTTAGCAGTAACTCCTTTTAGACCACAAGCATTAGCAACTTTTGCATAGCTTAATTCTGGATCTAATTCTGTACCGACAAAATTATCATCAAACCATAATATTGAATTTCTTTTTTCTGCTCCCCATTGATAATTTCTAAATATTACCATAGTGATTGCTGGCCATTCCTCTCTGGCACATGAACTCATTTCGTTCATACTAATTCCAAAAGCACCATCTCCTGCAAATCCAATTACAGGGGTATTTGGGCAACCAATCTTAGCACCTAGTATTGATGGAAAACCGTAACCACAAGGACCAAAAAGTCCTGGAGCTAGATATTTTCTTCCTTCTTCAAAAGTTGGATAAGCATTACCTATTGCACAATTATTTCCAATATCGCTTGAAATAATTGCTCCACTTGGAATTGCTTCTTGTATAGCTCTCCATGCTTGTCTTGGTGACATCCTATCTTTGTCTCTTTCCCTTGCCTCTTTATTCCAAACTGTTCCTGGGTCATCTTCCTCATGATCGAGACCGGTCAAAGTTTGTAACCAAGCTGATTTTGTTTTGTGAATTAAATTTTTTCTTTCCTCTCTACCATTGTTTCCTGCATCTTTTGAAAGCTTTTCTAAAATTTGATTTGCAACCATTTTGGCATCACCACAAATACCTACGGTAACTTTTTTTGTTAAGCCAATTCTATCTGCATTCATATCTACTTGAATTATTGTTGCATTCTTTGGCCAATAATCAATTCCGTACCCTGGTAGTGTTGAAAAAGGATTAAGTCTTGTTCCTAAGGCAAGAACAACATCTGCTTTAGAAATAAGTTGCATTGCTGCTTTTGAACCATTGTAACCCAATGGTCCTGCTGCAAGTGGGTGGCTACCTGGAAAACTATCATTATGCTGGTATCCATTGCAAACAGGAGCATCTAATCTTTCAGCAAGTTTTTTACATTCTTCAATTGCATTACCTATGACAACTCCTGCGCCAGAAAGTATTACTGGAAATTTTGCTTGTGATAAAAGAGATGCAGCTCTGTTAATAGCTTCCTCACCCCCACCTTGTCTTTCAAATCTAACAATTGGTGGTAAATCAATATCAATTACTTGTGTCCAATAATCACGAGGGATATTTATCTGTGCTGGAGCAGATCCTCTAAACGCTTTTTCAATTACCCTGTTCAATACTTCTGCCATTCTTGATGGATCTCTAACTTCCTCTTGATAACAAACCATGTCTTTAAATAAATTCATTTGTTCTACCTCTTGAAAACCTCCTTGACCCATTGTTTTGTTTGCGGCTTGTGGAGTAACCAATAATAGAGGCGTATGATTCCAGTAAGCAGTTTTGATAGGTGTAACTAGTCCTGTTATACCTGGTCCATTTTGAGCAATTACCATAGACATTTTTCCTGTCGCTCTCGTGTAACCATCTGCAATTAAACCTCCATTTGTTTCATGAGCCACATCCCAGAAAGTTATTCCTGCTTTAGGAAATAAATCGGAAATTGGCATAAAGGCAGATCCAATTATCCCAAAAGCATGTTCTATGCCATGCATTTGTAAAACCTTAATAAAAGCTTCCTCTGTAGTCATTTTGGTCATAATTGAATCCTTCAAAAATTATTATTTATCAATTTGAATGATTAATATATAAGATCTGCTAAAATTCAAATAAGAAATCGTCACTATGGCAAATACAGACATTATTATACATGATGAAAAAGACAATGTGGGTGTGGTAGTTATTGAAAAAATTACCCCAAATCAGGATTGTAATTGTTGGATTATGGAAAATGATAAATCAGCAAAAATTCAGTCTAAGAGCGAAATACCACTAGGACACAAAATTGCTATGATAGATTTAAAAGAGGGTGACACAATATTAAAGTATGGTCATGATATAGGAAAAGTTGTGAAAAATATTAATAAAGGTGAACATGTTCATGTTCATAATGTAAAAACAAAAAAGTGGTAATATGGAAATTCCAAAAAGTTTTTTAGGTTATAAGAGAGAGAATGGAAGAGCTGGAACGAGAAATCATGTAATAATTTTACCAGTTGATGATATTTCAAATGCTTGTGCGGAAGCAGTCGCAAATAATATTAAAGGTACAATTGCACTGCCACATTCATACGGAAGACTTCAGTTTGGAGCTGACCTAGAATTACACTTTAGAACAATGATAGGCACAGGAAAAAATCCAAATGTTGCAGCCGTAATTGTTATTGGAATAGAGCCAAAATGGACAAAAAGAATTGTGGATGCTATTTCAAAAACTGGAAAACCTGTTGAGGGTTTTAGTATTGAAGGAGTTGGAGATATTGATACAATAGCTAAAGTTTCAAAAAAAGCTCAAGAGTTTTCAATGTGGGCATCTGAAAAACAAAGAGTAGAGTGTCCAATAAGTGATTTGTGGATTTCTGTTAAATGTGGAGAGTCTGATACCACATCTGGGCTAGCCTCTAACCCTACAGTTGGAAATTTAATGGACAAGTTAGAACCTTTGGGAGTTCATTTATGTTTTGGTGAAACATCTGAACTAACGGGCGCTGAAACTGTCTGTGCAAAAAGAGGTAAAACCCCTGAGGCTCAAAAAAAATTTATGAAAACTTGGAGTGATTATAATGATTTTATTTTAAAAGAGGCAACAAACGATCTTTCCGAAAGCCAACCAACAGCAGGAAACATCGCAGGAGGACTAACAACAATTGAAGAAAAAGCTTTTGGAAATTTTCAAAAAATTGGTTCAAGACAATTTATTGATGTATTAGAACCTGCTGAAGAACCTACAAAGGGTAAAGGTCTTTATTTTATGGACACATCCTCTGCAGCAGCTGAGTGTGTTACATTACAAGCTGCTGGTGGATTTAATATTCATCTTTTTCCAACTGGACAAGGAAATATTATTGGTAATCCAATAGAGCCAGTAATTAAGCTTACAGCTAACCCTTTAACTGCAAAAACAATGAGTGAACATATAGATGTGGATGTTTCAAAAATTTTATCAAGAGAAATGAATCTTGATCAAGCGGGAGATGAATTAATTAAATCAACTATAAAAGTTGCAAATGGAAGACTTACTTGTGCCGAAGCTTTAGGACATAAGGAATTTGTAATGACTAAACTTTATAGAAGCGCCTAAAATTAAATTGAGGACTTAATAGCTTTATATATTTCTTCTCTGCTTGTTTCACCAATACTTCTGTACACTTCTTTGTTATTTTTAAAAATTAAAAGTGTAGTTTGATATTTAACTTTAAGAAAATCAGCAATTTCTCTGTTTGTAACTTCAAATTTCAAATATTCAATATTTTTAAAATCGTTTTTTGCTTTATCTAATACTTTCATTTGACTAGCACAAGATGAACAATATTTGATCCAAGAGCTTACAACTACAACTTTTCCATCTGATTGGGCTTTATCAAACAAATCTTTTGTAAAAGTCGTTTTCTTCTCCAATGCATTCGCATTAAAGGATAGTATACAAAATAATAAAATAAATATTTTTCTCATCATATAAATTAACATAATTCAAATTATTTAAAAACTACTTTAATGAAGCAGGTGGAGGTGTATGTATGAATTTAGCCTTAAATTTAGATAAAATTCTTCTTACTATCGCAGCACCAATTCCAAGACCAAGTGCTAAAACTATTGAAAACATTCCATATAGCAATGGAACATTAATAGATAAGTCTCTTACAAATTGAGCGATAGGTCCAAGCACTATCTTACCATTATTTTGAATTTCGCCTACAGTCTCCTCTGCAAAGAAAGTATCATATGCAATTGCTATACCAACTAATAGTAACAATATTGCCAATATTGTCTTAAACTCTGAACTATCAACCCTTTCTCCAATCTTTTGACCAATTTGTACACCAATTATTGAACCAAAAATTAAAACCACAACTAAAATTAAGTCTATGGTTCCATAATTAAAAGCATGTAGGACAGTTACGATCGCACTGACAAAAATTGTAACAAATAAAGAGGTTCCAGGGATAAGTTTTGTGGGCATTCCAATAATATAAATCATTGCTGGAACTAAAATAAATGCTCCCCCAACACCCATCATTGCTGCTATAAAGCCTACAATAAGTCCAATTATAATTGGCGTAAAAGCACTTTCGTAAAGTTTTGATTTTTTAAATCTCATTCTAAGTGGAAGTCCATGAATCCAATAATGTTCATGTAATTTCTTTTTTTGAACTATCTTTTTTCTAGCTCTATCTAATTCAGTTACACCTTGAACCAACATAAGAGTACCTATGATTGCTAAAATGTACATGTATGCAAGAGATATAACTATATTAATTTTGCCAATACCTTTAAAATAAGTGAAAGTTGCAATTCCAATTGCAGTACCAATAACTCCACCAACCACAATCATCAAACCCATCTTATAATCAAGTGTACCTTTGAACCAATGTGTTGTTGAACCTGAAATTGAAGTTCCTAAAATATTATTAGCCTCATTTGGAACAGCATAAGTAGGAGGTACGCCCATAAAAATTAAAAATGGTGTCATTAAAAAACCGCCGCCAACCCCAAATAACCCTGATAAAATACCAACAACTAAACTAAGAAGAAATACTAGAGGTAAGTTAATATAAACTTCTGCGATCGGAAGAAAATATTCCATTAACACTAACTATTCCTCAAAAATATTAAAGTCAACAATTCTTAAAAAATAGTTGCACCAAATACCTTGACTAATCCATCTTCCTCTCCGAGTACTAGTCTTCCTAAAAATTCTCCTGAAATTTTTGTGCTTTTTTGCTTGTAAAGCACTGTAATATAAAGACCTCTTCTTAAACAGCCAAATGCATTAAATTCGTTTGATAAGCTTGATATTAAATCATTACTAGCCCATTGCTTTCCAAGCTCGACTTCATTAGCTCCATATAGCATTTGAGATGAAAAATCTTTGGTGAAGCCACCATAATCCTTCATGTTCGATGATTTTACTAAGTTTGCCCAGATCGGATTTGCTATCTCGATAATCTCGTTATCTGATTTCTCAAGAAGACTCATTAAGTTTTACGAGGCTTCTTTTTTCTCTTTCTCGTCTATTATATGATACACAGGCATTTTTTCCATTGTAAATTTACCTGTCTTCGGATCTCTTCTTGAAACTGTCAGACAATGCCAATTTTCGTCATCAAGTTTCATATGGTCGCCTCTGTAATAGTAACCTGGCCAACGAGTTTCTTTTCTGTAAAGAGTGTGTTCTGTTACACACTGAGAAGTAACTGTTCGGTGTTTTAACTCCCAAGCTCTCATTAATTGATGGTAATCTTCAGCACCAACATTTTCTAGATCTTCTTGTAACCAATCAAGAAGTTCTAATCCTTTTTTCAATAAATTTTCATTAGTCATATAATTTACAGAAATTCCGCCAACATATTCATCCATAATTTTCTGCAATCTTTGTAAACCTTGAATTGGTGATATATAGCTAGGAGATACTGTTCCTCCGGTAATCTCATTTCTTCCAACTGTATAATTCTCTAAAGGTTTGTATATCATTGTTTTGAAATCTTCGCATTGCTTTTCACTCACCTTTATATTATTTGCTTTTTGTTCTTGAATATATTTGACCGCTGCTTTTGCGGCTAACCTTCCCTCTGTAAATGATCCAGATGAAAATTTATGTGCACTTCCCCCTACTGTGTCACCTGCTCCGAAAAGTCCTTCAACTGTTGTCATTCTATTATAACCCCAGAAATATTCTGGTGGAGACAAATCTTCTGGTCCGCTAACCCATGCACCAGAGCATGTTGCGTGTGATCCCATTACATAAGGTTCTGAAGTTGTTAATTCTGGATTTGTATACTTTGGATCAATATTTTGTGATGCCCAAACAACTGCTTGACCAACAGTCATGCCTAAAAAGTTTTCCCAACCAACTGTTTCTAAATGTGGGTCTTGAAAAGCTTCTTTTGTAACCATGTGGATTGGTCCACCACCTGCCATAACTTCTTGAACAAATGCATGATTTCTTAGACATGTTGGTGTTGGATGATGATCTATGTATTCTCCAACTAATTCTTTTGTTTGATTATACCATTTCTTCTCATAATTTTCTCCATTAGCGTTTTGAGTATAAGTTTTTAAGTGGAGAAAATATGCACCAACCGGTCCATATCCATCTTTAAATCTACATAACACAATCCTATTTTCCATTTGTGTCATCTTGGCTCCAGCTTGAATTGGCAAAGCGTATGCAGATCCATTGCTCCAAGGCGCATACCAAGTTCTTCCCATTCCTTCACCAACCGCTCTAGGTTTAAAAATATGAGAAGCTCCTCCAGCTGCAACTATAACAGTTTTAGATTTGAATACGTAATAATCACCTGTTCTCATATTAAATCCTACAGCTCCACCTACTCTATTTTCATTTGTTTCATCCATTAACAAATGAGTAATCATTATTCTGTTATAAATTTTATCTGCAGATTTTTTTGCTGCTTCAGCTACGATCGGTTTATAACTTTCTCCATGAATCATAATCTGCCATTTACCTTCTCTTTGGTAACGACCAGTTTGCTTATTTTTCATCATTGGAAGTCCCCATTCATCAAACATATGAACTGTTGAATCCACATGTCGTGCCATGTCGTACCCAAGATCTTCTCTTACAAGACCCATTAAATCATTTCTCGCATAACGAACGTGATCCTCGGGCTGATTTTCGCCCCACTGCATGCCCATATAACAATTAATTGCATACAAACCTTGAGCCACAGCACCACTTCTATCTATATTAGCTTTTTCTACACAAACTATTTTGAGATCTCTACCCCAATGTCTAGCTTCAAATGTGGCACCTGTACCAGCCATGCCTCCTCCGACAACTAGCACATCGCATTCTTCAATTATAGTTTTTCTTGCCATTAATAATAAACACCTTTTTTGAAAGCACTTTTGTCTACTTTAGGTAAATCTTTATTAGTATTTAAACCGTGTGGTTCGTTATATAAAATCTGAGAATTTATTTCACCTTGGTTTGGTTTGTCTCCTTCTGCAAGTTTTGGAATAAATTTTCCCCACGGCTTAGTTGTGATTGGTGAAACAAAGTTTTTTTCTGTTCCGTTTCTAAATTTTATTCTCCAAGAAATTGTTCCTTTTTCTTCTTCTCTTCTCACTCTTACACTGTGACCCATGGGAGCAAAGTCTGCATAGCCTCTGACATCTATTGCGTGATTAGGGCAAGCTTTGACACAAGAGTAACATTCCCAGCAAAAATTTGGTTCAATGTTTTTTGCTCTTCTTATAGTTTCATCAATGTGCATTATATCGGATGGACATATATCCACGCAGTGGCCGCATCCATCGCATCTGGTCATATAAACAAATGTTGACATATTTAACTCTCTTTCCTTATCATATTAATAATGTTTTGGCTCTTCTCTTTTTATACCGAGGCCAAATTGCTCAGGAGCATCTGCTTCCGGTGGAAGATTATCTCTTGATCCGTCTGCCTCAGCTAAGTTTTTCTGAAGTGCAGCTCCTGGTTTATAAAACATATGAGCAAATTTGGACCAATAAACACCACCAAATAAAACTAGATTTGATACAATAAAGAAAACTAAAAATACTTTATCATCCCATCTATCTTGTAAACTCATAGATTGTAAAAATGACCATATCAATCCGAACAACGATGAAGCTACCAATGCTAACACAAACAAATCTGCCTTAATAACTCTGTACCAAGGGTGAGCCTCAGAATAAACATCTACTCTCAAGAAGAACCAGAACCAAGACCCTCCTAAAACAGTCAATAGTGCACCAACATGCCAAACTATCGGCCAAGCTGATGGAGTTGTTGATTGTGGCGAAGAGTAAAAGAAAATCATAACAACCGATGCTGTCCAAAAAAGAATTGTACCATACATGCCCATCACATGGGCTAGTCTTCTTTTGCCAGCTCCTAGTTCAGAGGTGGTAGCAATATCACTAGCGATCGTTTTTGAAATTACAGAAATTCTTTCACCTGTAGTTAAATTTTTTGTTGCAGACTTTTTTGCTTTTTTTGCATTATTAAAAAAATATTTTACATTTTTCTTATGAATAATATCCATAAGTGTTCCAGCAACCACAAGTAAACCCATTAGAATTACAAATGATTGCATTAGTATAGGAGATACACTCTCAGCTAATATTGAAAATGGATTGTTTGCAAACATTTTGAAATTATACCCCTTTTTTGAAATATTTTTAGTATAGATGCCCTAATAGATCAACTGCATAAATAGACTTCTTTTATTTAGATTTTCTCAAATAATGTTGTTTTAACGGTATTACACCTCTAACACCACCTTGGGGATTTTCAACATCCCCTTTTCTTCTGGGAATCAAATGTATATGACAATGCATAATTGTTTGACCAGCAACAGTGCCTGCATTTGTTCCTAGGTTAAACCCCTCGACTAAATTGTCATCATTTTCTATTTTAAATTTAATCTTTTTAATAAGTTCGTTACACGCATTAAGTTCTTTTTCATTTAAATCGAAGAAATTTTTTATGTGTCTTTTGGGAATTATAAGACTATGGAACTTTGATACTGGATATGAGTCATAACTCACAAAAGCATAGTCGTTTTCGCATATTATTTCTTGCTTTTTTATATTACAAAATATGCAAGGGTTATTTGGATCTGTCATGCTTTAATTTAATAAACCTTTTTCATATATTTTATTAAGTTTAATGAATATTTTATTATTTTTTCTTGTCCAATTAAGTGATGGAATTTTAAATACAGAAGCCACACCTTTTCCTGACCCGATTAGCAATATTTCAGTATATTTATCAATCTCCTTGATTGATATATTCTTTTTTTTGATTTTTATTTTTTTAGAGAAATATTTATACGTAATACCCTTATAAAAGTTCTTAGATGGAGAGTAAATTTGATTATTTCTTATAAAGAGTAAATTAGAAGTACAAGTTTCTAAAAAATAATTATTGAAATATAAAGCAACATCATTTCTAGTTGTGTCGTATTTATTGAGTTGCTTCAATATCTTTTTATATTTTAGATTTTTTAAATATGGGTCGACTCTATTATAATTGAGTAGTTGTAAATAAAATTTTCGGCTAGGTTTAAGTCTTTTTCTTAAAGAAATAGAAATTAAGTTTTTATTGCATGCAATTCGTAATAAATGGTCGTACGAAATATTTTTTTTTAAAAAGTTTTTAATTAATATTATTAAATCTTTTTTTAATTTTTTTTTGATTTAATCTATATGTACTTAAAGATTTTATTAAATTATTTATATGTTCATTATACAAAATAATTTTAGGTGGTTTCCCCTTAACTCTCATTGTGGTGAATATTCCAAAAGAGCCCCAAAGATCTTTGAAATTAACTTCTTTTAAGTTTTTACGAAGATAAGATTTTTTTAATAATAGTTTTGCCATTTTCTGTTAAAAAAGATTCTGGGTGAAATTGAAAACCAAAAATATTTTCCCTAATATTTTCAATTGCCATCGGGATTTTAGTCTCTATACATCTCATACTTATTTTAATATTTTGTGAATTGAATGGTTCCTGAAGTTTAAGAGAATGATACCTTCCAACCTTAAAAATTTTGCCTTTAGTAAAAATCTTACTATCTTTTGTTACTTTAATTTTAGATTGATAACCATGATAAATATTTTTTTGTTGTACTATTTTACCAAATTCATTGTGTAATATTTGTTGGAACCCAAGACAAATTCCAATAATTTTTTTTTGTCCCTTAAATCTTTTATAAATTTTTGAAGTTAATGGATAATCTGTTGGAGATCCAGGGCCAGGCGATAGCACAATTGTATCTGCCTTACATAATTTTTCATAATTAATCTCAAAATAATTGTTACAAATTACATTATCAAACTCTGAAAACTGATGAACCACATTCCAAGTAAATGAATCCTGATGATCAATTATATAAATCATTTAAACAACTCTAGCAAAGATTTGGCTTTAATATAATTTTCATTAAATTCTTTTTTTGGGGCACTATCTAATACAACTCCAGAGGCAGCAGATATTTCTGAATGATTTTTATAATTTAGTATTGATCTAATAATAATATTAAATCTCATATCTTTATTAAATTTGATGTAACCAAAACTTCCTGTAAAAATATTTCTGTCATCTTTCTCTTGATTATTTAAAAGTTCAAGTGTCCTAATTTTTGGGCAACCTATAACTGAACCACCAGGCATCATAGATTTAACAATATTTTTTAAAGTTATATTCTTTTTAAGTTTTCCTCTGATTATCGTTACGTAATGAAAAAGATGTTTGTATTCCTCTACAAACTTTTCTCTTAAAATATTTACTGATCCAGGCAAACAGATTCTCGATAAATCATTTCTTTCCATATCTACAATCATATTATGTTCTTTGGTTTCCTTTAAATTATTTTTAAAAAATTTTAGGGCAGTCTTTTTATTATTTTTTTTATTTTTTTTAAGCGTTCCAGCAATTGGCTTGGTTGTAATTATTTCACCTTTTTTATCTATTAAAGTTTCAGGTGAACAGCTTACAATGGAATAATCTTTGTCTCTGATCACAAAGGATTCGGGTGATGAATTTACTTTCATTAATCTCCAAAAAAAATTAATAGGATTAATATTTGAACGATTTCTATATTTTGTACAAATTTTAATCTGATAAGTTTCGCCCTGTCTTATTTTTTTTGAGAAAGATTCAAAAATTTTCTTGTAATTTGTAAACTCAATATTTTTTTTAAAAGGAGATAAAATCCTCGTTTTATGAAAAAACGTGTTAAATTGATGTTTTTTCTTAGAGGAAATTACTCTTATCTTGTCTCTAATTTGAATAACTGTTTCAGGTTTGTAAAATACTCCTTTATAAAAATTTAATTTTTTTTGATTTTTTATATTAATATTTAAAAGATTACATAGTATCTCGTAGCCAAAAAATCCAATGAACAAATCTAATTCTCTATTTTTTTTTTTTAAATTTTTAAAATTTAAAAAATTATTAATATTTTTTTTATTAAGAATAATTTTTTTTGAGAAATCTGTATAAATATTATATCCGTCTTTCATTTTATAAATTATCAAAGGCTTATCTGATTGATACAGCTTTTCTAAATAAGGATTAAAGCTAAATTTATGCTGTTTGTGTTCTTTCAACTGGTTTCTCTTTTATTGGCAAGTGTATTAAACCAGCAAATATAGATAATGCAATTGCCAAATACCACGCATAATCATAAGAGCCATATAAATCATAAAATAAACCACCCAAGTAGGCACCAAAAAAAGATCCTACCTGATGACTTAAAAATACTAATCCATAAAGCAAACCTAAGTATCTTGTTCCAAATATATGAGCTACAATTCCACTTGTTGCTGGGACTGTAGAAAGCCATAAAAATCCAAAGCTAGCTCCAAAGAATATTGAAATTATTGTACTTGGTGGTGTAAATATAAATATACAAATTGAAATTCCTCTTAATAAATAAATAACACTTAATATTATTTTTTTACTCATTTTTGTTGAGAGATAACCGCTCAATAAAGATCCTATTATATTAAAAAAACCAATTAGAGATAGTATTACTGCTGCCGTCCATTCTGCTAATCCTCTATCAGCTACATATTTTGGAACATGCGTCCCAACTAATGTTATGTGGAAACCACAAACAAAAAAACCTGCAATGAGAAGTAAATAGCTTTTATTTTGAAAAGCCTCTTTTAATGCTCCCATTGTATCTTGTTTAAGATCACCGTCTTGAGTTTGAATTTTACTTGGTGACCTTACAAAAATTGCAACAACAAGACCTACAGTTAAAAAAATCATGAAAATAAATAATGTTTGCTCCCATCCGTTGGTACTTAAAGAGTATTTTGTGAATAATGGAGATAAAAAATATCCAAACGAACCTACGGCTGTCACAATACTCATCGCAATTGTTCTATTTGAAAGAGGAAAATGTTTCCCCACTATTGACATTGGGATGCTTATAGCAGTACCACCACATCCAATACCAATTAAAACTCCTAAACTAATTTGAAAATAAATTCCTGTATTTGGACCATTGTATAACAGATATACTCCTAAAATATAAAATAAGAATGCAAGTATTATTGCTCTGTGACCACCATATTTATCTGCAATTGCACCAAAAATTGGTCCTGATAAACCCCAACCTAACATTTGAATTCCAATAGCTAAACCAAATTCCGTATTTGAAATCCCAAGATCATTATTAAAATCAATAAAAAATAATCCAAATACTTGCCTAACACTTAATGATATCAGAACAACCAAACATGCAGCTACTAGAGTTATTAAAGCTGTTCTTGTTTGAAAAAATTGCACAACACTTATCTAATATGTTTTAAAGATTTTTTCAAATCTATTATAAGATCTTCCAAATCTTCAAGTCCAATATGTAATCTGACAATATATTCGTTGCTTTTTAATTTTAAAAATTTTCTATTTCCTTGTTCTTTTATTTCCTGATGTAAAGCAAGACTTTCAAAACCACCCCAGCTATAACCATGGCCAAAATGACTCAAAGAGTTAACAAATTTATCTACTGACTTTTTATTTTTTGAAGTAATTTTTAATCCCATTAATCCTGATGAACCCGAGTAATATTTTTTCCATAACTTGTAATTTTTCGTATTTTTTTTGAAAGGGTACAAAACTTCAATATTTTTTTTTTGTGATAAAAATTGTGCTATTTTATTTGTATTTTCTTGATGTTTGTCTAGTCTGACATCTAATGTTCTTAACCCTCTCATAATTAGATAGGCATCATCAGGGCTTAATCTTAAACCAGTCATATTATGTGCTTGTAAAACTCTTCTAAATACTCTTTGGCTCACTGCTAGGCTTCCCCCCATAACATCCGAGTGTCCAGAATAATATTTAGTTCCAGAAACTATTGATAAATCAAATCCTAGTTTTATGGGCTTCAAAAAGTAAGGAGTCCCCCAAGTATTATCTATTGCTGTATAAATTTTTTTACTTTTTGCTATGGAAAGTATTTTTCTCAGATCCTGAAACTCAAAAGTATTGCTTCCCGGGTTTTCTACATAAATAAGTTTAGTTTTTTTTGTGATATTTTTTTTGATCGTGCTTAAATCATTTGGATTATAAAACTTTGCAAGTATTTTAAAATCTTTTAAATATTTTTCTGTTAAATTTCTAGTTGGGCTATAAACTGGATCAGCAATTATTAATTCATCACCTGGTCTTAATATACTAAATAAAGTTAAAAAAACTGCTCCAAATCCAGTAGGTGTCAAAAAAGTATGATAGGATTCTTCCAGTTTGGTTAATAATTTCTCTAATTCAAGTGTGGTTGAAGTACCTTGCCTTCCATAATCAAAAAAACCACCCCTTGGATTTTTTAAACTTTTTTTTTGTGTTTGCCTTAAGTCACTCATTGACTTGAAAACCATTGTTGATGTTCTGACCAATGGAGGATTTACTGAGCGATTTTCAAAGTCTTTTGATGTTTGTTTTAAGATAGTTTTAAATGAATTTCCCATAAATAAATTTGATATGTAAGATTGACAATGCTATATCCAACAAATAAGTCAATAAAAATTATAACTTGAGGTAATTATGGGATATCCAAAGAAGCATAGAGGCCGAAGAAAAATGGGCTCAAAAAAAAGAAGAGCAAGAAAAAAAAATAAAAAGAAATAATCAAACCCAAAATGGATAGTATTCAAAAGGTCAAATCCATAACTTTATGGATTTTTATAGTTCCTCTCTTTGCTATTAATGCATGCCTAATATTAATCACACAATTTCACGGACTTTTTCATCCAGAGGATATTATACTTAATACAATTCCATATATTGATGGAGGTACCTCAATAAGTAGAACCGCAAGAGTTTTTCCAACCTATTTAATATTTAAACCTGCCATGTTCTTAACTTCTTACTTATTAATTAAATATTGGATATATAATAAAAATATAATTCTTTCTTTAGATAATAACAACAAAAACGTACGAAAAATAATTTTTTTTGGTATTGGTTCAGCAATACTTTTGACTATCCATTCTATATTTTTAGGAATTAAATTTGACTACGATTTATATAAACTGTTTAGAAGAGTCGTAATGCTTCTATTTATAATTTTCGAAATTGTTGCACAAGCGTATCTTGTTATTACTTTATATAAGTTAAAAGATCAAATTATTGATAAAATAAATTTAAAATTTTTAAAACTTAAAGGACTTCTTGTAAGCTTACTTATTATAATAGCAATATTAGCAATTCCCTTAGTTAGTATGCCGGGAAATAAATTTATTAAACATGCGCTTGAATGGGATTATTTTGTAGGAGTTATAAGTTTTTATCTGCTAACTTTTTTTATGTGGAAAAAAAATACTAATTCTTAGATATCCAACCCCCACCAAGAACTTTATCTCCAAAATTATCTTTTGAGTAAAATACACATGCTTGTCCAGGGGATATGCCATATTCATCATCAAAGAGTTTTAATTGGGCATGATTATTTACTAGATTTAATTTAGATTTTATCAGCTTGCCAGTAGATCTCACCTTTACGAATATTTCATTATCAAACTCTTTTTTATCAACTAAAAGATTCAGGTCTTTTAAAATAATATCTTTCTTTAATAGTTCTTTTTTATTTCCAACAATTATTTCATTTTTTTTTGGATCTATATCAACAACGTATAAAGGATCTTTAGCTGCTATTTTGATACCTCTTCTTTGTCCAATTGTAAAATTTACAATTCCATCGTGTACTCCTAAAACTTTACCTTCAGTGTTTTTTATATTTCCTTTTTTAAATGCATCAGGTCTTATTTTTTCAATTACTGAAACATAGTCTCCATTGGGAACAAAACATATATCCTGGCTATCTGGTTTGTCGGCAACATTTAAACCCAACTCCTTAGCAATCTCTCTTGTTTGTGTTTTTAACATTCCACCTAATGGAAATCTTAAATAATTTAATTGTTCTCTTGTAGTATTAAATAAAAAATAACTTTGGTCCCTATTCTCATCTATTGCTCTATACATATCTGTAATATTATTTTTTGTTAAACTTTTTACATAATGACCAGTAATTAATGCGTCTGCATTTAATTTTTTTGACTCTTGAAATAAGTCATTAAATTTTACTGTTTTATTACATTGAACACATGGGATTGGTGTTTCCCCATTTAAATAACTCTCAACAAAATTGTCTACAACGCTTTCTTTAAATTTACTTTGATAATAAAAAATTCTATGTTCTATGTCCAATTTTTGGGCAACACGCTTTGCATCCATAATGTCTTGTCCTGTACAGCATTGTTTAGAATGTTTGTTTTCTTTATTATCGTCATAAAGTTTAAGGGTAATTCCAATAACATTGTAACCCTCTTTTTTCATGATACCTGCAACAGTTGAGGAATCAACTCCTCCTGACATAGCTACAACAACTTTGGTATCTTTAGGATCTTTGTCTAAACCTATAGAATTTAATTTTATATTCATATTGATGGTATTTATACCTAATTCTATTATAAATAAAATTAAATGATTTTAGATTTTGATCCAGGTGACAAAGTTATAAATCCTCTAAATAAAGAGTGGGGTATTGGCCAAGTCCAATCGATTATAAATGAAAAAGTTACTGTAAATTTCGAAAACGTGGGAAAAAAAGTTATCAATGCAAATATAATAGAATTAAAAAAAATATATAATGAATAGTAAAGAGCTTAAAAACTTAAATACCGAGTTAAAGGAATGTTTTTTAAATGCTGGAAAAAGAGCAATTCACTTGCGAGATATGGGTTTAAAAACTGAGATTAAAAATGATAGCACACCAGTTACAAATGGAGATTTAGAGGTTAATGAAATACTCACAAATAAAATTAAAGAACTAACTCCAAATATTCCAATAGTATCTGAGGAAAGTAGTTTAAATAAAAAAAGTAGCGACTTAACTAAATTTTGGTTAATTGATCCAATAGATGGAACTTATGATTATATTAACAACAAAGATGAATTCACTTTAAATGCAGCATTAATTTTAAATAAAAAACCTGAACTAGGTATTATTTACGCTCCAGCTAAAAAAAGACTATTTTATACATACGCTCCAAAATATTGTTTTGAATATTCAAATGGAATTGAAACAAAAATTAATTGTGAAAAAAAAACAAAACAAAATGAAATCGTCGCAGTTTCATATTCTGATAATTTAAAAACTCAAATCTCTGAAATTCATAATAAACTTGGGGTAACAAGTTTTAAAAAAATGAAAAGCTCTTTTAAATTTTGTGTAATTGCAACTGGAGAATACGATTTATATGTGGCCGAGCCAAGAGCATCTGAGTGGGATATAGCTGCTGGTCATGCTATTTTAAAAAATGCTGGTGGAGTCATTACAGATTTTGAGGGAAACGAAATTCTTTACGGAAAAAAAGATTTTAAAAACCCAAGTTTAATTGTAAAGAGATCAATAGACTTATAATGGATGAACAAATCAGAATAATTCTAATTATCATAGTTTCTGTATCAATTTTTGGTTTGTTAGTATTTGTTTTTGTAAAGAATTATATCAAAAGAAAAATAGAATATTATTTATCGGAAAAAAATAAAAAAGACAAATTAGAGTAAATTTATTATTTTTAAATATTCATCAGCATCGATATCCATTACTTTTCTTGAAACTTCAAAATCAAATCCTGCTCTTGCTAAAACTGCAATATCTTTTTTATAAAAAAGTGGTCTATTGCTCTCATTACGTGCTGGTCCTATTCTTTTTTTTTTACAAAGTTTTACTGCAGAAAAAAAATCCTGATCCTCATTTTCTTCGTTAATTTTTTCAATTGTTTCATTAATATATTTATCCTTAATACCTTTCGATAAAAGTACACTTCTGATCTTATTGATAGAGCTTCCACGTTGTATCAAACTCTTTGCTTTGGACTTAGAATAAAATTCGTCATTTATAAATCGTGATTTTTCAAGGTCTTGGAGCACGACATCAATCAAATCTGTAAGATTTTTTTTGTTAGTATTAGGTATTTTTGATTTAATATATTTTTTTAACAAATAAGTTCTAAGTTGTTGCTTAGAAGGGGCGTATTTTTCTATATAATTGAATGAAAAATTCCTCATTTCCTCTACAGTAACTTTCAGATTTTTTTTCTTATTTTTAATAGGAATCATTTTAAGATTTAATATATTATATTTTTTAATGATTGATCAAATATCACAATTTTTCACAACTGAAATGATTTATATCTGGTTGAATATCGGTGTTATTCCTTTTTGGCTCGTTTTAATTGTATTTCCACAATCTAATATCTGTAAATATATAGTTTCATCGATATTTCCAATTTTAGTTTTCTCTGCAATTTATACATATCTTATCGTATTGTTTTTTAAGTCAGGATATAATTTCATTGATAATTTTGATCTTTATAAAGGTTTGGCAAACCTTAATGAGTTAACATTTTAACTGATGCACATGTTCTTAGTATAATATCTAGGGATTTTACAGGCCTTGTTATATTCACTGTACCCATTGGTAGAGTTAAAGAGTTAATACCTAACTTAGATAACGAATTTTTATAATTGCTCCCATCTAAATCTTGTAATGTTAGGTCGCTTTGGTCCATGACCTCGTATCCTAGACGTCTAGAAAGTTTTAAAAAAATCTTTTTTAAAAAAGTATTTTTTTTCTTTATTTTTGACTCTTTCATATTATATACTTACTTCATTATGACTATAAAATCATCTCAAGAACTTGTTGAAAATGCTTTGCAAGAGATAAAAACATTATCTGTTGATGATGCATTAAAGCTAGTTAAAGAAGATAAATGTAGTTTAGTTGATATAAGAGATATCAGAGAATTAGATAAGGAAGGTAGAATAGATAATTCCGCACATATTCCAAGGGGTATGTTAGAGTTTTGGATGGATCCACAAAGCGCATATTTTAAAAATGGTAAAATTGATATGAAAAAAGAAATAGTACTATTTTGTGCTGGTGGTTTGAGATCAGCTTTAGCTACCAAATCGTTGAAAGATATGGGTTACAAAAATGTATCACATATTGAAGGTGGTTTCTCCTCAATGAAAAATAATGGGTTCAAGGTGGTATAATTTAATCAAATAGACTTATTCTTTTCGCAAAAAATATTCTTATTAACCAATATAAAAAAATTCCTAATG
>CACPBW010000015.1 GCA_902632275.1 uncultured Pelagibacteraceae bacterium | reverse complement strand
AGTTTGCTTGAACTTTACAATTCAAATATTCCAACGGATATCGAAGTTATGATTAATGATGGTGAAATAGCCATGATCTTACTTAGATTAGTTGAGATTATTGGCGAGGATGATTTAAAGGATCTTGGAACAGAAACATTGTATTTCATAATAGCCACTTTAAACAAACTCAATATTGATAAGATAAGAAATGATATAATTCTTCAAGTAATTCCTGTAAAAGTATAAAAAATAATAGACATGACAGTTAAAAAATTAATTACAGTACCCGACGAAATATTAAGAAAAAATTCTCAGCCCATCGAGAAAATAAGTAATAATGAAAAAAAATTAATTAAAGATTTAGTCGAAACCATGTATCATCATAAAGGAATAGGATTAGCTGCTATCCAAGTAGGTATACCTAAAAGAATAATAGTCTTAGATGTTAATCAGAAAGATGAGATTAAAAACCCATTATGTTTTATAAATCCTGTAATTAAAAATGTTAGTAAAGAAAAATCTAAATATGAAGAAGGGTGCTTATCAATTCCAAACACATTTATTGAGATAGAGCGACCAAAAACCTGCTTAGTTGAATATATAAATATTGAAGGTAAAAAAAAAAGTATGGAGTGTGATGATCTTCTTTCGACATGTATTCAGCATGAGATCAATCATCTAGATGGAAAATTAATTATAGATTTTTTATCAAAACTAAAAAAAGATCTTATTATAAAAAAACTCTCAAAAACAAGACAAAGTACAGATAGAATTGTGGTCTAAATGCTAAAAAAAATTTTATTTATGGGATCCCCAATTTTTGCTGTACCCATATTAAAATCTTTATATCAAAACGGATATCCTGTTTCAGTAGTTTATACACAGCCCCCAAAAAAATCTAATAGAGGAATGAAAACTCAAAAATCGCCAGTACACAATATGGCCGAAACTTTAAACATTGATGTTAGAACTCCAGAAAACTTAAAAGGAAATTTAGCTGAGTATAACTTTCTCGAAGAACTTAATGCTGACTTAGCAATAGTGGTTGCTTATGGGAAAATATTACCTGAAAATTTTCTACCTCTGGCAAAAATGGGTTTTATAAATATCCATGCATCAATCCTCCCTTCTTGGAGGGGTGCCGCACCAATACAAAGATCAATAATGAATTTAGATAATAAAACTGGAATAAGCATAATGAAAATTAATAATAAATTGGACTCAGGACCAATATGTAACAAATATGAAATTGAAATTAGAAAGCAGGATAATGCAGAGATAATATCTGAAAAACTTTCAATGCTTGCTTCTACAAAAATACTTGACGAAATAGATAACATTATAGAAGGTAGAGCAAATTTTGTTGAACAAGATCATAAAAAAGCAACTTATGCCCACAAAATAACAAAAGCCGAGGGTATGGTGAACTGGAATAAAAGAGCAGATGAAATATTAGGCTTAGTTAATGGTTTATTTCCAACACCAGGAGCTTGGTTTATTTACAAAGGTGAGAGGCACAAAATTCTTAAAGCTGAAGTAGGAAATGCTACCGGAGAACCAGGGATCGTCTTAAGTGAAAATCTAGAGATAGGATGTAAGGAAAAATCTTTAAAAATAATTGAAATTCAAAGAGAGGGAAAAAGGGCTCAAAAATCAGGAGAATTCCTACTTGGATCAAAAATAATTAAAGGTTCAAATCTAAATAATGTTTAGATATCAGATTCTAATTGAATATGTTGGGACAGGTTTTATTGGCTGGCAATCTCAACCAAAAGGCAAATCAGTTCAGAAAACTATTGAAAATTCATTAAAAAAAATCCTTAAAGAAAAAATATCAGTAGTAGGTCAAGGAAGATTAGACGCTGGTGTTCATGCAATCTCGCAATCTGCTCACTTTGATACGAAAAATAAAATTCTAGATATCAATAGATTTTTAAAAAGATTAAATTTTTTAGTAAATAAGAATTTTATTTCTATATTAAGTATAAAAAAAAGAAATGAAAAATTTCATTCTAGATATTCAGCAAAAGCAAGAATTTATAAATATATAATATTGAATAGAGAAGGTTCTCCAACAATTAATAAAAATAGAGTTTGGCATATTAAAAAAAAAATTAATCTAGAAAATATTAAAAAAGGTGCAAAATTTTTAATTGGAAAAAAAGATTTTTCTACTTTTAGGGCATCAGCATGTTCAGCAAAAAGCCCTATAAGAACTTTAGAAAAAGTGAATATATTAAAAAAAAAAAATGAAATATTTATTGAATTTAAATCCAGATCATTTCTTCAAACTCAAGTTAGATCGATGGTTGGTTGTCTTAAGTACTTAGGTGAGGGAAAATGGAATTTAAAGAAATTTAAAAAAGTAACTTTATCAAAAAAAAGAACATTATGTGCGCCTCCTGCACCACCACATGGCTTATTTCTTGAAAAGGTTATTTATTAATCCTTGAGGTTTTTCTAAATTTTTTATTTATTCTCCATCGACTTTCAGATCTAACTATATAACCACAACAATTCTTTGCACGACACTTACATGGGAATTGTTTATAATCTTCATCATATGAAAATCCATAATCATAAGTAAGTTCTTCATTTTTTCCAATATCCTTTATTGCTGTCACATAAATTTTATATCCTGTACCATCAACCTCACAGTTTGGATCGCAACTATGGTTAATGTTTTTAGCAATATTCCATGAAAAATCACCATCTAGAGAATATCTTTTATTAATATCAAATAAGTATATATCTTTGTCATTGTCGTATTTAGGGTTTCGCTCAACTTCACTATTTGTGATAATTTTACCTTTATATTGAATTATTCTAGTGCCAGCTTTAATATTTTTTGAAGCGTAAAGACCTTTTTTATCGATATTTGATTTTTTTATTTTATACAATTTCATATTTTATTTTCAACTAGTGCGTTTACATGATTAAAGGCACTTTCTGCAAGAGCATTAAGGTCGTACCCACCCTCTAATACTGATATAACTTTACCTTTAGTAAACTCATTAGTAGCTTTAAGAGTTCTTCTAGTAATTTCATAAAAATCTTCAGACTTTAATTCAAATTGAGCAAGTGGGTCAGCAATATTTGCATCAAAACCCATACTAAAAATTAAAAATTCAGGTTTAAACTCAACTAGTTTATCCAAAACTTTATCTAATGCGTTCATATATTTCTCAGTATTAGTTCCAGCTGGCAGGGGAACATTAAAAATATTATTGTGATTTCCTTTTTCTTTGTCACTACCTGTTCCAGGATAAAATGGATATTGATGAGTTGATAAGTATAAAACGTTTTTATTATCATAAAAAATATCTTGTGTACCGTTTCCATGGTGAACGTCAGGGTCAAATATAGCTATTCTTTTATAATTAAATTGTTCAATAAGATAATGAGCTGCAACTGCACAATTATTATAAATACAAAATCCCATTGCTTTATTTTTTTCTGCATGGTGACCTGGAGGACGTACTGCACAAAAAGCATTTTTAAATTTTTTTTTTTCAACACCATCAATTGCTTTTATTACAGATCCAACAGCATCTATTGTAGCATCTTTACTACCTGGGGAGATAATTGTATCACCATCTAAAAATTTAACTCCTTCACTTGGGAAGCTTTTTTGAACTGAATTGATATAACTTTCATCATGAGCTTTTTTTAAAATATCATGATTAAAATTACTCGGCTTATCCCAAATTAAATTTTTTTGTTTTTTTAGTTTTTCCGTGATTGCCACAACTCTTTTTGGTTGCTCTGGATGACCATCACCTGTTAAATGATTTATAGACGTGTCTGATGAAATTATTGCAGTTTTCACGAAAAATATTTATCTAAAATTAAAGAATAAATTTTTGTTAATTTTTTCAAATCACTCAAAGATACTGCCTCATCAATTTTGTGCATAGTTTTTCCAACTAATCCAAATTCTAAACATGGAGATATATTTTTTATGAATCTTGCATCTGAAGTTCCACCAGTCGTAGAAAGTTTTGGTTTAATTTTAGTTATTTTTTTTACAATATTTTGAATCATAAATGTTGTAGCGTTTGGTTTTGTTAAAAATGCTTCGCCAGATACTCTATATTGTATTTTAAATTTAGATTTATTTTTTTTACTAATTTTACTAAATATTTTGTTAAGTTTTTTTTTCAAAGAACTCGATGAATGCTTATCATTATATCTTATATTAAAAGTTGCTTCAGCTTGCCTTGGAATAACATTGTCAGCATTATTATTGATATTTATTTTTATAACTTCTAAGTTTGATGGTTGAAAATTTTTTGTACCTTTATCAAATCTAATATTTTTTAATTCATTTAAAATTTTTATTAATGTTGTTGAAGGATTATTTGCTCTATGCGGATAAGCAACATGCCCTTGAGTTCCAAGTATTGTTAGTGTTCCAGTTAAACTACCCCTACGACCTATTTTAATCATTTCACCTAATCTATTTGGATTAGTAGGCTCACCCACTAAACAAAAATTAATTTTTTCCTTTTTCTTTTTAAGATAGTCTATAACTTTTTTTGTTCCATTAATTGCATCACCTTCCTCGTCCCCAGTAATTAAAAAACTAATTGATCCTTTAAACTTTTTGTTATTATTTAAAAATATACTCACAGCAGAAACAAAAGCTGCAATAGAACTTTTCATATCATTTGCACCCCTCCCAATTAGGTGACCCTGCTTTACAGATGGTTTGAAAGGGTTAACCGTCCAGTCTTTTATATTACCTGGTGGCACAATATCTAAATGTCCAGCATAGCAAAAATTTGGAGTTTTATTCCCCAACCTTGCGTATAAATTTTTAACTGGTTTAGATTTATTTTCTCTAAATTCTAATATTCTTGTCTTAAACCCAAGTTTTTTTAATTTCTTTTCTAAAAATCTCATCACACCAGCATCTGTTGGTGTTATAGATGGAAACCTGATTAGCTCTTTAGCTAACTGAAGCTCATTAATTTTTTGCATTTTTACTCTCTTAAAAGATCATTAATTGATGTTTTTGATCTAGTTTTTTCATCAACTTGTTTAATTATTACCGCACAATTTAGTGATGGTGCAGTTGGATTATTCTTATCAGGTAAAGATCCAGGAACAACTACAGAATAAGGAGGAATTTTTCCATAAGATATTTCACCAGTTTTTCTATTAACAATTTTTGTTGATTGACCTACATACATTCCCATACTTAAAACTGATCCTTCTCCAACTATTACACCTTCAACAACCTCAGACATTGCTCCAACAAAAACGTTATCTTCAATTATTGTCGGAAGGGCTTGAGCTGGTTCTAAAACTCCACCAATACCTGATCCAGCTGATATATGACAATTTTCTCCAATCTGACAGCAGCTCCCAGCACGGCTGAAGGTATCCATCATTGTTCCTGCTCCAACGTACGCACCTATGTTTACATAGCAAGGCATAAGAACAGCATTCTTTCCAATAAAAGACCCTGGACGTACGGGACTATTTGGCGTCATACGAAAGCCTGCAGCTTCATGTTGCTCTTTTGTCCAGCCCGCAGTTTTACCTTTTAATAAATGAGCTTTATCATACCAACTACTGTACGGACCATTTAAATTTTCCATGGGATAAATCCTGAAACTCAACATAATTGCTTTTTTAAGATGTTGATGAGTTTTCCATTCACCATTAATCTTTTCTGCAACACGAGATTTACCACTATCTAAATCACTTATAACTTGGTTAATTGCATCTTTTAAAGATTGATCTGAATCTTGATTTACTTGATCTTTATTTTCCCAAGCATCATTTATAATTTTTTCAATAGTCATAGTTTATTTACTTTTTAATAACCTTATTTCTTTTAAAAATAAAGATAGATTTTCAATTTTATAATCGATGTAATCTTTATCGGACTCCAATTTACCCCACTGTTCATCATTTATTAACCAAACAGTTGTGCAACCTCTTTCTTTGCCTATTGATAAATTTTTAGCAATATCTTCTACATAAATTGTGTTATTTGGATCTATCCCAAATTTTTTTACCATTAAATCAAATGCTTTCGGTTCGGGTTTAGGTCTATATTCTGCATCGCTGATATCAAATATTCCTTCAAATAAATCTTCAATACCTAAATGACTAAGCACATTTTTTGCATGATCAGTACTTCCATTTGTAAAAATTAACTTTCTCATATCTAAATTCTCTAATTGTTCTCTTAAAACTGTATCTTTCTTCATAAAGGAAAGATCTATATTATGAACATATTTTAGGAATTCTTTTGGTGGAATATCATGATGTATCATTAATCCATTGAGACTAGTATTATATTTATAAAAGTAATTAGTTTGTAGTTCTTTGGCTTTGATTAAGTCTATATTTAATTTTTCAGAAATATATTTAGTCATTAATCTAGACACCTGCCCAAAAACAGCCTCTAAATCTTGATAAACAGTTCCATCTAAATCTAATAATAAATTTTTTTTAGTTTTAAGTTCTTTCATTCTTTATAATTATCTAATTAAAGTTCCTGAACCTTTATCTGAAAAAATTTCAAATAGTACAGAATGCCTCTTTCTCCCGTCAATAATAGCAACAGCAGTAACACCATTATTTATTGCATCTAAACATGTATTTATTTTAGGTATCATTCCTTCAGTGATAGTTCCATTTTCAATCATTTCTAAAATTTCAGATGTGGATATTTCTTGTATCAGTTTTTTATTTTTATCCAATACACCCTCAACATTTGTCATTAACAACAATCTTCTTGACTTAAGAGACTTAGCTATAGCTCCAGCAGCATTATCTCCATTTATATTGTACGTTTGATATTTATCTCCAAATCCAAGTGGAGATATTATGGGAACTAATTTATTTTCAATTTGATCCTTAATTATATCAACATTAATTTTGTTTGGTATTCCAACAAATCCCAACTCCTCAGCTTCTGGAATTACTTCAATTACACAGTTCTGCTTTGTATTTAAAGATATGGCTTTAACACCTTTTTCTTTTAAAGAAGAAACTATATCTTCGTTAAATTCGATTAATACTTTTTCAACAATATTAATTACCTTTGCATCTGTAACTCGCAAACCTCTGATAAACTTAGATGTTATATTCGATTTATCCAGCTCCCTTTTAATTCGAGGACCACCACCATGAATTACTACGATTGATAAACCTAACTTATTTAAAATACTTATGTCCTCAATAAAGTTATTAAAAATACCTCTATCAATAAAAACATTTCCTCCGTATTTTATAACTATCAAATTATTTTTATATTTTTTAATATATTTAAAAACTTGATCTATTGGAGGACCATTTTTAGGTAAAATTTTTTGAAGGTCCATCAATTCTATGTAGTTTTTACTTTAGTCTGCTTCATGATCACAACTTGTTGAGCCATAGTTAATACGTTATTAATTGTCCAATAGATAACTAAGCCTGATGGAAACGGAGCTAATATAATTGTCAAAAATAGTGGAAAAAACATAAAAATTTTTTGTTGAATTGGATCTGGAGGTGTTGGGTTAAGCTTTTGTTGCAAATACATAGTTAAACCCATTAGACAAGGCCAAACACCTATAATCAAAAACGACGGAGGATCCCATGGTATTAGTCCAAAAAGATTAAAAATTGATGTTGGATCTCTTTCTGATAAATCTTCAATCCAACCATAAAAAGGCTGATGCCTCATTTCTAATGTCACAAAAAGTACTTTATAGATCGCAAAAAAGAATGGTATCTGAATAAAAATCGGCAAACAACCTGAAACAGGGTTTACTTTTTCTTTTTTATATAGCGCCATCATTTCCTGCTGTAATTTCATTTTATCATCTTTATGTAACTCCTTAAGTCTTGTCATTTCTGGTTGTAAAACTTTCATTTTTGCCATCGATCTGAAAGAATAATTTGCTAAAGGAAAAAATAGTATTCTTATACAAATTGTAATTAATATTATTGCAATACCAAAGTTGCCTGTTAATTTGAAAAAATAGTCTATTGCAAAGAAAAAGTTTTTTGTGAAAAAATAAAACCAACCCCAGTCAATTGCTAGGTCAAATTTTGCAATTTTTGAACTCTCAGCGTACCCATCAATCACATCTACTTCTTTTGCTGCAACTATAACTCTCACATTACTCGACACATTTCCGTTTGAAGTTAATGTAAGAGGTTTGGTTTCAATAAAGTTTGCTCTAAATTTATTTTTAAAATCAAAATCTGCTCTAAAAGATTTATTTTCTTGGGGGATTAGTGTTGTTATCCAATATTTGTCTGTAATTCCTAACCAGCCTGAATCTGCGTTTTTCGAGAATTCTTTTTCTTCAATATCTTCGTAATCTTCTTCAACTAGCTGATCATCAAAAACTCCGATTAATCCCTCGTGAAGAATATAAAAATTAGTTATTTCTGGTGCTTTATTCCTGATAATTTGGCCATACGAATAAAAATCGTAAGATTTATCAGTTTTATTTATGATTGATTGATTAATAGAAAATAAAAATTTTTCATCTATTTCGATTTTCTTTTTAAAAATGATACCTTGGTCATTATTCCAACTTAAAGTGATAGGTTGATTAGGTGAAAGTATGTTATTTCCTTCGATGCTCCAAACTGTTTTAGAATCTGGCAGGTCGATATTTTTACTGCTAGTGACCCAGCCTGTTTCTACATAGTAACCTTGACTAAAGTTTTTTGGGTGTAATAATGTAATTTTATTTTCTCCCTCTAAAGTTTCTGTATAATTTTTAAAAACTAAATCATCAATGGTTCCGCCTAAAAGAGAGATTGAGCCTCTAATATTTTCATTTTCAAACTGAACTCTCTCACTTTCTTTAATTGCCTTTTCTCTGGAAATTTCTATTAATTTTTCGCTCGTATCAAGTTTCGGTGCCTCTGAAGTTAGCGTTGTTTTTTCTTGATCTAATTTTTTTATTTCTTTTGGACTCGGCGCAAAGAATAAACCGTATAAAATTATTACTGCTGCACTAAGAGATATAGCTGCGATAACATTTTTAGTATCCATATTTTTATTTATTCTTCTTTTTTAAAACTGGGTCATAACCATCTCCACCACCTAAAAATTTTATTGGGTGACAAGTTAGAACTCTTTTTATACCCATAAAAGTGCCTTTTATTAATCCATATTCGTTTAAGCTTTCTATATAATAATCAGAACATGTTGGCAGATATCTACAGTTAATGCCTAAGTAAGGAGATATTAATCTCTTATAAACTTTTATTATAAATATTAAGATATTTTTCATCGATCATTTAATTTTTTTAAAATCTAAAAATAGTTCCTTCTTTATATCTACAAATTTATCATTAAAAACAATTTTTTTTGCAATTATTAAATAAGAATAATTGCAATTTATTTTAAGCTGTTTGACTAAATCTCTCATAATATTTTTTAATCTTCTTTTAATCTTATTTCTTATTACTGCGTTTCCTAGTTTCTTTTTTGCTATAAAACTCATATTTAGTTGTTTAGAACTTAGATGATCCAATTTTTTAAAAAAAATCGTCGAATACTTATTATTTATTTTATTTCCATTAAGAATAGATCTAAAATCCTCATTTTTGCTTAACGAGCAGATTCTAAGTTTCATTAAACTGTGAGTTTCTTTCTCCCTTTTGCCCTTCGTCTCGCTAGCAGTTTTCTCCCACCTTTGGTTTTCATTTTAGATCTAAAACCGTGGCGTCTTTTTCTTACTAATCTACTTGGCTGGTATGTTCTTTTCATAAAATATGGTTTAATTTTCTAATAAATTTCGCTCTTTATAATAATTAAATATATAAATAGCAAATAGAACATTTTGCATTTACGATTAAAATTTATGGAAAAAGTAAAAAAAATTAAAATATATATTGGTTTATTTTATCTCATTATTGTGGGTATATTTCTTTATTACCTATTTTCTAAATTTAGTTTGCAAGAGCTTTCTTCTTATGAGTTTATAAAAGATAATATTGAATATTTTTCAAAAATTAAAAAAAATAACGTTTTTATATTATCTCTATTATTTTTGTTATTTACAATATTATGGGTCTTTCCATTTTTAGGATTTGGTTCTCCTGTTTCATTGTTGGCAGGTTTCATTCTTGGAAAATGGATTGGTTCATTTGTAGTTGTCTTAGGTTTAAGTATTGGTGCATCTTTTTTATACATTTTTGCAAATTTTTTTTTGAAAGATTTTGTAAGAGAAAAATTTTTAAATAAGTTTGAAAATTTAGAGGTAAATTTTAAAAAATCTGAATTTGTTTATCTTCTAATATACAGATTTATTGGAGGTATACCATGGCAATTAAGTTGCATATTGCCCACACTATTTAATGTAAAATTAATGAATTTTTTTCTAGCAACTTTAATTGGTATTATTCCTCAAGTTTTTCTGGTTGTTTCAATTGGAAGTGGTCTAGAAACAATTATTGGTCAAAAATTAGAACCACCTGGAATAATGGATATTATTTCTACTCCTGAAATTTATATTCCTTTAGGGGCCTTCTTTGTATTGATTATTGGTACAATTTTTTTAAGAAAAATATTTTATAAAAAATAATTTCGGTGCCCCTTGCCCGACTTGCACGGACGACTTTTTCCTTACCATGGAAATACTCTACTACCTGAGTTAAAGGGGCATTACACAATTATAAATAGTGTATAAATAAATTTTTTTCAAATTATTGCCTTAATTTTTAATAAAAATAAGTTATATTCTAATATAGGTAATGTCATGGGAATTCACTACGATTATAAATCAACAAGAGGCGCAAAGGCTATGGAAAAGCAAGCCAAAAGAGAAAAAAAGCTTGCCGAAAGAAGAGCAAAAAGGGCCGCAAAAGATGGCTCTGATAAACAAAAAGGGGAAACAAAAATGCATGACATTTCTAAAACGATTACTCTTGAAGATTTAACAAATCCAGAAAAAGACAAATGAGCAAAAAAGAAAAACTCCTTAAACTTGAACAAGCATTAAAAAGAAATTTAAAAAAAAGAAAACTTTTCCAAAAAAAAATAAAAAAAAAGAGTAAATAATGCCAGTCCAGTCCGATAAGTGGATTAAAAAAATGGCAATAGATCAAAAAATGATCGAACCATTTGAAGACAAACAAATAAGAGGTAATAGCATATCTTATGGTGTATCCTCTTATGGTTATGATGCACGTGTTGGAAATGAATTTAAAATATTTACAAACGTAAATACCGAAATTGTTGATCCTAAAAATTTCAAACCAACAAGTTTTGTTACAAAAAAGGGTTCAGAGTGCATAATTCCACCTAACTCATTTGTTCTTGCCAGTACAGTAGAATATTTCAAAATTCCAGATGATGTTTTAGTAATTTGTCTTGGTAAATCTACTTACGCAAGGTGTGGAATAATAGTAAATGTAACACCACTAGAGCCATCATGGTGTGGAAATGTTACACTTGAATTTTCAAACACAACACCTTTACCAGCTAAAATATACGCAAATGAAGGGGCATGCCAATTTATTTTTTTAAAGGGAAATGAAAAACCTGAGACCACATACTCTGATCGTGAGGGTAAATATATGGACCAAAAAGGGGTTACATTACCCAAAGTCTAGTTATGGACAAATTTATTATAAATGGTCCGTGTAAAATTGAGGGAATAATAAAACTTTCAGGCAGCAAGAATGCTTCGCTACCTATTTTAGCAGCTACAATACTTTTTGATGAACAAGTAGAAATCAAAAATTTACCCAATGTAAAAGATATTTCTACAATGTTAGATTTAATAAAATCTCTTGGTTTTGATGTCCAAAAAAATAATACCAAAAGTTCTGTTATAATTAAAAAAAAAAAGATCAAAACTTTTGCCTCTTACTCTCTTGTAAAAACTATGAGAGCTGGGATTTTAGTCCTTGGTCCACTTTTATCTAAATATAAAAAAGCAATAACATCGCTTCCCGGAGGATGTTTAATTGGTGCTAGACCAGTAAATTTCCATCTTAACGCTTTGGCAAAACTTGGAATGAAGCATAAAATTAAAAAAGGATATATTTACGCAAATGCTAAAAAAGGTTTAAAAGCATCAACAATTAAATTTCCAAAAATTTCAGTGGGTGCAACAGAAAATGCAATTCTTGCAGCCACGCTTGCTGAAGGAACAACAATATTAAAAAACTGTGCTATTGAACCAGAAATTAAATTTGACTTAACAAATTTTTTAAATAAAGCGGGTGCAAAAATTAAGTGGACTGGAAAAAGATCTGTTGAAATTAAAGGAGTTAAAAAATTGAACAGCATAAGTTACTCAGTTATGTCAGATCGAATTGAATGTGGTACTTTTTGTGTTCTGGCTGCAATTTCAAAAGGAAAGCTTAAAATTTATGGTTTAAATCCTAAAATAATTAATACAGAAATTAAACTTTTAAAAAAAATTGGGGCGAATATAAAAACATCTGGTGAAACTATTTTCATTAAAGGACCAAAAAAAATAAAAAATATAAAATTTTTAGAAACTAAAGAATACGATGGTTTTCCAACTGACTTACAAGCACAGTTTATGGCTCTGCTATGTAAAGCTGACGGCAGATCTGTTATCAAAGAAAAAATATTTGAAAACAGATTTACTCATATTGGTGAGTTGAAAAGACTAGGAGCTAAAATATCGGTAATTAAAAATAAAGCGATAATTGCAGGAAATTCAAATTTAGAGGGTGCTGAATTAATGTCTAGTGATTTAAGAGCTTCGGTTGCATTAGTAATTGCAGCAATTGTTTCAAAAGGAAAGTCAATTATTAATAGGATCTACCATTTAGATAGGGGTTACGAGGGTATAGAAAATAAACTTAAAAAAGTGGGTGTAAAAATTAAAAGATTATCTTAATGGCTAAAAAATATCTTAAAAAAATAATCGCCCAATCAGCGCAAGATTTAAAAGTAATTTCGGCATGTTGTGAGGGTGGAAAAATAAAAATTGATGATATTAAGTATTTGCCAAAAAATAAAATATTTTTATTTTTAATTGAAAGAATTGCTAGAGAAAAAGAAAATTCTGAAGAAATAGTAAAAAGTGTAGTTAAATTTGAATATATAGAAAGATCAAAATCAAAAAATATTGATCATGCAAACACGGATTCTTTTATGGAATTATTTGCAATTAACCTTTTTAAAAATAATGAAAATTATGAAATAACACTATTATTTTCAGATAATGGAATTATAACATTAACAGCAGAAATAATAGAAGTGGTATTAGAGGATCAAAATATAAAAAATGATTAAAATTATAAAATACAGTCAAGGATCAGGACATAATAAGTTGCTTAGTTTCTTAAATCAAAGAAGGAATTCAAATAATTCTGAAGCTAATCTTGTAAAGAAAATTATAAATGACATAAAAAAAAATAATTTAAAAGCTCTTAAAAAATATGAGTATAAATATTCAAAAAATAAAGAGATCAACTTATCAAAAAAAAAAATTACTAACTCAATAAAATATTTAGACAAAAATGTAAAAAAAGCTATCGATTATGCATATGAAAGGATTTTAAAATTCCATAAACTACAAGTTAAAAATTTTAAAAAAATAAAATTTATAGATAAATATAAAAACAAACTAGAATATAAATCTGTTCCAATTGAAACTGTAGGAGTATATGTTCCTGGAAACTTACCTTCAACTTTACTAATGAATTGTATTCCTGCTAAAATTGCTGGCGTAAAAAGAATTGTATTAGCTACTCCAAAAATAAATAATAAATTAAATCCCGCAGTTCTGTATGCTGCAAAAAAATTGGGTATAAAAGAAGTTTTATCAATGGGTGGAGCACAAGCTATTGCAAGTTTAGCATTTATTCAAAAAGTAAATAAAGTTGTTGGACCAGGTAATAAGTATGTAGCAGAAGCTAAAAGACAACTATCTGGAAAGATTTTGGGAACAGAAACAATGCATGCCGGTGCATCTGAAATATGTGTACTCGCTGATAAAAATTCAGATTTATCTCAAGTTGCATCATCTTTAGTTTCACAAGCAGAACATGATCCAGATAGTCAATGTGTTTTAGTTACTAAAGATAAAAATTTGATAAAAAAAGTTCTAGTGGAAATTAAAAAAATTTTAAGCAATTTACCAAGAAAAATAATAGCCACAAAGTCATTAAGAAAAAATGGTTTATTTGTTCTAGTACAAAATGATAATCAAATAATTAGAGTAATAAATGAAATAGCACCAGAACATTTAGAGCTCAATGTAAAAAATTTTAAAAGGTATGAAAAACAGATAAAAAACGCTGGAAGTATATGCAATGGACCAAATACTCCAATGAGTATATCAGATTATACAGTTGGAACTAATCATGTTCTACCAACTGCTGGATCAGCAAAATTTAGTTCAGGTTTAAATTTAAATGAATTTACTAAAAAAATATCAATTGTAACTTTAAGTAAATTAGGGGTAGAAAAAATCGGAAATCCAGCTATAACTCTTTCGGAGTTTGAACAATTATATGGTCATACTCAAAGTATAAAATCTAGAATGAGGAGAAACTAAGTTTGTCAAAGCAAGATTTATTAGAGTTCAAAGGTAAAGTTATTGATCTTCTTCCAAATGCTATGTTCAGAGTTAAGCTAGAGAATAATCATATAGTGACAGCCCACACGGCTGGTAAGCTTAGGAAAAACCGAATTAGAGTTCTTCAAGGTGATAATGTAACTGTAGAGGTTACACCTTACGATTTAACAAAAGGAAGAATAATATTTAGATTTTAACTTATGGGTCTCTGGTGTAGCTGGTGCGCACGAACGCCTGAAAAGCGTTAGGACCTGGTTCGTTTCCAGGGGGACCCACCTCAAATCAAAATTAAACGCTTGCATTAAATTTTAAAATCTAATAACTAGTCTTCAGCTAATTTAGCTATAAGTAAACAATAAGAAGAAAGAGTAAAATAAGTATGAGTACATTAAACGGGAAGGTCAAGTGGTTCAACGGTAAAAAGGGCTACGGCTTTATTGAGAGAGAAGACAAAGAAAAGGACGTGTTTGTTCATGCAAGCGCAGTAAGAGAAGCAGGACTTCGTTTCCTAAATGAAGGTGACGAACTACAATTTGAAATAGAAGATGGCCCTAAAGGACCTTCGGCTGTTAAACTTCAAAAAAAATCTTAATTTTCTAAAAATCAATAATTGTAATAGGGATGAGTGGTTAAATTCCATATCCCTATACAATTAAGTGTTGCATTTAAAATTTTTTCAGGTAATTAACTCGAACATGATTAATTCGATTTACAAAATCGCCAATACTCACAGACATCATTTTCATGCTGGCTGCTCGCTAGCAATTTAATCATATTATAAATTTAAAATTAACGATAATTAGTATAAAATAAAGAAAGGCCCTGGTGGTGAAATGGTTATCACGAAAGTTTGTGGAACTTTAGTTTTTGGTTCGATCCCAAGCCAGGGTACCAAAAAATGGAAAAAAATATAAAGCTTATACCTGGACTACCCACAGGTTTTGAAGATAGATGGGAAAAAAAATTATACCTCAAAAAGAAACTTCTTAAGTATATAGAGGAAAATTTTATAAAATATGGTTTTGAACCATTAGAAACACCATCTTTTGAAATTAGTGAAAATATTGGATCATTTCTAGCTGATGACGATAGCAATCCTATGTCAGATGTATTTACTTTTAATGATGGAGAAAAAAATATTACACTTAGATATGACTTATCAAGTCCTCTAGCAAGATTTGTTGCACAGAACAATCAACAACTACCCCTTCCATACAAAAGATATGCCATACAAAATGTTTTTAGAAACGAAAAAGCGGGTAACGCTCGTTACAGAGAATTTACACAAGCAGATTGCGATATAGTAGGAAACGTAAATTCAGCACAATCAAATGCAGAATTATGCAATTTAATAGCAAGCACTTTAATAAATTGTGGACTTAAAAAAGATCAATTTATAATTAATGTGAGTAATAGAAAAATAATCCAGGGTTTAATACAAGACTTAAAAATTCCAGAGGAAAAACAAGTTAAAGTTATGAGAGCAATAGATAAGCTTGATAAACCAGGTTTTGGACTAAAAGGTGTTGAGGATTTATTGAAAAAAGAAAGAAAAGATAAAAGCGGCGCAGTTACAAAAGGTGCGAATTTAAGCGATGATCAAGCATCTCAAATCATTGGTTTTTTAAAAATTAAAGACCTAAAAGAACTAAAGAAAAATTTTCAAAATTCACTCACTCTAGAAGGCATCAACGAAATTGAGCAATTATATGAGATTTTAAGTTATGGAGATTATAGCGATCAAGTTAAAACTAATTTTACAATTGTAAGAGGTCTCGCATATTATGACGGATTCTGTGTTGAAACTAATCTGAAATTCAAAATTACTAACAATAAGGGCAAGGAAGTTGATATCGGCAGCATTTGTTCAGGTGGTCAGTACAACAAGCTAATATCAAGGTTTAAAGGAGTAGATATTCCAGGCACCGGATTTAGTATTGGAGTTGACAGACTATTGTTTGCAATTTTGCAGTTAGGACAAATAGAAGTCTATAGCAAGAAACCAGCAATTGTTTGCGTAATGGATAAAAAATACCTGAAGAACTATTACGAAATACTCAAAATTCTAAGAGATAACGGAATTAACTCTGAAATTTTTTTAGATAGTGAAAAAAATCTTGGAAAGCAACTAACTTATGCAAATAAAAGAGGATGTCCAGTAGCGGTAATTTGTGGAGAAAACGAGTTTAAAGAAAATACTATTACACTAAAAAATTTGCTAGGTGCAAAAGGAGAAAACAATCAAATTACAATTCCAAAAGAAAACTTAATCAATGAAATCAAAAAATTCGTCTAACAAAATCCTAGCATTAATTAAATCGCAGGGATTTAACAAAATTGAACTCGACTCTGTTTTGGAAACCAAATACATTTTGCAAAGATCGGGTGAAAATTTTAGAAAATATCTATTTTCATTTTATAACTCAAACGGCGAAGAGTTATGTTTAAGACCAGATTTAACAATTTCCTCAGTATTACGATACGCTCAGGGAAACAGATTTAGTAAGGAAAAGGTGTTTTATACGGGCAGTGCATTTAGAAAATCTTATAATAAGAAAAATATTTTAATAAACCAAATAGGTATGGAAATTTTTTCATCTAAAGATGAAAATAAAGATGATAAAGAAATAATAGATACATCCATTAAAGTTTTAAAAAAAACAGGTTTTAAAAAAGCTAAAGTTGAAATTGGTAATTTTAAGTTATTCGAGTTATTAATTCAAAAACTTTCTATACCCCAAAGATGGAAGGACCGTCTTATCAAATTTTATTGGAATAAAGAATATTTTTCACAGTTACTAAAAAGGTTAGATAGTAATTCAGATATAGACCCCTTCATTCTTGCCGAAGATAACAAAACATATTTGAAAATGAAAAAACAAAACCCTAAAAAAATGATTGCCGGACGAACATATGAGGAAATAATTGGACGATATGAAAGAAAAATTTACGATCCAAGATTAACTAAAACAGGAAAAATAAGTTCAAAGATAATTAAAGAATTTCTAAAAATTAAGTGTCCTTTAAAAGATGCACCAAAAAAACTGAACGATTTTTATAAAAAATATAATATAAATATTTCTGTCGCAAAAGAATTTTTTCCAATTTCAACATTTCAAAAAAATCTTAAATTTGAATTTTCAACATCGAGTGGCAGAGGTAGGGAGGTGGAGTTTTACAGCTCGTTTATATTTTCAATAGATGTAAAAATAAAAGGTAAGACAAAAACATTTATTGCAGGCGGAAGATATAATGACTTGTCCTCAAAAAATTTAGGTCTTAGAAAAATACCAGCAGTTGGAGCAGCAGTAAATTTAGGAGTTTATGAATAAAGATATTATTAATATAGGTATTGTCTCAAAAGGAAGACTTAAAGAAGAATCTGAAAAAATTTTCAGAAAAAATAATTTAAAAATTTACACAGAAGATGGTGAAAGAGGGCTGGTAGCCAAAATTAAGGGTAGAAAAAATATAAGAGTATTATTTCTTCATGCTAGAGAAATTATTGATCAATTATCTCTAGGAAATATTGATCTAGGAATAAGTGGTTTTGATCTATTGAAGGAGTCTGAGATAAATATTCAAAAAAATATAAAAGTTGAAAAGAAACTTAAATTTGGCTTTGCTACTTTGCAGCTAGCTGTTAGAAACGAATTTATCGATGTTTTCACAACTTTAGATTTAGATGAAGTTGCACAAGATTATAGAAGAAAAAATAAAAAACTAATTCGTATTGGTACGAAGTATCCAAATCTTACACGTGATGCTTTGTACAAACGAGGCGTAACAAATTTCACTATTGTAAAATCTTTAGGAAGTACAGAATTAATGCCCGCAATGGATACCGCTATGTTGATAAGCGATATTTCTAGCACAGGTACGACAATGAAAAAAAATCACCTTAGACCTTTAAGTGACGGCGAAATACTTAAGTCACAAGCTTGCTTACTTAGCTCAAAAAAATCAAAAAGTAAAAAAGGGTTGCAGGGTTTAATAAAGTTATTTTCTAAACAATAAATCTTTAAAATATATTAATATTATTTTTAAGACATCAAAATTACGTATCGACACGTATAAAGCTAATATTAAACTTATTAATACAAATAATTTAATTACTAATTCCATTTTATTCTATATTATCTCATATAATAGAATCATGGATATATTAATAATTATTTTAGTAGCGGCTGTATTGTTTTTTAACGTTTACTTATTTTTTAAACTTCAGAAAAACTCAAATAAAGAAGATTTTACAGAACTATCAAAAATTAAGGATGATATCACAGGATTAAAAATTTCACTTAACGAGTCTTTTAGTAATATGAGTAAAGAAGTTGCAAAAGATATGACGGGAACTTTATCAAGGGTAGATGAAAAAGTAGCCTCTTTTAATAAACAAGTTGAGGATATTCAAAATTCACAATCAAACTTTAGTAGAATTTTGGCGGGGGTTAAGCAGTATGGAGGTTTGAGCGAATTTTCACTAGCCAATTTGCTTCAGGATTTACTGCCGTCTTCGCAATTCATTGCGAATGCTAAAATGAAACCAGATGAAACAAGAGATTTAGTTGAGTTCGCGGTCAAACTTCAAAATGATGTATTGTGCCCTATAGATAGCCATTGGCCTATTGAAAAATATAAGGCAGTTGATGAAGCTTTTCAAAATAAAGATAAAGAAGCATTATCATCTGCTAGAAACGAATTGGCTTCTGCGTTTAGGTCGAAGTCAAAAGCTGTTAATCAAAAATATATAAATCCGCCAATAACTTGCGATTTTGCGATTATCTACGTTCCTACCGAAGGACTTTATGCTGAATTAGCAAGTTACAGAGATCCGAAAACCAAGGAACTTTTAATGGAGGAACTAAGAAAAAAATACAAAGTTACAATTGCAGGACCAAATACAATTTGTGCATTAATACAGTCTTTTCACTTAGGTTTTCAAACTCTAAAAGTTCAAAAACATGCTACTCAGATTTACGACGATTTAAAAATCATTTCGACACGTTTTTCGAAACACTTTGATAACATATTGTTGTTAAGAAAAAAACTTGAAGAGGCAATGACTGTGGTTGATAACTTTGGTAAAGATGCGAGATCTATTTCAAGAACTTTAGAAAATATAAAAGATCCCGAGCAAGTTGAAATTGCTACAAAAAATGAAAATGTTGAAAAATTTGCAGAAAGATCAAAACAACTTAAAAATTAATTTCATTTTAATATAAATAAACAATATAAGCATTAGATGAAGTGGAATAACAAGTTTAATTATCCTAAATCTTCTCGTTCAAATGAAGATGGTTTTAGAAAGTACTTATTTGGTGATAAAAAGCTTCCAAGCGTAACATCTATACTTTCGGCCACTAAATCAGAAGAGGATAAAGCATCACTCGAATTATGGAAACAGCGTGTTGGTTATAAAGAAGCAAATAGAATTAAAACTGAAGCATCCTCAAGAGGCTCATCTATGCATTTATATATTGAAGATTATTTAAAGGGTAGAGTGAATGAAAGTTTTTTTGAAAGCAATGAGCAATATAAAATTATGGCGAAAGAAATAATTGAGAAAGGAATTAAGGGAAAGTTAGAAGAAATTTATGGAATTGAAGAAACTGTTTTTTATCCAGAAAAATATGCTGGAACTGCTGATCTAATTGGTAAATTTATGGGTCAAGAAGTATGTATTGATTTCAAGCAAAGTAATAAACCAAAAAAATCAGATTA
>CACPBW010000014.1 GCA_902632275.1 uncultured Pelagibacteraceae bacterium | reverse complement strand
TTGCCTCTCCTATAAATGCATTGCCATCATTATTTTTTCCTTTTATTGCAAAAAAGATATCATTTTTTTTTATATGTTTTGAATTTATGGAGGCTTTATTTAATTTAGTAGAATTAATAATTTTTTTTGCCTCTTTGTGTTCCTTTAAAATATTTACTTTGAAATTATTAGAGAGAGACTTATTTTTTATTTTAATTGAACTTAGAATGATATCCTTATCTGAAAAAATTATTTTTCTTTTACCAAAATCTTGAATATTTTCATGACCTTTTCCAGCTACAATTAATATATCGTTTGAGTTTAAATTGTTTACAGCATTCGCTATAGCTTTTTTTCTATTTGGAATTTCAAATAGTTTATTTTTATTAATTCTTTTTTTTATATCACTTCTTATTTTTCTAGGATTTTCATATCTAGGATTATCATCAGTTAAATAAATTTTTTCACAATAATTATTGGCTATCTTTCCTATAATCGACCTTTTTGAATAATCCCTGTTTCCACCACAACCTAAGACAATAGAAATATTTTTATTAACAAATTGTTCTTTGATGTTTCTTAAACATAGTTCCAATGCATCAGGAGTATGTGCATAATCTAATATACAAATTGCTTTATTTTTTAATTTTCCTATTTTTTCTAACCTTCCATTGATTGGCTTAATTCTACTTAGGACTTTAACAATTTTTTTAAATTTGAGACTTCTGCTTTCTGCAGCCAAGATTGCCATAAATAAATTTTTGATTTGAATTTTACCGATCAAATTTAAGTAAAAAGAGCATTTAAAATTTTTATATTTTATTTTTAAGTATTGCTTTTCGCCGATATACTTATGTTCTAAAACTTTGATAAGACCATATTGCTTTGAAATTGTCTTTAAATTGACTTTTTTTTTTTTTGATATTTTAAGTATATTTTTGTATTCAGGTATATCTTTGTCAGTTATGATAGTTGCTCTTTCACTTAGTAAATTTTTAAAAAGATAAAGTTTTGCATTTAAATAATCATTATAACTTTTGTGATAATCTAAATGATCATGAGATAAATTTGTAAATATTCCCTTTTTAAACTTTAAACCATCTAGTCTATGTTGTTTCAGTCCATGACTAGATGCCTCCAGAATTACATTATCAATTTTTTTGTCTGATAAAAATTTAAGATATTTAGATAGTTGCAAAGAATCCATGGTGGTATTCGGTGCTGTGAAGTTTTTTGATTGAGTTTTGATGCCTAAAGTGCCTAAAGATGCAACTTTTTTTTTATTCAGGTTTAAAATTTGAAAATAAAAGTTACAAATAGAAGATTTTCCATTTGTACCTGTTACTGCAATTAAATTGTTTATTTTAGGATTAAATAGCTTGTATGATAATTCAGCTAAACCTTTTCTTACATTGACTAAACTTAAATATAGTATACCGTTTTTAAAGCCTTGAAATTTTTTTTCATGAATAATTGTTTTTGCCCCTCTTGATATTGCATCAAAAATAAATTTATTTCCATCAAATTGATTTCCCTTTATTGCAAAAAAAATATCATTTTTTTTGCATAATTGACTATTAAAATTTATACCTGAAAAATAATGGTTTTTAAATTCAGGATTAATTTTTTTAAAAAAATTACCAATTAGCATTTCAATTAATAAAAATCGTCATATTTTGTGGCTAAAATAGGCCCAATTTTTTCTATTATTTTGCCTGCTACCTCAACTGTAGTCCAGCCTGCTGTGTTAAATGGAGTTCCTTTATACTTAATACCGCTACCATCTCTATAATTATAGACATACTCACTATTTGTCTTTGGTTCATCTAGTAAAACTAAAAGTACATATTTGGGTTTATCAATTGGAAAGATTGACACAAAAGTATTTATTTTCTTTGTGGTGTATATTCCATTCTCAATTTTTTGTGCTGTTCCAGTTTTTCCCCCAACACTATAACCTTCGACATTTGCTAAATTTGCTGTACCTTCTTTTGTTGAAACAATTTTTCTCAAAATTGAATTTATATTGATTGAAACACCATCATTTAAGATTTTTTTCATTTTGATATTTTTTTGCTTTTTTATTAAAGTTGGTTTTATTTTAAAACCTCCATTTGAAATAATTGCGTAAGCAGTAGCAACCTGCAAAGGAGTTGTCGAAATTCCATGACCAAATGAAACCGTTGCTAATTTACATTTTCCCCATTTAAATGATAATGGCTTGCCAATTTCACCTAAGTCAAATTCTATCGGGGTTAAAAGATCCAAAGAATCTAAAAATTTTTTAGTTTTTTCAATTCCCATTTTTTGAGCTATTCTAACTGACCCAATATTCCCAGATCTAATTAAAATCTGCTCTGCTGTTAATGTCGAAGGTATTTCCATATCATATTCTGAGATTTTTCTTCCAGCGCAGAAGATAGATTTTGGTAAATTTTTAAAGTTTGTATCAATATTAATTATTCCCTCATTTAAAGCTCCGGCTAATGTAAATGTTTTAAAAATTGATCCTAACTCATATACACCTTTAGTTATCCTATTAATAAATTTTGTATCGGTAATCTCCTCTCTTTTATTTATATTAAAGTCAGGCAAAGATACTAATGAAAGAATATCTCCACTGTTAATATTCATTAATAGGGCTGCGCTACCTTGGGATTTAAATATTTTTTCAAAATTAATTAGTTCGTTTCTTACTAAAAACTGAATGTTTGTATCTAATGTCAATTTTAATTTTTTATTTAATTCTTTAAGATCCCCGTCTAAAGATTTTTCTATGCCTGAAATTCCGTTATTATCGTCATCTATTTGTCCTAGTACGTGACTAAATAAATTTTCATGCGGATATATTCTAGAAATTTTTTGCTCAACAATTACTGATTTTTCGCCAAGCATTCTTACTTGATCATATTTTTCAGGAGTCAATTTTTTTTTTATATAAAAAAAATTTCTTTTGTCGAATTTTCTGTTAAAATTTTCCATATCTAATTCTGGAAAGAGTAACTTTAATTTTATAAAAAGTTTTTTTTTATCATTCTCAAGTTTAGGATTAATGCCTACATTTTTAGTAAATACAGTTTTTGCTAAAATATTGCCATCTGTATCAATGATATCTGATCTTATATCACTCTTTTGACTATTTTTTTTTTGAGATGATTCTTTTTTAGAGATAGACCCGTAATAAAATATTTTTACAGAAAAAATACTTGAAATGAACAAAAAACAGAAAAAAATAAAAGCTATTCTGTTGAAAGAAATATTTTTTTTATGTAATTTTTTGGAGAAAGAAAATTCATCGTTGAAATCTCTGAGATAAATTTTTTTTTCTTTATTTTCAATCATTTTTCTTATCTATAATTTTTAATTCTGTTACATTTAAGTAGATATATTCATCACCTTTATTTTCTTTCATAATACTTATTAATCTAGATGGATTGCTTAAATAAGTATGTTCCAACAAAACTAATTCATATTTTTTTTTCAATAAGCTAAGATTTTCATTTAAAATAAATGTCTTTTCTTCAATTTTTTTTGAAGAGGTTTTAATAATAGCTATTAATGAAATTAAAATAATTAGACTTAATGAAATTAAAAAATTTTTCATAATTTTTTTGATAAATTTTCAATTTCCAAAAGTTTTGAAAATTTTTTTAAAAAATCTCTCTCAAAATCAACTAGATTGTTCTTTTTTATTGCATACCTTAGTTTTGCAGATCGAGACGGTCTATTGGAATTTATCTCTTTTGATCCAGGATATATTGGCTTTTTTAAATCTAACTTAAATAATTTATTTTGATTTTGCGCCTCTGGAATATATCTCGAAATTTTTTTATCTTCAGACAAACTTTTAAAAAAATATTTTACAATTCTATCTTCTAATGAATGAAACGAGACTACGCAAAGCTTACCATCTATATCTAGAATTTTTGCAGATTTGATAAGGCCATAAATCAATTCACTTATTTCTTTATTTACAAATATTCTAATGGCCTGAAAAATTTTTGTTGCATTATTTGTTCTGCCACCTTTTTTCTTAACTGAATTAATAATGCTTACGAGTTGTTGTGTATTTAAGTTTGATTTGACTCTTTGATTGACAATTTTTTTTGATATTATTTTGCTATCTTTTTCTTCTCCAAAATATTTAAATATAAGTTCTAAATCTTTTTGGCTTAACTTATTGATAACATCATCTGCTGAAAAATTATTTAAACCTAACCTCATATCTAACGCACCTTTACTCTCAAAGCTTAGACCTTTTTTTGGATCTTTAATCTGAGTATAAGAACAACCAAGATCAAATATTACAGCTTTGATTTTAGAATTTTCAATTTTAATTTTATCAATTTCACTAAATTTTTTGATAAAAAATGAAAATTGATCTTTATGCTGCTGTCTAATTTGATTTGCAATAACTGAGCTTTCATGATCCCTGTCAATTGCTATGACCTTAGTTTTGTTAAATTTCAAAAATTCTTTTGAATAACCCCCTTGGCCAAAAGTACAATCAATAAATGTGCCACCATTTTGAGGGGAAATAATGCTAAGAATTTCTTTTAGCAATACCGGATAGTGTTTTTCACTATTCGATAAAATGGTGGCATTCATCTATTTTTACGAAGATCATTAATTTTTTTGTCTTCTTAAAAATGCCGGGATTTCAAATTCTTCCTCATCAGAATTTTCATTCTCTAAGACTGATGTTTCTTTATGAGTCTCTTCTGAAGAATTATTTTCAAATAAATCTGGAGTATCCTCATCTAAACCGAAATTTTCTAGTCCATTAGTCTCTTTAACTTCATTTTTCAAAACAAGACTGTGCTCTTCTTCATGAAGTAGTGTTTCTGCTGCTCCAACATCAGAATTTATGTTTATACTTTGATCAATTTCTTGGTCTTTAATATTTTCGCTTATTGTATCAGCTTCAGATTTAAGAGCTGTTGCCCCCTCTGTAACATGATTTGAATGATTATTTTGAAAACCAAAAGGTGGGGATTGATTCATTGCAGAAAAATCCGAGTAACCTGGATTTCTATTTTGTATTCTATGAACCATATTTATCACTGATTTTGACTCCGGTTGTTGTCCATCTAAAGCTGTTGCAACTATAGAAACTCTTACTTTTCCATCTAAAGAAGGGTCGGTTATTGATCCAATAATAATTTCTGCGACATGGTCAACCTCTGATCTTATCCTGTTTACTATTTCGTCTACCTCAAATAATGTTAAATCCTCTCCACCAGTAATATTTATAAGAAGACCTTTAGCACCTTTCAGTGAGTAATCGTCAATTAAAGGATTATTTAATGCCATTTCAGTTGCCTTGCTAGCTCTACCTTCTCCCTCCGCTTCACCTGTGCCCATCATGGCTTTACCCATTGAGCTCATAACTGTTTCTACATCTGCAAAATCTAAATTTACTAGACCCTCTTTGACCATTAAGTCAGTAATACTTTGAACACCGTATCTTAAAACATTATTTGATAATTTAAATGACTCTTTAAAGGTTGTTTTTTCGTTTGCAATTTTAAATAAGTTTTGGTTAGGAATTACTATAATAGTATCAACATGCTTTCGTAATTCTTCAAGCCCTTGTTGACCTCTTCTCATTCTTGATGGTGCTTCATATAGAAAAGGTAAAGTAACAACTCCAACTGTTAATATATTCAACTCCTTGGCAGCTCTAGCTATAACATGAGCAGCGCCAGTTCCTGTTCCACCACCCATGCCTGCGGTAATAAAAACCATGTTTGCACCTTTTAATAAATCAATTATTTCATTTAAAGACTCGTCCGCTGCAGCTTGTCCAATTTCTAATTTAGCCCCAGCTCCTAATCCTTTTGTTAAGTTTAATCCAATTTGAATTTTCTGCTTAGCCATACTAGCTTTAAGATCTTGAGCATCAGTGTTTACTGCAATAAACTCTACGCCTTCTACTCCGCTTTCAATCATTTCGTTTATTGCGTTACCACCTGCACCACCTACACCTAATACTAGAATTCTTGGTTTAAGCTCTTTTATATCTGGTGCTTTAAAATTTATAGTCATTTTTTCCCTCTCCATTTTTTATTGATTTGTAGTTTTTCTCTAATTTATCGAAAGTGTCAGTCCAAAAATTATATGCCCAAGTACCTTTAATAGTTTTTTCCATTGCGGTTAAACAATTGTTTTGTAGATTTTCTATCTTTTGCATTAAGATAATTTGTTCCATCTTTCTCATTATTTTTCACCCATCTCTTCCCATTTAAGGCTTGCTCGATTTATATTAGATTTTTTTCTTGCTTGGACCTTAAATTTTTCAAATGCTGATGGCTCCCAAATTTGGAAAATCTTACCTTGACCAACAAATAACATACTACTTCTAATTTTAGCATGTTTCGTTAATTTTAATGGTAATGAAATTCTTCCTTCACTATCAAACTGTAAATTAATACTTTCTGAAAGTATTGATGTAGCAAAAAAATCTTTTTTTTCTTCAAAGGGATTTAGTGCGTCTATACTATTTGAAATTTTTTCAATTCTATTTTGAGGCCAGGCTTCAATTGATTGGTTATTGAATGACGGAAAACATACAACGCCATTATAACCTAAATTTGAAAGGTAAGATCTAAAAGATGCAGGCACTGACACCCTCCCTTTTTTGTCTATTCTGTTTTCGTAGGTTGATAAAAACATAATTCATAAACCTTTTTTCCTTAAAAATCCCATATTTGGGAATTTATGGGATAATATGGGTTTTCAACCTATACGTCAATATATTATTTTATGGAAGAATTTCCTTAGTATTATGTGACGAATTTTATGATTTGGTAGTTTTAAAAAGATAAATTAATTTTTTGAAATTGCCAGACAAACTATAAGCCGGGTTTTGTCATTTAAACTTATCATTTATCTAGGCTTAAAATCACTTTTAAGCTCAAGCAACCAACCCTGATGACTAACCAAAGACTGTTTTTTGTTAAAACAATGTCATCTCTACTTGGTCTTGCTCTCGGTGGGGTTTTCCATGCGCTAACTGTTACCAGTTTAGCCGGTGTGCTCTTACCACACCTTTTCACCCTTGCCTCGTTAAGGCGGTTTATTTTCTGTGGCACTATCCCTAGGGTTTCCCCCGCCAGGCGTTACCTGGCACCGTGTCTTTGTAGAGCCCGGACTTTCCTCTTTAAATTTATAAAGCGACAAGTCGTTTATCTGGCAGACTGTATTTAATACAATTACAAAAATTTTCAATCTTTATTTATTTTTTTGACGGAAATGCTTATAATTAAACACTCTTTATCTATTTTTCCACTTATCAAGCCTGGTCTGAATCTTCTTTGGAAAGCTTTTACTAGTAGTGTTTTATTTTTTGAATTGTAACCAATTTCTCTCAAATTTTTGAAAAATTTTTTCTTTTCGTTTTCAGTACATTTTGTATTTCGTAATTTCCTTAAAGTCGCATTTTTTATATTGTGCCAAATACCTAGTTTTTTCTCATGCATTAAATTCCATGGAAATTTTTCTCCTGGATCTTTTTTTCTGTCTGGGGATATATCCGAGTGACCCAATATATTACTTTCTTTTATATTATATCTTTTTTTAAGCTTTGAAACTAAAAGCAAAATAGACTTAACTTGTTCTTTTTTAAAATTTTCGTATTTAATATTATGTCCTTTATTAGCGATTTCAATTCCAATTGAGCTATTATTAAGTGATTTAACTTTTCTCCATTTGGATTTTCCTGCGTGCCATGAAATATATAAATCAGGTACTAAATTTATTATTTCACCTGAATAAGTTATAAAATAATGACAACTTACTCTAGAATCAAAATTTGTTAATTTTTTTAGTGCGAGTTTTTCATTTTTCATTCCAGTATAATGAAGTATAATTGACTTAATCTCCCTTTTTTTTCTTTTTTTAATTTCAAAGTTTGGAGAATATATTTTTCTCAAATTTCTGAGCATATTTGACCTTTTTTTAACTATATTTATGTTTAAGATTATATATAATCTCTATAAAAGCCTATATATGAAAAAATTTTTGAGCATATTAATTGCGACACTCGTAATTTCAACCTTTGCGCACAGGTCCAGTGCTGAAGATGTGAAAGATTGTTTTGAGGGTTTAAATAGGGCCACATTTGCTTTTAATCAGGGCTTGGACAAGATAATTGTTGAACCAATTGCAAAAGGATATAGGAAATTACCATTACCGGTGCGGACAGGAACAAGCAATGTTTTAAGCAACTTGTCTAATCTTGTAACTATTCCAAATAATTTGTTGCAAGGAGATCTTAGGGCTGCAGGATTAAACACAGCAAGACTTACAGTTAATTCAACGATAGGTATTTTTGGAATTTTTGATGTTGCGCAACAAATGGGCTTAATGAAAGATTATCAAAAAGAAGATTATGGACAAACACTTGGTACTTGGGGTGTTGGTGATGGATGCTATTTGGTGCTACCAATACTTGGTCCATCAACCATTAGAGATAGTGTTGGCACGCTTGTAAGTATTTTGGGTGGAGATCCTTGGTACAATATAACAGTTAAAAACGATACTCAATATTTTAAAGATTCAGATTACTATATTTCTAAAGGAACTGATGGTGTTAATTTTAGATCAAAAAATCTTGAGGCATTTAATAATTTAGAAACTAATTCAATGGATTTCTATGCGTCTGTTAGAAGCTTGTATCTGCAAGATAGAAAACAAAAAATATTTAATTCTAATAAAATTATAGATACGCAAGATGACAGCGATTGGGACGATCTTCAATCTAATTAATTTGTACTAATTGGTATGATAAGTAAAAACTCGAATTTTTTATTTTTTTTTATTTTTTGTTTACTGTTTTCAAACTTTTCAAATGCAATTGAACCAGATGTTTTTGTGCAATCTACAGTAAATAGAGCATCAGATACTTTAAGCAAAGATATTTCAAAAAAAGAAAAAATGATTGAACTTCAGGAATTAGCAAAAGATACTGTGGATATAAAGGGGATTGGTTTTTATACTTTGGGCAAATATAGGAAAGAAATTTCAGATGAGCAAAAGGAAAAATATGCAAAATTGTTTGAAAATTACTTTCTTAAAAGTTTCTCAAGTCGTCTATCTGAATATTCAAATCCAAAAATAAATGTAATTTCTAAAGATAAAAAAAATGAAAAATACACAATTGTATCTAGTATTCTCGTTGCCACAAATGACAGACCTGAAATTAAAATCGACTGGAGAATTTACACCAAAAATCCTGATAAACCTTTAATCAGAGATTTAATAATTGAGGGTTTGAGTTTAGCTAGAACACAAAAGGAAGAATTTGCTTCAATTATCAAAAGCAATGATAATAGCATAGAAGCTTTATTCGATAGTTTAGTGAAATTTGTTGAAGAATAATTCTTGGTGGGCCCGCCAGGACTCGAACCTGGGACCAATACATTATGAGTGTACTGCTCTAACCAACTGAGCTACAGGCCCGTTATGTGTTTTGTTTTACTGTTTTTTCAAAATTATATCAACTTAAATTAAAAATTCTCACTATTTAATTTTTTTACTAAATATGTTTGATGAGGGATTAGACGCTATGTAAATAGAAAGATTGATAAAAAAAAGTGACATATTCAAATCACTGAAAAAAGAACCACTTGGTAATAATGGCAAAAAATTTGTTATCAAAAAACTTAGTGCTCCAAGTTGTAGAGAATTTTTCGAAGCTATACAGATTTTTAAGTTTCTGAAAATCAAAAAGAAAAATAATGATAATATAATTGTTGTTCCAATGAGACCATGCTCGGATAACAATTCAAAATAAATTTGGTGAGGATGTGTATCAGGTATATAGTTTTCTTTTGTATATTGATTTTCACCTCTTGTTTCAATTCTGTAATTTTTATTACCAACTCCAAATAAAGGGTAATTTTTGAAGACAGCAAAACCAGATTTATAATGTTTTATATAAATATTTTCCTTGAGAAAATTTTCTCTTTTATCTGCATTTAAAATTGGATTAATTATATTGTCAAAGTATCTGTATTTAAGGTAATTCGAATTTAATATTAAAACTGTTGTTGTAACTATCAAGATGAAAAAAACAAATATCCTTTTTTTTATACTAAATTTATTGTTTAAAAAATAAAATATACTCATCCCTATTATTGCTTTGATGGTGTTGGATCTTTCACCTGTAATGATAACGCAGACCAGGTATAATAAACTTAAAATGATCAATAAATTTAATAAATTTTTATTTTGATCATTTTTTTTATCAAATAGGTAACCAATAATTAAAAAGAAAAATCCGTTTAAATATCCTGCAACAATTGGCTCATCTTTGAAAAAACTTACTATTCTATCTGAATAAATATCTTGACCATATCCCAAAATATTTTTTCCAAAAAGATATTCTATATAAGAATCAGTGATGACTATTAAAACTATGAAACACCAAAATTTAAGAAAAGTATAATTATTTTTATAATTGAAAAAAAAATAATTTACAGCTACAAATAAAAAAATGAATCTGATGAATCCAAAATTTCTTAAAAAACTATAACCTGCGTCAAGTGAAATTAAAGTATTAAACAATAGATACACATAAAGAATTAATAATAATATAAAAGATAAATTCTTCGTAAAATCAAAGTTTTTTAATATCACTAATTTGATTATCACAAAAATTGATATAATTACGATATTAATTAAAGATATGGCTTGTCCTACTATCATTGAAATTGGTATTAAGGAAAATAAAAATATTATAAATTTATATTCAATCCCTTTTTTCATTAATCTCTTAAACCTCTACATGCAATTCGTTTGGATTTATGGACTGTATCTAAATCTTGCTTAATTATTTCAACTTTTTTAAAGACACTATAAAAAAATTCTGGTCTAATAGTGTCAAAAATTAAAACACTTTTGGGGCTCATAACTTTGTAAAGATAATCTTTATACAAATTAAACTCATAATGATAATCTAATGAATATAATGAGATAATTACGTCAAATTTAGTATGAGGCAATTCTTTTTTATCAAAATCAAATAAATCAAAATTTTCTTTTTTAAAACCATTGCATAACAAAAACTTTTCTAATAAATGCAAATTATTGTAAGCCTCTTTATTTTTCTTATCCCATCCATACTTAATTTTTTTTGAGACATAATTCTTTTCAATAAAAGTTATGTGATTATTCAATTTTTGATTGATAATTAACTCTAAGCCTCCTATTCCAGAGCCGATACTTAAAACTTTATCACGCTCATTGATATAGTTTTTGAGTAACAAGAATTCTTTATACATTAAATTAAAGTAGTTTTTGGAGATTAGATCTAGATTAATAAAATATTTTGATAAAAATACCGAAAAAAAATATCTTCCTAATAATTTTCTAAATCTCTTTAAATTAGGTCCACAAAGTTCTATTCTTTGAAGAACAGCTAAATGTGCAATTTGTCTATTTAATTTAAAATTTTGCATTAATGCAAAACATTAATCCATATTAACTCTCTAGGAAACTCTTTAATTGTTTTGACCTGCTCGGATGTTTTAATTTTCTGAGAGCTTTAGCTTCGATTTGTCTTATTCTTTCTCTTGTTACAGAAAATTGCAATCCCACTTCTTCAAGAGTATGATCTGTGTTCATTCCAACGCCAAATCTCATCCTTAATACTCTCTCCTCTCTAGGTGTTAGAGTTGATAAAATTTTTGTTGTTGCCTCACTTAAGTTTGATTTTATTGCTTGTTCTAAAGGAGCTAATGCTTTTGTATCCTCAATAAAGTCTCCTAAACTACTATCCTCTTCATCACCAACTGGTTTTTCTAATGAAACTGGTTCTTTTGAAATTTTTAAAACTTTTCTTACTTTCTCAAGAGGCATCCTTAGTTTTTTCGCAAGTTCCTCTGGCGTAGCTTCTCTTCCAAATTCACTAAGTATTAGTCTCTGGGTTCTTACTATTTTATTTATTGTTTCAATCATGTGTACAGGAATTCTAATTGTTCTCGCTTGGTCAGCAATGGATCTAGTAATTGCTTGTCTGATCCACCATGTAGCGTATGTAGAAAACTTATATCCTCTTCTATATTCAAATTTGTCTACAGCTTTCATTAATCCAATATTTCCCTCTTGAATTAAGTCAAGGAACTGTAATCCTCTATTTGTATATTTTTTTGCTATGGAAATTACTAATCTCAAATTAGCCTCAACCATCTCTTTTTTTGCAATTCTAGATTCTTTTTCACCTTTTTGGACACGGCTTAATAATTTTTTAAATTCAGTAACTGATATTCCAAGTCGATTACTTGTTTCTACCAATCGATCCCTTATATTTTTGAATTCATCTTTATTTTTCTGAAAAAACTGTTTCCATGATGAATTAGTGTCAAGAAATGCTTTCAAATTTGGATTAATTTCATTTCCTACATAAAATTTTAGAAATTCATTTCTAGAAATTTTATGATCCACAGCGAGTCTCAAAAGGTTACCCTCCAAGGAAATAATTTTTTTATTTTCATTATGATGTTTTTGTACAAGTTCCTCTAAAACAGAAGGGGAAAGCTGTAATGATTTTATATCAATTAAAATTTTTTCAACAATTTTTTTATAATTTTTTTCTTTTGAGCTACTGAATGTGTTTGACTGTAGAACACTATCTAATCTTTCTTTCTGATATTTAATTAGCTTATTGTATTCCTTTGTAAGATCTTGGATAGTTTTTAGTACTTTTGGCTTAATTTCACTTTCCATTGCTGCAAGAGTTGGATTAAATTCATCTTCTTCCTCATTAACAGTATCATTTTTATCTGATGATTCTTTTTTATCGTCATTATTATCTTTTTTAATTGAGTTTGAGGAATTTTCCTCTTCCATATAATTGGTATCTATGTCGATGATCTCTCTTACTAAAATTTCGTTATTTTGAAGTTTTTCATTCCACTCAAAAAATTGTTGAGCTGTTATCGGGCTTTGCGATAGAGCATTCAACATAACATCTTTTCCTGCTTCAATTCTTTTGGCTATTGCAATCTCACCTTCTCTGGAAAGCAGCTCAACACCACCCATTTCTCTGAGATACATTCTGATTGGGTCATCACTTTTTTCAATTGATTTACCCTCTTCTTTATTTTGTCCATCTCGCTTTTTTAGAACTTTAAAATCTGATTTTTTTTCTACCAGTGAAATTTTCTCATCTAAAATATGCAAAAAAGCTTGAGCTAAATTTTCCTTTGAAAGATTTCTTTTGCCTAAAGATTTATTAAGCTCTTCATGAGTTATAAAGCCTCTGTGGATGCCTCGACCCATTAGTCTTGCAAATGATTTTGTAATAATTCGTTCCACTTTATTTTAATTTAGAGAAGCTTATATAAAGACTATTCTAAAAAAATCCATTTAAAAATCTCTATATTTAGTTGCTATTTTGTAACTTTTTTAACTCTATTATCTGATTCAGGGTAGATTGATCCATATTCTTAGAAAACTTCGATTCTAACTCAAGTATTTGTCTTTCTAAAACTAAATTTTTTAAGTCATTTTTCATTTCAGAAAAAATTTCTTTAATTTTATTTTCATCTCTTTGAATATTTGCTGAAATATGTTTTACAGATGCAAACTTATTGATTTTAATCAGCATTTCACTATCAACTGGTAACATATTTAAATTTATCTCTTCATTTGAAGAAATTAATTCTTTTAGCTTTAACAACATATTCGTGCCATCAGTAGTTATGAGGTTGATATCGTTCAATAAGTCATAATTTTTTTTGAAAAAATTAAAATTATTGATTATTAAATATAAAATAGAAAATTCTTGAAGTTGTTCTTTTGAAATAGAAATTGACTCATTGTAAATTTTTTTTGTTGAACTTAATGAAGCTACATGCTTTATTGCAAATTGTTTACTTTTAGTTAAATTTGGGGTGAGTTGGGAAATTTTTCCTAAAAAAAAATCTAAGATATATTTCTTAATATATTGGTCTTTTATTGAATTGCTAATATATCTTAACTTCTTTTCTAAAATTGCAAGTGATGTAGGGGAATTATTTGACTGTTTTTTTAAATTTTCAAATAAAAATTGGTGTATTAATATTTTATTCGATTGGTAGTATTTCAAAAAATTTTCTTTTCCGTTTTTAGAAATAAATGTATCAGGATCTTCGTTCTCAGGTAAAAACAAGAAAGAAATTTGCTTTTCAGGTTTCAATTCTTTAACTGAATTTTCAGCAGCACGCACAGCAGCTTTATATCCACTCTCATCACCATCAAAACAAATAACAATTTCATTAAAAAACTGATTTAAAATTGCTATCTGTTTTTCAGTAAGTGCTGTTCCTAGATTTGCGACACAATTTTCAACTCCATAATTATTTAGACTAATAACATCCATATAACCCTCAACTAAAAAAATCTGATCTGATATGTTGGATAATCGTCTTGCTCTATCAATATTATAAAGATTATTTCCTTTTTTAAAAAATTGCGTTTCAGGTGAGTTTATATATTTTGCAAAAAAAGAATTTTTTTGCATAATTCTTCCCCCGATAGCTATTGGCAAATTGGATATTGTGTTAATAGGAAAAATAATTCGATCTCTAAATCTATCTACATAATTATTTTTTTTTTCGTCAAAATAAAAAATACCACATTCCTTAACTGATTTTTTCCCAAATTTTTTTTCTAAATCATAAAATAGGTTTAAATCCTTTTTTACATAACCTAATTTAAAACTTTTGATCGTTTCTAAACTTAATTTTCTATTTTTAAGATAATCTAAACTATTTTTACAATCAGAATTATTTATCAATTCTTTATGAAAGAAGTTTACATATTCACTGTATATACCTGTATATTCTTTCCATGCTTTTTCTCTTTCCTCATCTGCTTTTGAAAAAGTATAAGGTCTCATTCCTGCTTGTAAGGCTAAAGTTTTTACAGCCTCCCCAAATTTGAGATTTTGTGTTTTCATCAAAAAGTCAAATATATTTCCATGTTCTGATGTGCTAAAACAATGAAAAAATCCTTTATCATCATTTACAGTGAATGATGGTGTTTTTTCATTTTTGAAAGGCGATAATCCGACAAATTCTTTTCCTCTTTTTTTAAGTTGGACATATTTAGAAACTACATTTGATACTTTTAATCTTGTTTTTATTTCGTCTAAATATTCCTTTGGATATTTCATCATTTATTAAGCATTTCTTTTAAAATTGCACCTGCTTTTGAGAAATCTAAGTTATCAGAATAATTTTTCTTCAGTATCCCCATAACTTTTCCCATATCTTTAATGTTTTGCGCGTTAGTCTCATTAATCATTTTTCTACATACATCTTTTGTTTCATCATCGCTTAATTGTTTAGGGAGATAAGAAGATAAAATGTTTACCTCTTTCTCTTCTACAGCTAGTAAATCTGCTCTGTTATTTTTTTTATAAATATCGATTGATTCGTTTCTTTGTTTAATCATTTTTTTAATTAGTTGTTTTACGTCATTATCGTCAGTATCCTTTTTTTTTGGACCAGATCTATTGGAAATTTCTAAATCTTTAATACCAGATAATATTAACCTATAAGTTGATATTTCAATTTTATCTTTTGATTTTAAGGAATTTCCGTAATCATTTTCTATTTTAGATTTTAGTGACATAACAATATCTTATACAAAATTTTTTAAAGAAAAAATTGTATTTTGAAAGAAAAATTATATTACATCTGTTGCGGAAAAATAGGTTTTATTGTATTAACCTTTAACTCATGAGTTGTAATTGAAAAAAAAACAGAAAACTAATTCCAACAAAAAATCAAAATTATCATCTGGTATTTTAGTTCTTGAAAACGGGCAAGTATTTAGGGGTATAGGCCTTGGTCACGAGGGAGAAGCTACAGGTGAAGTCTGTTTCAATACTTCAATAACCGGATACCAAGAGATAATTTCTGACCCCTCCTATTCAGAACAAATAATTAATTTTACATTTCCTCACATTGGAAACGTAGGGACTAATCAAGAGGATCATGAATCGGATAAAATATGGACAAAAGGGGTAATATTTAATGCTGAAATAACAAGCCCTTCAAATTACAGATCCTTAAAAAACCTAGATGTATGGCTAAAAAAAAATCGGATTGTTGGTTTGACTGGTATTGACACTAGAAGTTTAACAAATTTTATCAGAGACAAAGGTGCACCAAAAGGAACTATTAAAAAAAGTAAAAACGGAAAGTTCAATATAAAAAAACTTTTAAATCAATCTATAAAATGGCATGGTTTAAACGGTTTAGATTTAGCCAAAAATGTATCAACTAGATCAAAATATAACTGGAACAATTTTAAAACTTGGAAAAAAGACATTGGATTTGAGAAAAATAAAAACAATATTTTTAAAATTGTTGCGATAGACTATGGAATAAAAAAAAATATTTTAAGGTATTTTTCAAATCATAATTGCAAGATCACAGTAGTTCCATGTGATACAAGTGTCGATAAAATAATTAAATTAAATCCAGATGGGGTTTTTTTGTCTAATGGCCCAGGTGATCCTGCAGCAACAGGAAAGTATGCAGTAGGCGTTATCAAAAAACTAATAATTTTAAACATACCTATATTTGGTATTTGTTTAGGCCATCAACTTTTAGCTTTGGCTTTAAATGCTAAGACAAAAAAAATGAAACTTGGACATAGAGGGGCAAATCATCCAGTCAAAAATATTTTAACTGACAAAGTTGAAATCACAAGTCAAAACCATGGGTTCGAGGTTATAAAATCAAGTTTGCCTAAAAACGTGATTATAACACACAAATCATTGTTTGATAATTCTATTGAAGGAATTAGATTAAAAAATAAACCAGTATTTTCAGTACAGTACCATCCAGAGGCAAACCCAGGACCTCAGGATAGCCAATATTTATTTGACCAATTTATTAATGAGATAAAACAAAATGCCAAAAAGAAAAGATATTAAAAAAATACTAGTAGTTGGAGCTGGTCCAATAATAATTGGGCAAGCTTGTGAATTTGATTATTCCGGGACACAGGCATGTAAAGCTCTTAAAGACGAGGGATATGAAGTCATACTTCTAAATTCAAACCCTGCAACAATAATGACTGATCCTGATGTTGCTGACAAAACATACATAGAGCCAATTTCTTTAGAAATACTAGAAAAAATAATTATTAAAGAAAAACCAAATGCAATTTTACCAACGATGGGTGGTCAAACAGCATTGAATTTAGCTATGGAGGCAAAAAAGAGAGGCGTTTTAAAAAAATATAATATTGATCTAATAGGTGCAAATTCTAGTGCAATAGCAAACGCTGAAGACAGGAAAAAGTTTCGAAAAAATATGTCAGAGATAGGACTGGATTTACCAAAATCGGAAATAGTTAATCGAGAAAAAGATTCAAAAAAAGCTTTAAGAAAAATTGGGTTGCCAGCAATAATACGTCCAGCTTTTACATTAGGTGGTTTAGGGGGTGGAATAGCAAAAAATAAAAAAGAATTTTTTAAAATTGTAAGTAATGGTCTTCAAGAGTCGCCTGTATCTCAAGTTTTAATCGAGGAATGTCTTGAAGGCTGGAAAGAGTTTGAAATGGAAGTTGTTAGAGATAAAAAAGACAATTGTATTATAATATGTTCTATAGAAAATGTTGATCCAATGGGGATTCACACTGGTGATTCAATAACAGTTGCTCCAGCACTTACACTAACAGATAAAGAGTATCAAATAATGAGAAATGCTTCGATCGCTTGTTTAAGAAAAATTGGTGTCGAAACTGGGGGGTCAAATGTGCAATTTGCTATTAACCCTAAAAATGGCCGTATGGTTATTATAGAAATGAATCCGAGAGTTTCTAGATCTTCAGCTCTTGCTTCAAAAGCAACAGGATTTCCAATTGCAAAAGTTGCTGCAAAACTTGCCGTGGGTTACACTCTAGATGAACTAAAAAATGAAATTACTAAAGTCACTCCAGCATCATTTGAACCTACAATTGACTATGTAGTTACAAAAATACCAAGATTTACATTTGAAAAATTTTCACAATCTCAAGCTATTTTAGGCACTTCGATGAAATCAGTTGGTGAAGCTATGTCTATTGGAAGAAATTTTAAAGAATCTTTTCAAAAAGCTTTGAGTTCGTTGGAAATTGGGCTTTCTGGTTTAGATCAAATTTTTAATTTCTCTAAAAAGGAAATTACTAAAAATTTAAAAATTAACATTCCAAATCGAATTCTTTTAGTTGCAGAAGCTTTAAGAAAAAAATTCACTACAAGCAAAATCCAAAAACTATCTGGTATTGATGCCTGGTTTATAGATCAAATTAAAGAAATAGTAGATGCTGAAAAATTGATCAAATCAAAAGGTGTTCCAAAAAACTTTATTGAATTTAATAAAATTAAATCTTTAGGATTTTCAGATAAAAAAATTGCTCAATTGTGTAATATTGATGAAAAGACAGTTAGAAGAAAAAGAGAGGCCTTAAAGGTTTTTCCTGTTTACAAAAAAGTTGATACTTGTGCTGCTGAATTCAAATCATACACGCCTTATATGTATTCTACTTATCAAAGAAATTTTACCACTTTCTCAGAATGTGAGGCTGAACCATCAAGAAAAAATAAAATAATCATTTTAGGTGGTGGCCCGAATAGAATTGGCCAAGGGATTGAGTTTGATTATTGTTGTTGCCAAGCTAGTTATGCATTGAAAGAAGCTGGTTTTGAAACAATTATGGTCAACTGTAATCCTGAAACTGTCTCTACTGATTATGACACAAGTGATAGATTGTATTTCGAACCTCTTGTAGAGGAATATGTTTACAACATTATTTTAAAGGAGAAATCGAAAGGAAATTTGATTGGAATAATAGCCCAATTTGGTGGACAAACTCCAATTAAACTTGCAAAGTTTCTTCACGAAAATTCCTTACCGATTTTGGGCACACAGTATACTTCAATAGATTTAGCTGAGGATAGAGATAGATTTAGAAAACTTCTTATTAAATTAAAATTAAAACAGGCAGATAGTGGTATAGCTTTTAAACCTTCTGAGGCAATAAAAATATCTGAAAGAATTGGTTTACCTGTAGTTGTTAGACCTTCTTATGTCTTAGGAGGTAGGGCAATGGAAATAGTTTATGAAAAAAAACAATTGAATAATTTTATTCTTGAGGCTTTCAAGGCGTCGGAAAAAAATCCAATATTAATAGATAAATTTATCGATAATGCTATGGAAATAGATGTGGATGCTATTTCAGACGGAAACGAAGTTTATGTGGCTGGTATAATGCAACATATCGAAGAGGCTGGGATTCATTCAGGTGATTCTGCATGTTGTCTACCGCCAGTATCAATAAAAAATAAATTAATTGAAGAATTAAAAAAGCAAACGAAAAAACTTGCATTATCTTTAAAAGTAAGAGGTTTCCTAAATATACAATTTGCAATTAAAAATGATGAAATTTTTGTGATCGAAGTAAATCCAAGAGCCAGCAGAACTGTACCATTTGTATCCAAAGCTAACGGCATTCCACTTGCAAAAATAGCCTCAAAGATAATGGCTGGTGAAAAGTTAACAAAATATAAACTTAAATATGAGACTAATAAGACGTATGCTGTAAAAGAAGCTGTATTTCCATTTAATAAATTTCCTGATAGCGATTTACTCTTAGGTCCAGAAATGAAATCTACAGGTGAAGTTATGGGATTTGACGATGATTTCGGAATGGCGGTTGCAAAAAGTCAAATAGCTGCATCAAATTCACTACCAACAAAAGGTATGGCATTCCTGTCTGTTAAAGATTCCCACAAACAGGAAATAGTTGGTATTGCTCAAAGATTAATAAAACTTGGTTTCACGCTTTCAGCTACAAGCGGTACTTGCGGAGTTATAAAACAAAATGGAATGAAGTGTAGAAAAATTAATAAAGTAAGTAGTGGAAGACCTCATATAGTTGATGTTCTAAATTCGAAAAAAATATCCTTGGTTATCAATACTGGTGGTGGAAATTCAGAACACAGAATAAATGATGCAAGAGCATTGAGAAGAGGGACATTAGCAAATAAAATCCCATATTGTACAAATATGTCAACTGCTTACTCTTTTCTAGAAGCAATAAAATCTTTGAAAACAACAAAGTTAAAGGTTAAATCTTTACAAGATAATTAATAAACTTTCCAATCTGTATTGAAAGTCACGTAATTTACTTGAAGACATCTACGTTCTTTTATTATCTCCTTTTTCTCCATTCCGTGCCAGGTATTAGGTCCACTTGAGAAAAAATAACCATAGTTGTGCCTATAAGGTAATGTTTTTACTAATTTAATATTATTATCATAGAAATCTGTACCAAGATTTTCACTTTCATTTTCATTATTAACAAAAAGCAAACACGACAAGAGTTTTTCTTTTATATCGCAGTGAGGTTTAAGCCAAAATCCTTTTCTATCACAAATAACCTCAACTCTTACAAATGAATTTGATAGATCCTTTCCAATCAT
>CACPBW010000013.1 GCA_902632275.1 uncultured Pelagibacteraceae bacterium | reverse complement strand
TTTTATAAGCATATAATTATTAAAAATTATTTAATTGTGATTGTACATATATAAATATCTAATCTTTAGACTTAAAAACAAGACAAATACCATTGTTGCAGTATCTTTTTCCTGTTGGTTTTGGTCCGTCATCAAAAATATGGCCATGATGTCCCCCACAATTTTTACAATGATATTCTGTTCTAGGATAGCCTAATATATGATCTGTTTTAGTTTCAAAAACATCCGGCAAAGATTCAAAAAAAGAGGGCCACCCAGATCCACTTTCATATTTAGTAGAGGATTCAAATAATTTAATACCGCAGCCTGCACAATGATAACTCCCTTTTCTTTTTTCAGAATTTAATTCACTTGAGCCAGGGGGCTCTGTGCCCTCCTCTAACAAAACTATTTTTTGTTCAGCTGTAAGTTTTGATTTATCAATCTTAGACATATTATTTATTTTTATTTGATAAAAATAAACCAATTATAACTAAAATTGAACCTATAGTATGAAAATATCTAAACTGCTCATCGAAAAAAAACATTGCCATAAATGTACTAAACAAAGGTATTAATGATAAAAAAATTCCTGATCTATTGGGTCCAATGATTGAAACGGCTCCTGCCCAACAATAATAAGATCCAATGCTTGGAAATAAGGCTAAATAAATTAAACAATATATAAATGTTTTATCAATAGTTGCTGCATTACCCTGAAAATATTCATAACTAAATTGAGGTAATAAAAAAATAAGGCCGCAAGTACAAACAATGTGAACAAAACTGAGAAGTGATATTTTTAGTTTTAATTTTTTAAGGAAAGATGAATATAAGCCCCAACAAATCACAGCACCTATCATCCAAATATCCCCAATGTTAAAATCTAGATTTAATAAAATATTTAAATTAAATTTAGTAATTATTACTAATATTCCTAAGACTGAAACTAAAAGTCCAAGCAACTGATAAAAATTTGTCTTTTCTATTTTAAAAATAAAGCAAGATAAAATAATTGCCGCGGGAATAGCGGTATTAAATAAAGATGCATTAATCACTTGCGTATATTGGAGTGAAACGTAAACGAATGAATTAAATAAACCTACACTTGTTAGCCCAAGAAATAGAAGTAAGGGCAAGTTGTTATAAATTTCTTTTTTTTTACTAAGAATTTCTTTGTAAGTGAATGGTAATAGAATGAACCAAACAGATAACCATCTGAAAAAAACTAATGAGAAAGGTGAGATACTTTCAACAAAAGCAAACTTACCAATAATAAAATTACCAGCCCAAAAGATTGATGCTAGGACTAGCATCACATAAGCTTTGATATTAAGGCTCACTAGCTGAACCTTAAGGAACTATAAGGATCTAATTCCAAATTTGTATTTTCTTCAGAAATCATTTTTGAAATTATTTTCCCTGATATTGCTCCTAAAGTCCAACCTAAATGATGATGACCAAAAGAATAAAATACATTTTTATAATTCTTTGATGGTCCAATTACTGGTAAAAAATCTGGAAGTGTTGGCCTGAAACCCAACCATTCATCTTCATGCTCTGGTAAGCCATCTAACATAAATTTTGCGTTTTCAACTAAATTTTTTATTCTTCCTTTTGAAGGTGAGTTTTTTAAACCTCCAAATTCAACAGTTCCAACAACTCTTAACCCTTGCTCCATAGGTGTCATTCCAAAACCTCTATTAGAAAAGACTACAGGTCTTGATATTAAATGTTCACAGTCTTTGAAGTGAATATGATAACCTCTTTCTGTATCGAGTGGAACATTTTCAAATAAATCATTTGTAAATTTTTTAGATAAAGCACCACAAGCAATAACAATTTTATCAAAAACAAATCTTTGACTTTCTGTCCTTAGAACTGGTTTCTCTTCATCGAAATTAATATCCTTTATTTGATACTTGTTAAATTTTCCCCCTTTTTCTAAAAATAAGTCGAACAACTTGAGTAGAAGTCTTCTGGGGTTATTCGTATGTTTTGCATAAGAATAAAATACTCCTCCATCATATATTGGTTTAATATTTGGTTCTAAATCATGAATTTCTTTAGGGTTAAGTAGTTGCTGTCTTACACCAAGCTGATCTCTTATATTTATTTCAAGTTCTCTACTTGATAAATTTTTATTATTCCAAATATACATTATTCCGTTGCTAACTACTAAGTTCTCAGTATCAATTTCATCAAATAATTCTTCATAAGCTGGCAGTGATAAGTCTAAAATTTGATGCATATACTTTGCGGTGTGCATCATTTTTTTCTTTGTGCAATTTCTTATAAATTTCAAAAACCATGGAATCATTTTTGGCACATAATTCCACTTGAGTGCTAAAGGACCAGTTGAGCTTAAAAGCATAGCTGGTACATCTGTTAAAATATCTGGTCTATTTAATGGAACTGATGCATAAGGTGAAAAATGCCCTGCATTACCATAAGAAGCTAAACTTCCAGGCTCTTCTTTATCAAATAATACCACTTCATATCCTTTTTTTTGAAGGAACAATGCGTTACACACACCTTGAATACCTGCACCAATTATTCCTACACGCAAATTTTTCATAATTTAAATATACATCATTATTTTATTGAATCTATCGCGACAAATTAATCGATAATATTAACTAATTTATTATTTGTTTATGATAAATTTTTGTACTCATTACAATACTTAAACCTATCATCGTCGCTAACATTGATGAACCGCCGTATGACATAATGGGTAGAGGAGAGCCAACAATCGGCAGTAAACCTAAAACCATACTCATATTTACGGCTATATAAATAAAAATTGCTGATCCAAAGCCATAACAAAATAATCTACCAAAATAGCTTCTTGATATAGATCCGATCTTAATTATTCTGTAAATAAGTATTCCATATATTATAAGCAAAAATACAGATCCAATAAATCCATGTTCTTCAGAAAAAAGTGTAAAAATAAAATCAGTATGTTTTTCTGGTAGGAACTCTAAATAACTTTGAGTCCCTTGTAAAAAACCTTTACCAGTTAAACCACCCGAACCTACAGCTATTTTAGATTGTATAATTTGATAACCTGCTCCAAGAGGATCACGGTCGGGATTAAAAAAACTTAATATTCGAAGTTTCTGGTAAGGTTTTAAAAATGAAATTACAAAAGGGAAAGATATTAACAATACTAAACCGCTGTAAACGAAATATCTGATATTTAATCCTGCTAACCACAATACGATAATTCCACTGGCAGCTATTAGAATTGATGTTCCAAGATCTGGTTGGCTAACAACTAACACTATTGGCATCACAAGAATTGCTAGAGAAACAATTATATTTTTAAAACTACTAACATTTGTAATTTGTTCCCTATGAAAAAATCTTGCAAAACATACTATAATTGCAATTTTCATAAGTTCTGATGGTTGAAGATTTATAAAGTAAAGATTAATCCATCTCTGAGATCCAGAGGCCGTAATACCATATAAAGAAGCCCAAATTAAAAAACCAAGAATAACAATATAAAAAAGATAAGCAGTAGAATGCCAAAATCTCAGACTGAAAAAAGACAAAAAAAGCATCAAAATAAAAAATACTAAAAATCTAATTAAGTGACTTTTAGTGTGATATAAAAACTCTCCACCATCTGTCGAAAACATAGATAAATTACTTACCAACCCTAGTATTAAAACACACGCCACAAGTATAAAATCAAATGATTTTAATTTTTGGAAGAATGTTAACTGCTCTGCGTATGATGATTGTTGAAACATTTATATATTTACTAAATTTCTTTTTCTTAATTTTTCACGTTCTTCGTGTCTATCGATAACCTTTTTTATAACTTTTTTTGCAAGTGGGGCAGCCGCTTTGCTTCCCGATCCACCATGCTCAACAAATACACTTATAGAATATCTCGGATTTTTATAAGGACCAAAAGCAATAAACCAGGCATGATCTCTATCTTCGTAGGGAATTTGTGAAGTTTCTAAATCAAGTTCTCTTTGTTCTTCTGTAATTCTTTTTACTTGAGCTGTTCCTGTTTTTCCTGCGAATTGGTATTTAGGATCCTCTATCCTTGACTTATAAGATGTACCATTCCATTGATTTGTAGAAGCAAACATCGCTTCAAGAACAAATTTGACATTTTCTTGATTTCTAAAAAGTTTTTTATAATCCTTTTCACCAGGTCTGAAAAACTCCTCGGCTGTTCTTATGATAGATGAGTCATATTTTTCTTCTTTTGCAAGATTTTGACCCATTTTATATTTTATCTTTTCAAGACTTTCTTGATATTTATTTGATATTAAAGTTGGATAAATTTTAAAACCACCGTTTGCTAATTGGGCAGTCATTAAACACAGCTGAAGTGGTGTGGTTTGCACGTAACCTTGCCCGATCCCAGTAATTAATGTTTCTCCTAATACCCAACCTTGACCAAGATTTGCTTTTTTCCAGTTTGTAGATGGAAATAGACCACCTTTTTCCTCTTTATATAAGTTATTAAAAACTTTATTACCCAAACCAAATCTTGATGCTGTAACCTTTAGACGATCTACTCCCAATCTCCTTGACATCTCATAAAAATATGTGTCACAAGATTGTATAATTGCACTTCTAAGATCAACAATGCCGTGCCCTTTCTTCTTCCAACAATGATAAGTTTGTCCATACATTTCCATCTTTCCTGTGCACCTCACTTTAAAGTTAGGAGATATAACATTATTTTCTAAAGCAGATAGCGCTACAACAGGTTTTATTGTTGAGCCAGGTGAATAAAGTCCAGAAATTGTTTTGTTTATCAAGGGCTTATTAGGATTATTTTTAATTGTATCCCAATCTTTATAACTTATTCCATATAAGAATAAGTTTGGATCAAAAGATGGAGATGAATGCATTGCAATAACTTCTCCTGTATAAATATCCATCACACTTATAGATCCAGATTTGTTAGCTAAAAGTTCATTACATAACTTTTGAACTTCTGTATCTAAAGTAAGTTTTATTTCTTTGCCTTTATCACCTTTTTGAAAATTAAGTTGTTTAATTCTCTTTCCAAATGCATTCACTTCATATCTTTGAACACCATTTGAACCTATGAGCTCGTTTTCAAAAGATTTTTCTAATCCTGTTTTTCCAACTCTTAAACCTGGAACATGCTTATTTTTAATATTTTCATTATTTAATAAATCTTTTTCACTGGCTTGTGCAACATATCCCAAAACATGAGTATAATTTTCTTTAAATGGATAGCTTCTTGCAACAGAAAGAACTGGCTTTGCACCAGACAATTCATGTAAGTAATAATTAACCTTTGAAAATTGATCCCATGTTAAATTTTCAGATATTATAAGTGTCTCCCATGGTTTTTGTTGATTTTTTTTCTTAACAATTTTTGAAAATTCTTTATCTGATAATGAAAGAATAATTTTTAATCTAACCATTAAATTTTTAAAATTTTCAACTTGTTCTGGAATAACGTGTAATTGATAAACTTCGGTGTTGCCGGCAATTGTATTATTAAAATAATCTTTAAACTCTCCTCTTACAGGAGGTAATCTCCACTCTCTAAGTCTATTTTTATCAGATAAAGTGAGATATTTTTTATTATCGCTGATTTGAAGTGTAAAAAGTCTGGCTAAAATACCTGTAAATACTACACCCTTTGCAATGGATAGAATAAATACTCTTCTATTAATAGTATTAAATTTTCTAACATTAGAGTCGTTACTACTAAACATTTTGGGCTCCAAAGATTAATTTTTGATAATAATCAAATAATCCACTAAAGATTATATAAAATAGGAAAGTAAAAAGTATATTTACCAATATACTGTAATAATCTAATTCTACATCAAACACCAAACCAACAATTAAATAAAATAAAGAATTTACGACTAAAATGGCGAGCCCAAAAAAGAACCAGTCTTTTATTGCGCTTGGTCTTAATGTTATATTCCTTAAATAAGATGAAAAAACACAGATAAGTAAGTAAGCTAGTGAACTCACACCTATAGGCAACCCAGTTACTACATCATTTAACAAACCACATAAAAATATTAATCCATAACCAAGGCTTCCAGATCTTTTTAAACTCCAATAATAAATTAAAATAAAAGGAAAATTAAATGAGAAGTATTTTAAATTAAGATAATTAAAATCAAATTCGTTTAATACTGAAATTATCAAGAGAATAATTGGTCCTTTTTCAAGGAATTTTTTAAAATAACTAAATTTACTTATCTCAGCCATTATTCAGTTTCCTCTTTAAATGAAATTATTTTTACATATCGAAGTTGAGAAAAATCTGAAAAAAAACTTACACGTGTTTTGTTATTTGAAGAGTCTTTAAATATTTTTCCTATTGGAATACCAGATTTAAATAACCCGCCTGCCCCGGACGTGAACACTATAGCATTCTCTTCAATCAACTCTTGCTGTCTTGTGTATTGAATAACGCCCTCATTATCTCCTGTTCCAGATAAAATAGATTGAATATTGTTTGGCATTATATCTACAGGAACTTTGCTATTTAAGTCAGATAAAAGTAAAACTCTTGATGTAGTGAATGATACTTCTACAACTTTTCCAATTAAATAACTCTTATCCATTACAGCCATACCTAATTCTACTCTATCTTTACTTCCTCTATTAATAATTACTGATCTAAGAAAAGGACTTTTTTTATCTACAAGAACTTTTCCAATTATTTCCGATGTTAAAATATTTGTTTCTTCTATTGTTGATTTAAGTCTTTTGTTTTCCTCTAAAATATATTCAAAATTATAGTTCTTAGATAATTCGAAATCTAACTTTTCTTTAAGCAATTTATTTTCATCATAAACGTTAAAATGATTTATAATTGTTACATAAGATTTCTTTACAAAATTTTCTGGAACAGAAACAATAAATGTTGATCTATAAGCAACTTCTCTTAAAGAAATTTTTAAATAGTCAATTGGTTTAAAATTTAATTTTTCAGAAACAAGAATTATAAATGTTAAAAAAATTAAAGCTAATAAAGAAAACTTTTGTTTGTTCTCCTTTTTTAAAAAAGCAGAACGAATAGCAATTACAAAGTCATCCCTGCTAGCTTGCATCTTATCAAATTAATACTCCGATAACATTGAATTAAATGTTTCTTCTTGATCTAGAGCTTTTCCTGTTCCAACTGCAACACATGCTAATGGGTCATCAGCAATGTGAACTGGTAAACCAGTTTCTTTCGAAAATCTTTTATCAATATTTTTTAATAAAGCTCCTCCACCAGTAAGTGTCAAACCCATATCAACTAAATCCGCTGATAATTCTGGAGGTGTATTTTCTAAAGCATCCTTAATACCATTAATCATTTCTCTTAAAATTGGATTCAATGCTTCTACTGTATCTTCCTCACTAATGTTTACCTCTTTTGGAGTTCCGGATCTTAAATCTCTTCCTTTAACAGCATAAGTATTGTTATTAGTTGCAATCGCAGTACCAATCTCCTTTTTGATTTTTTCAGCAGTGCTATCCCCAATCATTAAATTATATTCACGTCTCATATAACTTATTAAAGAATGATCCATCGCATCACCTGCAACTCTTAAAGAATTTGAATAAACAACTCCACCTAAAGACATCACGGCAATCTCAGTTGTTCCTCCTCCTATGTCAATGACCATTGAGCCAGTTGCCTCAGATATTGGTAAGTTTGCACCAATAGCAGCAGCAATCGGTTCTTCGATTAACTGAACTCTTCTAGCACCTGCTGCAAGAGCACTGTCTTGAATAGCTTTTCTTTCAACTGGAGTTGATCCAGTTGGAACACAAATTAAAATTCTTGGATTTGCAAATGAGCTTCTTTTATGAACTTTTTTTATAAAGTGTTTAATCATTTCCTCTGTAACTATAAAGTCAGCTATAACTCCATCTCTTAGAGGTCTAATTGCTTGAATATTTCCAGGTGTTCTTCCAAGCATTGTCTTGGCCTCATCGCCTACTGCAAGAACAGATTTTTTCCCTTTGTTATCAACAACGGCCACTACAGATGGTTCGTTTAAAACTACTCCTTGTCCTTTAAGAACCACTAAAGTGTTTGCTGTTCCTAAATCTATAGCCATATCTTGGCTCCACATTGCTGTCACTTTATCTAAAAGTCCCATTTTATACTCCTCCTTTTACTTTTTGATGTTCGATATTTTGTGAAAGAGATTTTTTTTCTCTTTTAATTAACATTTTATTTAAAGCATTCAAATAAGCATTGGCAGATGCGACTAAAGTATCTGTATCTGCTGACTGACCTACAGTTGTTCTATCATTCTCCTCTATTTTTACACTGACAGTTGCTTGAGCATCAGTTCCCTCTGTTACTGCATGTACTTGATACAAAGATAATTTCACATCATGTGGATAAAGATCTTTAATACATTTAAATATTGCGTCAACTGGACCATCGCCAGTTTGAACGGTTTTTTTTACCTCACCAAAAACGTCTAGAGTCATTTCTGCTCTCTGAGGCTCGCCTGTTCCAGCAAATACTTTTAGAGATTTTAGATTTATAGCATTAATTTTATTATCAATTATTAGGCTATCATCAACTAATGCCACTATATCCTCATCGTAGATATGTTTCTTTTTATCAGCTAAAATTTTAAATTTTCCAAAAGCAGCTTGGATTACGTCATCAGTTACATCTGTGTATCCTAAATCATTTAACTTGTCTTTGAAAGCATGCCTCCCAGAGTGCTTACCCATAACTAAAGAAGTTTTTTTTACTCCAACACTCTCAGGCGTCATAATCTCATATGTTTCTCTATTTTTAAGCATTCCATCCTGGTGAATACCAGACTCGTGTGCAAACGCGTTCTTACCTACAATTGCTTTGTTAAATTGAACTGGAAAGCCAGTAGCGTTAGAAACTATCTTTGACGCCTTACTAATTAATTCAGTTTTAATTCCAGTTTCATAAGGCATTAAATCATTTCTTGTTTTTATTGCCATAACAATTTCTTCTAAAGCTGCATTTCCTGCTCTCTCACCAATACCGTTAATTGTGCACTCTATCTGTCTAACACCAGCTGACAGACCGGCTAATGCATTAGCAACTGCTAAACCTAGATCATTGTGACAGTGGGCAGATATAATTGCTTTATCAATATTGGGTACATTATTTTTAATATGTGTAATTGTTTTTGCAAACTCTTCAGGTATAGAATATCCAACTGTATCTGGTATATTAATTGTTGTCGCTCCACATTTAATTGCAAGTTCAATTGTTTTACACATAAAATTTAAATTTGTTCTTGTCCCATCTTCGCACGACCATTCAACATCATCTGTAAATTTTCTAGCATACGTTACGCTGTCTTTAACTGCGTCTACGACTTGATCATCGGACATATTAAGTTTGTGCTTCATATGTACGGGGCTAGTTGAAATAAACGTGTGTATCCTAAATCTTTTTGCATATTTCAAAGATTCATAACAAGCATCGATATCTTTTCTCATTGCTCTTGCTAATCCACAAGGTATAGAATTTTTTATTCCCTTGCTTATAGCCGAAACTGCTTCAAAATCACCAGGGGACGAAATTGGAAATCCTGCTTCGATAATATCAATTCCCATTTCATCAAACACTCTGGAAATTTGGATTTTCTCTTCAACGCTCATTGAAGCTCCAGGAGATTGCTCACCATCTCTCATGGTGGTATCGAATATAAAAACTCTTTCTTTATCAGACATATTTTTAAAAAATTAGCTGTCGGATAATACAACCTATCGTAGATAATGCAAAATAAAAGAAATATTAAAAACCCAATATGATGAAATAATTAGTTTTTATCACTGTCTACTAATTTCTTTTTTGTGATCCATGGCATCATCGCTCTCAATCCAGCTCCTACTTTTTCTATTGGGTGCTCAGCCAATTTAGCTCTAGTTTGAAGAAAGTTTTTTTGACCATTCTTGCATTCATCCATCCACTCTTTAGTAAATTCTCCAGATTGAATCTTATTTAAAACTTCTTTCATTCTTTTTTTAGTTTCTTCTTTATTTATAATTTTTGGGCCTGAGGTGTATTCTCCATATTCAGCAGTATTCGATATGGAGTAGTTCATATTTGCAATTCCACCCTCATAAATAAGATCAACAATTAGTTTTACTTCATGCACTGTTTCAAAATATGCCATTTCGGGTTCGTAACCCGCTTCAACTAATGTTTCGTAACCATTTTTAATTAATTCAACTAATCCACCACATAAAACGGTTTGTTCTCCAAATAAATCTGTTTCTACTTCATCTTTAAATGTTGTTTCAATTATACCAGATCTTCCTCCTCCGATTGCAGATGCATAGGACATGGCTATATCTCTTGCCTTTCCTGAGCCGTTTTGATGAACGGCAAACAAACAAGGAACTCCTCCACCTTTTTCAAATTCACTTCTTACTAAATGCCCCGGTCCTTTAGGAGCTACCATAAATACATCTAAATCTTTTCTTGCATTAATCAAATCGTAATGAATATTTAATCCATGGGCAAATGCTATTGAGGTTCCTTCTTTTACTCTTTGTTCAATATGATTTTTATAAATTGTTGCTTGAAGTTCATCAGGAGTTAATATCATAACTACATCTGCCCACTCAGCTGCATCAGACAAATTCATTACTTTTAAACCTTTTGACTCAGCTTTTGCCTTACTTGCAGACCCATCTCTCAATGCAACCACAACATCTTTAACTCCACTATCTTTTAAATTTAAAGCATGAGCATGACCTTGGCTTCCATAACCAAATATCGCAATTTTTTTATTCATTATTAAATTTTTGTCAGTGTCTTTTTCATAGAACATCTTCATAAGTATCCCCTTTATTTAAAAATTTCTGCTCCTCTTGTCATAGCAACAGCTCCTGTTCTTGATACACTCACCAAACCGAGTTTTTTCAAATTTTTTGACATTATATCTATTTCTCTTCTTAAGGCTGTTACTTGAACTACATAAGATTTGTTTGTTTTATCCAATAATACAGCATTATACTTTTTACAAGCATTAAAAGCTTTTTTTCTTTTAGAAATGTTCCCTACTAACTTAAATAAGGCCATTTCTTTAAAGATTACATTTTTATCTTCTCTTTTAAAATCTGCAACTTTATGTACTGGTACCAACTTTCTTAATTGTAATTTTATTTGTTCAATTACTTGAGGTGTACCCGTTGTTACTATAGTTATTCTTGATATATTTAATTTTGCATCAACCTCAGCAACCGCTAAAGACTCTATATTATAACCTCTACCAGAAAATAACCCGACAACTCTAGCTAAAACCCCAGCTTCATTATCAACCCATACGACTATTATATGTTTATCAAATTTACCTTTTTTACCAGGAGTACTGTATGCTGATTTACTCATTTTAAACTAGGGTCTTACCCTTTCCGGTAATTTTATTTTGTTCCTGGTCTTTTGGACCTAACAACATCTGATTATGAGGTTTACCTGAAGGAATCATTGGAAAACAGTTTTCTTGTTTATCAACTAAACAATCAAATATAACAGGTCTATCTGTATTTAACATTTCTATAATCTTATCATCTAATTCATTAGGATTTGTAGCTCTGATTCCAACGCAACCATAAGCTTCTGCTAATTTAACAAAATCTGGAAGCGCAGCAGTATAACTTTCAGAATAATTTTTATCATGAAGTAATTCCTGCCACTGTCTTACCATTCCCATGTATTCATTATTTAAAATAAATATTTTTATAGGTAGATTATATTGTACTGCAGTTGACATTTCTTGCATCGTCATGAGGACTGATGCCTCACCAGCTATATCAATTACAAGTTTTTTCGGGTGCGCAATTTGTACACCAACCGCTGCTGGCAAACCATAACCCATGGTTCCAAGTCCTCCTGAGGTCATCCATCTATTAGGTTTGTCGAACTTATAGTGTTGAGCTGCCCACATTTGATGTTGTCCTACCTCGGTTGTAATATATGTATCTTTACCTTTTGTTAACTCATAGAGTCTTTGAACAGCATACTGAGGTTTGATTGTTTCAGTGCTATTTACATAATCTAAAGATTTTTTTTCTCTCCATTTTTGAATCTGTTCCCACCATTTTGAAATTTTTTGTTTATTTGAATTTGCAAAATTTGGTTTTGCTTTCTTAATAGTTTTTAAAGTTGAAGATATTACATCTTGAACATCTCCAATTATGGGCAAATCCACTTTAACATTTTTATTTATTGACGATGGATCTATATCAATATGAACTTTTTTAGATTTAGGAGAAAATTCATCAATCTTTCCTGTAATACGATCATCAAACCTCGCGCCTATATTTATCATTAAATCACAATCATGCATTGCATTGTTTGCTTCGTATGTACCATGCATTCCAAGCATACCAAGAAAAGAGCTGTCATCACCAGGGAAAGATCCCAATCCTTGCAAAGTAGATGTTATGGGAAAACCTGTTGCATCAACAAGCTCTCTTAATAATACGCTTGCTCTAGGTCCAGAGTTAATGACGCCACCGCCAGTATAAAATATTGGTTTGCTGGCTTTAGACATCAATTTTATTAATTCATCAATATCTTTTTGATCAAAATTATTATGCCTTTTACCATTTAATTTTTTTTTACTTTTAGGTTTAGAGTATATAGCTTTTTGAAATTGAATATCTTTTGGTATATCTACTAAAACAGGACCTGGTCTACCAGTTGTTGCAACTTCAAATGCTTCGTGAATAATTTTTGATAAATCTTTTATATCTTTCACCAACCAATTATGTTTTGTGCATGGCCTTGTAATCCCTGTTGTATCACATTCTTGAAAAGCGTCTGTTCCAATTAAATGAGTTGGTACTTGTCCTGAAATACAAACCAAAGGTATGGAGTCCATGTATGCATCTGTTAATGCTGTAACGACATTTGTTGCTCCAGGTCCCGATGTGACTAATACTACGCCTGGTTTACCAGATGATCGTGCGTATCCTTCGGCAGCGTGTCCTGCACCTTGTTCATGTCTTACTAAAATATGCTTAATAGATGAGTGGTTTTTTAATTCATCATAAATTGGTAGAACTGCACCTCCAGGGTAACCAAAAATAAATTCAACATTTTGGTCTTCTAAACATTTAAAAACTATTTCAGCTCCTGTTGATAATTTTGGCATTTAACCAATCTAGCTGAAGTTGTGCTTATTGGTCAAGTTTAAGAGAGGATATTTTTATATTTTTTATAAATGAATTTAGCTTTTTATGATCAATATTTTCCCAGTCAATCATTTGATTTCTTGCCCAAGTTCTTTGTCTTTTTGCATATTGTCTTGTTTTTATGGAAATTTGGACTTTTGTAACATCAATATTTTGCTCTCCATTTAAAAATTTAGAAATTTCTGAAATCCCTATTATCTTATTGGATGACTTGTCCTTATTAACCTTAAGCCTTCTAAATTTTTTTACTTCATTCACTGCACCAGCTGAAATCATACTATTTACTCTTCTGTCTATTCTTCTAATTAAATCTTCCTTAGGACAGTCGATATAGATTTTTAAAAATTCTTTCTCATTAAAATATTTTCTTGTTTTTTCGAACCACTTAAATAAAGAAATTTTTGTATATTTTTTGACCTCGAAAGCTCTAATTGATCTTTGCGAGTCGTTAGCGTTTATTTGCGATTTAGCTAAAGGATCTAATTTGATTAAATTTTTATAGAATTTTTTTTGACCTATTTTTAAATGCTGTTTTCTAATTTTATTTCTATATTTAACTGGTATCATAGGAATTTTTGCCAAACCATTCAAAATAGCCTTAAAATATAATCCTGTTCCCCCGACTAATATTGGAGTTTTATTTTTTTTTTGAATTTGATTAATTATTTTAATTACTTTTTTTAGCCAATCACCAGTTGAAAAATTTTTTTTAACACTGTGGAAACCATAAAGATGGTGAGTGATATTTTTTATTTCTTTAATTTTGGGACGAGCATTAAGAATTTTTATTTCATTATATATCTGCATGCTATCAGAATTAATAATTTCTCCATTAACTCTTTTTGCAAGCTTAATAGCTAAATCTGATTTTCCTGAAGCAGTTGGACCGGCAATTAAAATTATTTTGGACTTTTTGTCCATATCCTAGTCTAATTTGACACCAATATAACTCTTTTGATTTTGATTATTGTAAATTACAATAACTATAGATTTATTTTTCGCCATAACGGCCGACTTCATAATATTATCTAGATCGCCTGGCGTTTTAATTTTTCTTTTTTGTGCTTCTATTATTATATTGTTTATCGCTAAATTAGCTATTGGACTATCACTTTCAATTTTAGTAATAACAACTCCGGTAGTATTTGATGGTAATCCTCTGTTACTTATATCTTCTTTCTTAAGTGGACGGACTTCAATTTTCAGATTTTCAATTCTAGAAGATTTAACTAGTTTTGGTTTTGTTTCTTTGAAATCTTCTGATGTTTCTAATCTTCCTAAAGTAATTTTTTTATTAATAAGTTTCTTGTTTCTCCAGATTTTAACATTAACAATCTTTCCAACTTTTGTTTGGGCAACTATCATTGGAAGTTCTTTCATCTCGTTAATTTTTTTTCCATCAAATTCTAAAATGATATCACCCGCTTTAACTCCGCCTTTATCTGACGGACTGCCATCTGATACACTTGACACTAATGCTCCTCTTGGCTTTCCTAGTTGTTCAGCTTCTGCAATTTCTTTTGTAACTTGTTGAATTCTTACTCCTAGCCATCCTCTTTTTGTCTCTCCAAATTCAATTAATTGATCAATAACCAATTCAGCACTATTTGAAGGAATTGCAAATCCAATTCCTATTGAACCTGACTGTCCTAATATTGCTGTATTAATTCCTATTACGTTTCCATCCATGTCAAACAATGGTCCTCCTGAATTACCTTGGTTAATTGAAGCATCTGTTTGGATATAATCCTCATATCTTGTGAGACCGATACTTCTGTTTCTTGCTGATATAATTCCAGCAGTTACAGTTCCTCCTAAACCGAAAGGATTACCTATAGCTATTACCCAATCTCCTATTCTTGCTTTATCTGAGTTTCCAAATTTTACTGGAGTAAATCTATCATCAGAATCAATTTGTAAAACAGCAATATCAGATAATGGATCTGAACCAATTATTTTTGCGTTATATTCTTTATCGTCATTAAATCTCACTAATATATCCTCGGCACCTTTTATTACGTGATTGTTTGTTATAACTAAACCGTTTTCATCAATGACAAAACCTGATCCAAGAGCGCTTGCTTTTCTTTCTTTTGGTGTTCCAAATTCTTTGAACATATCTTCAAAAGGTGATCCTGGAGGAAATTCGAAAGGAAAAGGATTTGATCTAGATACAACTGTTTGAGTTGTTGAAATATTTACAACAGATGGCATTAACTTTTCTGCTAAATCAGCGAATGAATTAGGCACGTTTTGAGCTTTAACGCTAAAAGTAAAGCTTACGATTAGAACAAAAATTAGAGCTGATTTAAAAAATTTATATTTCATTTTAAGTTTTAAAGTACCACACAATTAAAAATCCAATAATTGCAAAAGTTAGACCTGAAAATCTTATTTGGGATATTTTTAACATGTCTATTTTTTTTAGCATATTTTTCATTTTTGATGGAAATATGGCATACAAAATGCCTTCAAGGAATAAGAATAGACCAAAAGCAATGATCAATTCATTCATGAAATTATTATGGAATAGCTTTAGATTTTACGTTTCCAAAAAATTTAAAAAATTCACTATCTGGGGACAATACTAAAGAAGTTTCTCCTCCGATAAGAGCTTTTTCATAAGCTTGCATTGCTCTGTAAAAAGCAAAGAATTCTGGATCTTGACCAAATGCATCAGCAAAAATTTTGTTTCTTTGACCATCGCCCTCACCTTTCATAATTTCTGATTTTTTTTGCGCATCTGCTAATATTACTGTAACTTCCTTGTCAGCTGTTGATGTAATAGTCACAGCCATTTCAGCACCTTTCGCTCTAAATTCTTTTGCTTCTCTATTTCTTTCGGTTTGCATTCTTGCAAAAATAGCGTCACTATTTGCTTGTGGAAGATCTGCTCTTTTAATTCTAACATCAATAATTTTTATACCAAATTTTTCAGCTTCGTTATTAACGCCTTCTTGAATCAAGGCCATTTGTTTTGTCCTATCTTCTGATAATAATGTTTGAAGTCTTTGAGTACCTAATACACTTCTTATCCTTGAGTTTATAATTGTTGATAATCTAGATCTTGCAACTCTTTCATTTCCAACTGAAATATAAAACTTCAAAGGATCGATAATTTGGAATCTGGCAAACGCGTCAACAATCAGTCTCTTCTGATCCGATGCAATTACCTCTTCTGGTGGAGCATCTAAATTTAAGATTCGTTTATCAAGAAAAACTACGTTTTGAATAAATGGAAGTTTAAAATTTAAACCTGGTTTTGTAATTATTCTTTTTGGATCACCAAATTGAAGTACAATTGCTTGATTTACCTCTTTAACAATAAAAATTGAAAAAAATGCAGTTGCAGCAATTACAGCAATTATTGGTAAAATTATTTTTCTCATATTAATTTGTTGCTTTCTTCAATTCTGGTAAAGGAAGATATGGTACAACACCTGATCCAGCCTCTTTATCAATTATTACTTTATCTATATCTGCTAAAACTTTTTCCATTGTTTCAAGATACATTCTTTCCTGAGTAACTTGTTTTGCATTTTTATATTCATTAAATATTGCTAAAAATCTACTAGCTTCACCTTCCGCTTTTGCGACAACTTCTTTTTTGTATGCTTCTGCTGCTTGTAAAATTTTTGCAGCTTCTCCTCGTGCTCTTGGTATAACATCGTTAGCATACGCTTCAGCTTCATTTTTAGATCTTTCCATATCCGCTCTCGCCGCCTGTACGTCTCTAAATGCATCAATTACTTGATCTGGTGGGTCAGCTTTTTGTGTTTGAACTTGTGTAACTTGAATTCCACTTGTGTACTCATCTAAAATTGATTGAATAATCTCTTGCGTATCTGTTTCAATTTTTGATCTTCCTTCTGTTAAAATTGGCTGGATATTGCTTCTTGCAATTACTTCTCTCATCGCTGTTTCAGCTGCAGCCTTTACAGTTCCTTCTGGATCTTGAATTTTGAATAAAAAATTTCCAGCATCTTTAATTACCCAGAATACAGAGAAATCAATATTTACTATATTTTCATCTCCAGTTAACATCAAACTTTCTTCTGGTACATCAGCAACTGCTGATGAAGTAAATCCACTGTCTCTTTCTGATCTAAAACCAATATCAATTCTGTTAACTTTTGTAACTTTAGGTGTTAGTACGCTTTCTATTGGGAAAGGGATATGATAATTTAAACCTGGTTGAGTAGTTTTCACAAACTTTCCAAATCTTAGTACAACTCCTTGTTCATCAGGCAACACTCGGTATAGACCGCTCAATGCCCAAATAACCAATAAAATAATTAATCCAAAGATTATCGGTTTTCCACCTTTTGCAGCACCACCTGGCATAAATCTATTTATTTTGTCTTGAAGGTTTCTAATTATTTCGTCAATGTCTGGCGGTGTAGGACCTTTTCTACCAGATCCATTTCCTCCACCCCCTGGGGGAGAACCCCACGGACTTCCACCTCTGCCTCTAAAATCATCGACCATGACACTCTATATAGTGTCTTTAATTGGAAAAACAAGATAAGTTAAAAGGTCAAATTAGTACTAATTGAAGCAATGGAACATATAAAGCCAAGAAAAAAGATTATAAAAAACCCTATTAAAGGAACAAAATACACTCTAGCTGTATCAAGTGCAAAAGGAGGAGTTGGAAAATCAACTTTTGCTACTAATCTAGCTTTGGCACTAAATAAAATTGGCTGTAATGTTGGTATTCTTGATGCAGATATATACGGACCTTCACTACCTAAACTTTTCTCAATAGAAGGAAAGCCTGAAACCGATGGTAAAAACTTAATTCCAATAAATAAATATCAAATACAGTGTATGTCAATTGGGTTTTTAACAGACGAACAAACTCCAATGATTTGGAGGGGACCAATGGTGACAAGTGCAATAAAAACATTCACTCAAAAAGTAAGTTGGAAAGATCTAGACTTTATAATAGTAGATATGCCTCCTGGGACTGGAGATACACAATTAACATTTGCTCAAGAAATTAAAATTGATGGTGCAATTATAATTTCTACTCCTCAAGAAATAGCGCTTCAAGATGTAAAGAGAGGTATTAGCATGTTTGATAAACTTGGAACAAAAATAATCGGACTGGTTGATAATATGAGTTACTTCAAAGGAGATGATGGAAAAAAATATGATATTTTTGGAAGTGGAGGTGTAAAAAAGACTGCGGATTCGTTTAACAAGAAATTTTTAGGCGAAATACCAATTTATCCTGAGGTAGGAAAATATGGAGATCAGGGCAGACCAATTGTTGAAGCTTTGCCAAACCATGAAGTATCAAAAATTTATATTTCTTTAGCTGAAAAAATAAAAGATGAATATTTATCTCAATCTAATTCAAATTGATTTTTGTAATCTTTTTTTAATTCTTTTTTTTGGTCTTTTTTGTCTAAAAAACAATTTCCAATAACTAGTTTATCCATCTCAGTGCCCATGAAACAATTAAATGCATCAGCTGGTGTATTTACTATCGGCTCTCCTCTTACATTGAATGAAGTATTTATTAACACAGCACAATTTGTCTTTTCTTTAAACTTTTCAATAAGTGAATAATACATTGGATTAGTTTCCTTATGCACTGTTTGAATTCTTGCTGAATAATCAACATGTGTAACTGCTGGAATATCTGATCTTTGAATATTCAATTTATCTATCCCAAACAATTTTTTTTCCTCATTTGTCATCTCAATTTTTTTTTTGTCTAAAATCTCAGCCACAATCAACATGTAAGGGCTATCATCATTTATTTTAAACCAATTGTTTACATCCTCTCTAAGGACTGATGGAGCAAAAGGTCGGAAACTTTCTCTATATTTGACTTTCAAATTCAAATTTTTTTGCATCGTTGAAGATCTTGGATCTCCTAAAATTGATCTTCCACCCAAAGCCCTTGGTCCAAATTCCATTCTTCCCTGAAACCAGCCAACCGCGTCTCCATTTTTTAAACTTTCTGAGGTTATATCTATAATTTCTTTCTCATCATAAATTTCATAATTTGCATTAATTTTGTCCAATTCATTTTCAATTTCTTTTTGTGAATAACTTGGTCCAAGATAAGATCCTTGCATATCGTCTTCTTTGGGTTTTCTTTCATTTTTAAGTTCAAGATGCCATAGAGCTAAAGCTGCTCCAAGTGATCCACCCGCATCTCCAGCCGCAGGCTGTATCCAAATTTTTTCAAATATTTTTTGTTTGAGAATTTTCCCATTTGCTACGCAATTAAGGGCAACACCACCTGCTAAACATAAATTTCTTATATTATATTCTTTTCTTAACGATGCAGCTAATGTCATCATAACCTCTTCTGTAACATTTTGAATAGAGGAAGCAATATCCATATGAAATTGAGTAAGTTTATCTTTTTTACTATCTCTTGGTTCCTGTCCAAATAATTTGTGAAATTTATTGCTCGTCATTTTTAGACCGGTTGCATAATCAAAATAATCTTGCGAAAGTCTGAATGATCCATCCCTTTTTATATCAATCAAATTTTGTTTTATTAAATCGCTATATTTTGGTTCACCATATGGTGCCAAACCCATTAATTTATATTCGCCACTATTTACTTTAAAACCTGTATAATAAGTAAATGCAGAATAAAGCAATCCTAGAGAATGCGGAAAGTGGATCTCTTTTTTAATTTCTAATTCTTTTCCTTTTCCAATTGCCACAGTGGTAGTTGCCCATTCTCCAACTCCATCTGCTGTAAGCACAATTGCTTCATCAAATGGTGAAGGGTAAAAAGCACTAGCTGCATGACTTAAATGATGTTCAGAAAAAAAAATTTTTTTCTCATCTTTAAAGTTTTTATCATGTTCGCAAAGTAATTTCATGAGCAAATTTTTTTGGAAAAGTTTTTCCCTAAGCCAGGCTGGCATTGATTTAGTGAATTGTTTAAAACCTCTAGGTGCTAAAGCCACATAAGTCTCAAGCAATCTCTCAAACTTTAAGAAAGGTTTTTCGTAAAATACTACATGATCGATTTCAGACAGTTTTAATCCAGAAAACTTAAGAACAAATTCTACGGCATGAAATGGATAACTTGAGTCATGTTTTTTTCTTGTGAAACGTTCCTCTTGTGCTGCAGCTAAAATTTTGCCATCTACAATGATGGCAGCTGCGCTATCATGATAAAATGCTGAAATTCCAAGAATACTAACCACAAACTAAAATATTGTATAAATAAATGGAGCAACAGCTGAGCCCTGACTCAAAATTATTAAACCACCAAATAAAGCTAATACTAAAATAATAGGCAATAGCCAAAACTTTTTTCTTACTTTTAAAAAATTCCAGAACTCTTTTAAAAAACTCATATCTTCAAAACTGATTTTTTAAATTATTATTTGAATTATCTTTTTTAATCCAATACGTTTTATTATTATTTTTTTTTAAATTAAGCAAATCTTTTCCAAGTATCTTCATTATTAAGCCTGTTGGAGTAACTACAAAAAAAAATACAAATCCCATGACAATGGGTGCAATAAAATTTCCTAAAAATATTCCAAATTTAAACCAAATTTTATTCAGAGGAGTTAATAATTTTGAATTTGCAATTCCCAATATCAAGAAGATAAGTGATATTATCAAAGACCATAGCCTGATATCATTTTCGTTCATTATTGGCCAAATGGCAATTATTAAAAAAACTACAAAAAAAACAATTCCAAAGTTTTTATTTGTAGGTAATTTTATTTTTGATTGCATTTTTTATTTTACTATTTTTTTTTTCAGATCAAAAGCGCTCATTAGCTCGTTCCACTCTCTTTTTGACAATCCAGAAGAGTCAATATCTACATTTTTTCCTGAAATCAGGTCTTTCAAAACTAATTTTCCTTTAGATGATATTTCAGTTCCTCCCACTCTGTAATCCATAAAAGCTTCATAGGTAATTGGCACCCATTTTTTTAGTGTATCTAGCATTACATCTGCATAAGCTCTTATTTCAAATTGAGCATGACTATCTGCCCTAAGTCTTAAAAAATTCATAAGATTTAGTAAATCTGTTTTCCAATACCACTGTGTATATGTATTTAATGTCAAATTCATTCTTGCCAACTCTCTTGCAAGTCCAGATTTTTTCTCATCTATTACAGATCCATCATACCTTTCATTTAACATTGTTTCATAATTGTCATATGTTCTTTCTGCATCATTTTTAAGTAAATTTAAAACTTCATTCGCTTGGTCTCCTGATAAAACTTCACCTCTGCCCTGTCTATTATTTTTAGATTGAGCGGCTAAATTTTCTTTTGACGGTAAATAAAATTCTTTATCTAAAATCGAATATCTCGCAGAATATTCATTAACATTTGCAGTTCTGTGCCTTATCCATTGTCTTGCTATGAATATTGGCAATTTGATATGGTATTTTATTTCGCACATCTCAAAGGGAGTACTATGCCAATGTCTCATTAAATATTTTATAAGCCCAGAGTCCGTAGAAACTTTTTTCGTGCCTTTTCCGTATGATACTCTTGCTGCTTGAACTATTGAGCTATCGTCACCCATATAGTCAATTACTCTTATAAATCCATGATCTAATATGGGAATTACATCAAATAGTATATTTTCCAATTGTGGGGATATGACTCTTTTTGTTTTATTTTGCTGTGATTGAAGCTCATTTATTTCGTTTTGTTGTTCTTTTGTTAATTTCATGAATTTTTATTGAATCTTTAAAGTTTACTTTTATATTATTAGAGTTGGTTTTCCAACTATGACGATAAACGAATTTCGTAATAAACATTGCGGACGTGGGGGCAGTACCCACCACCTCCACCAAATTCAACTTACGGGGGTGAACTAGAATCGACGGATGTCTAAAAGCTGTTCTTTCGTTCGGAATTGTTCCACCGTGACGGGCTAATTATAATTGCAAATAATAAATTTGCACTTGCAGCTTAATTAATTTTTTAATTAAGTTACGGGGTTTGGGGCACCTGGCAACAGAACGCCCCTATTTTAAAAATGAGTTTAAAAAGTATAAAAATAACAAACTTTCAATATATTATTCTATTTTTATTCTTGTTTTTATGGTTATACGCCAGAGTAGGTCAATACGATATTAGTAGTTTTATTCAAACTCACTATCTCTTTAATTATGAGCATGAGTTTCTTAAAAGAGCGTTAGTTGGGGAAATTTTAAGATTAATTTTTGAAAATTTGGATGCTGACCTAATCTTCAACTTATCTTTGTTTTTTTTAATTTTTTTATCCATAGTTTTATTCAAAATTTTTTTTATAAATTTCAATAAAGATAATAATATAAATAAATTAATTTTTTCAATGATGGTATTTGTAAGCCCTCTTACATTACAACATTATATTTTTGATATTGGAAGATTTGAAATTTTAAATATCTTTATAACTTTATTAAGTTTTTTAATTATTAAAAAGTTTCATAAAAATACGATTCTTACAGTAATTTTTATTTTTCCACTTTTAAACTGTATGCTGTTAATTCATGAAGGTTCTTTTTTCATGTTTATTCCAATGGTATTTGGATTTTGGTTTTTTAAAAGTTCTGAAGCAAAAACTTTTTTAATCCAATTATTTTTTTTTTTAATTCTAACTTTTATAACTTACAAAATATCTACTTTAGGACTTTCTACAAAATATTCTTTTAAGGAATATTATAATTTACTTTTAAATAAGCATTTTCTTTTTTCAGACAGTTCTGATCATCATGGTTTTTTAAACATAAGTTTAACAGCTGTAGAGGTTTTATATAGAGATTTATTTAATACTTATGATCCAAATGTGAAATATGCAATTTTTGAAGACACCATAAGATTAGGTTTTCGTTTCAAATCTTTTGTGGATAATTTGATATTAATTACTTTGCTGTCCCCAACTTTTTTTATCGTTTTTATGATCTACAGAAATATTTTTAAGGAAAGTAATTTCAAAGTAAAATTATTTTTAATTACACCTTTAGCATCGTTTGCCCTTTTTGTTTTAGGTTATGATCATATGAGATGGTGGGCGATAATGTTTACAAATATATTTTTAATTTTATTTAAACTTTGTGAAGAAAAAAATTTATATCTTGAAATAATATTAACAAATATTCAAAAATACAAAATTCTTTATATTTTTGCAATATTTTCATCCTTCATACTTGGTCCTGTCAAATATATGCATACTTTTGACATCATTGAAGGACTGAATATTTATCAGGAACTTGTTTACGAAAACAAAAATTAAATTTTTTTTATGAAATATACATCAATCGTATCCTCAAAATGAATTCTTCTTTTTCCAGCAAACATAGGAGGTGTATCAGAAAACAAAACAAGCAGATCATCTTCCCCCATATTATTAGATAAAAATTTAGAAAGACTTTCATTGAAAAACATTTGATTATTATAAATAATACAAAACTGTTTACTTAAATTTAAAGGGAAGACATTTTCACAATCAATATATTTTTTTTTTGTAATTGGTTCTGCGGGTATATGATTGTTTAATGTTAAAAAAATAACAAAGTTATTACTTTTTTTTTCAATGAGTTTATGTATGTTATTAATAACATCGTAATCACAAACACCGTCAAATTTCTGTTTACACTTCTTAATACCTAATTGATGAAGGTCCTTTCTAAAATATGATTTATTAAAAAAATTTTTATATCTTGATCGATTAAAAAAAGATTCTTTGTAGCTATGAATATAAATTAAATTTTTATTTTTCATCTTACTGATCCAACAATTATTTCTTTCCAAAAACTGCTCTAAATCGCTTTTTTTAAAATCCTCATAATCAACCTCT
>CACPBW010000012.1 GCA_902632275.1 uncultured Pelagibacteraceae bacterium | reverse complement strand
CAAAAAAGGATTTAGGTGTTTCTATTTGTTGTGATGGTGTATGTTTAACATTAATATCTTTACAAAATAAATTATTAGAATTCTATTTATCAAAAGAGACAATTAAACGCTCAAAGTTTAATAAAATTAATTTAAACGATAATATTAATCTTGAATTGCCATTAAAATATGGCCAAAAAATTTCAGGCCATGTTTGTCAAGGTCATGTAGATACAACAGCAAGAGTTAAAAAAATTTCACTTGTAGACAAGTCTTATATTTATGAATTTTTAATATCTAAAAAATTTCAAAAATATCTCATAGAAAAAGCCTCTATACTTATAAATGGTGTATCTTTGACAATCTCAAAAGTCACTAATAGTGGTTTTCAAATATGGGCCATACCTCACACTTTAAAACTTACTAATCTTAAAGATTTAAAAAAAAATGATATCGTAAATATAGAAGTTGATATTTTATCAAAATACGTCAAAAAATTTATAAATGAAAAAAAATAATTTTACAAAAATCGAAAAAATAATAAGTGCCGCAAAAAAAGGTGAGATGTACATTTTAGTGGATGATGAAAATAGAGAAAATGAAGGGGATCTAGTTGTGCCAGCATCAAATATAACCGCAAAAAAAATTAATTTTATGGCTAAATATGGTAGGGGATTAATATGTTTGTCTCTAACAGACAAACAAGCAAAAAAACTCAATCTATCATTGATGTCGCCAATAAACAAATCAAGAAATCAAACAGCATTTACAATTTCAATAGAGGCAAGGAGAGGCGTTACTACAGGTATTTCTGCCAAGGATAGATATACAACTATTAAAACCGCAATAAAAAGTAATGTAAAAAAAAATGAGGTTGTTTCTCCAGGACATATTTTTCCAATTATTGCAAAAGAGGGAGGAGTTTTGGTTAGAGCAGGACATACAGAAGCTTCAGTAGATATTTCTAAACTTGCAAAAAAAAATCCATCAGGTGTTATTTGTGAAATAATGAACGATAATGGAAAAATGGCTAAAGGCAAAGAATTAATTGATTTTGCGAATAGTCATAAATTAAAAATTGGAAGAATTGATGATTTGATTTCATACAGATTAAAAGTAGAAAAATTAGTTAAATTAAAAAAAACAGATTCAATCAAAATACTTAATCAAAAATATAAAATTAAAATATTTGAAAATATTCTTGACGGATCAGAAAACTTTGCATTAATTAAGGGGAAGATTTCACCGAATAAAAATATTAGAGTAAGAGTTATTTCTTCAAATTTAGTTCAAAATTATTTAATGGGAAAAAAATTTCCTGATTTATTTAACAAAACAATTAAATATTTTAAGAATTTCAATAATTGTGTGCTCGTTTTTATTAAAGATACTAATTTAAAATCTGTTACTCAAACTTTGACAGCATATAAAAACCATAAAAGTATAAAAAAATCAGACCAGATGATAAGAAACTATGGAATTGGAGCTCAAATAATTAAATCAATAAATATCAAAAATATGATTTTAGTGACGAGATCTCCAAAAAAAATAGTGAGTTTAGAAGGTTTTGGACTTAAAATAATAAGACAAGAAATTATAAAATGAAAAAAAAAATCTTAATTGTTCTGGCTGATTATTATACTGAAATATCTAATGGTCTTTTGAAGTCAGCAAAATTAAGATTAAAAAATTTATATTCTGTTAAAATAATTAGGGTACCTGGTGTATTTGAGATTCCTGTAACGATATCCAAAAACATAAAAAAATATGATGCATTTATAGCATTAGGATGCGTGATAAAAGGCCAAACCCCACATTTCGATTTCATTTCACATTCGTCAACCGATGCAATTATGCAATTATCTGTTGATAGTAAAAAACCAATAGGAAATGGAATAATTACATGTTTAAATATGAAACAAGCCAAAGCAAGAATGAAAAAGGGTGCTGAAGCTTCAATTGCTGCAATTTCTATTTTAAATCAATAATAAATGCAAGACAAAACGAAAATTAATCTAAATACAAGAGTAATAATAATTCAAAAATTGTATGGCAAGTCATTTAACAAAGATGAAATAATTTCATTCCCTAAACACAGATTTAAGAAATTTATAAAAGATGTTGTATATGGTACAATTGAGAGAGATGAAGTTATTAATGATGAATTATTAAATTTAGAAAAAAATTATAATCTTAAAAAACTAGATAAAATATTTATTATTATAATTAAAGCTGCAATATTTGAATTTTTGTATAAATCTAAAACACCAATGAAAATTATAATAAAAGAATACTTAGATGCATCAAATTTTTTTTTGAATCCGTCTCAGATAAAATACTTACATTCAATTATAGATAATTTAGGAAAAAAAATAAGAAAAAATTATGAATGAGTTTAAAATAATAAATAATTATTTTAAAGCATTATCAAAAAAAAACCCTGCTGCAAAAAATCTTAACGATGATGTTTTTTTTGATAAAAAAAGTGGAATTGTAATTTCTGTTGATACCTATAATTCTAACGTACATTTTAAAGACTTTATAAATCCACAACTTATAATTAAAAAAGTTATAAGATCATCTTTATCTGATTTAATATGCAAAGGCGTAACCCCTAAATATTATTTTTTATCTGGCGGTGGTAATAAAACTACTTTTACAAAAAAAAATCTTTCATTAATTTCAAAATCATTGAAAGAGGAGCAGAATAGATACTCTATAAAAATTGGTGGTGGAGATACAGTTTATTCCAAATTTCCATCCTTTAGTGTTACAGTAATTGGTTTTTCAAATAAAATTGTTAATAGAAATAACGCAAAAAATAATGACGACATATATGTAACTGGTAATCTTGGTGATAGTGTTTTAGGTCTTAAGTTTTTAAAAAATAAAAATAAACTAAGTAAAAAAATAAAAAATTATTTTGTAAATAAATATTATTGTCCTGAAATTCCTTTTTTATTTTCAAAAAAGCTAATTAATTTTGCTAATTCTTCTATCGATATTTCTGATGGGCTAATTTCTGATATGAAAAAATTAATAAATAAACAGAAACTCTACTTTGAAATTAATATAAACAAAATACCTATTTCAAAAAAATTAAATGACTATTTACAAAAAAATAATAAGGATAAAAAAGATTTTGTTTTTAGTGGAGACGATTATCAATTACTTTTCACATCATCAAAAAAAAACCGAAGAATGATTAAATCTATTTCAAAAAAAACTAACCAAAAAGTTACAATTATTGGTAACATAAATAATAATTTAAAAAAAAATGTGTTAACACAAGACAATAAATCGTTAAAATTAGCCAAATTTAGAGGTTATTCACATAAGTTTTAGAAAGTTAAATATTGCCTTTTGCTTTTTTTTTTGTAATGTGCGTGCTTTTAATAACTACTAATTATAATAAAAGATTTTTATGGAAGATACAGCGTCAAATATTCTCAAGTTAATAATTTTATCAGGTTTACTTTCGATTGTTTATGGTTTTTTCACTGGAAAGAATATTTTAAATTCCAGCTCTGGAAACAACAAAATGCAAGAAATTGCATCAGCAATCCAAGTTGGTGCAAGAGCTTATTTAAACAGACAATACAAAACAATTGCAATTGTTGGGTTAGTTGTACTAATTATTATCAGTTATGCATTTAGTATTTTAGTTGGTCTTGGTTACCTGATTGGGGCGGCTTTATCAGGTTTGGCAGGCTATGTAGGGATGCTTGTATCGGTTCAGGCCAATGTTAGAACTGCAGAAGCATCTAGAAAAGGTCTTCCTCAAGGTCTTTCAATTGCCTTTAGATCCGGTGCAGTAACTGGCATGCTAGTAGCTGGCTTGGCTCTTTTATCTATAGCTGTTTATTATTATTTATTACTATCATTCGGAATTGATGAAAGAGAAATTGTTAATGCTCTCGTTGCACTTGGTTTTGGTGCGTCTTTAATTTCTATTTTTGCAAGATTGGGTGGTGGTATATTTACTAAGGGCGCTGATGTTGGTGCTGATTTAGTTGGAAAGGTAGAAGCTGGTATTCCCGAAGATGACCCAAGGAACCCTGCGGTAATAGCTGATAACGTTGGTGATAATGTTGGAGACTGCGCTGGTATGGCTGCTGATTTATTTGAAACATACGCTGTTACAATCGTTGCTACTATGGTTTTGTCCTCAATTTTTTTTCAAGGTGATCTTAATATGATGGTATATCCATTATCTATAGGTGGAGCCTGTATACTTACTTCTATTGTTGGAACTTTTTTCGTTAAATTAGGAAAATCTAAAAATATTATGGCTGCCCTATATAAAGGTTTTATTGTTACAGCTATAACCTCATTAATAATATTATACCCAATTACAGATTATGTATTAGGGTTAGAAAATTCATATTCAGTTTCTGATAAATCATTTACAGGCATGAGTTTATACATTTGTGGTGCCATTGGTTTGGCAATTACTGGTTTAATTATTTGGGTTACAGAATATTATACTGGAACTAATTATAGACCAGTTAAAAGTGTTGCCTCATCTTCAACAACAGGTCATGGTACAAATGTAATACAAGGCTTAGCAGTATCAATGGAAGCTACAGCTGTTCCCGCATTAATTATCGTTGGAGGAATTCTTCTAACTAATTATATTGCTGGTTTATTTGGCATAGCGATAGCTGTCACTACAATGTTAGCGCTAGCAGGTATGGTCGTAGCATTAGATGCGTATGGACCAGTCACAGATAATGCTGGTGGTATAGCTGAAATGTCTAACTTGCCAAAAAATGTGAGAAAAACAACAGATGCCTTAGATGCTGTGGGAAATACTACTAAAGCTGTCACAAAAGGTTATGCGATTGGATCAGCTGGACTAGGAGCATTGGTTTTGTTTGCAGCGTACACTGAAGATATAAAGCATTTTTCTAAAGTTGCAGGATCTCAGCTTGAGGGAATTGTTGTAACCTTTGATTTATCAAATCCATTTGTAGTAGTTGGTTTATTAGTAGGTGGAATGCTTCCGTATTTATTTGGATCTATGGGTATGCAGGCTGTTGGCAGAGCTGGTGGAGCAGTTGTCATTGAAGTAAGAAGACAGTTCAAAAAAATTCCAGGAATAATGAAGAGAAAGTCAAAACCAGACTATGGTAAATTAGTTGATTTACTGACAAAGGCAGCAATTAAGGAGATGATTGTACCATCATTATTACCTGTATTATCACCTATTGTTCTTTATTTAATAATTTTACCAATAGGCGGGCAAGTAGCTGCACTCTCATCTGTGGGTGCAATGTTATTAGGAGTAATAATAACCGGATTATTCGTAGCAATATCTATGACAGCTGGAGGTGGGGCTTGGGATAATGCAAAAAAATATATTGAAGATGGTAATTTTGGAGGCAAAGGTTCAGAGGCACATAAAGCTGCAGTTACCGGTGATACTGTTGGTGATCCATATAAAGATACAGCAGGCCCTGCTGTTAACCCCATGATTAAAATTACAAACATAGTAGCTTTACTACTTCTTGCAGTTATAGCAGGATAATTTAAATAACATCTATTATCTTTTTTTTCTTTTACCTAAAGGATCATTTATTTTTTGTCTCATGCTAGATAAAAAATCATATACAAAAGATCTTTTTCTGTAGGCTGGGTCGGTTGAGTTTTCGGCAAATTTCAAATTTGTCATATCATCTTTTTTATATAACTTTTTTGAGGCTAGTAATCCCATTTCGTTTAATTCAAGAACTAAAACATTATTTATAATTAATTTTTCTTTTCCTAAAGAATATATTTTTCCAGTTGAAATTTTTCTTTCTATATATATCCATACATCATTATCAAATGAACTTTTAGTTGAAGGTTCGCCCAAAAGAACTAATATATCATTTTTATTTGTTGTGTTTATTGATAATTTTTGGTGTTTTTTCTCTAAAAAATGAACTCCGTGATGTTTAACCACTTTATTAAATGAGCAACTTAAAATAAGAATAAATAATAACGAAAATAAAAAATTTTTCATGGTAAATAAAAATTATATTAATATTTATAACAATTTAATTAAATTCTCTAGAAATAAATCTATTTTTTCTTCATTTACAAAAAATGATACTTTTTCTGACAGGCTTCTTATCTTTTTATTTCATTTTGGTTTTTTTCTTAAAGAGTACAAAAAAACTGTTAGCAAAGAGCTACTTCAAAATGTATTTGACTACATCCTAAAAGAACTTGAAATCAGTATACGAGAAATAGGTTATGGGGATGCATCAATTAATAAAAAAATGAAAATTTATGTTAATTCTTTATATTCTATAATAGAAAAAATTGATAATTGGGAAAATTTAAAATCTAGCGAAAAAAATATAATATTTGAAAGCTTTTTTAATATTGATGGAGATTTGAGTAAATTGATCAAATACTTTGATAAATATAGATTTTTTTTACAAAAAAATTCTTTTAATTCATTCCTAAACGGTGTAATTAATCATGAGATATAATTATGGCTGTTCCAAAACGTAAAACATCAAAATCAAGAAGTGGAAAAAGAAGATCTCACTTGAGATTATCTTCAAAAAATATTATCGAGGATAAAAAAAGTGGAGAATATCGTCTATCACACCACTTAGATTTGAAAACTGGAATGTATAAAGGTAGGCAAGTTTTAGACCCCAAAGAATAAATAAATTATAATCTTTAAATGGATGATAAAATAATTACAATTGCTGTAGACGCAATGGGAGGTGACGGCTCTCCAAAAAAAATCATTGATGGTATAAATGACCATTATACAAAATCAAAAAACGTCAAATATTTAATTTTTGGAGATAAAGAAATCATCAATAATCACATACCAAAAACTTTAAACAAAAATTGTTATGAAATAATTAATACTAAAAATAAAGTAGAGGGAAAAGATACACCTTTGGAAGCCGCGAAAAGAGGAAAAGATACAAGTATGTGGCTTTCCATAGAAAGCGTTAAAGTAAAAAAAGCTGATATAGTCATATCCGCAGGTAATACAGGTGCATTATTGGTAATATCAAAATTAAATCTTAAAATGATAGAGAATATAGATAAACCAGCTTTATCTGCTTTATGGCCAAATAAGATTGGTATGAGTGTTGTGCTTGATCTAGGTGCCAATATTGAATGTAATGAAAAAAATTTAATAGATTTTTCAATCATGGGTGCTTCAATTTTTAAATCTTTATATCCACGTGATATAGCTAAGGTAGCATTATTAAATATTGGATCAGAAGAAATTAAAGGAAATGAAATATTAAAAAATACTTATCAAAAAATGTCTCAGATTAAGAATTCTAATTTTGATTTCAAAGGTTTTATTGAAGGGAATGAACTTATGAATGGTAAAGTAAATGTTATAGTTTCAGATGGATTTACAGGTAATGTTGCTTTAAAGACTGCTGAAGGCACGGCCAACTTTATTACAAATGAACTAAAGAATGTGTTCAAAAATAATCTTCTAGGAAAACTATCTGGTTTAATAAACTATTTTAATCTTAAAAATTTTAAAAAAAGATTGGATCCTAGACTTTATAATGGTGCAATTTTTATAGGTCTAGATTCACCTGTAGTAAAGAGTCATGGCGCAACTGATTATATAGGTTTCTCAAACTCTTTATCTGTTTGTGAAAAAATTGTAAAAGGTGATTTGATAAACAAAATAAAGGAAAATATATACCGTGAGAATTAATCTTACAAAAAAAGATATAATTAATTCTATATATATGCAAATTGGATTTTCTAAAAAAATATCAGATAATTTATTTGATGACGTACTTGATGTTATAGTGGATAATCTTATTAAGTATAAAAAACTTAAGATATCTAATTTTGGTACTTTTGTATTAAAAAGTAAAAAAAGTCGTCCCGGATATAATTTTAAAACAAAGGAGAAAAAATTAATTAAGGAAAGAAAAGTTGTTTTATTCAAACCATCAAAAGACTTCAAAAATTTCATTAATGTAGATGATTAATAAAACAAACAATGCATACAAATCAATAGGTGAGGTTGCTGAGTTGCTGAATTTAAAAAACAGCAAAAGTGGAAAACTTAATACCTATACTTTAAGATTTTGGGAGAAAGAATTTAAGCAAATAAAACCTATATTGTTAAATAACAGACGTAGATACTACGATAAAAAAACGGTAGAACTATTAGTTAAAATTAAATATTTATTAAAAGACAAAGGTATGACAATTAAAGGTGTAAAAAATATGCTTAATAGTAAAAAATTTGATCTTGACGAGTCTTTAAATGTACCTATAAATAATGTTCATAAAAATATAAGATTTAGAATAAAAAAAATATCAAATATTTTAAAAAATTTAAAAAAAACAAAATAGATGCCAAAAAAAACACATGTTAAGGTTAGACTTGTTCCAGAAACTAAACCTGATAGTCCGTTTTTCTATTATGTTAAAAAACCTGCTGGTGGTGAAAAGGCAAAAGTTAAACTAAAAGCAAGAAAATATAATCCATCAACAAGGAAGCATGAAATTTTCGTAGAAAAAAAATTACCTCCACATAGTAAATAATTTATTTTTTTTTAAAGATCTTTCTTTCGTAATTAATATATGACCAGATCATATTCTTCCAAATTCTTTTTGTAATATCGGGATCAATATTTTTTGAAATAGATTTTTTTTTAATTTTTTTTAAAATAACTGATATTCTTTTTTTATCTATAATCTCTTTTTTGTTATCTTTAAGTTTAACAACTTTATTAACTAAATTAGTCCTTAATTTAATTAAATTTATTAGTTTATCGTCTAGTTTATCAAGCTTTATTCTTAAAATATTAAGTTTTTTTTTATTTTTTGGCGACATTTATTCAATTGGTTTTGATAAAAATTAATATATTTATCTAATTATGTATATAGATAATATTTCTTTAAAAAAAAGTATTTCCTCATGGCTTTTATTTATGTTTTGGATCGTATCGATCATGATAATAGTTGGTGGTTTAACTAGACTGACCGACTCTGGTCTATCTATTACACAATGGGAATTATTTGCGGGTTTTCTACCACCCTTAAGCGCAAATGCTTGGAACCATTATTTTGATCTTTATAAAGAGATTCCTGAATTTAAGTTACAAAATTACGATATGACTATGAATGAATTCAAAGTTATCTTCTGGTGGGAATGGATACATAGATTTTTAGGAAGATTAATTGGTATAACATTTTTAGTACCTCTTATATATTTTACATATCGCACAAGTTTTAAAAAAATGATAAATTTATATTTAATTTTTTTCTTAATTTGTTTTCAGGGTTTTATAGGTTGGTACATGGTATCAAGTGGTTTAGTCGATAGAGTTGATGTAAGCCATTACAGATTAGCTGTACATTTGATGATTGCTTTTATTATACTTTCCTTAATATTATGGAATTATTTTGATTTGAAAAATTTCAACTACCCTGAAAAAAATATTAATTTCAATTTGTCATTATTTTTATTATTTGCAATCTATGTACAAATCTCAATCGGCGCGTTTGTATCTGGTATGGATGCTGGAACTATATATAACACATGGCCTATGATGGGGTCCAATTATTTTCCTGATGATAATAATATATCTAACCTATTTGATTTATCTGCTTTTAGTGATCCTTCATTAGTTCAGTTTTTGCATAGAAACTTAGCATATTTAATAATTGTTTTTTATATTTATATACTTTTTAAGATACACCGTAATAATTTAAAAAGATTATACGGACCAATTCATTTAATTGGATTATTTTTAATAATTCAAGTGATATTGGGAATTTTTACCCTTTTGAACGGTGCACAGATCTATTTAGCATCTATGCACCAGATAAGTTCAATCTTTTTAGTTAGTTCTTGTATTTATTTCTTATACTTAAATAAACAAATTTCTAACTAACTGCTTTTAGACTTGGTTTTCCTGAGGCATCCAAAGCTTGTTTTAGATCAGCTATAATATCATCAGGATGCTCAATTCCAATTGAAAGTCTAACGTAACCCGGTGTAACACCAGCAGCTAAAAGCTCCTCAGGAGTCAATTGACTGTGTGTTGTTGTTGCAGGATGTATTGCTAAACTTCTTGCATCACCAATGTTTGCAACATGATAAAACATTTTCAAAGCTTCTATAAATTTTTTACCAGCTTCTACACCACCTTTAACTTCTATACCTACTAAAGCCCCATTTCCACCAGAGAAGTATTTTTTAGTTCTATCTCCAATCTCACCTTTATGAAGAGTAGGGTAGATCACACGCTCAACATTTTTGTGTTTTTGAAGAAAATCAACTACTTTTGTTGCATTAGAACAATGTTGTTGCATTCTCAAAGGTGCTGTTTCAAGACCTTGAATAATTCCCCAAGCATTATCTGGAGATAATGGTGCTCCCAAGTCTCTAAGAAGGCATACTCTAGCTCTAACAGCAAACGAGACATTTGCACCAGTTAATTGAGGAACTACTTCACCCCATTTAGCTCCCCCATAACTCATATCAGGTTCGTTAAACAAAGGTTGTCTTTTAGGGTCAGCAGTCCAATCAAAATTACCACCATCAACTAGACACCCGCCAATTACTGTGCCATGGCCACCAATAAATTTAGTTAATGAATGAACTACTACAGCGGCACCATGATCTAGAGGTTTGCATATAATTGGTGCAGCAGTATTATCCATTATTAAAGGTATATTATGCTTTCTACCTATATCTGATACTTCTTTCATTGGAAAAACACGTAATGCTGGATTTGGCAAAGTCTCTGCGTAAAAGCATCTTGTTTTTTCATCAATTGCTTTCTCAAAGTTTTTAGGATCTGATGGATCAGCATATCTAACCTCTATACCCAGTTTCTTTAAAGTATGAGTGAATAAATTTACTGTACCACCATAAAGATCAGTTGAGCTAACAAAATTATCTCCAGCTTGACATACATTTACTATTGCAAATGTAGATGCTGCTTGACCTGATCCAACAGTAACACAAGCTAGTCCATTTTCTAAAGCCGCAACTCTTTTCTCCAGTACATCGTTTGTTGGATTCATAATTCTTGTATAAATGTTTCCAAATTCTTTAAGAGCAAATAAATTTGCTGCATGACCTGTGTTGTTAAATTGATAAGACGTTGTTCTATATATAGGAACAGCTACAGCAGTTGTTGCAGGATCGCTTCTATAATCTCCACCATGTAACGCTATAGTTTCCGGGTTTTTTGATTGTTTTGACATTAATTTCCTCCCTTTTTATAAATTTATTTTATTACAGCTAGATCGAATGTCCAATTTTTAAAAAACCCTTGTGATTTAAGGTTTTTTAAGCATTAAAATACAACCTATTAATTGACATACTAATTAATTAAAAGTATTAATCCGTGCGAATGACTAAATTTATAAAAAAATCTGAGATAAAATCTAATTGGGTAGAAATTGATGCAAAAAATGCTGTAGTAGGTCGATTAGCAACAATTATAACCAAAATACTAAGAGGGAAAAATAAAAATACTTTCTCACCTCACGTAGACCATGGAGATTTTATTGTAGTTAAGAATGTGGAAAAAATTAAATTTACAGGAAGTAAATTCCAAAATAAAAAATATTATAAACATACAGGGTATCCTGGTGGTATTAAAGAAATGACACCAGAAAAACTTAGTGAAAAAAATAAACCAGAGGAAATATTAAAATTAGCTGTTAAAAGAATGCTCCCTGGAGGTGTTTTATCCAAAAACCAATTAAAAAAATTAAAAATATATTCTGGTGAAGAGCATCCTCATTCTGCACAAAATCCGCAAATAATAGATTTAGGTAAAATGAATAGTAAAAATATTATTAGAAACTAATATGGAAACAGATTTTAATTTTAAAGATAGTAAATATGCAACAGGGAAAAGAAAAACTTCAATTGCTAGGATTTGGCTTAAAAAGGGTTCAGGTAAAATAATAGTAAACGGAAAAGACTATGATATCTACTTTAAGAGAGCTAATCATAAAATGCAATTATTGCGTCCTTTTGAAATCCTAGATCAAGCAACTGCTTACGATGTTAAATGTAAAGTTAAAGGAGGTGGACTAACAGGGCAAGTAGGTGCAATGGTCCACGGGATCTCAAAAGCTTTAGTAATGATGGACTCAGAATTTAAATCTACTCTAAAAAAAGAAAAATTAACCACTAGAGACTCTAGAGCCGTTGAGAGAAAAAAATACGGTCATAGAAAAGCTAGAAGAAGTTTTCAGTTTTCTAAAAGATAATTTTTTTTTCAATATAAATTGGTATAGTCAAAAATGTCCAAAATAAATGTTTTAATTGCTGGTGCTACTGGGTATCTAGGCATCGAATTAATCAAAATTCTAATTAAACATAAAAAAATAAAAATCAAATACTTATGCGGTTACACTTCAATTGGCAAAAATATAACTTATTTTGACAAATCGATTAAATATAAACTTCCAAAGATTAGCAAAGTTACAAAATCTAAAATAAATGAATGTGATATAATTTTTTGTGCTCTCCCAAATGGTGAAGCACAACTTATTTCAAACAAGTTAAACAAAGATAATATATTAATTGATCTGTCTGGTGATTTTAGATTAAATAGTTCTAAAGAATATTTTAAATGGTACAAGCAGAAACATAAATCAGTACACAATATTAAAAATAGCGTTTATTTATTACCAGAATTATCAAAATTAAAATTAAGCAATTACCAAATCATATCTTGTCCAGGATGCTATCCAACTTCAATACTCTTGCCGCTAGTTCCATTAATTAAAAATAAACTAATTAAAACTAATAATATTATTATTGACTCTAAATCAGGATATTCTGGCGCTGGTCGAGGTGTTCATAAAAAGTTTAAAGATAAAAATCTATACGAGTCACTTAGTGCATATGGAATTAGTTTACACCGTCACAATCCAGAAATTTTGCAAGTTCTTAATAAGTATTCAAATAAAAAGATAAGATTTAATTTCTCACCACATTTAACTCCTATGTTTAGAGGAATACTAAGTACAATCTACATTGATTTGAATAAAAACATAAATCAAAACAGGGTAATAAATGTGCTTAGACGATATTATAAAGGAAAAACATTTATTAAAGTTGCAAATAAAGATACTCTATTAAGCACTAATGAAGTTATAGGAACAAATAAGTGTATTATTTCTGTTTGCAAATCAAAATATAAAGATAAGATAATTTTATTATCTGTTATAGATAATTTAATTAAAGGTGGTTCAGGTCAAGCAGTTCAAAATATGAATTTAAGATTAGGTTTTAAAGAAAGAGAAGGTATACAGTGATTAGAATATTTATAATTGTCCTAATTCTATTAAACTCATGTTCTCAAAATAATAAAAACAATCTATCTAAGAATGTAGATTTTAGTAATTTTTTTAATTTAAGTATTGATGAATATAAGAAAAAACTCGAAAATTATAATAAATCAAATAATTACCCAAATATAGATAAATGAAAAAAATATATAATGTAGCAATAGTAGGTTTAGGACAGATTGGTTCTTATCTTTATAAAGAAATATTAACTAAAAGAAAAGAAATACAAAAAAAAACAGGTAAAATTATTAACATAGTTGCAATAAGTGCAAAAAATAAAAATAAAAAAAGAAAATTCAAAATTAATAAAAATATTTTTTTCTCAGATCCTTTAAAATTAATTTCTGAAAAAAAAATTGATATTATATTTGAATGTATAGGATTATCAGATGGTATTTCAAAAAAGGTTGTTGAAAAGGCAATTGCTAATAGAATCCATGTTATTACACCAAATAAAGCTCTTATAGCAAAACATGGTGAGCATCTCTCCAACATGGCTTTAAAAAAAAAGGTAAATCTTGAATTTGAAGCCTCCGTTGGTGGAGGAATACCAATTTTAAGAACAATTAAAGAGGGGCTGGCTACAAACAAAATAAATAAAATTTACGGAATACTTAATGGTACATGCAATTATATTTTAACTGAGATGGAAAAAACAGGTGATTCATTTAAAAGTGTATTAAAAAAAGCTCAAGATCACGGATATGCAGAACCAGGAAATCCAAAACTAGATTTAAACGGTTATGATACTTTAGCAAAAGTTAAAATTCTTTCTGCATTAGCTTTTAATAAAAAAATTTCTACATCAAATTGTTTAATGGAGGGAATTGAGAATATTGAAAGTAAAGATTTTGATATGGCAGATCAATTAAATCTAAGAATAAAGCTCTTAGGTATAACAGAAATTGTAAATAATAGACTTTTTGAAAGAGTACATCCATGTTTGGTAAAGAAAAACACATATATTGCAAATGTTAGTGGTGTGATGAATGCTGTAATCCTAGAAGGTATGCCAGTAGGAGAAACTGTTTTACAAGGGGAGGGTGCGGGGCCTGGACCTACATCATCAGCTTTGATGTCTGATTTTTTATCTATATTACGTGGGAATATAAAGTTTCCATTTGGATTACCAAATAATGCAAGAGAAAGTGCTCGTATATATGATGATAAAAATTATGAAAATTCCCTATATTTGCGATTTGAGGTTAATGATAAACCAGGTGTTTTATCACAAATTACAAAACATTTAGCGAAGTATAAAATTTCAATTCAAAGATTAATACAAATACCTGATAATACAAAAAAGAAGGCATCGATAATAATCATTACTCACAGTGTAAAGGAAAATAACTCAAATAAATGTTTAAGATCAATAAATTCAATTAAGAATATTATAAAAAAACCTGTGCTTATAAGATTATTTAATGGAAATATATATTAAACTTTTTGAGGTAATATTTCCTGTTTTTTTTATAATTGGTATTGGATACTTCATTGGTAAGAAAGACAAGAAATTTGATACTAAATTTATCACTAATTTCGCTGCTAATGTAGGTTCACCTGCAATGATAATTTACGCATTAAATGTTAAAAATATAACATTTCAAACATTTGTTGATTATTTTTGGTATTACTTATTAGCAATATTTGGTTTTGCTATTATAGGAGTTATTTTCTTATTTTTTGTTAAATCAAAGGATATTATAAGAGAGTTACCACCGTTTATGATGCCGAATACAGGAAACATGGGTTTTCCTATTTGCTTGTTTGCATATGGGTTTGAAGGTTTAGGTGTTGCTGCTGCAATTACAGCTCTAATCATTCTTTTTCATTTCACTGTTGGTGTTTTTTTAGCTGATAGAAAATTTAGTTTTAATATTATTTTAAAAAGTCCAGCTTTTTATACAATCATTATATCTGTATTATTACTTTATTATGATATTGAACTACCAGTGTTTATTGAAAATACTACATTTTTATTAATGTATGCTACAATTTTTTTAATTTTAATGTCTTTAGGTATAGCATTAACACGTCTAAAAGTTTTTTCACTCAAAAGATCTTTAATTTCTTCTTTTGCTCGAGTTATTCTTGGTCCTTTTGTTGGTTTTGCAATCATTTATTATTTTGATTTATCTGGATTTGCGGCAGGAGTATTATTAATTCAATGTTCTATGCCAAGTGCAATTTTAAATTTCTTAGTTGGCTCCATGTATTCCCCAAAAGAAAACGTTGATAACGTAGCAAGTATGATTTTTGTTTCTACAGTAGTTTCATTCATTACCATTCCAATTATTGTGTTTATTTCATTAAATTACTTTCCTTAATGAAAGCCATAACATTCAATTTACTAGCATGGGTAATGCTCCCAATAATGGATGGTATCGCAAAATACTTAAGTTCTGATCTTCCTGTTTTACAAATCACGTGGGCAAGATATTTTTTTACAGTTTTTTTTACTTTACCAATAATGTTTTTCTTATTTAATAAAGACCTTGTTTGGACTGCAAATCCTAAATTGCAATTTTTAAGAGGATTAATACTTTTAATTGCTAATATTTGTTTTTTTTATTCAATATCAATAATATCGCTTGCCAAAGCCTTAACTTTAGCATTTATTGCTCCACTAATAGTCACAGCATGTTCACCTTTTTTTTTAGGCGAAAAAGTTGGTTATAGAAGATGGTTAGCTGTAATAATTGGTTTTATTGGAACATTGGTGGTAATTAGACCAGGCTTTGTGGAGATAAACTTAGCAAGTATAGCAGCGTTAATAACAGGAATCATGTATGGATTTTATTTAATTATAACTCGAAAATTAAGTTCATCAGACAATCCATTATTAACTTTGTTATTAACTGGTGTAGTAGGGGCTATAATTATTTCCCTGATTATGCCAATTGTTTGGGTAAAACCATCATTAATTCAATGGTCATTAATGGCTGCTGTTGGAATATTTGCATGCATAGGACATTTCTTTTTAATTTTATCACTTAAATATGCTGATGCTTCTAAACTTGCTCCTTTTAGTTACTTTGAAATAATTACTAATATTATAATAGGGTATTATTTCTTTGGTGACTTCCCAGATAAATGGACTTTTTTTGGTCTTTTAATTATTGTATCTGCTGGTATTTATATTTTTAGAAGGGAAAGTTTTAATAAAAATAATTTTTGATTAAGTACAAAACTGTTTACTATATATTAACATATTACTTTATTATACCGTCGTATATACTTGTAATCATTGAATATTTTAAATATCAAATAATTTTATAAAGAATCATTAAAATTATTAATTATATTAAAAAATTAATATTTACTTATTTTTATCGTAAAAATGACTAAAATAAATATATCTCGTAAATACTTAATTTATAGAACCAATATCCATTAAAATACAACAAATCAAAATATTTTAAGGTCATTGAGCGGTTATTTTTGTAAGCAATGCATAATTAGAATATGCCATTTAAACGAGCAGAGAAGGGTCTATTTTTAACAAATCGCTGTCTATAGTACAACTGAAGGGAGAATTTGTTTATCGAAGTACTTTTGACAACAAATCATTAAAAATTGTTGATTTTATTATCTTTTTGGCAAAAAAATAGTTGAAATTTGTTTTAAATTTTAACTTTCTCTGCTCTTAATAATCTGATTTTTTGCTTAATTCCTCCAGGCCCTGAGTAACCACCAAGGCTTCCATCTGATCTAATTACTCTATGGCAAGGGATTTTAGGTGCATAAGGGTTCTTTGCGCACGCATTAGCCACAGCTCGTGCTGCCTTAGGCATTTTAATGGCTTTTGCTAACTGTTTATAAGTTATGACTTTTCCCTTAGGTACAGATTTTAAATATTTCCAAACTCTAATTTGAAATGGAGTTCCTTTCATAAGAAAAACCCCTGTTTCCTTGCACTTTTTACGGTGCAAAGAACAGTAAGTTTTGGCACGTCGTTGTAGGCGCTACCGCCATGCCTCCCGCTTTACGATTTTAGCGCTACTCCGCAAAGCTTTCTGCCCCCTGGGCTTGGTCCTCTCGGCCTTTCCCCAGTTGGCCAGTTAAGAGTTGCCTCTTAATTGACCCCTTATAACATTTAAAAGTAGTTGTATTAATCACTTTTTGATTGTTTTTAAATCTTTTTGTTAACAGCAGTGGATAGTGGGGATAGTTTTAGTTCATCAATAAGAACAAAAGCACAAATATGCTAATGAAAAATACACCAAATATTATCATTAAAATTCTATTTTTACTTTGATCAGAGATTTTTGACCAAAAATGCATGATAAAAAATATTATAATTGGAACACTTAAACCTAAAAGAACATATTTTGGCATAAAATGTTTTTAACTTATTTGCTTGACTTTAGAAATGCGTTATAATATTACTAATGATAATTAATTGTTATCAATAGTAATGATATGAATGAACTGACAACAGACCTAAAATTGCTTCATGAGGCAACTTTAAATAATTTAAAAAGTTCTAAGGCAAATAATACCTTAAGAGCATATAAATCAGATTTTAGGGATTTTTCAGCTTTTTGCGCGAAGCATAGATTAAATTCTTTACCATCAGAGCCTAAAATAGTTTCTTTATACCTAACACACCTTTCTAAAAATTCAAAAATAAGTACTTTAAGACGAAGATTGGTATCTATAAGCATGGTTCATAAATTAAAAGGACATTATTTAGATACTAAACACCCTATTATAATTGAGAATATAATGGGTATCAAAAGAGTGAAAGGAAGCATTCAGAAAGGCAAAAAACCTATATTAATCAATCATTTAAAATCAATAATTAATGTAATAGATCAGCAAAAAATCGAAAATATTAAAAAGTTGAGAGATAAGTCTATTATTTTAGTAGGTTTTGGTGGGGGTTTTAGAAGAACTGAACTTATATCAATAGATCATGAGGATTTAGAGTTTGTGTCTGAAGGGGTAAAAATTACAATTCGTAGATCAAAAACTGATCAATATGGCGAAGGAATGATAAAAGGTCTGCCCTACTTCAGTAATGAAAAATATTGTCCAGTAATAAATCTTAAAAAATGGTTGGAAATATCTAAAATTAAATCTGGACCTATCTTTAGAAGATTTTCAAAAGGTTCCTCATTAACAGAAAAAAGATTAACCGATCAAACTGTAGTCTTGCTAATGAAAGAATACTTAGGATTAGCAGGAATTGAAAATAAAAATTTTGCAGGACATAGCTTAAGATCAGGATTTGCAACTGTTGCTGCAGAGTCCGGTGCAGATGAGCGTAGTATTATGGCAATGACTGGTCACAAAACTACACAGATGGTTAGAAGGTACATAAGAGAAGCAAATATATTTAAAAATAACGCATTAAATAAGGTAAAAATTTAAATCGATACCCATTCCTCAGGCCAAAAATTTTTATTTTTTGAGGGATTTATATCTTTAGGTCTTATGCAAATTTTTTTAGGATTATCATTTAACCAGGCCCCCCACCAATGGAAAGATGTTGGACCTACAATAAAATGTTTACAATATTTGAATAAATTAAAATCATTTAATGATTTATTTTTTTTATTGTCGATAAAAACAAAATCATTTGTACTAAAATATTCCCTTAAATTTTTAGAGTCGTTTGACCAAACGAAAAACCTAGGATGATCAACTTTTTTTTTAATATAATCTATTGATTTATAAACATAATCAATAGTATCTTTGGTGAATTTAACAGATTTAGTTTTATTTTTATTTTTTCTTTCAGAATATCTATTTTGTCTAATACAAATTGATACTGAATTACAATTAAGTAGCTCATTTATATATTGACTATTTGTATCAATTAAATCATTTTTTATTTTAAATATTTTTTTAATATCGCTTTTAAAATCAATAAAGTATTTTTCACACTCAAAATGGCCTTCAACGAAAATAATATCAGGATTACTGTGTAAATCAATTTTGTTAAAATAGGTATTTTTATTCGAATCTTTAGACTCAATAATGAATTTTTTGGATTTACGAAATAGATCTATTCTTTTCATAAATTTTCTTATTAGATTTTTTGTAAAGGAATCAAATTTTAAATTATTATCAGCAATGTTGTTTGAAATTAAAAAATTATCAAGCTCATAATTCCTAATTTTATTTTTAGTTTGAAAATATCCAGATGTATTGTCTATAAGCAGTTCATAATTGTAAGTTTGTGATAAAGCGTAAGCATTTGCATACATAAATAATTGATTGCCTAACCCTTCTGCTATTCTTACAACAATTTTTTTTTTGATATTATTCATTATATTCTATTTAAAAGTTTAGCTAAAAATAGTTTTATTTTACAAAAGAACATAGGGACAATATTTCTAGAAGTTAATTTAAATTCATTCAAAGGTTTTGTATATTTAAAACCGCGATAAAGATAAAACTTAACAAAAAATTCGATTGTAATACCCCATTTTAACAAAAAAGTTTTATTTGCATTATTTCTTAAAATTTCTTTATTTTTTCTAGTAGTTTGAGAGCCAAAATGATAAACTCTGGATTTACTTACACCCTTAAAAATTCTTACTCCCCGTCTCCACAATTTCATGTTTAAGTCAGGATCTGAACCGAATCCAGGGTTAAATTCTTCACTAAATCCTCCTATATCTAACCACAAATCTCTTGAAATTACATGTGGTGCCCAATGTGATCCCTGCAAATCATAAAATTCTAAATTATTATAATTTTCTAATAATTTTTGTTCATTGAAGTTCTCAATTATTTCACCGCAATCAAATCTAATATGATTTATCATTGATCCAGGAAGTGTTTTAATTGGAGAAATTTGCGTAGAAGATAAATAAAATTTTTTGTGGCTTAATGTTTTAATTTCCTCAATTAAATAAAGATCCCACTTTGGACAGAAGTACATATCATCATGGGCATAAACTATAAAATCCTTTGAAGATTTTTTAGTAGCTAGATTTACACCACTACACAATCCGACATTAGTGTTAGTTTTGGTATAAATTATATTTGAATTTTTTATATAACGTTCAGTTTCAATATCATCTCCGTTAATATGTACGATTATTTCATGATTAAATTTCGAATTCTTTTTAATAGAATTAATGGAGGTTTTAAGATATTTATAATTTTTAAATGTAGGTACTATTATTGAAAACTGCATTTCTAAAATATTTATTTAATACATATTAATGAATTTTGATACTAAAAATTATGATACAGCTCTTATAGGATGTGGATATTGGGGTACAAATATAGCAAGAGTACTCACTAAGATTAAAAAAAAATAAAATTTTAATTTACGATGAGAGAAATTCTAACTCCCATATTCTTAAAAAAAGATTTCCTAAAAAATTTATTATTTCGAATAGTTTAAAGAAAATATTATTAGATAAAAAGGTTCAAAATATTATTTTAGCTACACCACCGAATAAAAACTATAATTTACTTAAATTATGTATAAAAAATAAGAAAAATATATTTATTGAAAAACCTGGCTTAAAAAAATATTCAGACATAATTAAAATAAAAAAACTTAAACATAAAAAAATATTAATGTTCGGTTATATTTATTTATTTAATAATAATATTAAATTTTTAAAAAAGTACATATCAAATATTAAAATTGGAAAAATTTTGTACATCAAATTTCAAAGACAAAATTTAGGACCAGTACGAAATGATGTAAGCGCGTCATATGATCTTTCATCTCACGATTTAAGTATATTTCTATTTTTATTTAATAGAATACCTAAATTAATTAAAAATACCAGTTATTCAATTCTAAAGAAAAATATTGCTGATATTTCAAACTTGAGTTTCAAATATAAAAATTTTTATGTTGATATAAATAATAGCTGGTTAAATCCAGATAAAATAAGAAGATTAACAATTATCTCTAGTAACAAAATGTTATTATTTGATGAAATGGAGAGTATAAATAAAATTAAAATATTTAATAAGTATGCGCAATATCCAAAAATTTCACATTTTGATAACAACTTTTTTAATAAAAAGGCTAAAATTTATGTTGGAAAAAATTTTTCACCTCAAATAAAGCAAAATGATAGTTTACAAGATGAGATGAAATATTTTTTTAATTGTATCAAAACAAAAAAAAGACCTATTACAGATTTATCTTTCGCAAGCAAAATTTTAAAAACTTTAAAAAAGATCAATTAAAAAGTTTTTTCAATAATCTGCTTTGTAATTATTTTATTATTAAATAATTTGAAGTACTTTGCTTTTCCTTGTTTAGCGTATTTATTTATTTTATTAGGAAATTTTAGTAAATATTCTATTTTTTTTCCAAGGTCATCTATATTTTTATAAAAACCCACCTCGTCTTCATTAAAAAAATGTCTAAATTTAGTTTTATCATCTATAAATGTGAATATTCCATTACCAATCAAAGCTGCTATTCTGTTACTTGATGTGTACTTTAGTGGTTTACCTCTACTTAGGTTAAGCGACATTTTACATTTAATTAATTCATTATAAAAATTATAATTCCATTTTGGTAATTCATTTGATACCCCTAAGACATTATATTTAATATTAGGAAATTTACCCATTAATTGATTTATAAAACCTTCCCTTTCATCACTCTTTCCTTTTTTTAGTTTACCAAAATTTACACCATGACTTAGAGCAAAAAATAAATCTTTATATCTATTTTTGAAATCATAAATTTTTAAATTTTCTATATTAGGATCAACAGGTATTGGTAAGTAATTTAGTTTTTTTTTATCTATATTTGTTTTTATTTCATCTGGATGAGTTGTTAAGTAATATTGATCAATTAATTCTGAGTTTTTCTCAATTAAGTTTAGGTTATTTCTCCAATTAGGACCTTCACCCCTATATCCTAAAGCATCTTCGTACCACAATATAATTTTAGAATTATATTTTGATCTAATTTCTGACAAGGTGTTATTTTCTAAAATATTATTATGCCCGAGTAAAATTAAGTTTGGACGGTAGTTTTCCACAATATTAGTTACTTTATCATTAATTATTTTATTGTTTTTTGTCAAAAAATTTTTAGACAAATAATTACGGTAACTAAAATTTATTACATCATGATTATTTCTTATAAGTCCCTTAGAAATTTTATTAGCTATAGAAATATTGAATAAGCGATGGTCGCTTCTTTCGTCAAACGTAGAAACATGTAATATTTTTAAATTAACTCCTCTATTATAATTGAATTTTGATCTTAAAAAAAAATATTTTAAATTATCGATTTTTTTTACGTGATCTGAAATTTTATGAATCACATTTTTCCAATTTTTTTTTTGTATTTTTTTTCTTAATGACTGATTATTAATTAATTTTTCAATAATATTTGAAAGTTCGTGATGATTAATTTTTTTTATGTACAGAGTATTTTCAAATGTTTCAGGTAAACCACCTCTTTTAGAGGTTATAGTTGCGCATCCAAAAGCTGCTGATTCCATCGCAGTACGTCCAAATGGTTCTTGCCATCGTGAAGGAACAACAGAAATTGATGATTTTTTATAATAATTTAATATTTTTGAGTGTGTTACCCAATCAAGAATTTTAAAACGATTATGTTTAAAATTATATTTTTCTCGTGGTTCATTACCAATTGCTAATGCTTTCCAATCAGTAAATTTATTTAAAATCTTTATTATAGATTTACCATAAGTGTCGAACCCTTTGGATGAATTCAATTTACCTGTAAAAATAATTAATTTTTCTTTTTTTGGAAACTTTTTTATTGGACTAATAGCTGGATATAAAATATCACAATTGTTCCTGTGTTTATAAGGTAAATCTTCAAAAAATTTATTTTTAACCCAATTACTAACAAAATAAATTTGATCTGTATTTTCTGCTATAAAAATTCTTTCATTTATGGAAGACGAGGATCTTAAATCTTGAGGGTTATTATGATAAATGAATATAAGTTTTGATTTTACTTTTTTTTTAATTAAATAAAGAAGTGACTCAGGTCTGTTGTGAATTTCAATTATTTTAAAATTATATTTAAGATATTCTTTATATAATTTATCAGTGTAAGAAATATTTTTTTTTACAAATGATTTACCCAATTTAAGATTTTTAAAATTATCAAGTAATGGTTTAGATTTATCATCAAGATATCCATATACAGTAGACCTATTTTTTAAACTACTTTTGTTTAAATAATCTTTAACCCATATAGATGCAGCACCTGCACTACTTTCAGTAAAGTTTTCTTTATATGGTAATAAAATTGCGATATCTCTCATTTTTTTTTTAAAATCTTTTTATATCTTATATTTTCTAGCATTAATTTTTTATGATTAATTCTATTTTTTTTTAAACCGTATGTGTTTTTTTTTACTTTTTTAATTGGTTTACCAAAATATACATAGCCAGGTAAAATTTTTTTAGTTTTAGTTACAATTGATCCCATTCCTATCATACTATATGAGCCAATTATTTGATTTTGATGTACAATTGATTTTATACCTAAATTAGCATATTTCATTACATAAACATTACCACCTAATATAACATTACTACTTAAAATTATATTATCTTCTATATAACAATCATGATCAACAGTTGTTGAGTTCATGAAATAATTATCATTTCCTATATAAGTTTTTTTTTTAAGTGTAGTTGGAAGGTGTATATTTGTATATTCATTAAAAACATTTCGATTACCAATAATAATTTTTCCTGAATTTTTTTTATTTT
>CACPBW010000011.1 GCA_902632275.1 uncultured Pelagibacteraceae bacterium | reverse complement strand
CAATTGGTTTGCTTTTATTGTAATAACTATTGTTATAGTTTTTAAGTATTTTGATTTTTTCAAAATATTTTTTTTTTATTTTCAAGTTATCTTTTTTAATCATTTAAATAACTTTTTAAATTTATTAAATACTGATGCCTTATCTTTTTTAATTTCAAAGGTGGTTTTATAATCCTCATTAAATATCTTAAAAGTTTGTTCATACCATTCACTAGATTGATAGTTATAGCCTAAAACTTTTGCATATTTTTCAGCTTCATCTACTAATCCAATTTTATAGTGAGTTTCTACTAATCTATGAAGAGCTTCTTCTACATAAATTGTAGTCTCATATGATTCTAAAATATTTTTAAATCTATTAATGGCCGCAACCCATTTCTTTTTTTTCAAATAGTATTTACCCAAATAAATTTCTTTTGAAGCCAAGACATCATTAATTAAATTTATTTTAAATTTTGCATCTTGAGCAAAATCAGTATTGGGATAATTTTGAACAATAAACTCAAATCTAGTTTTTGAGGTAATTAACGGTTCTAAATCTTTTTTTTCGTCAATAATATTTTCGTAATAACACATTGCATACAAAAAGTGTGCGTAATCTAAATTTTTATGCTTTGGATATTTTTTAAAAAATCTATCTAATTCTGATAATGCCTCGTCATAATAATTCTGGGAGTAAAAAGAATATGCTGCTAGCAAGACTGCTTTTGGTGCCCATTCTGATTGGGGATAAAGTAATTCAGCCTCATTAAATTTTTTAGCTGCATAAATTACATCTCCTTTTTCTAATTGTTCATATCCTTCTTTGTAAGCATCAATCATTTGTAATTCAAGATTTTCATATTTGATGACTGATACTTTTTCATTACTAGATTTGCATGATGTAAAAAGAAGTATTAAAAAAAAATATAATATTACTATATATTTATTTTGCATTAATGATTTTTAACAGATTAATTGCAGAACTTAAAATTAATTTAAGCTATAGATTTAAGAGTTTTTTTGTTTATAAAAGTATTTGGTACTATTTTTTCTTTTAATTCGAAAATAGAGAAGTTTTCATTATTAATAAATACTTTTCTTAATAGCTCATTTGTTAACCTGTGCCCACCTTGAGAGCAAACTACTTTTCCAATAATCTTATATCCCGATAAAAATAAATCTCCCATACAATCTAATATCTTATGATTAACAAATTCTTTTTTATTTCTAAGCTTTTCCTCATTTAATATCATATTGCCTTTAACAACTATTGCATTTTTTAGGGAGCCCCCCTTAGCTAAGTTCATGCTTTTTAATTTTTCGACATCCTCATATAAACAGAAAGTTCTTGAATTAAAAATATCATTTAAGTTATTTTCATAAACACTTATTGAGTTTTTTTGTGTACCAATCAATTCATTATTAAATTTTATTTCAAAATCAATTTCTAAAGTCGTATTTGTTGGTTCGATTGATATGTGCTTATTATTATATTTAATTTCCACTTTATTTAAAATTTTTATTATTTTAATTGGTGTAGATGAATTTCTTAATCCCGATTCTTTGATGGCTTCAACAAATGCTTTGGAAGAACCATCCATGATTGGGATTTCCTCTTGATCTATCTCTACTAAAGCATTATCTACACCCATTCCATAAAATGCCGCCATTAAATGCTCGACAGTTGAAACTTTTACATTAGCCTCGTTAGTCAATGTTGTACATAAAGTAGCATCGCTTACATTGTAAAAATTTGCTGATATCAAATTATCTTTTCTTAAATCTACTCTTTTAAATACAATTCCACTATTAGGTTCAGAAGGTAAAATTCTCATTTTAGCATTTTTACCTTTGTGTAGGGTGATGCCCTCAAAATAAAGAGTTTTGTTAATTGTTTTTTGATTTAGTATTGTCATCGCTCATTTTATAAAGTTTTATGTTGAAGTGATAAAAACAAGAAATATTACGATAAAATACAATTAGGAAAAGATGTGGAATAACTTTTCAAAAAAGCCCAATTTATTGATTTTTTTGGAGATAACGTTAACTTCATTTAAATTATTGTTATCAATGGCTGCAATCCCTGCTTTTGATAAATCGTCAAAATCAATATCTAATAAGGATCTAGCATAATTAGTGCAAATGATCCTGTTAACCTCTATTTGATGCTTTTTCAGTAAATTTTCAAAGTTTGATACAAAATTTTTTTTCAAATAAATAAAGCTTATTTCTAAAAAAAAATTTCTACATTTGTTACCAAAAGGAATATTATTATACTCTTCATCATCTAATTTACACTTTTTTATGATTATATGTACTATTCTTTTATCATCATGATTAGTGATGATATGCTGTCTTAGATCTTGTAACAAATATTCTATTGAGGTTCTTGTAATAGCATTATTTTCAAAGTTTTCATTAATTGAAATATCTATAGAATTTAATTGATGATCCTCAATCATTAAATAAAGTTTGTTAACAGATGTATTTAATTTTTTTTCAATTTCTAAAATTATTTGCTTTAAAACTAATTCAAATTCATTGTGTTTGATTAAATTATCTAAATCAAATTTTTTTGAAAAAACTGGAATTGGATTCTTATTTGAGTTTACAACAATATTAATTTGATTTAGTTTAATATTTATATTAACAAATATATTTAAATTAATCATTCCTTAATATAATTTTTTTTTCTAATCTCATATCTATTATTTTTTTGCTTATATTTTTCGCTTTATAAAAATTAAATGCATATTCCATAAATTCTATATCTACGTTTAAAGGAAATTGAATAATTTTTTCATTTTTGAATTTTAAGTCAAAACGCTGAGAAGGATAAACTTTAATCATATTTATCTCTTCTATTTTAAAAGGTGAATCATTGATAGTGTTGACTAGTTTATTCAAGCTATCCAAACTTAAATCACCTTGAATTTCTGGGACTTGTGTGTTCGGTAAAATAGAACTAAAAATTTTACCATTATCTCCTAAATAAAGAAACTTATTATCAGAAAAAATTTTAGCTATTGGTTTTGCTTTTTCTAATTGAATTATTAGAGTATTTGGATAAATTTTTTTAATTTCAAAGTTTTTTAATATTGAATAGTTTGCTAGAATTTTTTTTATAACTTTTTTATCTATAAAAAAAATGTTTATATTTTTTAAATTATTAATTTCATCAATATTTAATATATCTCCTTGAATTTGAATATTTGAAACTTTAAATTTTTCATGAAAAATTTTTGCTATTTTAAAATTAAATTGACTTGAAAACAGTAAAAATAAGATTAAATAAAAATAAATTTTTATCTTTTTATCTATTTTTTGAGGCATCATTTAAAATCCACTCCAATAATGATAAAAAACTTATTCCCCTATATGCAGCAATTTCTGGAACTAAAGAAAGTTTAGTCATGCCAGGTTGAGTATTCAATTCGAGCAAATAAAATTTATTATTTTGAAATTTGAAGTCTGATCTAGTTACTCCTCGGCATTTTAAAATTCTATGAGCTTTGTATGCAATATTAAGAACTTTATTTATATTTTTTTTTGTGAGATTAACTGGAATAATATGTTCTGTTTTAGAACTGGAATGATATTTTGCCTTATAATCATAAAATTTCCTCTTAGGTTTAAGTTCAATTACTCCCAATTTTTTATTCCCAAGTATAGCTACCTGAATTTCTCTTCCACCTATGTATTCTTCTATTAAAATTTCCTTATATTTATTCATTTTGATTAGGTTTTTTTTTAGTTTTCTTTCATCTGAGATATAAACATCAACACTAGAACCTTCATTGATTGGTTTGATAACAACTGGATATTTTAATTTTTTTTTAATAGTTATTTTTAAAATTTCAATATTCTTAAGGTTGTACTTGAATATTATAAATTTTGGTGTGAGAATCTTATTTTTAATAAAAATTTTTTTTGATATTTCTTTGTCCATAGCTAGCGCGGAGGATAAGACACCGGAATGAGTGTATTTTACTTTATTATACTCTAGTACCGTTTGAGCATAACCATCTTCTCCAAATCTGCCATGCAAAGCATTAAAAACAATATCTGGCTTAAATGATTTAAGTTTTTTTTCAAAATCTTCATTAAAATCAACTTGTAATACATTATAATTATTTTTTAGACTATTTTTAACCTGCCTTGCTGTTTCAAGGCTTATTTTTCTTTCTTTTGAGATTCCTCCTCCTAAAATTAAAATTTTTTTTTTCATTCACTCAATAATTTCAATTTCTGTATCTAATTTAATCCCTGTTTTTAATTTTACGTTATTTTCTATATATCTAATGAGTTTCACCATATCTTGAAATGAGGCATTTCCCTTATTTATCAAAAAGTTACAATGTTTTTCTGAGATTGCAGCATCACCAAATGATGTATCAAGTGGAACTGATTTTTTTATTAATTCCCAAACTTTTAAGGATGTTTTATTTAAGGGGTTTTTAAAAGTGCTTCCTCCAGTTTTAATTTTTGAGGGTTGTGAAAGTTCTTTTTTTTTTTTTAAAAAATTAATTTCTTTTGTAATTTCTGATTTTTCTTTAATATCACCTTTAAATGATGCGCTTAAATAAATATAATCTTTATTTATATCACTTTGACGATAGCCAAAGTTTATATCAGAGGTCGGGATTGTTTTTATAACTCCACTTTTTTTATCTACTACTTGAACAGATAATAATATATCCTTAAATTCCATACCATAACAACCTGAATTTATTTTTAGACCACCTCCAACTGTTCCTGGTATGCAAGATAAAAATTCAAAACCGCTAATTGAATTATTTTCTGCAAACTGTGATAACTTTTTATCACTTGCTGCCGCTCCTGCAATTATAACTTTATTTGGCATTAAAGTTATATTAGAAAAATTTTTTCCAAGTTTTATTACAATACCATCATAAATATTATCATTAAATAGTATGTTTGAACCAGCACCCAAAACAAAAATACTCGACGAATTGCCAAACTCTTTTAAAAATAAGATTAGATGTTCCAATTTTTCAGGCTTAAAAAAAACTTTTGCTGTACCACCAATATTAAACCAATTTAATTTTTTTAAACTGTAGTTATATAGAAAATTGATATTATTTTTTTTTGAGAAATTTTTTATTTTTTGCTCAAGCATTAAATATATTTATAACAAGATAAATTAAAAATCTAATACTAAAATACTAAATATTTAATAGTTCTTGCAAATATGAAGATAGAATAAAATAAATATAAAGTAATTAAATTTTTTTTATTTGACAAAAACTTTGTTGGTAAAAAATGGAATGTTAATAAAAAAAATATTATCATTACGAGTGGATCGTAATACTTATGATATATAGTATTTTGTATATTAGATAAAATTAGAAGTGAATATAGTAAAATATTACTAAAATTAAATATAAATAGATACGAAATTACTAACAAAGATAAAAAACTAAAAAAATAAAAAATTAAATTATTATTAAAAAAAAGACTAGATAATTGAAAAAAGAAACCACCGCCTGTAAAAGCCATAACATAATCAAAAAAAAATAAATTAATTAAGAAAATAATAAAAACTATAAAAAAGTTTTTTTTTGAAAATTTAATAAATTCTTTGAAGAATTTATTGTTAATTAAAAAGGGTATTAAATGAAAAAAAATAATTGAGCTAATTATTAATATTTTATTTGAAATGTTAAAATCTAAACTTACAATTTCATTTATATTTGTGCCAGGTGTATATGCAATTAAAAAATTGATATCTAATATAAATAAATAATAAAATGCAGGTAAGCTACTTATGAAGCATATAAAAAAACTTAATATAATATGATTTACTTCAACTTTTTTAAAAAAATTAAAATAATAAAAAATAATGAATACCGAAAAATTGGGACTTACATAAGATGCTACAATTAAATAAATTAAAGTTTTGTAAAAATACTGAATATTTTTATTTTCATCAAATTTAAGAAACTCATAAATAGATAAAGTAAAGAAAATAAGACCTATAATTCTAGAATCGGGCCATATGGATAAAGATCTGAAAGTTGGTGACAAAAAAATTGAAATAGATATTAGAAATAAGATATTTTTATCATATGTTTTAAATTTTAAGGATAATCCCTTAAAAAAAAAATAAATTAGTATCAAACATGCGTTTAAATGTAGAAACCTTATTGTATCAAATCCTACACCAACTTTAGAGATAAAACTTAAAAATATTAAATAAACAGGTGAATGTCTGTGATTATATTTATCGTAATTTAAAAGAGTATCAAAAAAATTTTCTGAAAAATCTTTAATAGCTGGTAAATTTGTATAAAACCAATCAGGTCTGGCCCCTACATTTAAGTTCTCATCAAAAATAAAACCTATAATAAGTGAAATGTATAAAACACATGCAATATAAATATTATTTTTGTTTATAAGGTTTTTATTATACATCCTGAATAAAAAATTTAATTATAGCTTTTTTATAACCATTTTTTTTTTCCTTGTTATTTTCAAGTAAAAAATAATAAAAACCACGCAGTAAAAAATATGAATATCCAAATAATTTATCAGAAAAAGTTCCAATTTTTTTTATTAAAATTAAAAAACTATAAGTAGTCTCAAAGGTTCTATCGAATTTTTTTGCAATTATCGAACTTTTTGCAATTTTGTGAAAGGTTTTTATTTTTTGATCACATACTAATTTTCCATACTTTTTGAGTCTATAAGATAACTCAATATCCTCAGGCCCGTAAAAAAAATCTTCATCACCTAAGCCACTTTTTTTTAAAACGTCAGCCTTGTAAATAGAGCAACACCCACTTATTGCATCTGTTTCTACCAATTTATTTAAGTTTGAATGATTAAAATATCTTTTTTTATTTAAATTCATTGTTCTTTGAAATTTTAAGTATGACCAACTCATCTTGAAACCTTTAAACCAAACACTTTTTTTGATATAAGCATGCATAATTTTTGGTGATGCACTTACAACATCCTTTTGCCTAATTGTAAGGCTTATTTTTTTAAAATAATCCCTTGGAACAATAAAATCGTTGTCTATCCTGAGTATATACTGATATTTGTTTCTTATTAAAAAACTGTATATTCGATTTAATCCTGCAGTTAGTCCAAGATTGCTTTTATTTCTAAATAAATATAAGTTTCTATCATTTTTTTTTTTATCAAAGATATTATTTTTGAAGTTCATAAAAATTAATTTCCCTCGATTATTAATTTTAGGTTTTATAAAACTTCTATCTGAAATTATTCGGCCCTCGTGCCAACTTGATATTTTTAAAATATTTTTTTGATATGATCCATTATCAACTAAAAAAACGTCAAAATTTCCATCATTTTGATAGATACTTTCCAAACAGTCTACGGTATTTCTCCAATCATTCCAATTAAGGACTACTATCGCTGAATTCATAATTTTAACTCAGAACTTTACTTTTTATTACATGAAGCATGTATACCACAGTAATAATTTGAATAATCTTTAGAAAAAATTCTAGCAATTCTATTAAATATCTCAAACACAATAAAAAAAACTGTTTGGAATAAAGGAAATTTTAAATATCTGAATATATTTTGATAAGCTGCAAAAAAGGGCCCAACACCAATTAAAGTGGTATTGACATTAAAACCCTGATCTATCAAAATTTTTTCTAGGTAGAAATGAGTTGGTCTAAATATATCTTTAGGATCAGGATGATATAAAACAAGAAAAGGTACAAATAACTCTAGATTACCCTTTTTTTTTAAAATTTTATGTATTTCACTAATTAGTTTTTTATAATTTTCTATATGTTCGATGGTATTAAATAAAATTATAGTATCATACTTATTTTCTTCAATTAATAACTCTTGCTCTAAATCAACTCTATTTTCTGCATCTTTAAAAAAATCTGCTTTTTCAATATTTGCATTATTATGATCAATATAATCATAATAGGTCAAATTCGAGCCATCTCCTGACCCAAGATCAATTGTTTTTCCGTTTATTTTTATTTTTTTTAAAAAAAAATTATGAGTCGATCTTATTAAAGAAAGTTTTTTTCTAAATGAAGAATATAAGTGTTTAATAAAACTAAAGGAAAATGGATGGTCAAATACTTGCATTAAAATTTAAATTTAGATTTTTTACTATCATTTAAAAATGTTTTAACAGTTTCTATAGTCAAACGATTATATGATTTTCCAAAACCTTCAATTTTTTCAATTATACTTGGTGGTATAGTAATTATATGACATCCATTTTTCTTTGCTTGAATATAGTTATAGGGTTCTCTTACACTAGCCCAAAGAATTTTAACTTTTTTAAATTTTTTAGATAATTTTATACTCTTAATAAGCTCTGGTAAGGAATTTTTTCCTGCATCGCTAGCTCTTCCAATAAAAATTGATATAATTACGTTCGAATTTTTATTAATAACATTTAATATATTTTTTGTTTGGTTAGCTGTATAAACAGCTGTGATATTAAGTTTAATATTTTTATCACTTAAAAATTTAATTATTTTACCAGAAAAAATACCCTTGGAATTACAAACTGGTATTTTTACATAAACATTTTTTCCCAGACTATTAAGTTTTATTGCCTGTTTCATCATTTCGGTATAATCATCAGCAAATACCTCTAAAGACACGGGTTTATTTTTAGAAACTTGCAGTATTTTTTTGCAATATTTTAAATAATCTTTGGCTCCAGCTTTTCTAATTAATGATGGATTGGTTGTGAAACCTTTAACAATTTTTTTTTTAGTAAATTTTTCGATTATTTTAATATCTGCAATATCACAAAAAATTTTTGTGCTCAAATTTTTTCCTATAGACTTTTAGTTATATCTTCGGTCATTTTTTTTGCGTCTGCAAACAACATTAAAGTATTTTCCCTATAAAATAAATCATTATCTATTCCGGCATATCCCGGAGATAGACTTCTTTTTACAAATAATACAGATTTAGATTTTTCAACATCTAAAATTGGCATTCCATATATAGGACTTTGGGGATCGGTCTTTGCAATTGGGTTAGTTACGTCATTCGCACCAATTACATAAGCAACATCACAGTTTGCAAAATCATTATTTATATCTTCTAATTCGAATACCTCATCATAAGGGACATTAGCCTCTGCAAGCAAAACATTCATATGACCTGGCATTCTCCCAGCAACTGGATGAATTGCATAAGATACTTTTACTCCATTTTTTTTTAATGAGTCTACCATCTCTCTAAGTGCATGTTGAGCTTGCGCAACAGCCATACCATAGCCTGGCACTATAATTACCGATGAAGCATTTTTCATTAGGAACGCAGCATCGTCAGCATTTCCACTCTTTACTGGCTTTTGCTCTTTAGAAGAAGATTTTGAACTTTCCTCTGTTGCTCCCCAACCTCCGAGTATCACATTGAAGAACGATCTATTCATGCCCTTGCACATTATATATGATAATATTGCGCCAGACGATCCAACTAGTGCTCCAGTAATTATTAAGGCACTGTTTTCTAGAGTAAAACCTATACCAGCTGCAGCCCAACCGGAATAAGAATTTAACATTGATATTACAACCGGCATATCTGCGCCTCCTATTGGAATAATTAAAAGTATTCCAACAAGCAGCGATATTACTATTAAAGACCAAAACAAGTACTCATTTTGTGTATTACAAAGGTAAAATATCAAGCCAATTAATATTATTCCTAAAACAAGATTAATAAAGTGCTGACCTGTAAATGTTATAGGAGACCCTGACATTAAACCTCTTAGCTTTAGAAAAGCAATTATAGAACCAGTAAATGTTATAGCACCGATTGCAGCTCCCAGAGACATTTCTATTAAACTTGCAATTTTAATTTGACCAGGAAAACCTAAGTTAAAAACTTCTGGATTTAAAAATGCAGAAATAGCAACAAACACAGCCGCTAGTCCCACAAGACTATGAAATCCAGCTACAAGTTCAGGCATGGCAGTCATGGGTATTTTAAAAGCTATAAAAGCACCTATTGATCCACCCACTATTAAAAAAATAATTAAAAATATAAATCCAGTTGAAAAATTACCAGTAGAAATAATTGTAACACCTATAGCAATTGCCATACCAATTATACCAAATAGATTACCCTGACGTGAAGTTTCTGGGGAAGAAAGTCCTCTTAATGCTAAAATAAAAAGAACGCCAGATATAAGGTAAAATATAGCTAAAAGATTTGCAGACATTATTTATTCTTCTTTTTCTTTTTATACATAGCTAACATTCGATGGGTTACTAGAAACCCTCCAAAAATATTTACAGCTGCTAAAACTATAGCTAAAAAACCAAAAATGTTAGCAGTATTAAAAATGTTACTACTATCACCTGCTAAAGCTGCAACTATTGCTCCTACAATAATTACAGAGGAAATTGCATTAGTTACAGACATTAAAGGTGTATGTAAAGAAGGAGTAACGCTCCATACGACATAATACCCAACAAATATTGCCAAAATAAATATACTTAATCTAAAAATAAAAGGGTCTATCTCCATAATTATTTCACCAACGTTTTTAAAATTATTTCATCTTCCAAATTTATGTTTATTTTATCATTTTTTTTATCATATAAATTTAAAACAAAGTTATATAAATTTTTCGCATACAAATTTGAAGCTGATACTGGAAGTTTATTTAATATCACACTTTCACCCACAATCAAAACGCCATTCTTCTCGACTATTTCGTCAGTTTTTGTAAAAGCAGCATTTCCTCCTTGGGAAGCTGCTAAATCATAAATTACAGATCCAGGTTGCATACTAGTTATCATTTGCTCATTGATAATTTTTGGCGCTTTTTTTCCAGGTATTAAAGCTGTGCAAATTACTACGTCTATTTTTTTTAAAGTTTCTAAAATCAGATCTTCCTGCTTTTTTTTAAAATCTTCGGATGCTTCTTTTGCATAACCACCTTCGGTTTCAAGATTTTCTGAACCTTCTACTACCAAAAATTTTCCCCCTAAACTTTCAACCTGTTCTTTTGAAGCCAATCTTACATCGGTTGCGAATACAATTGCTCCCATTCTTTTTGCGGTTGCAATAGCTTGCAATCCAGCTACGCCCGCTCCCACCACAAGCACTTTAGCAGCTGGGATCGTGCCTGCAGCTGTCATCATCATGGGAATAGCTTTCTTAAATAATGAAAAAGAGTCTACTACAGCTTTGTAACCTGCAAGATTTGCTTGGGAGGATAGAATATCCATCGATTGAGCTCTAGTAATTCTTGGTAACAGTTCTAAAGAAAAAATTGATATTTTTTTTTTATATTTATTAATTAAATCGAGATTATTATTTAAATTAAAACTTCCTATTAGAATATTTTTTTCTTTAACAATATTTAGACTTTCCTCCGATGGTAAGTTCATTTGTAATAATAGATCTGAATGTTTTAAAATATTTTCCTTTGAGTCTATTTCACATCCCTCTTTAATAAAATCTTCATCATTTATTCCAAGATGATCAGCAATACCTTTCTCTATCTTAACCTTAAAACCATTTGATATATATTTTTTGGAAATTTCCGGAGTTATTGAAACCCTTTTTTCAATAGTTTTGTTTTCAGTAATAGATCCAATTATCATATTAAGCAAAATTTATTTTTGTCGAGCTTTATACTTTGGGTTCTTTTTATTAATTATGTAAACTCTGCCTCTTCTTCTAACTAATTTAGAGTTTAAGTCTCTCTTTTTTAATGATTTTAAAGAACTTTTGACTTTCATAAAATAAAAAAAAGCCTGGCAATGTCCTACTCTCCCATGCCTTAAGACAAAGTACCATCGGCGCAGAAGGGCTTGACTTCCGAGTTCGGTATGGGATCGGGTATTACACCTTCGCAATAATCACCAGGCCTAGAACTTATATAAAAATAAATTGAAAAAGCAATTGTAAATTATTGATTATTTTCTTTAAATTCTTGGATGTAATCTTTTAAATTAATCTTGCCAAAATGCCTATAAACTCTATTAGATAAATTCATATTAGTCAGTTTAGAAGCATATCTTTCACCTTCTCGTTTAGGTAAAAATTTAACTTTATTTCCAAAAAATTTTGCAACTTCAATTATTGAGTAACTTTTTTTATGTGAAATACTATAATGCCTGCACAAATTTTTTTTCCAAGCCTTATAGCATATTTCAACAGTATCATTTATATGTGTAAATCGCCTTGATTGAGTTCCAGGTCTCACAATGGTGAGGGGTTTATTTTTTTTATAACATTCTTCAAAAATTCCTATAACGGTAGCCATTTTGCCTTTTGAAATTTGCATAGGACCATAAACATTATAAAAATATACTATCTCGTAATTAAAATTAAACCATTTTTTTAAATTTTCTAAAAGTTCTAAATTTTTTGCCTTTGTGAAAGCGTAAGGTGATAAATTTTTATCTTTACCTCGATTTCCTAAAGATGCTGAAGTAGCACTATAAATTAATTTTATTTTATTTATTAAACAAAAGTTAAATACTGCATTTGTTCCAACTGAATTTGAATTTATACATTTATCCATTTGTAAGAAGCTTTGATAAATCCTGGCAAACTCACCAAAATGAAAAATGGCTTTAATTTTTTTTGGATACTTTATACATTTAAAAATATCTTTTGTGTCACGGTTTAAATATTTAACTCTAGTACTTTTGATGTGATTTTTTTTTGTACCAGAACTATAATTATCTAAAGACAAAATTTTAAAATTAGTTTTTTTTATCAAAAGATTAATTAAATTTGAGCCAACAAATCCAGCACCACCGGTTACTATAATTGTATTTTTCATTTATAAAAAATTTTACTTTTTAAACAATCTTTATAAGTAATATCAAAACCTTGATCTAAAGAAATTTTCGGTTTCCATCCATATTTTTTTGCCAAAGAAATGTCTAGAACTTTTCTAGGTACGCCATCTGGTTTTGATTTATCAAACTTTATTTTCACTTTAAGATTTAGCTTTTTAACAATAAAATTTGCATATTCCCTAATAGTTTTTTCTCTACCTGTGCCAATATTTATTAAGAAATCTTTTGTATTTTTTTTCATAAAAAATAAACAAGCATCTGCTATATCTTCAACAAATATTAATTCTCTTAGTGGCTTACCTGAACCCCAAACAGTTAATATTTTTTTTTTTCTAGTTTTGCACTCATGAGCTTTTTTGATTAAGGCTGGGAAAAAGTGTGAGTTTAGATAATGATAATTATCATTTGGTCCATATGTGTTGGTTGGCATGAGACAAATATATTTAGTTTTATACTGCTTATTGTAAGCTTCGCACATTTTTACTCCTGCAATTTTCGCTGTTGCATAAGGAGAATTTGTCTCTTCTAGTTTTCCTGTTAATAAATATTTTTCTTTTATTGGTTGTTTAGAAAATTTTGGATAAATACAGCTAGATCCTAAAAAAATTAATTTTTTTACATTGCTCAAAAAACTACCGTGGATTAGGTTATTTTGTATTTGCAGATTCTCATATATAAAATCTGCACCATCTTTACTATTATGATAAATACCACCAACTTTTGCTGCTGCGATTATGACAAAATCAGGTTTTTTTTTTTTTAAAAATTGAAAAACTTTTTTTTGATTAAGTAAATCAAGATTTTTTCTATCCACTGTGATTATATTTTTATATTTTTTTTCAATTAATTTTCTTAAAATTGCTGAACCAACCAAACCTTTATGTCCTGCTAGAAAAATTTTCATAAATTCAGTGTGAAATTTTATTCAACTCTGTTTTTACCATTTCAGACACTAACTCATTTAGCCTCATTTTAGGTTTCCATCCTAATATTCTTCTAGCTTTTTTTGAATCACCTAACAAGTTATTTACCTCTAAGGGCCTATAATAAGCTCGGTCACAAGCTACCACTACATTTCCATTTTCATCTATTGCTTTTTCATTAATACCCTGACCTCTCCATTTAATTTTTATCCGCAAATAACGTGCTACCAAATTTACAAAATTTTTTACAGTGGTTTGGTTTCCTGTAGCAATAACAAAATCATCTGGTTTTTTTTGTTGTAAAATAAGCCACATCGCATTAACAAAATCTTTTGCATGTCCCCAATCTCTTTTTGCATATAAATTGCCAAGGTATAATGTTTTTTGTTTTCTTTTTTTAATTTTGCACATAGCCTGAACTATTTTTTGAGTAACAAAAGTTTCACCTCTTCTTGGACTTTCATGATTAAATAAAATTCCGTTGGATGCAAATATGTTGTAAGCCTGTCTATAATTAATAGTTATCCAATGTGCATAGAGTTTTGCAACACCATAAGGGCTAGCAGGATGAAAAAGAGTTTTTTCATTTTGAGGTATTTTCTCGTTCAGTCCATATAGTTCCGAAGTACCCGCCTGATAAAATTTTGTTTTTTTTTCTAAATTATTAAACCTAATGGCTTCTAAAATTCTTAAAGCGCCAAGTGCATCAGCATTTGCCGTATATTCTGGCGATTCAAATGAGACTTGTACATGCGATTGGGCAGCAAGATTGTATATTTCATCTGGTTTAATTTGTTTTATTAATCTTGCAACTGAAAGAGAGTCAGTAATATCTCCATAATGTAATATAAATGTTCTATTTTTTGCATGTGGATCTTGATATATATGATCTATTCTCCCAGTATTAATTGAGGAAGATCGTCTTTTAACACCATGAACAACATATTTTTTTTTAATAAGAAGCTCAGCCAAATAGGATCCGTCTTGGCCTGTAATACCGAATATTAAAGCTTTTTTTTTCATTTAAAATAAATTTATTTTTTATTAAAAAAATACTTAACAATTTCAATAAGTATTAGCAATCCATCTTTTAATGCATTAACTTTTTTTTTACCACCAATTCTTTCTCTCTCGTAAGATGGTAAACAAATAAAATCCATTTTATTAAATTTTGCTTTAATTGGTAACTCAACACATATCCTAAAATCTGGGTTCCTAAGTTTTAGCTTTTTTAATGATGACGTTTTACCAAGGAAATATGTATATAGTATATCAGATATCTTAAGGCTATATAAAAAGTTTCCCAAGAAAGTAAAAAAATAATTTCCAATTAAAGTTATTGCATCATCATCATCGCTCCCTCCTCCAGGTTTTTGGTATCTTGAGCCAAAAACTATATCTCTATTTTTACATTCGTTAAGCATTGTATTTAAATATTTAGGATCCATTGATCCATCTGCATTAATTACACAACAATATTTTGTGTTTGTCTCATTAATACCTTCAATTAATGCATTTCCATAACCATTATTTTTTTGTTCTAATATTTTAATATTTTTAAAATCTTTAATTGCTTTTTTAGTTTCAAGATCTTCTTTTTGTAGAACAACAATTTTTTTATATTCTAAATTCTGGATTTCTTTGAGAAAAATTGGAAGAGACTCTACTTCTTTTTTAGTGGGTATAATAAGTGTTAAATCTGTCATTAATTTAATTGGGTATTACTATATATATATTCAAATGTTTTCCTAAAAAACATTTTTGTTTTAAACACTTTTTTAAAATTATTTTGCACAAGATATTTATTTACCTCAAAAAATGTATAATCTTTTTTGAGCATGTCATGAAAATGGTGTTCAAAGTATATAAACTTCACCTTTTTTATAAGTTGGCCCAAACCTTTTATCACATGAAAATCATATCCCTCAGTATCAATTTTGATAAGATCTATAAATTTGAATTCATCTAAATCTATCATGTTATCTAAACTTTTAATTTCTATTTCTTTTTCCAAAAAAGTTTTTTTTTTAAAATTAAAAAAATCTAAGTATAAATTTTTTTTTTTAAAGTATTTTGATTCTTCATTTATATGTACCAGTGTAGAGGACTCAGAGTCATAATGTTTTTTAAATTTAATTGTCCCATTTTTATTTCCAATAGCAATGTTATAAATTTTAACGTCATTATACTTCTCAATTTGTTTTTTCAAAATTTCAAAACTTTCTTTATCTGGTTCAAATGCTAAAACTTTTAGAACTTTAAACCTTTTTTTAAAAAAATTTATGCTTTCTCCGTGATGTGAGCCAACGTCCAAAAGCACAGTAATATTTCCATTGTTTTTTTTTTTAAGAAAATCTGAGACTTTTTTTTTATTATAAGAGTCGAAATAAGACAAAAAGAGTTTGGCTAATTTATAGTACATTTTTAAATATTTATCTTTTTAATATATATATTATTATGCAACAGATATTTGTAAAATTTAAATATGACACTTGTAAGTGTAATTATACCCTATTATAAAAAAATAGATCATATAGAGAAAACTATCCAATCAGTTTTAGATCAAACTTTTGAAGATTTTGAGATAATATTAATTTATGATGATAATATAAAAAACGATTTAAAACATATTGAAAAATTTATTAAAAATAACCCTAAAATAAAAATAATTAATAATAATATTAATTTAGGTGCAGGTATCTCAAGAAATATAGGAATTAAAAACTCATCAGGAAAAATAATTGCTTTTTTAGATTCTGATGATTGCTGGAAACCTGATCGTCTTGAAAAACAATTAAATTTTATGATTAAAAATAAGTATAAATTTACATTCTGTAACTATAATAAAATTATTAAAAACAAAAAAAAAATTAAAGTTTTTAGTAAAAAAAAAATAATTACATTTAAGGATCTTTTGACTGATTGTGAAATAGGCTTATCAACAGTTTTTTTAATGAGAGATATTATTGAGGATGAACTATTTCCACCATTAAAAACAAAAGAGGATTACGTTGCATGGCTCAAAATTTCAAAAAGTAACATCAATGCTTACAATTTTCCTGAATACTTGGTTGATTGGAACTATTATGAAAATTCTTTATCCTCAAATTTTTTTCAAAAATTAAAAGACGGCTTTAAAGTTTATTTTATTTACTTAAATATGAGTTTCCTAAAATCTTTTTTTTATCTATTTTTACTAAGTGTGAATTCAATTAAAAGAAAATTTTAAGCAATTTTTTTCTTAAGATAATTATATAAAACTGAATATAAAAAAATATTCATTGCCATTATCAACATAAGTATTTCAGAATTATAAATATAATTTAAGGATATAACAAATATAATTAAGTTATAAAGATTAATACTTGTAGAAGTCAAAATATGTAATAATAAATTATTTTTATTTGTAAAACTTATTTTAAATTTTTTATAAATTAAATGGTGCAAATGAAATGTATCTGGTTCATAAGTATTAATTTGTTTAAACAATCTTCTGATCATTGAGAACAGTAGTTCGAAACATGGATACCATAACAAAACTATCATAAGGTAAGGCGAAATCGCATTATTTGTTTGCGAAAAATTTATTAAAAATAGACCTACAAAAAGTGAAATAGTATAAGAACCTGAGTCACCTAAATAAACAAAACCAAACGCATTAAGAAATAAAATTAAAATTAGTATTAATATCATATTTATAAGAATTTCCTTGTTAATAATAAAATTGTCTAAACCAATTAGGATTGTTAATAAAATTATCAAAAAATAAATGATTGCATTGCAGTTAATGCCATCTATAAAGTTTGATCCATTTATAAGAACTAGTAAGCAAAACGAAACAAAAAAAATGTTCACTAGCTGGTTTTTTAGTAATTCATCTACGAAAATTATTTTTGTGGAATTTATTTCTACGTTTAAATAATTTATAAAACAAACAATAAAAATAAATTGTAATAAAAATCTTATACTCACACTGTTAATCCTCTTTAAATCTGACATTAAACCTATTAGAAAAATTGACGAAATAAAAAAACACAGGGCTACATTTTTTTCTATAAAAAAATAATAGTAATTGAGAAATATAATAGTTAGTACCCCACCTATTAAAAAACTTCTACTTTTTGAGGAATATTTTTTATGAGCTTCCGTTTTATTATCAACAAGTATATTTAATTTTTTACAAATTATTAAAAAAAATAGCGAAAACAAAAAGTGAAAAATTATAAAATTTATGTGCATTAAGTTAAAAAATATTTATATAATTTACTATCAGGTATATATTAAAATTTAAATTAATGGAAAATAATAAGTTATCGATAATAACTGTTGTCAAAAATTCTTCAAACTCTATAGAAAAAACAATTAAAAGTGTATTAGATCAAAATTATAATCAACTTGAATATATAGTTATTGATGGAGGATCAAAAGATGGAACATTAGAAATAATTAATAAATACAAAGATCAGATTTCAACAATAATAAGCGAAAGTGACCTTGGTATTTGGGATGCGATGAATAAAGGAATAAATTTAGCGAAAGGAGATATTATAGGATTTATAAATTCTGGAGATATTTATTATCCAAATACATTTAAAACAGTAAATAATTATTTCACTAATACAGATATAGATTTCATTTTCGGCGCTGTAGAAAAATATAAATTAATGTATGGGTATAGCCCGTGGAAAATAAAATGGAGTTTTGGATTTTATTCATCTCATTCTGTAGGTTTTTTTATCAAAACAAACAAACATAAAGAAGTTGGAGCTTATAACACTAAGTATTTAAGCGCTGACTTAGATCTTTTTTTCAAAATGATAGTAAATTTTAAAATGAAAGGAATTGGTACTAAGAAAGATGAAATTTTTGGAAAATTTGAAAAAGGTGGTTTTTCATCTAAAATAAATTACATTGATCATTTAAATGATCTGAATCAAATTAGAATTGATAATGGACAAAATTATTTTTTTGTATATTTTTTATATATTGTTAAAATATTAAAAAAACCTCTGAAGTACTTTAAAACCTTAAGTTCAAAATTATAAAGATTTATATTTTTTTTTAAATTCAGAAAAGCTTAAATGAGAAGTGTCTCTCTTTGATAAAATTGGCTTTTTTGTTTTCCATTTGATTTTAAGTTTTTTGTCATTGTACTGAATTCCCGACTCATTTTTTGCATCTCTATAGTTTTCTAAATGATAATAAACACTACAATTTTTAGATAAGCACTCATACCCATGAGCATAAAACTTGGGTATAAATAGCATTTCACCCTCGCTTAATAAAAAATGAGATACTTTCCCAAAATTTCTTGAATTTTTTTTAAGATTTACAACAACATCTAATATTTTTCCTTGAACTACATGAATTAATTTTGTTTGTTTATTTTTTAATTGAAAATGTAGACCACGTATTACGTTTTTTTTTGATCGAGCAATTGCAGTAAATTTTATATCTAATTTAAAATTTTTTTTCAGAAATATTTCTTGAAAGTATCCTCTTTTATCGAAATATTTGATCTGACTTATTTTGATAGGTTTATTTATTCTTTTTAAATTTAAAGTTTTCATCAATTAAGATTCCTTAAAATTTTCATTGTACTTTTTATATCATTTTCAATGTTTCCAACAATTTTTATTCTATTAGATAATATTTTTTTATTATCAACATGATATGATAGCTGATTCATAATAGCTGAATCAACAAGTTTGACCTTAACTTTTTTTTTGTATTTTTTTATTTTTTTCAAAAGTTGACCAACGGTATGGTTTGCGGTCAAAATATTAAATATATCGTTTTTAAAGAAATTATTATTTATAGAAAATTTAATGACGTTAAATGCATCTTTTAATGACAAGTAAGGTCTATATTGATTCATTGCATATTTATATACCTCAATAGGCATATTAATAGATGCATTAAAACAAAATTTATTTACTGCCGTATGGAATCTAATCCCAGTTGATACACCAGTAATTGTGCCAAATCTAAAAGTGTTATATTTAAGTTTTTTATTGTTTTTTTTTAACAATTCTTCCTCTATCAATTTTATTTTAGCATAAGGTGACTGGGGTTTTAGATATTTTTTTTCACAATTTTCATCAACTACCTTGGCTTGCTTTCCATAAACACTAGTCGATGAAAAATGTAAAAGCTTAACGTCGTTTTTAATACAAAAATTTAGGACAGTATTAAAACAATTTAAATTATTTTTATACATTTCGTTTTTTTTATCAAAACTTTTTTCGGCATTAGTCATTGAGGCACAATGAATAATTATATCTATATTTTTAAAATTATTTAACGATTTTGGATCATTTAAATCTAACAAAAAAAATTTTAATTTTTTTGAATTTTTAAAATTAAAAAGAGATGAAAATCTGTTTGACTTCAAATTATCAAGAATATACGCCCTCTTAACTTTTTTAATTTTATCAATATTATGAGCAATATATGAACCTATATGACCACAACATCCAGTTATAATTATATTCATTAAAGTTTTTTTAGATTAAAAAATATCTATTGTCATCTTTTTTATTTAATTAATTTATAAAATAAATTATAAATAATTAAATTTTCTACTGTGAAACTTGAAATCAAAAAATTTAAAAAATTCTCAGACAAAACCGGAGTGTTAACTCCTTTTTATAATAATGACCATTTTAAAAAATTTAAAATAAAAAGGTTTTTTTTTCTTTACGGTAATAAAAAATATCCAAGAGCAGACCATGCTCATAAAAAATGTAATCAAATTATTATACCTGTAAAAGGTTCAGCTATTATTGAAATTACAAATAAGAGAAAAAGAAAAAAAATTTTTAATATTTCTTATAAAAACAATAATTTTTTAATAGTTCCTAAGTTTCACTGGATTAAAATTAAATTTAAGGATAGTAAAAGTACGCTAATTACATTATGTGATTATGAATACGACAAAAGTGAATATATTCAAAAATTTGAGGATTTTTAACATGCACTTACTCTATTAATATGAAATGTAGAATTAACAAAAAAAATTGTAAAGTATTTCTAGATTTTGGAAAAATGCCAATTGCAAATGGGTTTTTAAAAAAAAGAGAATTTAAGAATGAATATTTTTTTCCAATGAAAGTTGGATTTAATAAAAGTTTAAGTCTTTTCCAACTTTATAAAAATCCAAACCCAAAAAAAATGTTTAATAAAAATTATCCTTTTTATACTTCAAGCTCTAAGTCGATGATTTTGCACTTTAAGAAATATGCGCAGTGGATAAAAAAAAAACTTAATAAAAAGAGTTCAATTTTAGAGATAGGATCGAATGATGGAACTTTTTTGTTAAATTTTAAAAAATATTACCACCTTGGATTTGAGCCATCTAAAAGTGTACATAATGTTGCAATAAAAAATAATGTAAAAAGTAAAAATAAATTTTTTAATTTAAAAAATATAGATTTTCTAATTAAAAAAAAAATTAAATTTGACGTAATTGTAGGTTCAAATGTTATTTGTCATATACCTAATCAAAATGATTTAATTAAGAGTATGAATAAACTTTTAAAAAAAAGGGGGGAAATAATATTTGAAGAACCTTATTTAGGGTCAATGTATGATAAAGTTTCATACGATCAAATTTATGATGAACATATTTTTATGTTTTCGGCAACATCTATCAATAAAATTTACAAATTGCATGGCTTAAAATTGATTGATGTGCTCCCTCAAAAAACTCATGGAGGTTCTATGCGCTACGTAATTACAAAAAATACCAATGCTAAGATTACAAAAAGATTAAAAAAAATTTTCATTAAAGAAAAAAAGAAAAATGTGGATACATTAAAAGGCTGTTATATATTTAAAAAAAACGTTGAGAATTCAAAAAAAAAACTTCTCAAGAAACTGAATGAAATGAAAAAGAAAAATTTGAAGATTTGCGGTTATGGTGCAACCTCAAAAAGCACAACTATTCTTAATTATTGCAAGATTGGTCCAGACATGATTGATTTAATATTTGATACAACAAAAGATAAAATAAATAAGTTTTCACCCGGTATGCATATTCCAATCAGAAATTACAAATATTTTGCTGAATCGAATTATAAAAATATTTTTTTGTTTGCATGGAACCATAAAAAAGAGATTCTTAAAAAAGAAAAATATAGAAAAAATTGCCAATGGTTTTCTCATCTAAACTAAAAAAAGTTATTATAACAGGTGGTAACAGCAGATTTGGAAAAATATTAAAAAAAAAATTTAATGGGAAAAATATAATATATACAAGTAAAAAGGATCTTAATATTCTAAATTTGGACTCCATTGATAATTCTTTTAATAAACACAAACCTGATTATTTAATTCATTTAGCTTCTCTTTCAAGACCAATGGAAATCCATGAAGAAAATATAAATTTAAGCATAGATATAAATATTATTGGAACTGCAAATATTGTTAAAAAATGTGCTGAAAGAAATATTAAATTGATTTATTTTTCAACTGCTTATGTCTATCCTGGAACTAGAGGAAACTATTATGAAAATGATAGTGTTAAACCAATTAATAACTATGCTTGGTCAAAACTTGGTGGTGAAACAAGTGTTATGCTTTATAAAAATTCATTAATTCTAAGACTTGCGATGACTGAGTATCCTTTTATACATAAAAAGGCTTTTTCAGATGCAAAAGCAAACTTTATTTATGCAAATGAAGTCGCAAAAATACTACCGAAAATTTTAAATGAAAAAGGGATAATGAATATTGGCTCATTAGAGACTGAAAGTATTTATAGTTTCGCAAAAAAAAGTAATAGCAAAGTTAAGCCAACCTCAATTAAAAATGTAAAATATTTTCCAAAAGATAGTTCAATAAATGTGGAAAAATTAAATAACATTATAAATAGAAAAGAAAAATTAAAAAAAAATTTTTTTGCAGCTGGTCCGAGTATTAGTAAGATTGAAAGAGAAACAGTTGAGGATATGATGTTTAATGGTTGGGACAATTATAATTACGTTGAAAAATTCGAGTTAGAATTTGCCAAATATCATAAAAGAAAATATTGTTTAATGACGCCAAATTGTACCTTGGCAATATATTTAACATTAAAATCTATTAACTTAAAAAGTGGTGATGAAGTAATTGTACCAGACTCTACATGGACTGCTACAGTCAGCCCCATAGTGGAATGCGGTGCTACGCCAATATTTGTAGATGTAAATAAATCAAACTGGTGCATAAACATAAATCAGATTAAAAAAAAAATTAATAAAAAAACTAAAGCTATTATTTGTGTAGATTTATTTGGAAATATTGGGGAAGTAAATGAATTAAAAAAAATATGTAAAAAAAATAGTGTTTTATTTTTAGAAGATGCAGCAGAAGCCCTTGGATCAAAATTGAGAGGAGTAAAAGCAGGAAAATTCGGTGATGTAAGTTTTCACAGCTTTCATAGAACGAAAACGATAACTTCTGGTGAAGGTGGCGTGCTATTAACAGATAATAAGATAATATTTGATAAAGCAAAACATCTTCGTGATTTAGGTAGGTCAAATAGGAATTCATACTTTGCTGAAACCTCGAGCTTAAAATTTATGCCTTCAAACTTGCAAGCCGCCATGGTTTACGGACAGTTCAAAAGAATCGATGAATTGCTGAGAATTAAAAGAGAAATTTTTAAATCTTATAAAAAATATTTGAAAAGTATTAATGTCAAATTTAATTACGATAATAAAAAGATTGAAAATGGATTATGGGCTACAGTTATAAACTTTGACTTAAAGTACAAAATTAATATTATTAAATTAATTAAATTTTTGAAAAATAAAAATATCTACGCACGATTATTTTTTAGTCCATTATCTTCGCAAAATGCATATAAGAAATACGTCAAAAACAAAAAAATTAATCCAATTTCACACGAATTGTATGAAAATTCTCTAGTCCTTCCCTCTCACTACAATTTAAATGATTTAGACATAAAATTTATCTCAAATAATATTATTAAATTCGTCAAAAGCTCAAAAACTTAATTTTAAAATTTCATAAAAATAATCAACATTTGAAAACTTTTTCTTACATATTTCATGTTTATACAATCCTTTAAATTTTACTTTTTTCAGGTAATGTTTTTTATATTTTTTAAAACCCTTATTAAAATATAATTTTTTTGCTCTATAGTTATTTGAAATAACCTTCACTATAAATTCTTTAATTTTATAATTATCCTTTAAAAAATTAATAATTTTGCCCAAAGATTCTTTCATGCTCGAGGTTTTGTTTAATTTAAGGACAAAATAAATTTCAATTTTTTTATTCTCATATTTTGCACCAATAATACCTTCATAAAAATATTTTTTAGAATTTATTAAGAAGAGACAAATATTTTTATCATATAAAATATTATTAAAAAACTTTTTTGTTTTTGAAATACTATTTGAAATATCGTTTAAGAAAAAATGATTAAATTTTCTTCTATTTTTATTAACTAACTTTAATAGTTTAATATTTTTTTGAATCCAAAAACCAATTGGAATAATATTAATATTTTTTGTATTTTGTTTTAAAGTGATACTTTCAGATAATGAGTCCTCAAATTTTTTTTTCTTTATATTCTTAAACATCAAAACCGGGCCTCTTGAAAGAACTTTTACCGCATATAGAGTTAAAAACACCTGATAATCTAAAATATCTTTTGGTAATTAAATCAAACTTGAGTAGCAACAAATAGACAACAATTTTAAATAGATCTTTTAGTATTAATGGGGCAACAATTTTAAATGCATAAAAACTGTTATATACTTTCTTATTAACATAATACATAGACCATAAATAATGCCATTGTTGTAAATTTGAAACATCTTTTACAATCGATTTATCTACTGATCCTCCTTGGGTATGGGAAAATGTAATATTTGGAATTAGTAAAACTTTATCTGATGTTCTATTTAATCTACTAAAATAATCAAGTTCTTCGAAATAAAAAAAAATTTTTTCGTCAAACATTGGATATTTTTTAACTTTCTCAATATTTAAAAAAAAAACTGATGCTTCACAGTTATCTATCTCTTTTATTTGATCAGAATTAATAAATCTTTTGTTTGAATTTGGAATTAAAATTGACCAATTTTTTAAGCTGTTTGCAGTTTTATATATTTCAGATGTATTTTGTAATGAGAAATCAGCATCTAAATCTATGTATAAGGCATATTTGGTATTTGTGGATTTAATTCCAATGTTGTTTGCATGTCCTTGTCCATTATTTTCTGTTTCTATTATTTTAATATTATCAATTAAATTGATTTTATTTTTTATTTTATAATTTTTAGGAGAAGCATCTACAATTATTATTTTAAAGTTTTTAAATATTTCAATTTTATCTTTTAATAAATTTAAATTTGGTATGTAGGTCACCAGTATTATACTTATATCTTTGTTTATCGACATGTTAACCTTACATATTGTATTTTTTAAAATCTTTAATGGTTTGTTTTAAACCCTTTTCTATAGAGGTAAACTTTTTATGTTTCATATTTTTTTTTAAAAGTCTGTTACATCCGTGTGTGACAAGCATTTCCCCTTTTACTTTTCCAATAAGATTTAATTTTGCTTTTTTGCCGTATAAATTCGATATAATTTTTATTAGCTTATTATTTTTTATAGGTTTTGACTTACAAATATTTAATATATCATTTTGAAAATTCTTATTTACTGATTTAACTAAAACATTAACAACATCATCTATATAAGTAAAATCTCGATAATTTTTTCCGTGATTATGCAGTGAAATTAATTTGTTTTTTTTAATTGAATTTAAAAGTTTGTGTATAAACATATCCGGTCTACCAAATGAACCATAAACCGTAAAAAACCTGAAAATTTGATAACTAAATTCTTTAGAAGAGAAGTTTTTTTTAACTATTTTTTCACATTGGTATTTTGTTTTGGCATAATAATTAATTGGTTTTTTTTTGGAATTTTCAGAAATAGGAAACTTTTTTTGATCTCCGTATACTGAACTTGAAGAACCAAATATAAATTTCTTTACCTTATTTTTAGCAGCGACCTCACAAAGATGTTTAGTTGCTAATAAATTATTTATTTTATAACTTTTGGGATTTTTAAATGAATACAATACCCCAGGTTGACCTGCTAAATGAAAGATAATATCAAACTTATTTTTTTTAAATATATTCTCAATTCTCTTTCTTTTTGATAAATTAATTTTGTAAAAGAAAAAATTTTTTTCTTTAAGAAGGATACTATTCCTTTTTTTTTTTATTTTTTTTGAATAATAATTATTAAAGTTATCGATTCCAAAAACGTTATTTTGTTTTTTTTTTAAAAGATTTTTAGCAAGATGAAAACCAATAAAACCAGCAGAACCTGTTATTAAAATGTTCATATTACTTTTTTTTTTTCAAAGAAAATTTTTATTTTTTTACAAACATATTTTATTTCAGAAACTGAGTGCTCCTCAGAGATGGGTAGGCTTAATATTTTTTTTCCAAGATTTTTTGAATTTTTTAAAGTTTTAACCCCTTTGCAATTTTTATAAAACTTTAAATCGCCTAACATATATGGGTAATGTATCATGGTATCAATTTTTTCTTTATTTAAAAATCTCATTAATTCATTTCTTCTATTCTTTACTCGTATTACAAACTGATGAAAAGTATTATAATTATTTTTAAAATCTAAAATTGGTAAATATAAACTATTTATATTTTTTAATTCTTTTAGATAAATTTTAGCCAATACATTTCTTCTTTGTATTTTAGCATTATAAGTTTTAATTTTTGTAGATAGTACAAAGCATTGTAAACTATCTAATCTTGAGTTTCTTCCAACAAATTTATGATCATATTTTTTTAAAGCTCCATGATTTCTAAGTCGCATACATCTCTTAGCTAATACTTTGTTATTTGTTACTACGGCCCCAGCATCACCAAACGCACCTAGATTTTTTCCTGGAAAAAAACTGAACGTACTAATATCCCCAAAAGTTCCAACATGTTTTTTAGAAACTTGTGTTCCATGAGCTTGGGCGCAATCTTCTAAAATTTTTATTTTTGAACCTCTTATTAATTTCTTTATGCCTTTCACATCTGATGGATAACCGTATAAATGAACAGCTATAATTGCAGATGTATTTTTTGAAATTTTATTTTTTAAGTCATTTAAATTAATACCGTAATCAGTAAGATTAATATCACAAAAAACAACTTTAAGATTATTTCGTGTTACTGCTTCTGCTGTAGAAATCCAAGTATTAACTGGTAGGATTACTTCACTTTTTTTCGGTAAATCTAAGGCCTCTAACGCTATTTCTAAAGCATCTGTTCCATTCCCAACAGTTATACAGTTTTTAATTTTTATATACTTTGAAAATTCCTTTTCGAATTTTTGAACTTGGATGCCTCCAATAAACTGATTATTCGATATTAAATCCGAAAATCCTTTTATTATTTTTTTTTTAAAATTTTTTTCTTTATATGCTGAAGCCTTTATTAAATTGGTAAAAGATACATTCATTTAGTTAATATTTTTCCAAGTATTAATATAACTTTGTAAATTTAGTAGTACTTTCTTTAAGTTAATCATAAAGTTATCAATAGATTTTTTATTTGAAATTGCTAGTCCTTTATTTATTAATTCTAATTTATATTTATCATCTCCTAATTTTTTTATTGAATTAAGAAATTCACTAGTATTATTTGGATCAATAAGAATTGCTCCATCTTCAAGTTGCTCCATAGAACCTTCATTTTTTGTTGCAATTACTGGACATTTAACTGAAAAAGCTTCTAATGGAGGCAAATTCTCGGGTCCACCATATGAGACATAGGTTAAAGCTAAACAATTTTTATATAAAGTAAAAAGTTGATTTTTATTTACATAGCCTAAATATTTAAAAATATCTTGAAGATTATTATTTTTTATTTCATTTTGAATATAAGTTAAATTTCCTTTATCTG
>CACPBW010000010.1 GCA_902632275.1 uncultured Pelagibacteraceae bacterium | reverse complement strand
AGTGTTAATAATTGGATCTGGCCCAGCTGGATATACTGCAGCAGTTTATTCTGCTAGAGCAATGCTTAAGCCAATTTTAGTTCACGGCATGCAGCCAGGTGGTCAATTAACAATAACAACTGACGTTGAAAATTATCCTGGTTTTGCAGAAGTTATTCAGGGTCCATGGTTGATGGATCAAATGAAAGATCAAGCAAAAGCAGTTGGCACTGAAATGATAGAAGATCATATTGCTTCGGTTAATTTAAAGTCAAAACCTTTTGAGGCTATAGGTGAAAGTGGTCAAAAATATACTGCAGACTCGATTATAATTTCGACTGGTGCACAAGCTAGATGGCTTAATATAAAATCTGAACAAGAATATAAAGGGTTTGGGGTTTCTGCTTGCGCAACATGTGATGGTTTCTTTTTTAAGGATAAAACTGTAGCGGTTGTAGGTGGTGGAAATGCAGCTGTAGAAGAAGCAATGTTTCTTACCAAGTTTGCATCTAAAGTAAAACTTATTCATAGGAGAAATGAATTAAGAGCTGAGAAAATGTTGCAAAAAAAATTAATGGAAAATAAAAAAATTGAAATAGTATGGGATACAGTTGTTGAGGATGTTTTAGGAGATAAAGACCCTAAAAATGTAACAGGTTTAAAAGTTAAAAATGTGAAAACAAACCAATCTGATGAAATGAAGATTGATGGTCTTTTTATTGCTATAGGTCATGATCCTGCTACCCAATTATTTAAAGATCAACTTAAAATGGATAAAGAGGGTTATTTAATTACTAAACCAGATTCAACTGAAACTAATGTTCCTGGAGTATTTGCTGCAGGGGATGTGAAAGATAAAATATTTAGACAGGCTGTAACTGCAGCTGGAATGGGGTGCATGGCGGCACTTGAAGCTGAAAAGCATCTTTCTCATAACCAATAAATATGTCAGATAAAGTCTTATTAACTGGAGTAAGCGGATGGATTGCTAAACATACTGCAATAGATCTTTTGAACTTAAACTTTGAAGTTTTAGGTACGGTTAGAAACAAAAGTTTAATTGATCAAACTAAAGATACAATAAGTAAATATGCTCCAATAGATAAATTATCATTTGTAGAATTAGATCTTTTGAAAGATGATGGATGGGATAAAGCCATAAAACACTGCAAATATGTAATGCATATTGCATCTCCTTTTCCAATGAAAGTTTCAAATGATAGAGAAAAATTATTACCTGTAGCTGTTGATGGTACTCTAAGAGTATTAAATTCAAGTATAAAAAATAATGTTGAACAAATAATAGTAACTTCATCAATTGTAGCAATGTTTAGAAGGCCTAATAGAAGTAATCCTTACACATTTGGCGAAAGTGACTGGACTGATGAAAATTGGGTTGAAGGTGTAAGTGACTATTTCCTATCAAAAACTAGAGCTGAAAGAACTGCTTGGGAGTTTATGGAGAGCAAAGGGCTAAAAAACAAATTAACAACAATCAATCCAGGAGGCGTGTTTGGAGACGCTTTAGACAAAAAAGGTGGCACTTCAATTGAATATGTAAGACAATTTCTTAAAGGGAAATTTCCAGCAGCTCCAAAATTTGCAGTTTTAATTTCTGACGTCAAAGATGTTGCAAAATCTCATGTTGCGTGCATCGGAAATAAAAAAGTTGGTGGAAGAAGATTAATTGTTGGGAAAGAAGTAAAAAAACTTGTTGAGTTATCACAAATCATGGCTGAAGCGATGCCCGAATATGCAAAGAAAGTTCCAAAAAAGGAGTTGCCTAACTTCATGGTTAAATTAATTAGTTATATAGATTCAAGTGCTAAGACAATGATTCCAGATCTTGGGATTATGATGCAAACAGATTCTACCTATGCTGAAGATCTTTTGGGATTTAAATTTAAAGGAGCAAAAGATTGTATAAGTGAAAATGCTAAATCAGTTGTAAAATTAGGTTTAGTTTAAACTTTCGCAAAATTCTTTAATTTTCTTCATTGCTTTTTCCAAATTTTCCATTGACGTAGCATAAGATATTCTAAAAAAGCCCTCTAGTCCAAATGCAGAACCTTGGACAACTGCAATACCATAGTTTTCTAAGAGTGACTGAACAAAGTCAGTATCATTTTCAATTTTTTTACCTGATTTATCTTTTTTTCCAATAAATTCTTTACAATTTGGAAATACGTAAAATGCTCCCTTTGGTTTTAAACAATTAATTCCATTTATTGAGTTTAAAGAGTTTACTACAAAATCTCTTCTTTCTTGAAATGCTTTAGATCTAATTGAGATAAAATCCTGTTTACCATTAAGTGCTTCTACAGCTGCTGCTTGGCTTATTGAAGAAGGATTTGTTGTGGATTGAGATTGAATTTTTGCTATAGCCTTAATTATATCTTTAGGGCCTCCAGCATATCCTATTCTCCACCCTGTCATTGCATAAGATTTACTTACCCCATTCATGGTCACAACTCTACTTTTTAGTTCGGGAACTTGCGCCATTGTGAAAAATTTTAATCCATCATAAGTCACATGCTCATATATATCATCGCTCAAAATATTTACATGTGGTTTTCTTTTTAAAACTTGGGATAAATTTTTCAATTCTTGTTCAGAATAACATGCCCCAGTAGGATTTGATGGTGAATTCAAAATTACCCATTTCGTATTATTATTTATTTTACCTTCAAGATCTTTTGCAGTTAATTTAAATTCTTGTTCCTCTGAACATTCAATCACTATTGGAGTTCCTCCCGCTAATAAAACAATATCTGGATATGAAACCCAATAAGGTGCTGGTATTATAACTTCATCACCTTTGTTAAGAGTTGCCATCATCAAATTATAAATCACATGTTTGCCACCAGCTCCAACTGTAATTTCATCTACTTTATAATTTAAATTATTTTCTCTTTTAAACTTACTAACTATGGCATCTTTCAAAGCAGGTGTCCCGTCTACAGCTGTGTATTTAGTATCACCTGTTTTAATAGCCTCTATAGCTGCTTGTTTTATATTATCTGGTGTATCGAAATCTGGCTCTCCAGCACCTAGACCTATCACGTCTTTACCCGCAGCTTTAAGTTCTCTAGCTTTTTGGGTAACAGCCAAGGTTGGTGAGGGTTTTATTCTTTTAAGGCTATCAGATATAATGCTCATTGAAATATAATTTTATTTTATTACTTTGTTTATTATATGCAAAATACATATCAAGATTTAATTACAGATCTAGAGGGAAAAAAACCTGAAATTAGCGGTAAACTAGAAGGTGGTAAAAAATTCAAAATTAGGTCCGATTTTAAACCTGCGGGAGATCAGCCTGACGCAATAAAAAAACTAGTTAATGGAGCCAATAAAGATCAATTTAATCAAGTTTTACTTGGAGTTACTGGTTCTGGAAAAACTTTTACAATGGCAAAAGTTATTGAAGCTACGAACAGACCGGCTTTAATTTTAGCTCCAAATAAAACTCTTGCAGCGCAGCTTTATGGTGAAATGAAAACTTTTTTTCCTGACAATGCAGTGGAATATTTTGTTTCCTATTATGATTATTACACACCTGAGGCTTACGTTCCTCGTTCCGATACTTATATCGAGAAAGAGGCATCAATAAACGAACAAATTGATAGAATGAGACACTCTGCAACAAGATCTCTATTAGAAAGAGATGATGTTTTAATAGTTGCAAGTGTGTCATGTATTTATGGATTAGGCTCAGTTGAAGCATATAGTAAGATGACACTTACTCTTCAAAAAAATTATGATTATAATCGAGAACAAATAATAAAATCGTTAATAAGTTTGCAGTATAAAAGAAATGATCAAAATTTTCATAGAGGAACCTTTAGAGCAAGAGGAGAATATTTAGAAATATTCCCTTCCCATCTTGAGGATAGAGCATGGAGATTAAGTTTATTCGGAGATAAGTTAGAAAAAATTGAAGAATTTGATCCATTAACTGGTGATCAAGTAAGAGAGCTTAGTTTAATAAAAGTTTATGCAAATAGTCATTATATTACTCCAAAGCCAACTGTAGAACAGGCAATAATAAATATTAGAAAGGAATTAGAAATAACTCTAAAAAAACATAAAGAGGAAAACAAACTTTTAGAAGCACAAAGATTGGAAGAAAGAACTAAATTTGACTTAGAGATGATTGAGGCGACAGGAACTTGTGCCGGAATAGAAAATTACTCAAGATTTCTATCTGGAAGAAAACCAGGTGAACCACCACCAACATTATTTGAATATTTTCCAGATAATACTTTAATTTTTGTAGACGAGTCCCATGTCACAGTTCCGCAATTAAATGGAATGTTCAAAGGAGATAGATCTAGAAAAAGTACGCTTGCTGAATATGGCTTTAGATTGCCTTCTTGTATGGACAATAGACCACTAAAATTTGAGGAGTGGGATTTAATGAGAACACAAACAGTGTTTGTTTCTGCAACACCCGGTCCATGGGAACTAGAACAAACCAAAGGTAAATTTATTGATCAAGTTATTAGACCAACTGGTCTTATTGATCCTGAAGTTGAAATAAGACCAGCTAAAAATCAAGTTGATGACTTAATGCATGAATGTAAAAAAGTTGTAGAAAAAAATCATCGTGTTCTAGTTACAACTTTGACCAAAAAAATGGCTGAGGACCTTACTGAATATTTACATGAAAATGGTATTAAAGTTAGATATTTACACTCTGATATCGATACACTTGAAAGAATAGAAATTATGAGAGATTTAAGAATGGGTGTATTTGATGTATTAGTTGGAATAAATCTTTTAAGAGAAGGACTAGATATACCTGAATGTGCCTTAGTTGGTATTCTTGATGCTGATAAAGAAGGATTCTTGAGGTCAGAAACATCACTAATCCAAACGATTGGAAGAGCGGCAAGAAATGTTGAGGGAAAAGTTGTTCTATACGCAGATAAAGAAACCAAAAGTATCAAAAAAGCTATTAAGGAGACAAATAGACGAAGAGAAATTCAATTAGAATATAATAAAAAGAATAAGATAGATGCTAAATCTGTCAAAAAGGAAATAAGTGATATTTTAGAAAGTGTATATGAAAAAGATTATGTAAAAATTAGTGAAGGATCAAATATAGGTGGAAACCTAAAGAAACATTTAAAAGGCCTAAATAAAAAAATGAAAGAAGCCGCTTCAAATTTAGAATTTGAACAAGCTGCAAAAATAAGGGATGAAATTAGAAAACTTGAGACAACAGAGTTAGAAATTACTTTGAATCCAAAGATAAGACAGTACGATGTTAAAAATAAACTCTATCCAAAAGGACGTTCTACAATGGGAATGCCTGGCACAAAAGTAACGAAAAAAAGAGACAAAAAATGGAAGCACAAAAGATAATCATTACAGGAGGAGCAACAAGAATTGGAGCTGCAATAGCTGAAAGTTTATCAGGTTTTAGCAAAGAAATAGTTATTCAATTTAACAAATCAAAAAAAAGTGCTGAAAAACTTAAAAAAAAATTAACACTAAATGGTACTAAAGTATATCTGATTAAAGCAGATCTGAGTAAAGACAAAGATGTTCAAAAAATAGTTAAATTTGCAAAAACAAAACTAAAATATTTTGATTGCTTAATTAACAATGCGTCACTATTCGAAAACGACAAATTGGAAAATTTTACCTCAGATAGCTGGGAAAATCATATTTCTACAAACTTAAAAGCGCCAGCAACGCTCACAAAAGGTTTTTCAAAGAATGTAAGAGGAAAAAATAATAATATAATAAATATAATTGATCAAAGAGTGTTTAAACTCACACCTTTTTTTTTCTCATACACTTTAAGTAAAACCGGATTATATACATTGACAAAAACAAGTGCTATGAGTCTTGCTCCAAATATAAGAGTTAACGGTATAGCACCTGGCCCAACTTTAAAGAATAAAAGGCAATCAGAAAAACATTTCAAAAAACAGTATTTAGCAACACCTTTAAGAAGGCAAGTTGAGGTTGAGCAGGTTTGTAATGCTGTTGACTTTTTTATAAAAAATAAGTCTATTACTGGACAAGTAATAGCTTTAGACAGTGGTCAAAGCTTAAACTGGCAAACACCAGATATTATGCAAAGCAAGGAATGAAAAAAAATAATTTAAAAATTGTTAAACTTCAGAAATCTCTATTTAATTACGAAAAAAAAGTAATAATTAACGAATTAACATTAAATCTTACTCTTGGGTATTATGATTTTGAGAAAGAAAAACCTCAGAAAGTAAAATTTAGCCTAGAAGCAAATTATAAAGATAAGAAACCCACAAATGATAGAGATTTAAAGTCTATAGTTAATTATGATAAGCTTGTGAGATTGATAAAAAAACTTACAAAAAATAAGCATTATAATTTTTTAGAGACATTAGCAGAGGATGTATTTGATGAATTATTTAAAGATAAAAGAATTGATAAAATTTCACTTCAAATTGAAAAGCTTGAAATCATGAAAGATTGTACTTCAGTAGGAATTCAAATTTCAAAAAAAAGAAGTCATGAAAAACCTTGAAATTGGAAAAGATGCTATAAAAAAGGAGCTTCCTGTAATTCCTAAACTGCCTGGAATTTACAGAATGTTAAATGAAAAAAATGAAATTCTATATGTGGGTAAAGCCAAAAATCTTCCTAACAGATTAAAATCCTACGTTTCCGAAAAAAATCATATTATTAGAACAGAGAGAATGCTCTCTCAAACTAGGAAAATTGAAATAACAACAACCTCCAACGAAAGTGAAGCGTTACTCTTAGAGGCAAATTTAATTAAAAAACATAAACCAAGATTTAATATTCTACTAAGAGACGATAAATCATTTCCATTTATTTATATTGGCAACAAAGATAGATGGCCGCAAATTACAAAGCATAGAGGAAAGAAAACTAAAGACGGTTTTTATTTTGGACCATTTGCATCAGCAGGTTCTGCAAACTGGACAATTAAAATGATACAGAAAATTTTCCAATTAAGAGTTTGTGACGATACAGTTTTTAAAAAAAGAGAGAGACCATGTATTTTGTATCAGATTAAAAGATGCTCGGGGCCATGCGTTGGTTATATTGAAAAAGATGAATATTCAAAAACTGTTGATGATGCAATTGAGTTTGTATCTGGGAAATCAAGGAAAATACAAAAAAGTCTTTCTGACCAAATGGAGAAGGCAAGTGAAGATTTGGATTTTGAAAAAGCAGGAATATTAAGAGATAGAATTAAATCGCTAAATATTATTCAATCATCACAAAGAGTGAATGAAGCTAACTTGGTTGAAGCAGATGTAATAGCGGGTTTTAAAGAGTCTGGTAAGACATGTATTCAGGTATTTTTTTATAGGTCAAAACAAAATTGGGGCAATCAAGCTTTTTTCCCAAAACATGATCCAGATGATAAATTAGAGGATATTTTAAATTCTTTTATTGCACAGTTTTATGAAAATAAAAATGCACCTCAAAATTTAATTTTAAGTCATCAAATTAAAGAAAAAGAATTATTGGAAAAAACTTTTTCAAAAAAAGAAAATAAAAATGTTTCTATTTCAATTGCTAAGAAGGGTTCAAAATTGAAAATTGTAGAGCTAGCTATCAAAAATGCTAAAGAAAGTTTAAATCGTAAAATTTACGAAACTCAGAATAATAAAAACTTCTTTGAGGAAATTGCACAAAAATTCAATTTAGAGTCTAATATAAGTTTAATTGAGGTCTATGATAATAGTCACATGCAAGGCACAAATAGTGTTGGTGCATTAATTACTTATGGAGAAGACGGTTTTGTTAAAAAAAGATATAGAAAGTTTAATATTAAATTTAAAAACAATGAACAGGACGATTACGGAATGATTAAAGAAGTCTTGACCAGAAGATTTAAAAGGGCAATGCAAGAAAAAGATAATTATCTATCATTCCCTGATTTAGTTTTAATTGACGGGGGAAAAGGTCAGTATTCTAGCGCAAGAGAAACACTAAATGAATTAGGATTATATGACATTCCTGTGATTGCAATAGCAAAAGGTAAATTTAGAAATAGTGGAAATGAAACTTTTTTTCATAATGGAAAGGAATTTAAGTTTGAAAAAAATGAACCAACATTATTTTTTTTACAAAGAATAAGAGATGAGGCACACAGATTTGCGGTAAGTGCCCACAGAATCAGAAGAAAAAAAGGTTTAAGCAAATCTCTTTTAGATCAAATAGAAGGAATTGGATCAATTAGAAAAAGAGCATTATTGAACCATTTTGGCTCAGCTAGAGCAGTAGAATCTGCAAGTCTTGATGAAATTAAATCTGTAGATGGTGTTGAAGAAAAAGTAGCAACAAAAATATATAATTTTTTTCACGAATGAAAATAAAAATTCCAAATTATCTAACTATTGGAAGAATAATTATTGTTCCTATTTTTGTTTTCACTTATTATCTTCCTGGTTTCTATGGCGATGTTTTGCCATTTGCTTTATTTGTAATAGCATCATTTACAGACTTTTTAGACGGCTTGCTTGCCAGAATGTTTAAAGAAGAGTCAAAACTTGGAGAGTTATTAGATCCAATAGCAGATAAGATAATTGTTGCAACAGCTTTAATTCTTCTTGTAATGGATGAAACTATTAAAAATTATGAAGTGATAGCAGCAATTATTATTTTAACCCGAGAGATTTTAATATCAGGTTTAAGAGAGTTTTTGGCAAAAGGTAAAATTAATTTACCTGTTTCGAATTTATCTAAATATAAAACATTTTTACAGATGCTCTCAATTTCACTTCTCCTAACTGGTGAAACAGGAAATAAAATTATGAATTTTCAGGACTACAATGCTCAAACGATTGGTATAATTTTGCTTTGGCTGTCAGCATTTATTACTTTATATACAGCTTACGTCTATCTAAGGAGAGGTATTGACCACGCAATTTCTGAAGATAGTAAAGATTAAGCAGCTTTTTTTTTTCTTACTAGAGTATCATAACTTGAAGATAATTCTAAAATTGTTTCACAAACCCTGTAAATGTTTTTGTCTATTTGAGATACTGGGGTTACCTCTGCTGCAGTTCCTGTCAAAAAACAACCTTCAAAGTCTGAAAGTTCATTTGGAGATATTTTTCTTTCGTGCACTTTAATACTTTTTGATTTTGCAATATCAATTACTGTACGTCTAGTTATCCCATCAAGAAAAGAATCTGGTATTGGAGTGTGAAATTCATTATTTTTATCTTTAAAAAAAATATTTGCACCAGTTGCTTCTGCAATGTTTCCCTCGTGATCTAACATTAAAGAATCTGTAAAACCTAATCTTTCAGCTTCATGTTTGGAAAGAGTACATATCATATAAAGCCCAGAGGCTTTGGTGTCCCAAGGCACAGAGTCTGGAGCTGGTCGTTTCCATTTTGAGATATTGAGTTTTATTCCTTCAGTTTTTAATTTTGGATCAAAGTAAGTTCCCCATTCCCAGCTTGCAATTGCAACATGTATTTTTGTTTTTTGTGCAGAAATCGCCATCATCTCACTCCCTCTCCACGCAAAAGGTCTTATATATCCATTTTGAACTTTCTGAGCTGCAACTGTTTTTTTTGTTGCATTATTTATTTCATCTTGAGTAAAAGGCAATTCCATTCCCATCCTTTTTGCTGAATAGAAAAATCTTTCTGTATGCTCCTCAAGTTTAAATATTTCTCCATCATAAACTCTGAGCCCTTCAAATATACAACTGGCATAATGTAGACCATGGCTTAAAACGTGAAGTTTCACATTTTGCCATTTAATAATCTCATTATTGTACCAAATTTTTCCTTCTCTTTTATCAAACGGTATCATTAGATTTTATTTTCCAAAAAAATATCTTTGTATATATAATATGTCAATATAACTTACCAATATGAAAGATCTTTTGTACTTAAAAGACGAACATTTAAAAGAGTTTATTGAAAAATTATTCATTGGTTACAGAGAGTCCTTTGGGGATGCCAAAAAGACGCTTGATAAGTATTCTTTAGGAATAGCGCATCATAAAGTTATTCATATTATATCTGTTCACGAAGGTATAACTATTTCTAATCTTTTAAAAAAATTAAAAGTAACGAAACAAAGTTTAAATAGAATTCTAAATGATTTAGTAAAATTTAATATCATTTCTTTTGTAAAGGATGAAAAGGATTCAAGAATGAAACATGTTCATTTGACAAAAAAAGGTGAGGAAGTTTTTAATGAAATTTTTAATTCACAGAAAAAAAGAATTTATAATGCTCTAATTAATTCTTCTTCTCTAGAAGTAAATCATTTTAAAAATGTATTAAGAAAAATAATCAATGAATAATTTTGAAGCACATATACTTGTTGTTGATGATGATGATGGCATAAGAGATTTAGTAAAAAAATACTTAAATGAAAATAATTTTTTAGTTACTACTGCAAAAAATGCTGAGGACGCGGAAAAAAAAACTAATATTATTAAATTTGATTTAATAATTCTTGATATTATGATGCCAGGACAGACAGGTTTACAATTCTTATCAGAAAATAAAAAAAAAATTCAAACCCCGGTTATTTTACTTACTGCTAAGGGAGAGCCAAAAGAAAGAATTGAAGGTTTAGAGGTAGGAGCAGATGATTATTTGCCAAAACCATTTGAACCTAAAGAGCTAATTTTGCGAATAAGGAATATATTAAGCAAGACTAAAAAGCACGACAACAAAAGAGTAATTGCATTTGATAATATTAAAGTCGATTTAAATAAATTGATAATCTATAAAAATAAAGAGGAATTTAAAATAAATAATACTGAAAAAATTATTTTAGAAAAAATGATTAATTCACCTGGTCAGTCCTTTTCAAGAGATTATATTGGAAATTTAATTGATATTGATAAGGAAAGATCTATTGATGTTATAATCACTCGATTGAGAAAAAAAATTGAACTGGATCCAAAAAATCCAAAATATCTTCAAACAATAAGAGGAACTGGTTATGTCCTTTGGATTGAATAAATTTTTAAAAAATCTATTACCAAAACAATTATTTTACAGAGCATTATTAATCGTTGCAGCACCAATAATAATCCTCCAAATAACTATATCCATCGTTTTTTTTGATAGTCTATGGATAAAAACCAATAAAGGGATGACTCGAGCTTTAATTGGTGAAATTAAGTTTTTTATCGAAGCGTATGACAACGAACAATACAATAAAGATTCATTAACTGAATTATTTTCCGATACGCAAAACATTAAAGCAAATTATGTGCCTCATAAAATGATGCCGCTAGATGACTTTGAGAGATGGTTTAGTCCGATGGATAGAACATTAAGAAGGGAACTTAAATCAAAATTTAATAATTATTGGTTTGATACGACAACTTTTAAAGACAGTATCGATCTTAAAATTAAATATTTAAATGGATATTTTCAATTCGAAATTCCAAAAAATAGAGTTGCAAATTCTTCAGCTAGAATTTTTGCTTTATGGATTACTTTGCCAGCCTTTTTACTAATTGCAATTGCTCTCATTTTTCTTAAAAATCAAACAAGACCTATTATTAATTTGGCAAAAGCTTCAGAAAAATTTGGAAGAGGTGAAGATGTTGGAGAATATAGACCCTCTGGTGCTCTCGAGATTAGGCAGGCTGGATATGAATTTGAGAGAATGAGAAAAAGAATTATCCGACATCTTAATCAAAGATCAGAAATGTTATCTGGTATAAGTCATGATTTAAGAACACCTTTAACTAGAATAAAGCTTCAATTAGCATTTATTAAGGATAAACAATTATCAAATAAACTATCTGGAGATGTAATTGAAATGGAGAAAATGTTAAACGAATATTTACAATTTTCTAAGAATAGATCGAGTGAAAAAGGTGAAAAATTTAATTTATCTAAGCTTCTAGATGAAACAATAAAAAAGTATAATAACAAAAATATAGTAATAGATATTTCGCAAAACATTTTGTTTCATGGCAAAAAAACCCTCATTAATAGATGTATTTCAAATCTTTTAGACAATGCTGTAAAATATGGAAGAAATATCACAGTAAATCTTAAAAAGAGCAATAATAACATCATCCTACTAATTGATGATGATGGTCCTGGTATTCCAAAAAACGAATATGAGAATGTTTTTAAGCCTTTTTATAAAATTGATAAGAGCAGAAATGAGACAAAGTCATCAGTTGGATTAGGCATGTCCATTGCTTCTGATATAATTCAATCTCACGGTGGAAATATAAAATTAGAAAAATCAATCTTAAAGGGTCTTAGGGTAAAAATAACTTTACCTTTTTAATTTTTTCGATCTTTTTTTTATTTTTGCTGGTTTTGATCTTTCTAAATTTTCAACTCTTTTTTTTAAAATATCAAATTCTTCTTTTGTTGGAAGTTCAAGTTTTAATATAATCTCATCTCTTTTGGACTTAAGTATATTTAAAATTTCATTGTTTAGGTCTTTATAGGAGATAAGTCCTTGTTCGAATAATTTAATGAGTTTATCTGTTATAAATTTTGATTTTGTCATACAAAGCTAATTAAAAATAATATATTCTTACAATTATTTTTTTAAAATGTTTACTAATAATTTTGACCCAGTTGCCTTTAATTTGTTTGCTTTTGAAATCAGGTGGTACTCAATAGCTTATATTTTTGGCATATTGTTTGGGTGGTTTTATTGCAAACGGTTTTTAATTAAAGATAAAATCATTTCAAAGCTTTTTGATGATTTAGTAACTTATTTGATCATTGGCATAATTGTTGGTGGCAGACTTGGATATATCTTATTTTATAACTTGGAGTATTATTTTCAAAATTTTATTGAAATATTTTTTATTTGGGAAGGAGGTATGTCGTTTCACGGGGGTTTAATTGGAATTATATTAGCGACGCTCATATTCAGTAAAAAACATAATATTAACAAATATTTATTTTTAGATTTAATATCTGTGTCTGCACCTATCGGACTATTTTTTGGTAGAGTTGCTAATTTCATAAATAGTGAACTTATAGGCAAGGCGACGAACGGTAGTTGGGGTGTAATTTTTGCACAGATTGATAGTATTCCAAGACATCCATCACAGTTATATGAAAGTTTTTTAGAAGGAATAGTTTTATTTATAATAATGAACCTAATTTATTTCAAAATAAAATATAAAACTGGAACAGTATCTTTTGCATTTTTATTTTTTTATGGAACATTTCGTTTTATTGGCGAAATTTTTAGAGAACCAGATGTACAACTTGGATACTTAGTTGGCTCGTTCAGTATGGGAATGTTATTAAGTTTAATAATGATAATTTTTAGTATAATTCTTTTTTATAAAAAAAATGAAACATAAACTAAAAAAGTTTGGATTTATTTTAAATAGAAAAATACCAGTTGATAAGTTTTTAGAAAAAGCCTTGTATGAACCAAAAGTAGGATACTACAACAATAGAATTCCTTTTGGTAAAAATGGCGATTTTGTTACTTCGCCCACAATTTCAAATTTATTTTCTGAAATTTTAGCTGTTTGGATAATTTCTACATGGGAAAAATTTGAAAAACCAGATACTTTTAATTTAGTTGAACTAGGCCCGGGAGATGGAAGTTTAACCAAGATTCTTATTCAAACTTTCAGAAAATTTCCAGAGTTTAATAAATCCGTAAAAATTTTTTTATATGAGAAAAGCAATTTGCTAAAAAAAATACAAAAAAAAAAAATCGCAAGTGATCAAATAAATTGGATTAAAAATTACAATTCTATTAAAAAAGGACCAATAGTTTTTTTTGGTAATGAGTTTTTTGATGCAATACCAATAAAACAATTTGCAATAAAAAATAAAAAATTTTTAGAGAAATGTTATTTCCTAAAGAGAAATACATTAATAGAAACTTATAAGCGGGCCTCTTCGATAGATATCTCAAAAATTAAATCATTTAACACTCTTAAAAAGCAAAACTTTGTTGAATTCCCTAAATTGGGTTTTGTTGAACTTAATAAAATAATTAAGAAAATTTCAGCGCAGTCAGGAGGAATTTTGCTTATTGATTACGGATATTTGAAATCCTTCAATGGTGCAACTTTGCAAGCTGTAAGGAAAAATAAAAAAATTAAAATGGACAATTTGTTAAATCATATTGGAAAAGTAGATATTACTTATCTTGTAAATTTTAATCTTCTAAAAGAGTTTTTTGAAAAGAAAAATCTTAAAGTCAAAAATATAGTCACACAGAAATTTTTTTTAGAAACTATGGGAATAATTGAGAGAGCAAAAATTATTGAGAAAAATATGAATAAACAACAAAAAAAAGACATGCTTTTAACACTTAAAAGACTTTTACATGAAAATTCTATGGGTGAACTATTTAAAGTAATATTTGCACATAATTATAAAAATAATAATTTTTTAGGATTTGAATAATGTTTTACTCAAAAAAATTATCAAAAGAAACTCATATAAATCACTGTTTCTTTAATCGATTAGGAGGAAAGTCTAAAGGGATCTACAAAAGTTTAAATTGTGGAAGAGGATCACTTGATAAAAAAAAGTATGTTAATAAAAATATAGTGATTGCATGTAAAAAAATTTCTAAGTCATATAAGAAATTAATTCTCCTTAATCAAATTCATAGTAACAAGTTTTTTTTGATAAAGAATTTTAAATTTTCTAAAAAAAAACTTACTGGAGATGCATTAATTACTGATCAAAAGAAAATAATAATTGGTATTTTAACAGCAGATTGTGCTCCTGTTTTAATATTTGATAAAAAGCTTAAAATAATTTCTGCAATCCATGCTGGATGGAAGGGTGCTTATAAAGGTATAATACAAAAAGTAATTAAGGAATTCAAAAAAAAAGGGAGCGAATCAAAAAATCTTATTGCTGCAGTTGGGCCATGCATATCTCAAAGAAATTACGAAATACAAAATGATTTTAAAACGAAATTTTTAAAACAGAGCAAAAAAAACAAATTTTTTTTTAAAAAGATAAAAAATAAAACATATTTTAGCCTTAATAAATATGTAGTTTCAAAGTTGAAAAAACTTGGTATTAAAAAAATAGATATAATTGATCAAGATACATACAATCAAAAAAACAATTTCTTTAGTGCAAGAAGATCTTTACATAAAAAACAAGATGATTATGGTAGAAATATATCATTAATTATGATTAATTAGAAAATCTCAATGAAATTATTAACTGGAAACAGTAACAAACATTTAAGCCAAAAGATTTCAAAATATCTTAAAACAAAGCTAGTAAATTCAAATATTAGAAAATTTTCAGATGGAGAAATTTATGTTGAAATTAATGAAAATATAAGAGGGAATAATATTTTTATAATTCAATCAATATCTTCGCCTGCAAATGATAATTTATTAGAAATGTTATTATGTATAGATGCTTTAAAAAGATCTTCGGCAAAGAATATCACTGCTGTAATTCCTTACTTTGGCTACGCAAGACAAGATAGAAAAGTTGTTCCTAGAACTTCGATTTCTGCAAAATTAATTTCTAATTTGATAACTAAAGCTGGAGCAGATAGAGTTGTAACTGTTGATTTGCATGCAGGACAAATTCAAGGATTTTTTGATATTCCAGTTGATAATCTTTATGCAACACCGATATTTTATAGACATATTAAAAAAAATCTTAAAATGGATAATTTAGTTTGTGTTTCACCGGATGTGGGGGGAGTGGCAAGAACTAGAGGATTGAGTAAATTGTTAAATGTTAATCTAGCTATTGTAGATAAGAGAAGACCGGCCCCAGGGAAATCTGAAGTCATGAATATAATTGGAGATATAAAAAATAAAATTTGCATTATAGTTGATGATATTATTGATTCTGGAGGAACAATAGTTAATGCTGCAAAAATGTTAAAATCAAGAGGAGCAAAAGAAATTCATGTCTATATAACACATGGAGTGCTTAGTGGAGATGCTGTTAAAAGAATTAAAAACTCTTCAATAAAAAACTTGGTAATTACTGATACAATAGATAATACAAAAAAAATAAACAATACAAAAAATATTCAGATTTTAAGTATTTCTAATCTTCTAGGAGAGGCGCTTAAAAGAATATCTAATTCAACATCGGTATCAGATCTATTTAAATAAATAACTTGTTTTATAAGTGAACTTGGGTTAAAAGACTTAGTTTTTTTATGAATACTTTAGAAGCTAATATTAGAAATACTAAAACAAAAAGTGAGCTAAATATTTTAAGATCCCAAGGTAATGTTCCTGGAGTAATTTATGGGGGTGAAGACAAAAATCAAAATATTTCAGTGTCAAAAAAGACTTTATCTAATTTGTTAGAAAAAGATAATTTTTTATCAAATATAATTAATTTGAAAGTTGATGGTAAAGATCAAAGTGTATTACCTAGAGAAGTAAAATTTGACATACTATCAGACGAACCAACACATGTAGATTTTTTAAGAATTGTAAAAGGTGGAAAAGTAATTTTACAAATACCAGTTAAGTTTATTAATAGTGACAAATCACCAGGATTAAAAAGAGGTGGAGTTTTAAATATTGTAAGAAGAAAAGTCGAATTAAAATGCCCAACAGAAAATATTCCTACCGAACTTATTGTTGATTTAGATGGCGTGGATATAGGTCAAAGTTTTAAAATATCAGCAATAAAACTTCCTGAAAATGTTCATCCGACTATACAAGGAAGAGACTTTGTTGTTGCCACTCTAGCAGCTCCTACTGTAATTAAAGAACCTGAGAAACCAGCTGAGGCTGCAGAGGGCTCTGAAGCAACTGGAGAAGAAGGAACAACTCAAGCAAGTGAAGGTGCAGAGACTGACGGAAAAACACCATCAGCTGATGCAGCAAAATCTGAGAAAAAAGATGATACAAAAAGAGGGGATGATAAAAAATCTCAACCAGAAAAAAAATAATAAGCTGAAAAATTTTTTTATAATATAATCATGTTACTTTTTGTAGGTCTTGGCAATCCCTCTCCAAATAGTGAAAATAATAGACATAATATCGGGTTTAAAATTATAGATGCAATTAATCAAAAATTTGGTCTATCGAAGCAAAAACCAAAATTTAAAGGTCTTCTCACAACTGGAACAATAGATGGAAAAAAAGTTTACGCTATTAAACCTCTGACATTTATGAATAATTCAGGAATTTGTATTAGGGAATTAATTGAATATTTTAAAATTGAAGCTGAAAACGTTATAGTTTTTCACGATGATTTGGACATAGATTTTGGAAAAATCAAAACAAAATTTGGAGGATCGAGTGCAGGACATAATGGTATTGAATCTATAGATAAATTTATCGGCAAGGAATATTCAAGAGTAAGAATTGGCATAGGTCACCCAAAAGATGACATAGAAGTATCTGACCATGTGTTACAAGACTTCAATGAAGATGAAAAAGAAGAGATTTCTTCGATTACAGAAAGTATAACCGACTCCTTATCATTTCTAATTGATAAAAAATTGGATTTATTTTCAAGCACAGTCAATAATAAATAAATGGGTTTTAAATGTGGTATTGTTGGTTTGCCAAACGTTGGTAAATCAACATTGTTTAATGCTCTTACAAATTCTTCTAAAGCCCAAGCAGAGAATTTTCCTTTCTGCACAATTGATCCTAATATTGGCATAGTGCCTGTTCCAGATGATAGGCTAAATAAACTTTCAGAAATATCGAAGTCTAAAAAGAAAATTAACACTACAATATCTTTTGTTGATATAGCAGGTCTAGTCAAAGGAGCTTCTAAAGGTGAAGGATTGGGCAATAAATTTTTATCTCATATAAGAGAGGTTGACGCAATTATACATATGATAAGATGTTTTGACTCCGCTGATATTCAAAATGTCAATGCAAACGTTGATCCAATAAGAGATTTAGAAATAATCGAAACTGAAATGATGTTGGCCGATATTGAATCTTTGCAAAAAAGATTAGACAAAAAAAATAAAAAAAATATTGATGAAAAGATGCAAAAAATTTTAGAAAATGCATTGGAAAGGCTTAATAATGGTAAAGATTTATCTGAACTAGCTAATGAGTTAGATGAAAGAGTAATAAATCAAACCGGATTATTATCAATAAAACCAAAGATTTATGTATGCAATGTAGATGAAAAAAGTGTTAATAACGGTAACATTTATACGAATAATTTTATTAAAAAATTTGGTTCCGATAACACAATAATAATCTCCGCTGACATAGAAAATCAAATAAATCACTTTGAAAACGAGGAAAAAAAAAATTATATGAATATGATTGAGCTTAAAGAAACTGGTCTAAATAAACTTATAAGTAAAGGTTACAAAATTTTAAATTTAGAAACTTTTTTTACTTCGGGACCTGAGGAAACTAGAGCATGGACGATTAAAAAAGATTGTAGCGCTCCTGCTGCTGCTGGAGAAATACATACAGATTTTGAAAAAGGTTTCATTAGAGCTGAAACTGTTTCTTATGAAGATTTTGTTAAGAATGGTGGATGGTTAAACTCAAAAAATAATGGGAATATGAGATTAGAAGGTAAAGATTATGTTGTCAAAGATGGCGATGTTTTAAACTTCAGATTCAACACGTGACCAGATTTTTTTCATACTAAAATAAACTAGGATAGTGATTATAATTAAATAAATAATTGCTCTAAATCCAATTTTGTGCCTTTCCTCTAAATGTGGCTCTGCAGCCCAAGAAAGAAAGGTCGTAACATCTTTTGCCATTTGTTCCTCACTTGCTTTGGTGCCATCTGCATACTCAACAATACCTTCAGACAAAGGATTTGACATTTTGATTTTATTTCCCGCCATATACTTGTTGTAATAAACTCCATCGTCTAAAGAAATACCCTCTGGTGGTTCGTCGTATCCAAGTAATAAAGAATATATATAGTCAGCACCACCTTTTCTTGCTTTTACGAGAACTGACATGTCTGGTGGGTATGCTCCTCCATTTGCAGCAGTAGCCTCCTTGTCGTTAGCATAAGGACTTACAAAATTATCCGAGGGTCTTGCAGGTCTGTCAAACATCTCTCCATCATCGTTCGGTCCATCTCTTACTTCAAATTGTGAAGCTATAATTTTCACTTGTTCTTTACTAAATTCTGGACCGCCTGGTTGTGATAGATTTCTGTAGCTCAAATGTTTCATTGAATGACAAGAAGCACAAACTTCTGTATATACCTGGTAACCTCTTTGTAAGGATGCTCTGTCAAATGTTCCAAAAAATCCTTTAAAACTCCAACCAGGGCTCATAGGTTTAGCCGCTTTCTCTGCAGAAAAAGAACTAATACTTGTTAAATTAGAGATGATTAAAAAAAAAAAGATAATCACAAACTTTTTCATAGTTTATCTTTTTTTTGCCTTACTGCAGAAGCACTTACTGCTCCACCTAGAACAGGTTCTGTGATGCTTAATGGTACATCTAAAACTTTTTCTTTTCTGCTTAATATTGGTAAAATTATTAAAAAATGTGCAAAATAATATGCGGTAGCTACTCTTGCTACTAAAAGATAAATACCTTCTGCGGGCATTGCACCAACATATCCAAGTATCAAAACGTCAGCTACAAGGAACCAGTAGAATTGTTTGTATAAAGGTCTAAAAATAGCAGATCTTGTTTTTGAAGTATCAAGCCATGGAAGTATTACTAAAATAAATAAAGCACCGAACATTGCAATTACACCCAAAAGTTTGTCGGGAACCGATCTTAAGATTGCATAAAAAGGAAGTAGATACCATTCTGGAACTATATGTGCTGGCGTTACCATTGGATTTGCCTCAATGTAATTGTCTGCGTGACCAAGAATATTCGGGGAGTAAAAAACAAAGAAAGCAAAAACTATTAAGAAAATTAATAATGCAAATAAATCTTTTATAACTATGTATGGGTGAAAAGGAACAGTATCTTTAGATGGTTTTTTTAAATCAATACCAATTGGGTTGTTGTTGCCTGGCACGTGAAGAGCCCAAATGTGAAGCACTACAAGACCTAATATTAAAAATGGAATCAAATAGTGCAAACTAAAAAAACGAGTTAAGGTAGGGTTGTCTACAGAATAACCTCCCCATAACCATGTTACTATACTTTCGCCAACTAATGGTATCGCGCTAAAAAGATTTGTTATAACTGTTGCTCCCCAAAAACTCATTTGTCCCCAAGGTAAAACATATCCCATAAAAGCAGCAGCCATCATAAGTATGTAAATTATCATTCCTAAAATCCATATTATTTCTCGAGGTGATTTATAAGAACCATAATACAAAGATCTGAATATATGAATATAAACTGCTAAAAAGAACATTGATGCTCCATTTGCGTGGACGTATCTTATAAGCCATCCATAATTAACGTTTCTCATAATATGCTCTACACTTCCAAAAGCTAAGTCTGCATGAGCAACATAATGCATTGCCAAAATTAATCCTGTTACAATTTGAGTAATTAAACAAAAAGTTAATATTCCTCCAAAGGTCCACCAATAATTTAAATTTTTTGGTGTTGGATAATCAGTTAGATGTTTGCCGAGCGTTAAAAGAGGTAAACGGTCATTGAACCATTTTCCAAATTTTGAACTAGGAGTATATTCGTGATCGCTCATTAAATTAACCTATCTTTATAATATTACTGTTTACAAATTCGTATTTAGGTACTTCCATATTTGTTGGAGCAGGACCTTTTCTAATTCTTCCTGATGTATCGTAATGTGAACCATGGCATGGGCAAAACCATCCGTCATATTCACCTTTGTCACCCAATGGTACACATCCTAAATGTGTACAAACGCCTAACATAACAAGCCACTCTGGATCTTTGGCTCTATCCTCATCTTTCTCAGGATGTTTTAATTCATCTAAGTTAACATCTCTTGCTTTTGCAATTTCTTCTTCAGTTCTTCTTCTGATAAAAACTGGTTTTCCTCTCCATAAAACTGTTATAGACTGACCTTTTTCTACATTGCTAATATCAACTTCTGTGCTGGCTAAAGCTTTTACAGATGCATCAGGGTTCATTTGGTCGATTAAAGGCCAAATAGTAGCTCCCACTCCAACAGCCCCAACTGCATAGGTTGCAGTAAAAATAAATTCTCTTCTTTTGACTTTCTTTTCTGACATTTAAATTTTAAATTAATAATATCTAATATATGATTTCATATAATAAAAAAGCATAATATTTCCACTGATAGAATGACACATTACAAAGCCAATTTTGCTCCCAAAATAGCCTTATACGAGCCAGACATACCTCAAAATACAGCTGCTATTATTAGAACTTGTGCTTGCCTAGGTGCACAGTTAGAAATAATTGAACCATGCGGTTTTCTACTTAGCGACAAAAGATTTAAAAGGGTGGTTATGGACTATATGGATACTAAAAATATAAATTTTTATAATAGTGATGAGGAATTTTTTGAAGCTAAATCAAAGGATAGGGTTATTTTAATAACAACAAAAGCAAAAAAATTATATACTGATTTTAAATTTAAGAAAAAAGATACCCTGCTTTTTGGTAAGGAAAGTGCTGGTGTACCAAAGAAAATACATGATCTGTTGAAAGAAAAAATTAAAATTCCAATGGTAGATAAAAAAAGATCATTAAACTTATCTACATCAGTTGCTATAATTCTAAGTGAAAGCATAAGACAGCTAAAGATTTAAAATGGATATTGGTTCAAAGAAAAATATTGTTAAAAACTGGTTTGTAATTTTACAAGACATAATTACAAATGATATTGAAAAATTGGAAAATAAAAAAAACGTCTTTAAAATTAAAAATTGGTCAAGAGGTTTAAATGAAGGAGGTGGACAATTTCGAATTTTTGAAAATGGTAAGCTTTTTGAGAAAGTGGGTGTAAATTTTTCAGAGGTTTATGGTAAATTTCCCAAAAAATTTAAGGGACAAATTCCTGGAACAAAAAAAAATTCAAATTTTTGGGCATCAGGTATATCAGTAGTTATGCATATGAAGAATCCTCACATACCTGCTATGCATTTCAATACAAGATATATTGTTACATCACATGGATGGTTTGGGGGAGGCATGGACGTAACACCATGTTTAAGTGATAAAAATTTAAAAAAATGGCTTCATAATGAGCTTAAAAAAACATGTAACAAGCATAACAAAAATTATTACAAAAAATATAAAAAGTGGTGTGAAAAATATTTTTTTTTACCTCACAGAAATGAGGAGAGAGGAATTGGTGGTATTTTTTTTGATTACAAAAAAGAAAATTGGGAGAAAGATTTTGCATTTGTAAGAGATGTGGGATTATCATTTACTAAAATATTTAATGAAATAATAAAAAAGAAAAGAAAAAATAAATGGACAACAAAACAAAAAGAGCTTCAATACTTAAAAAGAGGTAGATACGTTGAGTTCAACCTTTTATATGATAGAGGAACTAAATTTGGATTACAAACGGGAGGGAATGTAGAAGGAATATTAATGTCCTTGCCGCCAGTAGCCAAATGGAAATAAGATGGAAAAAGAACCTATAACTGTAAGTGGTTTGGAAAAACTAAAAACCGAATTAGTTTTTTTAAAAGAAAAAAAAAGACCAGAGATTGTTGCAGCGATATCTGAGGCAAGATCACATGGAGATTTAAAAGAAAACGCTGAGTATCATGCAGCCAAAGAGCAACAATCTTTAAACGAAGGAAGAATAGAGGAAATCAACGATATAATTGCTCGTGCAAATGTCATTGATGTAACAAAACTTACTAACGATGGTAAGGTAATTTTTGGTTCAACAGTTTATTTAATAAATTTAGACACTGATGAAAAAATTGATTATAAAATTGTTGGAAAAGATGAGGCAGATTTAAAAAAAAAATTAATTTTTTTTAAATCGCCCATAGGAAAAGGTTTGATAGGAAAAAATAAAGGAGATCTAGTAGAAATTAATACACCAGCAGGTATTAAAAATTTTGAAATTAAAGATGTAAAATATGTTTAATTTTTTAATATTTTTTTTAAATTTTTATCAGAGATTTTAAAATTATTATTAATCCAGATATTCTCTATTTCTTTTAATTTCTCTCCTACAATTTCTCCCTCGGGAATACCAAAATCTTTAATTAGATCACTTCCTGTTATGGGTAATTTAGGTAATTCTTTATTTTTAAAATAATTAATTTGATTAACTAAACTATTATCGAATTTTTTAGAGGTAAATATTTTGTAATTTAAAATATCAGTTAGTCTCTCTTTGCCATTAAAATAAAATATTTTCCAAAGATTTTGAGACGAAAGTTTAAACGGTAATTTCTTATTAAAATAAAACTCTTTAATAAATTTTATTCTTTTTTGATTTTTTTTTGAAATATTAAATTTATAAAAAAAATAATCAGAATTATCTGTATCATCTATTATCAAAAGTGATAAGAAAAACGCAAAATCTAGACTATGTAAGTTTAATTTCGTGTAATCGTTTAACTTCTTAAATAATTCAATTTGTTTAAATTCTGGGAATACCATGGAAATTATCTCGTAAGAAAAATCATTTTCGCATAATTTTATAAAACATTTTGATTTAAAAGTTTTTTTCAATTCATCTAACAATCTCTCTGATGATAGCTTTTTAATACCTACGATATTTTTTTTAATTATTTTTTTAACTGCTAAGCTATGGTCATTTTTGCTATATAATGCAAAAAATCTGAAATACCTTAATATTCTTAAATAATCTTCTTTTATTCTTTGTTCTGGCTCTCCTATGAATTTTATTAATCCGTTTTCTAAATCTTTTTTCCCATCAAAAGGATCAAATAAATTTCCATTTATATCTGCATATATGGAGTTGATAGTGAAGTCGCGTCTTTCAGCATCTTTAATCCAATCAGTTGTGAATTCTATTACTGCATGACGTCCATCAGTTTTAATATCACTTCTTAAAGAAGTAATTTCAAATTTATTGTTTTCTATTAAAACTGTAATTGTTCCATGTTCAATACCAGTCTCAAAAAATTTTAAATTTTTATTTTCAAGAGCTTCTTTTACCTTTGTTGGCTCTATATTTGTTGCTAGATCAATATCATCAACTTTTTCATTATTAATTATTTTTCTTACACAGCCCCCGACATATCTTATCTCGGCTTCATTTGAATAGCTCTCAATAGCATTAAAAATTTTTTCTACATTTGTGTCTTTTCTTAACCTGGTAAATCTTTGATTGATAGTGTTTAGATTTTTTGTTGAAGAAAAGATTTTATTTATAATACTTAGCATATTTGGCTGGGGCGCTAGGATTCGAACCTAGGAATGGCGGTACCAAAAACCGCTGCCTTACCACTTGGCTACGCCCCAAAAATTATTTATTTTATATCGCAACTTTTTATATAATTTTAGTTATAATACACAAACAATTATTTAATTTCCTTTTATAAATTTTCAACGCGTTTTTTGCAAATTTATTTGAATTAAAGTACATAATTATCGCAGATCCTGAACCTGTCATTCTTACAAAATTAGCTTTTTCGTTTTGATCAAGTAAATCCTTAATTTTTTTTAAGGCTGGATATAAATTAAAGGCGCTTTTTTCTAAGTCATTTTTACCATTAAGAATCACATTCTTAACAATTTTTTCTTTTGATATGTCAAATTCAGATTTAGAAAAAATTTTATTTGATGAATATATTTTCTTAGTTGAACAACCAAAGGCAGGTTTTACAATTAAGATGTGATATTTTTTAATATCTGTAACTTCTTTGATAGATCCATCTCTATATAAAATTTTTGGCTTACTATTCAGCCCTAGAATAACATCAGATCCAATTTTTAGAGAATATTTTTTTACTTTTTTCAAATTTATAAGCTTTTTTTTGTAGAAATAGTTTAATATATTTGCAGCATTCATTGACCCGCCTCCCATACCAGATTGAAGTGGAATTTCTTTTTTAACCAGAATTTTATATTTATTTTTTAAAACATTATCTTTATCTAACAAGCTAAGTAGCTTTGTAACTGTATTTTTTTTTGTAATTTTTTTTGAAAATTTTCCAATAAATTTAACTTTATGATATTTTGATTTAGACTTATTTATATAAATTTTATCTGATAGATTCACAAAACATACAAGAGACTCAATTAAATGCAATTTTTTTTTTTTTGATTTCTTGATTATATTTAAATTAAGATTGATCTTTGCTCGAGAATTAATTCTATAAACTCTCATTGTTTTTATGATAAGCCGTTAATTAACTTTACCTTTATTTTTTCTATCATTTCTTTTTCAGCATCATCCATTTTTAGTACACTATTCCAAAAATATTGTGCTTGAATTTTTCTATTCAGTTTCCATAGAATATCTCCATAATGGTCATTAACTATAGGATCGTTCGGCATTAATTCTAAAGCTCTTCTCATGTATTTTTCAGCATCGTTATATTTTCCTACTAGAAAATACCCCCACCCTACTGAATCAATTATATAAGGGTCATTTTCATTTTCTTTATAAGCTTTCTCCAGCATCAATATAGCTTTATTAATATTTTGATTACGCTCCAACCATGAGTAAGCTAAATAATTTAATACATAAGAATTGTTTGGTATTATTTTTAGTGCATCCAATAAATCTTTATCTGATTTTTCATATTTTCCTATCCTTTCAAAGCTTCCACCTCTCCTGTAAAGTAAATCTGCGTAATTTAAATCATCTTTGTCCATAACATTCATTACAGATGTATATAACTCAATTGCCTTCTCATATTTTTTTGAATTTTTATAAATAGTTGCAAGATCAAATAAAACTTTAGTTGACGGATTTTTTATATTTTTGAAATTTTTTTCAATATATTTTAAACCTTCTTCTTTATTTTTTTTTTTAGTGATTATCTTTGCTTCTTGCTTAATTTTGAACCAATAATAAAGATCATCTTTTGAATTAAATAATTGTAAAACTTTTAAACTTTGGTCATAATTTTCATTTAGGAAATAGTTATCTGCCATTAAAGATAAATTAATTTTAAATTTTTTATTTAAAAAATATGAGATATTTAGGTAAAAATTTGATTGTTCATATTCATCTTGGGATGAATATAAATTTGAAACTAAGTAAAAAAACTCAGCTAAAATATCATTTTCATTGTTACAGGAAAATATTTCTTTTATTTCGCTAAAGTTGCTCTTATCAATCCACGATTTTGTTTGTAAGATTATTAAGTTGCTAGACAGTTCATCTATTTCAAATGAGATTTCTTTAACTAAATCAAATCTTTTTTTATGAATAAGATAATTAACATAAAAAAATAAATATCTTGAATAATCAGCTACCTCTGAACTTTTTAATTTATCAAAATAATCGAGAGTCTTTAAATTATTTAAATAACAACTTTGAAATGCATTATTAATAGCTATTAAATTACCGAAATTAGATTTGAAATTACTCATTTTTTTTTCTTTAAACGTATATGAATAATCTCTTAGTGTTTCATAAATAACTTTTTCAAATGTGCCTTCTTCGGTGTATTTAGCTAAACTATTTAGGTATATTTTAGTTTTATCGAAATTTTTTTTATTAATACTATCTATTAATAATATCAATTGCGCCTCAAAAAATTCTGATTGTTTTTTGTTCTTTAAAAACTTTATCTCTTGGATAGCCCTGTCTACATTTTGATTAAGTACAAGTGATAAAATCAATCTCTTAAAATACTCATCGTGTTTATTTAATAGTTGTTTTGAAGATTTTAAATATTTAAGAGCCTGGACATTTTTTTGATTATTGTGAGAAATAATTCCTGAAAAATAATTTGACAATTCTTTAGAATTAAAATCTTTGGAATAGATGTTTTTAGATTTCGCCCCAAGGGGGAAAAAAATAAAAAATATAATTAGGATTATTTTTAAGTTTTTTGATATCATTTAAAAATGGTTAATAAAGAAATTTTAAATGAAGCGTTTATAAAATCAATAGAATCTGAATATATTTTTGATAACGCGCCAATAAATCGCTTAAAAAAAAATGAAGAAAAGGGTGGGATTGATAAAAAGTTGATTGATCTTAGAGAAAAAATAAAATCAATTGAGGATTGTGAACTTAAAAAATTTGCAAAAAATATAGTTTTCAATGACGGCAATCCAAAAAGTCAAATTATGTTAGTGGGGGAAGGTCCAGGAGAGAAGGAAGATATACAAGGTAAACCATTCGTTGGCGAAGCCGGGATACTGCTTAATAAAATGTTAAATGCAATTAAAATTAACAGAAAAGATGTTTATATAACAAATGTCGTTAACTATAGACCTCCGAATAATAGAAAACCTGAAATTTCAGAAATCAATAGATATTCAGTTTTTTTACGTGAACACATTTCAATTATAAACCCAAAAATATTAATATTAATGGGAAGTACTGCTATGGAGGCTATATTTGGTCAAAAACTAAAGATTTCAAAAGAGAGAGGAAAATGGAAAGAAACAATTATCAATCAAAAAACTTATTTAAGTATTCTGACTTTCCATCCAGCTTATTTATTAAGACAACCTGACCAAAAAAAGTTTTCTTGGGAAGATTTAAAAAATATAAGAAAAAAAATTGATGAATTGAAAATTAAAATTTAATGAAAAAAGTAATTGCTGGGGTTGATGAGGTTGGTAGAGGAAGTTTGGTGGGCCCAGTTTTTGCAGCTACAGTAGTGTTTAAAAAAAATGTAGATAAAAAAAAAATTAAGGACTCAAAAAAGCTCTCAAAAAATAAGAGGAACTTATTAGAAAAATATATTAAAAAAAATAGTATTTGGACGATTGGTTCAGCTTCATTAAAAGAAATTGAGAAATTAAATATATTGAATGCAAGCTTACTAGCTATGGAAAGGTCTATAAAAAAACTTAAATCTAAACCATCTTTAATCATGATTGATGGCGATAAATTACCAATAATGAATGGTTATAAATTAATGTCTATAGTTAAGGGTGACCAAAAAGTACCTGAAATTTCAGCAGCATCCATTATTGCTAAAGTTTCCAGAGATAGACTTATCTCAAAAATGTCAAAAAAATTCGTAAAATATGGCTGGAATAAAAATTCAGGCTACGGCACAAAACAGCATTTGAAAGCGATTAAAAAATTTGGTGTAACAAAACATCACAGAAAAACGTTTGTCCCTATACACAATATATTGAGTCTCAAAAAAATTTCGTAACAAGAAGAGTCATTTTTTTTCAATCACTGGTTGACGACAATTTTAGTCTGGAGTCTAATTAAATTTTAAAAAAATGATATTAAAAAATTTACATAATAAGATTTTAAATGCGGACTGTCTAAAAGAGTTAAAAAAAATTCCTGATGAAACATTTGATTTAATTTTTGCAGATCCTCCATATAATTTACAATTACAAAATAGCTTGGTTAGACCTGATAGATCAAAAGTAAATGCTGTAAATGACAAATGGGATCAGTTTGAAAGTTTTAAAACATATGATAAATTCACATCAGATTGGTTAAACGAATGTAAAAGAGTATTAAAGAAAAATGGATCTATTTGGGTAATTGGAAGTTATCATAATATATTTAGAGTAGGAAAGATAATTCAAGATTTAGGTTTTTGGATATTGAATGACGTAATCTGGAATAAAAATAATCCAATGCCAAATTTTAGGGGTACAAGATTTACAAATGCACATGAAACTTTGATATGGGCATCTAAAAGCAAAAAATCAAAATATACATTCAATTATCAATCAATGAAATCTTTTAATGATGACCTGCAGATGAGATCAACATGGAATTTACCTATATGTAATGGTAGAGAAAGATTGAAAAATAATGGAGTGAAAGTTCATTCTACTCAAAAACCAGAGGCCCTGCTTCATCGGATTATATTAGCATCTTCAAATAAAAATGATTTTATATTCGATCCTTTTTTAGGATCGGGAACAACAGCAGTAGTTTCGAAAAAACTAGGTAGATCATACTTTGGTATTGAAAAAGAAAAAATTTATTATGAAGCTGCAAGTAAGAGACTACAAAATACAAAAGAAATTAAGAATGAATATTTAGATGTAATTCAAAATAATAAATCAAAACCAAGAATTCCTTTTGGATCTTTAATTGAATTAGGCGTAATTAAACCTGGAGTAGAAATTTATGATAAAAAAAAAGAGATTTACGCAAAAGTTATGGTTGATGGAAGTATAAAATATAAGAAAAATGAGGGATCAATTCACAAGGTAGCTGCTAAAATATTAGGATCTGAAAGTTGCAACGGTTGGACCTATTGGCATTATCAGTCAGGAAAAATCTTAAAACCAATTGATGATCTTAGGCAAAGATTAAGACCAAGAAGTTAGAATTTAGTTGCAATAAACTTTTCCTAAATAATTTTCTAAAAATTTGTCATTTTTAGAAAGATATTTCAAAAAAACGTTTCTAAAAAAAATATTTAAAGGATTTGATAAATGAAATGCAAAATGATTGAGATTAGATCTTGAATTTATTTGTTTAGTTCTGAAAACTCTATTTTTATAATAATTTGAGGTCTTGTTGCTTAAATCCAAAAAAAGCTCGTTTGCAGATTCTATTGATTGTGATGCACCCTGTGCGAATGAAGGAGGAAATGCATAAAATGCATCTCCAGTTAAAAAAATATTTTTGGATTTTGGTATAAGAAATTTTTTGCTCACAAAAATTGGAAAGCATTTAGTTTTTTCAACCTTTTCAACAAGATTTAGATTTGATTTAGAGGAAATTTCATTTAATAAATTTTTCTTAAAAGTATTATCATTCAATAAATCTTTGTTAATAATTTCCTTTTGAATTAATTCTTTTCTAATTATTGCTATAAAATTAAATTCTTTATTTTGATTAATGGGGTATATGACAAAATGAAAGTTTGGCCCAAGGTATAAAGAAATATCAAAGTTATTAAAATCTTTTATATTTCCTCTTAAAGCAATTGTATTAAAGTAATTAGGCAAACCTTCTTTTTTAAATAATATTTGTTTTGTTTTTGAATAAACACCATCAGCCGCTACCAAATAATCAAATTCTTCAGTTTTATTATCTGAAGATAAAAGTGATGATTGATCTCCTTGCTTAATATCATTGAGCTCATAATTTAAAATCAACTTGTCTTTTGAAATCCCATTAAGTAAAAATTCAATTAAATTTGATCTTTTTAATGTAGTGTAATAATTATTTTTATTATTGAA
>CACPBW010000009.1 GCA_902632275.1 uncultured Pelagibacteraceae bacterium | reverse complement strand
ATATCACAATATTCGCCTGTCACTTCGTTTTTAGCAATGTAATTTATATTTTGTTCATTACAAGGTTTTGCTTTATGTAAAAGACCAATTACTAATTTACCATCTATTTCAAATACTTGATTTGTATCTAATTTATCATTTTTACAAAAATAATCTTTGTTTACTCTTTTTGGAAAGTCTACTTTTCCACAAGGATTATCTATAGTAAGAACATAAATATCTTTTTTTACATCTTTAAATTGATAATTTATTTTTTTAACTTTCGAATATTTCATAACATCACAAGAACACGGAATACAACATCTGTAGTAATACCCACAAATCTTTGTATTTGATTTATCTTGATTTACATAGAGAAATTCAGGCATACTTCCTGGACTTATTAATGATCCACTAACTGCACAATAAAGCTTATTATATTCAACAAATTCTTTATAATTCATATCTTGATCAATAATAAACTTAAAAAACTTTGGTCCAGCAGCATTTCTATTTTGATCAGGAAAAATTTTTGACCAATTTGAAACTAAATTTTCATAATATTCCTTTCCAGACGCTACTACAGGTGATTGAAAAGCGAATAATAAAATCATGATTGTGATAGACTTTAAAAATCTTGACATATCGAATTTTAAGATTGTGTTATTTTTTGACTTAAAAACCCATTCTTGACCAGTTTACTTTATCCTGGGATTTATCCTTAAATTTTTTAATTTCTTTATCTGACGGTTTTCTAAATACAAAAGCAATTAATCCTACAAATGCAACAACGATAAGAGAAAATAAACATGAAGTCATAATAACTTAATACCAAAAAGTTAAAAATTAGTACTGGTCACAATTGTCCTAGCTAAATATTTGCTATTTATTGTTTTACTTTAATTGTATTATTTATTTTTGATATCTTAAGACTTTTTTTCTGTCCATTAGTCCATTGGATAACAATACTTCGAATCTTCTCACCTTTTCGTAAACCAAAATGGGCTACGGGTTCCATTTGACACAAGTATCCAGATCCAGCATCAATAGTTTTGGAATGTTTTCTTAAATTAGAAATTAAAGTAACTGTAGCACCTCTTGCTGGTGCACCAAATTTATTTAATGGTTGAATTCTAATATAATTGAACTTTTCTTTTATATCTGCCTTGTAAAGACTCAGTGGTTGCATGCCGCTTTCACCATGAGCAACTAACAATTCTAGTATCCCATCATTATCAATATCAGCAACTGCTGCTCCTGTACCTAAGCCAAAATATTCTAAACCCACTTGTATATCTATTTTTTTTAACACTCCATTATCTAAAATCTTAAATAATTTATTTGGTTGGCCAATATTATTCATAAATATTTCATCAAAACCATCATTATCAAAATCTGCAGATATAACTGTTCTTATACGAGTTGGTTCGTTAAAATCAGGTTGGGCAATATCTGTAAATTCATTTCCGTCTAAAGCAAATATTCTATGATTTCCATTCCAGTTTGAACTTACAATATCTAATTGTCCTCTATAAAAAACATCAGAAAGAGTTGTGCCTCTCCCATTTTCATATTTGTCTTGAACCTCATACTCATTTGCTAATTCTGTAAAAGAACCGTTATTATTTTTGTATAAAAAATTTGATCCTCTCTCGTTTGCAGCAAAAATATCAGTATTATCTGAAATTATATGTCCAGCTACAACTGCTCTTCCACCAGTAACTCTATCAATTTTTAGTTTTGGTGCTTTATCGATTAGTAAATTGTTACTTAGTTCATAAAATCTGGTGGGGCCACCATAATTTGCAACATAAAATCCATATACACCGTTACCGTTACGATCAACGCACACAACAGATCTTCCAGCGGTAAGATTTAATGATGTTTTATTTTCCTCTATTTCAAATAAATCAAAGAATTTTTTTTGTTTTTTATCAAGAAGCCTGTCTGAATATTTTTTATCTCCACTATAAGTATCTGTATTCAAAAAATAAACTTCCTCGAATCCGTCTTTATCAATATCGCAAGCTGCAACACCAATAGTTTTTCTTTCTGCATCATTGAATATTTTATTATCTATTGTATTTACCAAATTATTATTCTCAAAACCTAAGGCTAAGTTTTTATATCCAAACCCAGTAACTACAAATTCAAATTTATTATCATTATTTACATCCGAAACTGCCACTCCGTAACTAAGTCTTGGTTCATTGTTCTCAATAATACCTGATATATCTTTAAAAAATTCTGCGGCAGCAAAAGAAAAGTAAAAAGTAAAGAAAAATATATAAATTATAAATCTTTTAGCTACTGTCATGATTTTTAATAATTGCTAATCCTTCCTTTTAAAATTAGATTTTTGTCCACAACAACAATCTCACCTGAGCCTGATCCCACACCTAAAATAGAATTTATAACAACATAATGAGTGACTAGGACTAGGTTTTTATCACCTCTCCATTTTTTTATGAATTTTTTCAAATTTTTAATTTGTTTATCCTCATTAGCAGCAAACTTTTCATCATAAAAAGAATTCAGAGCATCAAAGGTTTTAAAATCACTAAAAGCATAAAATGCAGTATCCTTACACCTGCACCATTCACTACTTAGAACTAAATCTATAGGAATTTGATTTTTTTCAAAAAAGTTTCCAATTTTTTTCGATTGGATTATTCCTTTTTTATTTAAATTTCTTTGAGTTGAACAATCACTTAATATAAATCCTGAAGGGTCACCATTGCCTGGTGCTAGTGAGTGTCTGATAAAAATAATATTTTTACCTTTTTTAAGTGTATTTATTAAATTTTCTTCAGTTTTGGATTGGTTTGGAATGATGAAAAGAACTAAAAAAAAAATAAATATTTTTTTTTTAAAGTAAAACATAAATAAGAATAAAAATTTGTAAAAAGTTTATAATCACAGAAGCTGCATGCAAATATTTAAATTTACTCTCTTTCTTTTGATCTCTCGCATTATTAATCATCGGCATTAATACAAATAATGAGATAGCAAAAAGAATAGCTACAGAAAAGAGAAGATAAAAATCAAAATTTATAAAGTCTTTATAAAATAAAAAAATACATACTAAAGAAACCAGTATTAAATTTATGCAATAATAATAAGGAAAAATCGTTCTTACAAATTTTCTTGCATCATTTTCCTTAAGAACTTTAAAAATAACAGGCGCAACAGCAAAAGAAAAAAACAACATAATTCCTAAAACGACTGATGGTAAAATTATTTCAATTTGCATGATTATGTGTATAGCAACTTTTTTTCATTCAAATAGATGCAAAATGTCCTGAATTTAATTTTTGTTTCTTATAAAAAGAACAAAAAATATTGATGTTACGAACATTATAAGAGCATAAGTAGCTGTAGGTACTATGTATGTTATTTCATCGAAAATTTGAGTTGCTACAAAAACTGCCAATGTGCCATTTTGCAGTCCGCATTCAAGAGATATACATTTCCTTTGTTCAGCGCCACTCGCAAAAATTTTAGCTACATAATATCCCAAAACCATCATTATAATATTTAATACTAGAGTAATTATTCCTGATTGCTTTATGTAAAATATAATATTTTGATTTTCCTCAACCCAAATAGCAACAAAAACTATTATAAAAAGAAAAATAGATATTCTTTGAATTAATTGCTCCTCATTAGAAAAAAATGGAAAAAATTTTCTTAAAATCATTCCAACAATTACAGGGAGCGTTACCACAAAAAACATTTTTAAAGCTATTTCATTCATTGAAATATTTGTGGTCGAAGTCTTAATATTTAATAAATCAGCCGAACCGAAAATTATTAAAGGAACGGATATTATGCTTATCAAACTCACAATTGCTGTAAGTGAAATTGATAAAGCAACGTCTCCATTCGCAAACTTCGTCAATACATTAGATGTAACACCCCCAGGTGCTGCAGCAATAATCATTAAACCTAGCGCAAGTTCCGTACTGATTTGAAATACTTTTATAATTATAAAAGCTACAATTGGCAAAAGTATTAACTGGCAAATTAAACCAACTATAAAATCTTTTGGCTGCTTTATAACCCTGGTAAAATCTTTGATTGTTAGTCCTAATCCTAGAGTTAACATTATCAAAGCTAATGCAATTGGTGCAATTTTAGTTACAATTTCCATTTTATGCCATATTAACTTATTATATAGACATCGTAAATATATGTAAAAAAAACTTATGCTTTCAAATAAAGAAATAATTTGTCCAATTAACCTTCTAGATGTTGCACATAAAAAAAAAGATATTCCTGCAGGAATTGTAAACGCTGGAAAAATGCTTCCCATGCTATCAGTAATAGATGCTGTCAAAGAAAATTTGATAAATCCTATTTTAATTGGTGATAAAGATGAAATTCAAAAATGTGCCGAAGAATTACAATTTGATATTTCAAAATACGAAATTATCCACGAACCTAAAGAAAACTCAACAGCTAAAATAGCTGCAAAACTAGCTTCTCAAGGAAAAATAAAAATTATAGTTAAAGGTCATATTCATACAGATGTTCTAATGAAAGAGGTAATTAAGAAAGAATATAATTTGTTAGGAAAGACTAGACTGAGCCATATTTGGCACATGACATTAGAAAAGAATGATCAGCCAATAATAATAACTGATGGAGCTTTAAATGTTTCTCCAAACGTAAAAACAAAAATGCATATTCTTAAAAATGTAATAAATTTTTGTCATAGAATTGGTATTGAAAAACCAAAAGTTTCTGTTCTTTCAGCAACTGAAGAAGTTTTAGACAGTGTTCAAAGTTCTATTGATGCAAAAGAAATAACTGAGCTTGCTAAAAAAGAAAATCTTAAAGCAGATGTCTTTGGACCATTAGCTTTTGACAATAGTGTGTCTAAAAAATCATCTGGAATTAAAGGTATTAAAAATTCAGTCGCCGGCCAAGCCGACGTTTTGTTGGTTCCTAATGTTGAGGCTGGTAATGCATTAGTAAAAATGATGATATATTTTATGGGTGCATGTGCAGCTGGAGTTGTGGTTGGTGGAAAAGTTCCAGTTGTAATAACAAGTAGATCTGATGAGGCAACTGCTAGGATGGCATCTATAGCAGCTGCAGTAGTTGCATTAGATTAATAATCAAAATATAAATACTGCCAAAATGGGAATTCAATATTTAAAAAAAGCTGTCAAAACTGCCTCAACAGATGATACAAAAACTAGAGATATTGTTCAAAAATTGTTGTCTGAATTAGAAAAATCTAAAGAAGATGGTTGTAAAGAACTTACAAAAAAATTTGATAAATTTGACGGAGATATAATTGTTTCTAAAGAAAAAATTAATCAAATAAATAAGTCGCTAGATCAAAAAACTAAGGATGATATTCAATTCTCTTATGAAAGAGTAAGAAAATTTGCAGAAGCACAACTAAAAAATTATGGACAAGATTTCGAAGTAGAGCTTTCAAAAGGACTTTACGCTGGTCAAAAATTAGTCCCTGTTAATACTGCAGGATGTTATATACCTGGTGGAAGGTATGCCCATATAGCGTCAGCTGTTATGAGTGTAACAACTGCAAAAGTTGCCGGTGTAAAAAATATAATTGCTTGTAGTCCTCCAAAAGAAAAAATGGGTGCGCATCCAGCTATTATATATACTGCAAATCTTTGTGGAGCAGATGTAATTTTAAATCTTGGTGGCGTTCCAGCTATTGCTGCAATGACTTATGGATTGTTTGGAAATGAACCTGCAGATATATTAGTTGGACCTGGTAATCAATTTGTTGCTGAAGCTAAAAGAATTTTATTTGGAAAAGTTGGTATTGATTTGTTTGCTGGACCAACAGAAATTGCAATTATAGCAGACGAAAGCGCCGACCCAGAAATTGTTGCTGTGGATTTAGTTGGGCAAGCAGAACATGGATATAATTCGCCAGCATGGCTTTACACGACAAGCAAAAAACTTGCCGAACAAGTTATGAAAAGAGTTCCCGAATTAATTTCTGAACTTCCAGAATTACCACGAACAAGTGCCGAAGCTGCTTGGAAAGATTATGGTGAGGTAATTCTTTGTGACACTGATGAAGAAATGGCAAAAATAAGTGATGAATATGCTCCAGAACACTTAGAAGTACAAACAAAAAATCTAAAATGGTTTCATGATCGTCTAAAAAACTATGGATCATTATTTATTGGTGAAGAAACTACTGTTGCTTATGGAGATAAGTGTTCAGGTACAAATCATATTTTACCAACAAAAGGTGCAGGAAAATATACTGGTGGTTTATTTGTGGGAAAATTTATTAAAACATTGAGCTTCCAAAGGATGACTAAAGAGTCAACTAAAGAAGTTGGTGCTGCAGCTGCTAGAATATCAAGATACGAAGGTATGGAAGCACACGCAAGAACTGGTGATGTTAGATTGAGAAAATACGGATATTCAAATTAAGTCTATCATATTTTGAAAAATCAAATTAAAAAAATTATCAAATATATCGTTGCTGGAAGTTTTTTATTTTTTTTAATAAAAGGTTTAATTTGGTTAGCAGTATTTATTTTGGCTTGGCTTGGATTTATTAACTTTTTTTAAACAAAATAATTATACAAATCACTCAAAATATATATGCATAAACCACTCATAAAAATAATTATAAAATTATTTATATATTTCCAAATTTTTTCGCCTTTTAAATAATTTGAAAAAAATTTCGACATATATCCTAACGAAAAAAAGAAAATAAATGATGAAATGGCTGCTCCAATACCGAAATAATATTTATTAAAAATTTCAAAATTTTTAGAAAAATTTCCAAGAAAAAAAACAGTATCTGAATAAACATGTGGATTCAAATAAGTAAATCCAAGCGTTTTAATAATAACACTTTTAAAAGATAAGACTGTTTTTTGTTCATCAAAACTAACATTTTGATAATTTGACTTTATTTTTTCAAATATAAAATAAATTAAAAATATCAATAATAAAATATTTAAAATAAATTCAACTAGCCCTGATAGATAATTTTCAAAAAAATTAAAAAGGAAAATTCCTAAAAATATTAAAATTAGGTCTGACAGCGAGCATATTAAACAAACAATAAATATGTAATTTTTTTTAAGGCCTTGCTCTATAACAAAAATATTTTGGGCACCCAAAGCTAAGATTAAACTAAGTCCTGTAAAAAAACCTAAAAACAAAAAACTCATAAATAATAATTCTATTTGGTACCTTTTATCTTAATTGAGATAAATATCTTGCAATATTTTTAAAAATAATATCAACATTGCTTATGATTGGAATTCTAGGTGGAATGGGTACCAGAGCAGGTTTAGACTTTTGTAACAAGCTGGCAGTGATCAATAGAGGAAAAATTGATCAAAAATATCCTATGTTCATGCTTTATAATAAATCAAAAATTCCGAACAGAATAAAAAATTTAAAAAAATATAAAAATGTTCTTAAAAGCTTAATTGCAGGCTGCAGACTTCTGCAAAAAAATAAATGTAAATTTATTGTTATACCTTGTAATACGGCTCACTATTGGCACAAAGATATTCAAAAACACATTAAAATTCCGATATTAAGTATGCCTAAAGAAGTTTTTTTATACGCAAAAAAGACTTGTAAAAACAATTCTAAAATTGGAATTCTTTGTACTGAGGCAACACTTGAAACAAAAGTTTATAATAAATACTTTGATAAAAATTTTAGTTTGATAAGTCCAAACAAATTTATTCAAAAAAAAAGTGTAAATAAAGCTATTAACCTTGTGAAGATGGGTAAAGTAAAAGATGCAGAAAGAGTATTGAGGCCAGCGGTAAATTATCTTCTTAAAATGAAGTGTAAAAAAATAATATTAGGATGCACTGAAATACCAATTGCAATATTTGCTTATAAATCATTTAAGAAAGTAAAAGAGTCTAAAATATTTATCGATCCAAACTTGTTACTAGCTCAAATTTCTATGAAAAAATACTCAAAATGATAATTAGAAATGACGATTTACCAAGTAAGTTAACCTTATATTTAAGAAGATTTTTATATTTCCTGACTAAAGAAAGATTTTCAAAGAAACTAAATTATGATTGGCATAAAACGTCAAATAGGTTTGATTTAATAAACCAAATTATAAAAAAGAAAGAATTTAAGTCATATTTAGAAGTTGGTTGTCAAAGTGATGTTAACTTTTCTAAGATTATTATTAATGAAAAAGTAGGAGTAGATCCACAATCAGGTGGTACGCACAGAATGACTAGTGATCAATTTTTTGCAGAAAACATAAGTACTTTTGATCTTATATTTATTGATGGCCTACATGTATACGAGCAAGTATTAAAGGATATAGATAACTCTCTAAAAGTATTAAATGAAAATGGTGTTATTTTAATTCACGATTGCTTACCTTCAAAAATTTGGCACCAAACTATCCCACAAACACACTCAAGTTGGAATGGTGACGTTTGGAAATCAATTGTAAAATCTAGAGCGAGAGAAGATATTGATACCTATACAATCAAAGCTGATCAAGGATTAGGTCTTATTCTTAAAAGAAAGAATAAAAATATTCTAACTCACGAAATAAAGAATTTTAAAAATTTAACTTTTAAAGACTATTATACTCATCATAATGAATTCATGCGTATAGTAGATGAGAAAGATATTTTTGAAATAATAAATTAAAACCAACAAACTTATTTCAAAGAATGTTGGTTTTAAATTTTAAAATTATTTTGATGGATCTGGGACCTTTCTTAAATAAGGTTTAATTGCCTTCCAACCATTTGGATATAATTTTTTTGCTTCCTCATCTTTAACAGCTGGCACAATAATTACTTCTTCACCTTTTTTCCAATCTGCTGGTGTTGCAACTTTATGTTTTGCTGTTAATTGCATAGAGTCTATAGACCTTAATAATTCTAAAAAGTTTCTTCCAGTTGCCATAGGATAAGTAAGAAACAAACCGATTCTTTTGTCTGGTCTTATAATAAAAACTGTTCTAACAGTTTGATTATCGACTGCTGTTCTTCCCATTGATGTTGTACCAGCATCCCCTTCTAGCATATTGTAAAGTTTTGCAATTTTAAGATCTTCATCAGCTATTATTGGATAGTCTGGTTTATTTCCTGTTACATCTTTTATATCCTCTAACCATTTCACATGATCTGAAACTGGGTCTACGCTTAGACCAATCACTTTTACGTTTCGTTTATCAAATTCAGGTTTTAATCTTGCAAGTGACCCTAATTCTGTTGTGCATACTGGAGTGAAATCTTTTGGATGGGAAAATAAAACCCCCCAACTGTCCCCTAGCCAGTCGTGAAATGAAATATCTCCAATGGTTGTTTTTGCCTTAAAGTCTGGAGCTAAACTATTTATTTTAAGTGTCATAATAATTACCCTCGATTAGTTTTTATAATTAAATTATATGCAAGATTGATTTGCCTTGCAATTTTTTATAATATTAAGAAATCATGATCTTTGAGCAGTTATTTGATACTAAATCTTCAACTTATACTTACATTATATCAAGTGGTGAGGGACGAGAGGCATTAATTATTGATCCAGTTATTGAACACACTAATGAATATTTAAAAATTTTAGAAAAGTTAAAATTAAAATTAGTTAAAGTGATAGATACACATATTCACGCTGATCATATTACTGCTCTAAACGAGTTAAATAAGAGAACTAGCTGTACACGAATAATGGGAGAAAATTCTAAATCAGAAGTTATAGATATTAAAGTTAAAGATAATGAAAAAATTAATATTGAGAACATAGAATTAAAAGCTATGTATACCCCAGGTCATACGGATTGTTCCTACAGTTATTTTATGAAGGATAGAGTTTTTACTGGAGATACTTTGTTAATAAATGGCACTGGAAGAACAGATTTTCAAAATGGCAGTTCATTTGATGCTTACGACTCACTGTTTAATAAATTATTAAAACTTCCTGAAAAAACTCTAGTTTATCCAGCGCATGATTATAACGGTAAAAAGTATTCAACGATTGAAACAGAGAGAAATAATAACCCAAGATTACAAGTGAGTTCAAAAGAAGAGTATGCTGAGATAATGGAGAATCTAAAACTAGCAAATCCTAAGATGATGGATGTTGCAGTCCCAGCTAATGTTAAAGGGCTTACTTTAGAACAGTTATAATTTGCGGTAAATAAAAGTATTGTAATTAGCCAATTAATATTTATATCTTTGTTATGGCATGCAAAAATCCAAAATGCATTTGTACCAATTGCACTAATGACACTTGTGCTTGTGAAAACGGCAAAGAGTGTTTGTGCAAACCAGAAAACACTTGTTGCTGTTGTTAAAGTAGTTTTTAGTTAATCCTAAAAAATTAAAAAATTATGAATGAATTTTTAGAATCAATTATAAAAAGAGATCCTGCAGCAAAATCAAAGCTGTCTGTGATTTTAACATATCCAGGAGTGAAAGCTGTATTTATGCATAGGATTGCAAATTTTTTTGCAATTGCAAAATTTGATTTAGTTGCAAGAATAATTTCACAGTTTTCAAGATTTATGACTGGTATTGAAATTCATCCAAAAGCAAAAATTGGAAAAAATTTATTTATTGATCATGGTATGGGAGTTGTAATAGGTGAAACATCAGATATAGGAGACAATGTTACAATTTATCATATGGCAACACTTGGTGGTATCTCACCAAGTATAAATTCCGATAATCAAAGAGAAATTAAAAGACACCCTACGTTACAAGATAATGTTGTAGTCGGATCAGGTGCACAAGTTTTAGGACCAATAACCGTTGGAAAGAACGCAAAAATTGGAGCTAATGCCGTAGTGACAAAAGATGTTCCTGAAAATGGTGTTATGGTAGGTATACCAGCTAAAAATGTTGGAACTGCAACGGAAGAATTTAAACCTTATGGTATAAATAACGAAGAAAAAAATGAAGAACACTCAGGATAACTTTATCTCCGGTATTGGAAACACTCCATTAGTAAAACTAAAAGCAGCCTCAGAAATTACTGGCTGTAATATTTATGGAAAAGCTGAATATTTAAATCCAGGTGGATCAGTAAAAGATAGAGCAGCTTTAGCTTTAATTAAAGACGCAGAAGAAAAAAAACTAATATCAAAAGGCGGAACCATAGTTGAAGGCACTGCTGGAAATACAGGTATTGGTCTATGTTTGATAGGAAATTCAGTTGGCTATAAAACTGTAATTGTAATGAACGATAATCAAACACAAGAAAAAAAAGATATGCTAAAAAATATTGGTGCAGATTTAAGACTTGTCCCGCCAAAACCATATAAAGATGATGGGAATTATGTAAAAGTTGCGGGAAGACTTGCTGATGAGTTAAAAAGTTCAAACAATCATGGCGTAGTTTGGGCAAATCAATTTGATAATATTGCTAATTCAAAAGGCCATTATGAAACAACTGGACCTGAAATTTGGGATCAAACAGATGGAAAGGTAGATGCATTTGTTTGCGCTTCTGGAACTGGGGGAACAATTGCAGGTGTGAGCAGTTATTTAAAAGAAAAAAGTAAAGATGTAAAAATTTATTTATCTGATCCTGCAGGATCTTCTTTATACAATTATATTGAAAATGGAGAACTTAAAGGAGAAGGAAATTCAATAACAGAAGGTATTGGATCAAGTAGAGTAACAGCTAATTTTGCAGAGGCTAAAATTGACGGAGCTTTTTCAATTGAAGATAAAGAATCGTTACCAATTTTATATGATCTAATTCAAAATGAAGGTTTAAGTCTAGGAACAAGTTGTGGGGTAAATATTGCAGGAGCAATTAGATTGGGTAAAAAGCTTGGACCAGGAAAAACTATTGTAACAATACTCTGTGATCGATCAGATAAATACAACTCAAAGCTGTTTAATAAAAAATTTCTTCAAGAAAAAGGTCTACCTTTTCCAAGTTGGATATAACACCACATACCAGATATGTAACAAAAGCGTTACAGTAATAATCTATAGTTAAGTTAACTTATTAAAAAGGAGATAATTATGGACGCAAAAGCAAGAACAAAAATGGGTTACGATCTTTTTAATAAAGGAGATATGGAAACCTTTTTTAAAGAAATGGTTGATGAAAATACTACTTGGACTTTTCCAGGAAAAGAAGGTGTTCACCCTTTGTCAGGAGTTCACAAAGGACCTCAAGCTATGATGGCAGCAATGGGTAAAATACCTTCAATATGGTCGAACTTTCACGTAACACCTATGGATATGATAGCTGAAGGAAATAAAGTATTTGTAAGAGTTAAAGCAACAGCTGATGGAATGGATACTATGTTTGGCCATTATTTTGAAATTGGTGACAATGGAAAAATGGTTACCATGATGACATTTGATGACACTCTAAGCATGTTTAATGCAATGAAAAAATAGAGGAATAATGATGAAAAAATTATTTTTAATTTTAATTAGCTTTGCCTTTATAAACATTGCAAATGCAGGAAGTTTAAGCAATGAAGAAAAAGAAAAAGCTTGGAATTGTGTTGGAATATATATGGCTAATTACTTTTTACCCTCAGGAGAAACATTTGAGTATAGTATGAAAGAAAAATCCATATCCTCGGTAAAAGTGTGGAAAGCGTACGCTTTAGAAATTGGTATTAAAGAGAAAGATTGGGATGAAGGAACTAATAAAGCCGTAGATAAACATTATGGCTCACCATATAATAAAGAGTTGACTGAAAGTTGTCATGCTTTTTTAGAAAAAACTATTCCAAATGGTAAAGAAAGAGTTAAAAAAGTAGTTCAAACTTTATATTAGATAACTTAATAAGTAATGATATAGTTATAAAAACTTAATATGGTAGAAAAATTTAATAACATTTATTATCTAATCATTTACATAATTCACTTTGCAGGAATTGGTATCTACGCATTTCAAACTATTTTTAAAACTAGACAGTTTTGTACTAAGTTTGAAATTGATGATAGTGGTTTTACAATGGTCAGATTTGTGGGTGCATTTATGGCCGGTTGGGTATTTATGTCTTTGTATGTAATGTTCATTAGAAACAATGGGGTTGTTGGGGCAGGTTCTTTTTTTAATTTAGTTTTCTTGCAAAATGTTTGTATTTTTGTTGTGAATTGTTATTCAATTCTAATCGATAAAACTGGGATTAAAAATGCAGAAAGATCAAGAGAAGGAATAATAGCACCGTTAATATTTACGACCTTAAGTGCAGCTTTGTGCTATGGACTAGCAGATAAAATATATAATTATTAATAAATAAAGGGGATAGAATGTCAATATTACAGAATTATAGTGACGCAATTAAAAATAAAGACGAAACAACTATGAATGAACTTTTGCATGATGATTTTAAATTTACGATGCATAAATCAGGAAATTCTTTAGGAAAAGGTGATGTTATTAAATGGGCTATGAGCGGTGATATAAAGCAAGATAAATCGAGAATAGTTTATGAAAATGATGAGGTTGGGGTACACCACGCAATCGTAACTTTTGACGATGGAAATGTTGAGGCTGTGATGGCTGTTTACAAATTTAAAGATGGTAAAATTATAAGTTTGGAGACGGGTGCTACTCCTATGTCAAAATAAGTGAAAAAAATATTTATAATACTTTTTATATTTTTGTTTTCATCAGCATCGTTTGCTCAAAATGAAATTGCTGTGGAACTAGATGATCTATTTGAAAAATTAAAAAAAACAGGTAATCCAATGACTGCAAAAAAAATTGAGGGGAAAATTTGGAAGTTATGGACGACACATCCATCAGAAGAAAGTTTAACTGATCTTTTGGCAAAAGGCTCGGAATACATGGCGCAAAATCAATTAACCAGTGCACATAATGTTTTTTCAAAAGCAATTGAATTGGATCCAAATTGGGCTGAAGCTTGGAATAAAAGGGCAACAGTTCTGTATTTGATGGGTAATTTCGAGCTGTCTCAAAATGATATAGATATGGTTTTAAAGTTAGAAAAAAGACACTTTGGAGCTTTATCAGGTCAAGGACTTGTACAAACAGCTATGAAAAATTATCAAAAAGCAATTGATAGTTACATTGAAGCTCATAAAGTATATCCAGCAATGAAAACTCCTCTTATGATGATTGAGAGATTAAAAGAAATTATTAAACAAGAAAGTATATGATAATAAATGAGTCAGTTACTTTTTATTTGTATAATAGCTACTGCACTTAATATTTTTCTAGTCATTTACGCTTTTACAATTCCGCTATATCCAAAAAGATGGAGAGATAAGGTTAACAAAAAATATCAAAACGATACAGCAACAGGTGTGACAATAATATTTGTGACGCTTGCAATGTGTTTTTTATGGGTTTTTTATTTTTATTTCCTAATTTTTCATCAGTGATAATGTAAAAAAATGATCCCAAAAAAATATTCAAATTTAGCATATATCTTATTAATGGGTTTTGGCATGAGTTTGCTAATGACGCTTATTATTACTTATATAAATACTGGTATGGACTCTGGGTATTTAAAAAGGTTTTTAAAAGCTTGGTCTTTTGGCTTACCAATTGCAATAATAGTTTCTTTACTGGTAGGACCTCTTGCAAAGAAATTTATAGATAATATAAGTAAACAATAACAAATATGTATAAAGTAATTATTACCTACGAATTAATATTTTTAGCATTTTGGAATATTTTGTATTTATCAAATTCAGATGTTGAAAATTGGTTTACTGAAAAATTTTTAACTGCAATATTTGTATTTTTTTCAACAATGGCTCTAGGTTTAACATTGGTTTATATTATTTATATTAGTATAAAGTTATCTGGGCTTGCTGGGGTACTTCGAAATCTAAAAGATCCAAGAAAAAAAGGTAATTAATTTTCCAAAAGTAATATAATTTATAATGTTTGAACCTAGTAGAGAGTTTGCAAATAAAAAATTAACAGCGTTTATAGATAATAACCTAGATAAATATTCTAGTCTTAGAAATTTTGATTTTGGTCCAGACAAAAGGACAAATATTTCTTGTCTATCACCATACATTACACACGGTATTGTAACTGAACAAGAAGTGATGAGATTATCTTTAAACAAATTCTCATTCTCAAAAATAGAAAAATTTATTCAAGAAGTTTTATGGCGTGTTTATTGGAAAGGATGGCTTGAGCTTAGACCTAATGTTTGGATTGATTATATGATAGATTTAAATAAACTTAAAACTGAATATAAAGATAATAAAGACTACCTTAATGCAATTGAAGGTAAAACAAAAATTGAATGTTTTAACTCATGGGTAAATGAATTAAAAAATCATAATTATCTTCATAATCATGCAAGAATGTGGTTCGCAAGTATTTGGATTTTTACTCTTGGTTTACCTTGGCAATTAGGTGCTGGGTTTTTTATGAAGTATCTTTTTGACGGTGATAGTGCTTCAAATACTCTGGGATGGAGATGGGTAGCTGGTATTCAAACTAAAGGTAAAAATTATGCTGCATCAGAATGGAATATAAAAAAATTTACTAACAATAGATTTAGCAACATAAAACTTAATGAAAATCCTGTCCCGGTGACAGATGATAGAAATTATTCAATTGTTAATAATAGCTTTCTGAGCGCTAATTTATCAAATAATCAGAATTTATTAATATTTGAAAATAATCTGTCTTTTGATCAAACAGATTTTAAAGATCAAAATTTTAAAAAAATTTTTTTTATATTTAATGGAAATGAAACAAGACAAATAAAGTTAGATGAAAAAGTTTTAATATTCAAGAAATCTCTGATAAATGATCAAATTCAAATCTTAAAAAGTAAATCTTTTAATTGCGAAATTATTAACATCCAAGATTTAAAAAATATCAAAGAAAATTTACTGGCCTTATACCCTTCTATTGGTGAAAATCTTGATTACTTAAACACAAATAACTTAAAGAATATTAATTTTTTGTATAGGAAAATAGACCAATATTCTTGGCAATATTGTAACAAAGGTTTTTTTAATTTTAAGAGCTATATACCAAAAATAGTACAAGAATTTATTTAGTAGAACATTTTTTAGAACAATACTTTACCTTGTCCCAATTCAATTTCCATTTCTTTCTCCAAACAAATGGTCTTTTGCAAACAGGACAGATTTTACTTGGTAAGTTTTGTTTTTTCACTTTAGTTGGTTTTTATTTTTAAGAAACAAAAAGTATGCAATAACCTCATACATGTAGTGAAATAAAATATATAATGGCTTAATTGAAAAAATTTTAGCTAAAAAGTTATATTTTGGGATTTTAGACCATATTATAATAAATGCTTTAGCTCCACCTACCACCTTACCCTCGTCTATTACATGAAGTCTCCTTAAAAGCTCTTCTTGAGATTTTGATGTTAGTTTTAAAGCTTCTTCATTATTTGTAATATCTACCCATTCCAAATTACTATCAGCAATTTTTTTATAGTGATTTATTTCTAATCTGCAAACACTACATGAATTATTAAAAAAAACTTTGATGGACATAGATTTTCAAATTTTAAACTAAAATAAATTTAAGAACAATATTAAAATTTTTTTACTTTTTTGAATACAATTTTTTTTAATTTGATACGATTTTAAAAACTTTATAGGGTATTCTATATCCCGGAAATGATGCGACATCTCCTGATATAACAGTCTTGGGGTTCCAACCAAAACAATATATGACAAATAAAAATATAAATGCTTTTCCTTTTATTTTATAAAGAAAATGTTTTTTTAATTTTTCAAAATTTAAAATTAAGTAATTATTTGAGAGTAATTTATAATAAATTAAAGCCAACATTACGTAGGAAATATTCACCCACCTTCCCCAGTCGTAACCAGCAGCAAACAGTAATATGACAGGTAAAAGTGCTATATAGAACGTAAAAATTGGCTTATTAAATTTTTTAAATATGAATAAATTTTTATTTTTTAGAGAAGAACTATTTAATAATACCAGCAAAGGAAAAAAGCCAATAAGTATAATTAATGAATATCTAAAAAAAACCTCAAATGAGTATTTGTTATACACCTCTTTGAAATTTCCCTCAATTGGAACAGTTATTAGTCGATGACATGACATATAGCAATTTTCTCCAAATTCATTTTTTAAAACTGTTTTCATAATCGTGTGCTCATCAACCGTTAAAGGATTAAAAAATATAATGAGTGCGATAACTAAGCTTGGAATAAAACAAAAAATTATTTTTATAAAATTGAAGTTAAGTTTTTCTATATTATTTTCTATTATTTCAAAAAGAAGAATAAGAGGGAAAAAAATTATAATTGGTTCCCAGACTAACATTGCAAATGTAAGAAAAATTATAAAACTAGTTGATTTAAACTTATTATCTCTTGGGACTAAAAAATAAATTAGAAAAGAACAAAATACTATAATTTCTTTACGTGCCAAAACTTCAATTTCAGCAACTGGATACAAAATAAAAATTGGAGTAAAAATTGATAAAATAATTACTCTTTCATAATGAAGTTTTTTTAATAAATAAAATAAAAGCAAGAAATATGATGTAATAGTAAAAGTTTGTAATATAAAAATTACCCATCTTAACTCAGAATTAAAATATCTAGATATTTCAATTGCTATTTGTCCAATAATACCTCTTTTGGTAAATCCTCCTTCGTAATTTATAAGCCATTCAGAGATAGTAGAGTCATTGCCAACCCCGTGTTTCAAAAATAAGAAAAAGTAAGCAAAGCTTAACAATATAAGAAGATAATATAATAAATAACCTTCAAGTCTCTTTTTCATTTAGTTTGTGTTTGATATTCATATATATAATTCAATTATAAAAATAAACAAAATAGTATGTTAGGTATTATAATTCCCACTTATAATGAAAAAGAAAATATTTTTAAACTTTCAAATAGATTAATTAAACTTTATCCAAACTCAAAAATTTTCATTGTTGATGATACAAAAAATTATAATTTAAATGATTATTTTAAAAAAAATAAAAAAATCACTTATATATATAGAAAAAATAAAAAAGGTAGAGGGTCAGCGGTTATTGAAGGTTTTAAGAGAGCAATAAAAGATAACAAGATCAAATTTTTTGTTGAAATGGATGCTGATTTTTCCCATAAACCAGAGGAACTTGGAAAAAATTTAAAAATATTTAAAAACAGAAAATTAGATCTATTAGTTTCAAGTAGATATCTAAATAATAGTAAAATTTACAATTGGTCAATTCAAAGAAGAGTGTTTTCTTTGTTAGCAAATTTTCTTGCAAAGCTTTTACTTAATGTTGGTGTAAGTGATTATACTAATGGTTATAGAATGTATTCTAAAAAAGCATTAAAAATTGTTGTTTCAAAGTGTGGAAAGATTGGCGATGGATTTATTGTTTTATCAGAAACTTTATTAAAATTAAAAATGAATAATTTAAAAATATCAGAAACACCATCTATATTTATAAATCGTAAAAGAGGAGAAAGCTCAGTAAATATAAAATTAATTATTCAATCATTGTTTGGTTTAATAAAATTATATTTAATAAAAATTAATTTTAATTAATTAGTATTAAAATTAATAAATTTTTCAGCTTCCGCTAAAATTAATTTTTTTCTTTCTGGTTTCATTTTATCGAAGATTCTCACCATCATTGAAAGTCTTGGATTTTTTAAAAAAAAAGATCTATTTCTATTTATAAATCTCCAGTATAAACCATCCATAGTGTTACACCATTCACCTTTTTTAAAATCCATCATTTTCATAAAATAACTTGATCCACAAATATATGGTTTAGTCGCGAAAATACCTCCATCGCTAAATAAGCCCATACCATAAACATTGGGCACCATTACCCAGTCAGATGAATCTACAAACATTTCCATAAACCATTTATAAACAATTTTAGGTTTTATCTCACACAAGTTCATTATATTTGAGAGTATCATTAATCTTTCAATATGATGTGACCATCCATGATTTAATGCATTCTTAATTGCGTGATCCAAAGGTGGCAATCCAGTTGTTCCTTTGTACCATGTATCTTTCATTTTTCGATTTTGTTTAAAAAAATTTCTTGTCTCCATATCCTCGCTGTACTTTTGATAAACTCCTCGCATAAATTCTCTCCAGCCAATGACTTGTCTTACATAACCCTCTAAAGAATTAAGTCTAATTTTATTTTTTTTATGGAACTCTAAAGTTTTAGAAATAATAAATTCAGGAGTTATAAGTCCTAAATTAATATAAGGGCTTAAAGCACTATGAAATAAAATATTATTACCTTGATCAACTGCATCCTCATAATCACCAAATAAATTTGATTTTTCTTTAAGAAAAAAACTTAAAAGTTTCACAACATCATTGTGTTCAGTTGCAAACCAAAAATTTTTTGTACTTCCTGGATGATCTTTAAATATTTTATCAACAATAGGTTTTAAATGTTTTGTGTGTTTTGTTTCAGTTATATTTGGAAATTTTGGTATTTTTGTATTTTTTGGAAGTTTTTTTCTATTATCTTCATCAAAACTCCATTTGCCACCTTCTGGTGTTCCATCTTTCTTCATCAAGATATTAAGCTTTTGTCTTGTGCCTTTGTAAAAAGTTGCCATGAATGGTCTTTTGTTTTTAGAAAGATAATTATTAAATTCTTCTCTAGAGTTTAAAAACATTGGGGATTTGATTTGATGCCAAACCAAATCATTTTTTTTTACGAAATTTTGTACTTTTTTTTCAAAGAATTTGTCTTCAATTTCAAATGTTGTGATCTCTTTAATTTTTTTTGATTTAATAACTTTCTTTACTTTTTCCAAATAATCTTTTTTAAAATCTGCTGAGTCGATCTTTGTATATTCAACTTTAAATTTATTTTTTTTTAAATGATCTGCATGAGATCTCATAGCTGACAAAAATAGTAGAATCTTTAACTTGTGATGCTTTTCATATGTGCATAATTCATAGTCTTCTGACATAAAAAACAGGTGATCATTTTTGAAGCGGTCTAGATATTTTGGTGGAAATAGTTGATTTCCAAGTATAAAAAATAACTTCATAGGGCTAATATAGCTTTAAAAAAAATATATGTCAGAAAAATATTTAATTTTTGGTGCGACAGGTTCGATCGGTTCAAGTTTATCAAAGCAACTTAAAGAATCTGGAAAAGAAGTTCATTTGGTTGCTAGAAATCAAAGTGAGGTTAAAAAACTTTCAGAGGAATTGGGTTGTTCTTTTACTGTTGCAGATGTTCTTGAAAATGGATTTGTTGATAAAGTTAAAGCAGATGTTCCGGATGTAAAAGGTATTGCATATTGTGTTGGTTCAATAGTTTTAAAACCACTAAGAATGATTAAAGAAGACGAATTTAATCAATGTATGAAGTTAAATTGTTATTCTGCATTAGAAGTAATTAGAGGATACCAGGATACTTTAAAAAAAAGTAAAGGATCAGTCGTTTTATTTTCAACTGTTGCAGTTAGAAGAGGTTTTAGTAATCATGGAATAATTGCATCAGCTAAAGCTGCTGTTGAAGGATTAACAGTCAGTTTAGCGTCCGAGCTTGCGCCAAATGTAAGGGTAAATTGTATTGCACCAAGTTTGTCTAAATCAAAAATTGCTGAACCAATGTTAAAGAATGCTGTGCTTGCAGAAGGTATTGCAAAAGCTCACCCACTAAAAAGAGTTGGTGAAGGTGCAGATAGTGCGTCACTTGCAAAATTTTTAATTACCGATGAAAGTTCTTGGGTAACAGGACAAGTTATTGGTGTTGATGGAGGAAGATCAACTTTATCTTAAACTATATGTTTATAGCAATGAACAGATTCAAAATTGTAAAAGGAAAAGAGAAAGAATTTGAAGATGTTTGGAAAAATAGAGATACGCATTTAAAAGGAGTAGATGGTTTTAAAGAATTTCATTTGGTAAAAGGAAATGAAAGTGAAGATCATACCTTATATGCATCTCATAGTATTTGGGCTTCTAAAGATGCTTTTATTGATTGGACAAAATCAGAAGCTTTTAGACTTGCTCATAAAAATGCGGGACAACATAAAGATCTTTATATCGGTGCCCCAAACTTTGAAGGTTTTGAAGTAGTTATTTAAGTCTACTTATAAATTTTATCTACCTCTACTTGGTAAGATTCTACTAACTTATTATTTTGATTTGCTATACCAACAACATCAATCATCTCCTTAATCATTTGATCTGACGCTCCTTTTTTTTTAGCTGCAGCTGTGTGAGATCTAATACAATACTCACAACTATTTGTAATTGAAACTGCAACATAAATTAATTCTTTAGTAACTGGATCGAGTGCACCCTTCCTCATTATTTGTTTTAAATTATTCCAAGTTCTTTCCAATGTTTCAGGATTGTTAGCTATTGCTTTCCAAAAATTTGGAATTTTTTTTATATTTCTAGTTTTTTTAATATCATTAAATATCTTTTTTACTTTTCCCTTAGCTTTTGTTTCATTAACAAGTTTAAATACTGACATATATCCTCCTTTTATATTTTAAGAATATCACTCTTAAATTTTGAATACAAAATATTAGAGTAATTATTCATATCTTTCATATTTGCTTTTGCATCATTATCAAATTTTTCTAAAGCATTGGCTCCCAATTGTTTTTCTAGAGCAGATTTATATTCTGGTACACAGCCCCATTCATTAACTGTTGTATCTTTAACTTCTATATGAAATTGAATTCCATATGCATGATTTTGGTATTTAAATATTTGATATTTGGTTTCGGGAGAGGATGCTAATAAGGTAACATTTTTATTATCTTCTAAACCTTGAACTTCATATGAATGCCATTGCAATGATGTAATTTGATTTGGAAATTTAGAAAATAAAGGATCTGTATCTTTATTTTTAGAAAAATTGATATTCAACATTCCTATTTCAGGATTATTAGATTTGACTACTTTTCCTCCAACTACTTCGCCTAATAGCTGACACCCAAGACAAAAACCTAAATAAGGTTTTTTTAAATCAACAACGTATTCTTTTATTCTTTTTTTTTCCTCAACTAACCAAGGATAATCCTTTTCCATCCAGGTATCCATTGGTCCACCCATACAAAACATGGCATCAAATTTTGTAAGATCATTTGGAATTTTTTCACCTTCGTCTAATTCTATTGTTGTTAAATTAGCCCCATCTTTAATCATTAAATCTTTTATGAAACCAGGATCCTCTATTTCGATATGTTGAAGAATTAAAATTCTCATTGTTTAAAGCGTACTAAAATGTGCTTGAAACTTCTATATTAGTATCGTGTTCGACCGAGTTATCAAATATATGATTGTGATTAATTGAAAAATCAAAGCCATTGATATTTTTACTATAACTCAAGCTAGATTCGTGGTCCTTTAAAGGGTTGTAATTAAATGCAAGCTCTGTTTCATTTCTATATAAATAACCTGCTGAGAATGTAAATTTATTAATGTAACCATGCCCTTTGATTTGCTGTCTTTCATAATCAGTACTAATCGTTAACCCTTCGTCATGTTTAAAATCTAAACCAAGTCCTGCTGTGTATATATCTCTATTTTTGTTATCAGCTTTATACTCAAAACTTTCGCTATCTGCTACATAACTTGAAACCACTTTAGAATTTGAGGCAAAATCTTTACTGTATTCAAGATTAACTCTAGATTTTACATTTGAGTTTTCTAAATAAACATCTTTATCAATTAATACACCTAAAGAAGCCATTAAAGATTTAATATCTTGATCATTATAGCTAATAGCATTAGAGCCAATTTCTGTATAGCTATCAAGCGCAGTATAACTTCCATCAATACTACCTATTGAACTAATAGTTAAGTCACCATCTTCGTATTCTCTTCCAATATCAAGTGAACCAAAAAATTGTTTACCTTTACGGTCACCGGTATGAGAGTTAGTGTTTCCTTCGTCATTCCTTCTAATATCACTATCTAAATAACTAACTCCAAAAATATGTTTTAAAAAATTCTTGTCTACTAAACTATTAATCCCGTAAACAGATAAACTTAAAGCTTTAGTATCAACTTTAGAACCAAAGGTTCCAACATTAACGTCAGTGTTACCCACTCTTAAAGCTACTCCTAATATTTGGTCATCATCCATTTTTCTATCAGCACCTACAGTTAAACCAAATCTATCTATATCTTGTGCAGAGCTTAAGGAAGTCTCACCAATTTTTCCAAAACTGATACTGCCTTCATTCCATACTTTCCAATCATTTGATAAAATTTGATCTAACTTTTGAATTGGATTTAGTTTAGCTTGAATAGGACTTGCAACATTATTAGATACTTTCTTAAATAATTCATTTTGGAAGAGTAACTCTATATTTTGTGCACTGGTGTTGTGGTATTTATTTGCTCTTAATATATCCAGTCTTTTAAAAGTCGACACTTTTGTATCTTCAATAATTTTTTTAGCAGTATTAATTTGTGCATCTACTATACCTCTTACATCTTTAATTTTTGGTGGCGCTTCACATTTTCCTGAATTAGCAACTTTAAAACCGCAATCTAAAGAATATGAATTTACTTCATCGTCACCAGGACTTGTCAAAAACATCTTGGTTCCAGAATTATTAAAAGTAATACCAAAAGGTTGACCTTGAGCACTAACATCAAAACTATCTACAAAAGATACAGTTGATGTTAAATCAAAACCTGTTGATAACGTATACTCATTTACATCTTTATCATCCAAACCTACCAAAAACATTTTGGTTCCATCATTATTAAAAGCAAGACCTCTAGGTCTGTCATCTTGACCACTAATGTCAAAACCTGATCCATCTCCATTTATGTCATTGAAAGTTGCAGTTAACAAATCAAAACCTGTTGATAAATTATATACATTTATATCGTTGTCATCATTACATACTACAAACATCTTTGTTCCATCATTATTAAAAGCAAGAGCTCTAGGTAAAGTAGTTTGACCACTAACATCAAAACCTGATCCATCTCCATTTATGTCATTGAAAGTTGCAGTTGATAAATCAAAACCTGTTGATAATGTATATACATTTACATCATTCCCAGCTCTACCTAGCAAAAACATCTTTGTTCCATCGCCATTAAAAAGAAGAGTATTAGGAGAAGTTTCTTGACCACTGACATCAAACCTTGATTTGAGGGTTGCAGTTGATAAATCAAAACCTGTCGTTAATGTATATTCTTCTATTTCTTCATTACCTGAAGATACCACAAACATCGTGGTTCCATTATTATTAAATGTTACACCTGTAGGATCTACATCTTCGTCTCCAACATAAAAACCTGTTCCATCTCCGTTTATGTCATCGAAGGTTACAGCAGCTTGTGCTGAGCTAACAAAAGTTAGGTTAAAAATTATGAATATTGATAATACTTTTTTTAAAAAATTAAACATTTCGAGGTTTATAATTTGAAATTTTTCATTTTTAAATTAAATTTACCTTAAAGTAGGCTTTAAAAGCTGCAACATTTTATTGTGTATAGACCTATTTGCAGAAATTAAAACATTGCCTGCTTTATTTGCGCTTTCGTTGTTCCATGTGGACGCAATACCGCCTGAGGCTTTAATGATTGGAATTAATGGATGTATATCCCAAATTTTATTCATACACTGAATAACAACATCTAATTTTCCTTCACAAAAATGAGCGTAACTTAATGCATCAGAACAAGGGAACTGCATCATTTTTAAAATCTTTGGAATTTTCTTTTGTTTGTTTAATGATAGATATCCATGAAATGCAGCAGACACTTTCATGTTTTTAAATGTTACTTTTTTATTGATACTTAATTTTGATTTTTTTCCATTATCAACGACATATGCAACTTTGTTAGAAATATTGTAGTAGTATTTTTTTAATTTTGGAAAGTTTGCTAAACCTACAATTGGATCTCCTTTATAATTTAATGAGATTAAGTTGCTCCAAGTTGGATTTCCTATCACAAAAGATCTTGTTCCATCTATTGGGTCTATAATCCACGCAAAATCGCTTTTAACCTTTTTGTGACCAAATTCTTCGCCAATTATTTGATGATCTGGAAATTTCTTTTGTATTTTTGCTCTTATAAATTTTTCAAATGCCTTATCCGCAGATGTAACCGGGTCGTAGCCTTTGCCTTTAAGTTTATTGTTTACCTTAAAGGGCTTGTTAAGCTTATTATAATAAAGTCGTGTTAAGTCCTTAGCTAAGCTGTTTAAAAAGCTTGAAAATACTTTAATTTTCTTTGAATTTATCTCTGGCATAAATAGTCACTTACTATTTTATTTATCTTGATTAAAGACAAATTTTAAATAATCCTAGAAAAAAGTATGAAAATAGAACTAAACAATAATAAAATTTTCTACAAAAATGGTGCATCTGTTCAAGAGATACATCCATTTTGGCTAAGAGAAAGAGCTAATGGAGAAAAGTTCCTAGATAAAGGTACTCAACAAAGGTTATTTGACCCCACATCTTTAGATGTTGAAATAGCAATTAAAAATGCACGTATTAATAATGATCTACTTGAAATAGATTTTAATGATGGTGTTAATTCAAAACTTAATATTGAAAAAATTGCAGAAGAATTTTCTAAAGAAGATAAAGTAATTGAGGGAATAGAAAAAATAAAATGGAATTCTTCTTTTAAAGATTTAAAAAATTACAGTTATTCCGATGATCTTTTTGAGTCAAAAGAAATGCATGACTTATTATTGTCTTTTTACAAATATGGATTTGTAATTATTAAAGACGTACCAACCGAAGATAATTTCTTAGTGAAATTTGCAAATAAAGTTGGAAGTGTAAGAAGAACAAATTTTGGTGAGCATTTTAATGTTAAGTCAATTCCAAGCCCTAACGATTTAGCTTATACATCCCTCCCTCTAGCACCACATACCGATAATCCTTACAGAAATCCTGTACCATGTATTCAAATATTACATTGTATTATCAATGAAGTTTCTGGTGGTCTGTCTACATTAGTTGATGGATATACTGTGACCGAAGATTTAAAAAAAGAAAATCCAGAATTTTTTGACATTCTAACTAAAATTAAAGTTAAATTTAAATTCATAGATAAAGACGTTGTCTTAGAACACTGGGCTGAATTAATACAATTAGATGAAAATAAAAAATTTAAACAAGTAAGATTTAGTCCGAGATTAGATTTTGTTCCGATTTTAGAAAAAAATGAATTAGATTTATATTACAAAGCAAGAAAGAAATTATCTGCAATGTATAATTCGGATAAATACAGAATTGAATTTAAATTACAACCAAAAGATCTTTTGATGATGGATAATTATAGATTATTACATGGTAGAACAGAATTTAATGCAAACGAAGGTAATAGATTTTTGCAAGGATGTTATTTAGATTTTGATAGTACAGAAGGCAAATTAAGACATCTTAAAAGAAAATTTAATCTTTGACTTTTAAAGATACTTTAATTGCATCTTTAGTTCCAATTTTTTTAGGTTTTGGTTTCGTAATTGCTAAACCAGCAATGGAATATTTTCCACCTATACTTTTAATGGGCTTAAGATTTACTTTTGCAGCCTCAATTTTAATTTGGTGGTTTCCAATTCCAAGAGGATACCTTAAGCAAATTTTTATAGCTTCTTTAGTTGCAAATACTTTACAGTATAGCGTTACTTACACTGGTTTAGATTTAATCGACGCTTCTGCAGCTGTACTACTTGTTCAAACAGAAGTTCCTTTTGGAGTGCTGTTTGCTTATTTTATGCTTAAAGAAAAACCTACAATAAGAAGTTTAATTGGAATTGGAATTGCATTTGTTGGTGTATACATTTTAACAGGCTCTCCTAATTTAGAGGGAAAATTTTTAGGTATATTTCTTACAATATTAGGATCTGCTATTTGGGCCTTAGGACAAGTTTTGGTTAAACCATTGAGTAAAGAAATAAGTCCTCTAACACTTGTTGCGTGGCTTGCTATATTCTCTGGACCAATATTAATTTTTTTATCAGCTATCCTTGATGGTAACACAATAAATTATATTAAATCTGCAAACATTAATAGTTGGGCAATTGCGTTTTATTTAGGATTTTTTATGCAACCAGTTACCTACGGATGTTTTTATTACGTATTAAAAAATAACCCATTATATAAAGTATTACCCATTGTTACTATGGGAATACCTTTAACTGGCTTGTTAGCCGCGATACTTCTTCTTGGAGAAAAACCAACAACAGAGCTTTACCTTGGAGGATTTATAATTTTAATTGGAGTAATTTTAATTCTTTATACAAAACAAAAAAAAAGTAGTTAAAAAAATATATTAAAAATTTATCCAATTTTTCCTAATAAAGGAATGTATTCTAGCAAATAAAAACCTATTGCTTGAAGTTGATTTGTTATTATTAATATTCCAGTAAGGAATAAGAGGACACCTCCAGTTTTTGTTATAATATTCATTTTTTGCTTAATATTTTTCGAAATTAGAAGAAACTTTTGGATAGCATAACCAGCCAATATAAAAGGTATAGCCAATCCTAATGAGTAAAAAGTTAAAAGCATTATTCCTTCATAAATACTTTCAGTTGTTGATGCCAAAATCAAGATAGATCCAAGAATTGGTCCTATACAAGGTGTCCAACCAAATGCAAAAGCCATACCTACTAAAAATGAACTAAAAATATTACTATTTTTTTCGGCATTCAATCTTTTTTCATAATTCAAAAAATTAAGATTTAAAACTCCTAAAATGTGAAGAGAAAAAATTATAATTACTAATCCAGCTATGATCCTTAATGGAAAAGAGTTTTTCAACAAAATCTTTCCTAAAAATGTTGCTGAAGCACCAAAGATAATAAAGACAACTGAAAAACCTAGAGTGAATAAAATTATTGGTAACAAGTTTACATTTTTACTTTTTAACAGATTCTCTAAAGTGGAACCTGATATATAAGATATATAACCTGGTATAAGTGGTAAGACACAAGGTGATAAAAAACTTATTAATCCAGCACCAAATGCAATAAAAATTTCTGTCATTTTATCCTGAATTTTTCATTGCAGCTGCAATACCTGCTATGGAGGTCATCATTGCATCATCTAAATATTTTTTGTGTTTTTTTTGTATTCCCTTTTTAGATAATTTTTTCATAACCACAGCTTGCAGAATGTTAAGTACCTCTGTATATATATTTCTTACAATTACTGATGATCTAAATTTTTTTCTTTGATTTATAATTTCTGTTGGAGTTATAAATTGATTTAACTTTTTAATATTATCAAATTCCATTCTTAGTTTCTCACCAACTTTTTTTAATTTAGCATCAGCTAAACCCTGTTCATAGACTTCAGAAATTTCAGGATCTACTTTTGAAATAACCATATCTAAGATATCCATTGTTGAATTAAAGAAAGGCCAATTTCTTTCCATATCAATTAATACAGATTTAAATTTCTTAACTGAGGAATATTTTAATGCCTCGCCTGTCCCAAGCCATGCAGGTAGCATTAATCTTATTTGGGTCCATGCGAAAACCCATGGAATTGCTCTAAGTCCTTTTATATTATCGACATTTTTTCTTTTAGACGGTCTAGATCCAATTGATAATTTTCCAAGCGCAAGATGCGGTGTTACAGTTTTAAAGTATCTTATGAAATCTGTATTTTCTCTAATATTTTTTCTGTAAGATCTAGTTGATATCTGTGTCATATCCTCAATTAAGTTTCTCCAACTTTCTTTTGGTTTTGGTGGTGGATTTAATGTTGCTTGCATGACTGCACCGATATAACTACAAAGATTATATTTTGCTATAGGTTCATAGCCATATTTTTGTTGTATCATTTCACCTTGATCTGTGATTCTAATTTTACCATTTACAGAACCTGGGGGTTGTGATCTTAGTGTTGATTGAATTGGGCCACCTCCTCTACCTGCAGATCCTCCTCGGCCATGAAAAAATGTAAGATCTATTCTATATTTTTTTCCTAACTTAACTATTTCCTCTTGAAGTTTATATTGGTGCCAACTTGCAGAGAGCTTTCCAGCATCTTTACTTGAATCTGAGTAGCCAATCATAATTTCGTGATTTTTTTTAATTAATTTTCTATACCAACTTAATGAAAATAAATTATTCATGATTGATTTTGCGTTTTTTAAGTCATCTAATGTTTCGAATAATGGTACTACTCTTAATCTTTTATTAATATTTGCTTCTTTCTGTAAAAACGAAACTGCTAAAATATCAGAAGCAGATGAAGTCATTGAAATTATATACGCACCTAGACATTCTTCAGGTTGATCTGCTAAAATCTTAAAAGTAGACCAAACTTCGAGATTTTCTTTATTTTTAAATTTAAAATTTTTAATTATTTTTTTATTAGTTTTTAAATTCTTGGATAAAAAATTAATTCTCTGCTTTTCTGTCCATTTATAATAATCAGCTTTGTACTTCTTTTTGATAAATTCATTAAGTAATTGTGAATGTCTTGAGGACTCCTGTCTTATATCCAATCTAGCAAGGTTTATGCCAAAACATTTCGCTCTTCTCATTAGGTCTAATAGCTCACCACTAGCAATATTTTCATTTTGGTTTTTTTCAAGAGACTCTCTAACGACCCTTAAGGGTTTTAAGATTTCTTCTCTAGAGGACAAAAGTTTATTTTGGTCAAGAGGTTTTTGTCTTACAAGATGATTTTCTATCGCTCTATGCGTTAACCTCATTTTATCCCTAAGTGGTCTCAGAAATACTCTATATGGCTCAAAGGTTTTTCCAGTAATTTTAAGTATTTTATTTGAGCATTTTTCCATGGAAAAAGATCTTATTAACTTAGTTAATTCCTTTTCATATAATTTTGCTGCTTCCCAACGTGATAATAAAATTACTTCCTTAGTAATAGAGGAAGTTACATTTGGATTTCCATCTCTGTCGCCACCCATCCAAGAACCAAACTGAATTGGATTAAAATTTTTTGGTAAATTTTTCCCCATATTTTTTAAAAAAATTCCATTTAATCTTCTATAAACTTTTGGAATTGTTTCCCACAAGCTATCTTCAATTACTGCAAGACCCCATCTAGCTTCATCAGTTGGACTAGGTCTAAATCTTTTTAAATCATCGGTGTTCCAAATAATTGTAAACTCATCGTAGAGTTTTTTATCTAAAATTTTTACTTTTGAAGGATAATGTTTGAGTAGATCTCTTTGCTCCATAATCTCAATTATTTTATGATATTTTTGAATTAAAGTTCTTCTTTTAACTTCAGTTGGATGAGCAGTTAATACAATTCCGATATTGAGATTTTTTGCAATATTATAAATTTTATTATTTGAAACTTTTCTTGATTTAAAAAGATTTTCGAATATTTCTTCTATAAAAATATATTTGTGTTCATCTTTTATTTTAGAATTTTCAAATTCATCTAATTTTCTAGAAGAGTCTAATAATTCTGTTAAATTTAAAAAGTTCATAAAATGAGTAAATGCCCTTGATAATTTAAAAATATTTATAGGACTTAGTTTGTTTATTTCTGAAATAATTATTTTAAATCTTTTTTTATTATTTATATTTTTGACATTTGCTTTTGAAAGAAGTCTTATTTTTTCTACTAAATTAAAAAAGTTCTGACCCTCTTGTTTTCTAATAACTCTTCCAAGTATATCGCCTAAATATCTTGCGTCATCTCTTTGTGATTTAGTGGGTATTCCTTCGTAATATAAATCTCTTTTAAGCATTGTTATTGACAACTTTGTGCGTTTGTTCTCCTAAGTTATCTATTCCAAGCTTAACAATTTCACCACCTAATAAAAATTTAGATGGTTTTCTATTTTCTCCAACGCCTGGTGGTGTTCCTGTGCAACATATATCACCTGGGTACAAAGTCATGCAGTGGCTCATATAAGATACAAGTTGGTTTATATTAAATATCATTTGATTTGTATTGCCTGTTTGCATTCGTTCTCCATCAACATCTAAATACATATTTAAATTATGAACATCTGAAATTTCATCTTTTGTTAATATGTAGGGACCTATAGGTCCAAAAGTATCAAAACCTTTTCCTTTATCCCACGAACCGCCTTTATTCTTTTGAAAGTTTCTTTCACTTACATCATTTACTAGGAAAAAACCTAAAACATAATCTATTGCATCTTTTTCACTAACATAAGAACATTTCTTTCCTATTACAAAACCTAATTCAACCTCCCAATCTGTATGATTAGAATTTTTTGGTATTACAATATCGTCATTAGGTCCTGATACACTGTTAGTGAATTTAGAAAATATTATAGGCTCTTTTGGAATAGGCATATTCTGTTCTATTGCGTGATCTTTAAAATTTAAACCTATTCCAATAAATTTGGAAGGTTTATTAACACAAGCTCCAATCCTTTGATTTTTTTCTAATATAGGTAAATCTTCAGGTTTTATATTTTTTAATTTTTCTAAGGTTTTGAAATTTAAATTATCTGAATTAAAATCTTTTATTACAGAAGATACGTCTCTATAATTATTATCTTTATCGACTATAATTGGTTTTTCCTTACCTGGATTTCCAATTCTTGCGAGTTTCATTTTAAAAATACGATTAAAAGTAATATTATCCAAACTGCACCATAGTAAAACGGCATCATCTTTTTCCAAGATGATAAAGCTTTTGCAGCTGTTTTAACTTCTTTTTTTTTAACTTTTACCATTTATCCTTTTAACCCAAGATGAGTATACTTTACATTAAGATAATCTTTAATTGCCATAGAGCCGCCTTCTCTTCCGTAGCCTGCTTGCTTTATTCCACCAAAAGGTGCTTCCGCTATAGCGACCAATGGTGTATTTACCGCAACAGTTCCTGTTTCCATAAGCTCTGAGGCTCTATGGGCTTTCTCCATTGAATTAGTACAAATGTAACTTGATAAACCTAATTCATGATTATTTGCTCTTTCAATAACTTCGTCAAATGTTTTAAATGATAGCATTGGAACTAAAGGTCCAAAAGGTTCAACTTTCATAATTGTAAAATCATCTTTAATATTATCAAAAATGGTTGGTTCATAATAAAATCCTTTATTAAATCCTTTAGGTCTTTTTCCGCCTAGAAGAACTTTACCACCTTCTTTTTTTGTTGTTTCGACTAATTCTTCAACTTCATTTAATCTTTTTTTTGTTGTCAAAGGGCCCAATTGAACTGTTGGATCCATACCATCACCTATTTTTAATTTTTTTGTTTTTTCAATAAATAAATTTACGAATTCATCTTTTTTATTCTCTTGGATATAAAATCTATTTGGAGATATACATACTTGACCGTTATTTCTAAATTTTGCTGCAATAGCCATATCTGTAGCTTTTTTAATATCGGCATCATCAAAAACAATAAAAGGGGAGTGTCCACTTAGTTCCATTGTTACTCTTTGAACTTTATCTGCGGCTTGTTTTAATATTAGTTTACCAACTCTTGAGGAACCAGTTATTGATATTTTTTTAATTATATCAGATGAAATCAATTGTGATGCAATACTAGGTGGATCTCCAGAAAGTAAATTTACAACACCAGCTGGAACACCACACTCTCTGCATATATCTACAAGCTCCATAACTGTCCCTGGTGTTATAACATCAGGTTTTATAATTACCGAACAACCAGCTGCTAGTGCTGTTGAAATTTTTCTTGAAGATAAAACTAATGGAAAATTCCATGGCGATAGTGCAGCCACTACTCCGACTGGTTGATAATATACATGTACTCTAGTATCTATAAATCTGCTTTCAACGGTTTGACCATAAATTCTTTTTGTTTCTTCTGCGTTCCATTCAAAAATATCTGCTGATCCTCCAACTTCACCTTTTGCTTCTGCAAATGGTTTTCCGACTTCAAGTGTCATCCACTTTGCTAAGACATCTTGTTTTTCTCTCATCTTATCTGCAATTTTTCTTAATGTGTAAGATCTTTGCCAAGGTGGTGTATTTTTCCAAACCTCTAAACCTTTTTGTGCTGATTTAAGAGCATCATCTACATCTTTTGCGCCTGCTTTTGATGCATGACCAATAATTTCTTCATTTGCAGGATTAATTACTTCGTATGTTTGTTTATCTGAAGACTGTTGCCATTTTCCATTAATGAATTGTCCAAATTTGCTATACATAATTTT
>CACPBW010000008.1 GCA_902632275.1 uncultured Pelagibacteraceae bacterium | reverse complement strand
TATCTCCATATTTAACAGTATTTTTATATCCTAGTAAACCAATTAAGGTTGCCTTGCCTTTTTTCAAATCTTTTCTTGTTTTTTTTCCAGCTTTTTTTGTGGATCCAGAATAGTCTATCAAGTCATCTGCAATTTGAAATAGCAATCCTATTTTTGAACCTATAGAATTGAACAATTTCAAATATTTTTTTTTTTTCGACAAAATTACAGGTGCCATGCAACAAAAGCTAAATAGTTTTCCTGTCTTATTAATTTGCATATCAACAATTTTTTTAAAAGATTTTCTCTTTTTTTCAAATTTTAGGTCTGAGTACTGACCACCAGCAATTCCGGTATGCCCTGCACTCTTAGATAAGAGACTTATCAAGTTTATTTTTGACTTATAGTCTATTTTCAAAGTGGATTGGCTAAGAATCTCAAACGCTATAGTTAGTAAGGAGTTACCAGCTAGGATTGCGGTGGACTCTCCAAACTTAGCGTGAGTAGACAATTTTCCTCTTCTTAACCTATCATTGTCCATACAAGGAAGATCATCATGTATCAAAGAATAAGCATGAATACATTCAACTGCTGCACTAATTTGGATTAATTTTTTATATTCGATATTAAAAATTCTTCCAACATCAACTATTAATTTTGATCTAATTTTTTTTCCCCCTGGTAATAATCCATATTTTATCGGATTTAATAAGTCTGTTTTTTTTTGATTAAATATAAATTTTTTAAGGAATAGATTTGTATCTTTCGCAACCTTATTTAGTTTTTTTTTCATTTTTCTTCAGCACATTTTGTATTTTTTCCCTAGTAGATTTAGATAGTTCTTTAGAAGCTTTTTGAAATTGCTTTTCAATTAATAAATTTAATTTAATCAATTTTTGATACTCTTCTATTGATCCAACGAGGGTATTTTTATTCTCTAGATTTTTAATAATATTATTTGCTAAATCAGTTAACTCGTTAAGAGATTTATTTTTAATATCATCTGGCAAATTTTTATCTTTCATATAAAAGTTGTTAATATTACATGAAAAAAGATCTTTCAAATATTAAAAAAGCTAAATATTTATTAGACAGAAATCATTGCGTAGCAATACCTACTGAAACTGTATATGGGCTTGCTGCTAATGCATATTCCAATCAAGCTACGTCAAAAATTTTCAAACTAAAAAAAAGACCAAAATCCAATCCTCTAATAGTACATTACTCTAGAGTTAAAGATTTGAGAAAAGATTGCGAAATAAATAGTAATTTTCAAAAGTTATATAGTAGGTTTTGCCCAGGTCCTTTAACATTTGTTTTAAAATTAAGAAGAGAAAGTAAAATATCAAAAAATGTGACGAATGGAAAAAAAACCTTGGCAGTAAGATTCCCAAAAAATTCGGTAACCAGAAATTTACTTTCATATTTAAAATATCCCTTAGCAGCACCTAGTGCAAATATTTATACGCAACTAAGTCCAGTTTCAAAAAAAGATGTCAAAGAGGAATTTGGAAATAAAATAAAATTTATTTTGGATGGTGGTGATTCAAAGGTTGGTTTAGAATCTACAATAATAAATTTAATAAACAAACCAAAGGTTTTAAGATTAGGTGGTCTAGACATAAAAAAAATAAGCAAAGTCCTAAAAAGAAAGTTAAATTATACAAAAAATAAATCAACAAAAGTGCCAGGGCAGTCTAAATTTCATTATTCACCAGGAATTCCAATTAGGCTAAACGCAAAAAAACATTACACAGATGAGGCATTTGTATTAATCCAAAAAAGGAAGAAATTTGATAAGAATTATTTTTATTTATCAAAAAACAAAAATTTAAGAGAAGCTGGAAAAAATTTGTATAAAACACTTAGAAATATTAAAAGATTAAAATTTAAAAAAATTGCAATTGAAAGAATTCCTAATATCGGAATAGGTCAAACTATAAACGATAGGTTAAAAAGAGCATCAAAAAGATAAATCATGCAAAAATCAGTAATTGTAGAAAATTTATCAAAAAATTATTTTAAAAAAGAAGCTGTTAAAGAAATTAGTTTTACAATAAACGAGAATGAAATTTTAGGATTACTTGGACCAAACGGCTGTGGAAAAACTACTACAATCGCTATGATGTTGGGCTTGTTAAAACCTTCAAATGGAAAGGTTGTTATTCATGGTATGGACATCGAAAAAAATAGAATATCTTTACTTCATAAAATGAATTTTATCTCGCCATACATTGAGTTGCCCAAAAAACTTTCGGTTAAAGAAAATTTAATAGTTTATGGAAAATTATACGGTGTAAAATTTATTTCTGAAAGAATAGAATATTTATCTGAAAAACTAAGATTAGAAGAATTTATAAATAAAAAAACCGGAGAACTTTCATCTGGCCAAAAAAATAGAGTAAGCTTAGCTAAAGCATTGATTAACGAACCATCCATATTATTTTTAGATGAACCAACTGCATCTTTAGATCCTGAAACAGGAGACTTTGTAAGATCCTTTATTGAAAAAATTTCGAAAGAAAAAAAAATGTCAATCTTGTTAGCTTCTCATAATATGGATGAAGTCAAAAGACTTTGTAAAAATGTTTTGATGATGAATAATGGAGTAATTATAGATAAAGGTACACCTAACGACCTTATTAAAAAGCATGGTAAAAGAAATCTGGAAGAAGTATTTTTAAAACTTAATAGGAACAATCATGAGCTTAAATAGAATAATTGGATTATTTTTAAGACATTTTTTTTTAATTAAAAGTTCTCTTCCTAGAATCCTAGATTTAATATACTGGCCAACTATACAAATTATTTTATGGGGATTTATTTCAAAGTTTTTCACAACATATAGTGATTATTACAACAACACTGTAGGAGTTATTTTAACTTGCGCTATTCTTTACGATTTTTTATTTAGATCAAGTATCAGTTTTAACATGCTATTTTTGGAAGAAATCTGGAGCAGAAACTTTACAAATTTATTTATTGCTCCAATGCGTATAAGTGAAATCATCACTGCGTTGGTGGGTACTGCATTAATTAGAACATTAATTGGTTTGGTTCCTGCAATATTAATAACAAGTCCTTTATTTGGAATATCAATTTTAAACTTGGGAATTCCATTATTTTTTTTATTTTTAAGTTTATACATTTTTGGAATCACTTTAGGTCTTTTTGTTTCCTCTGGACTGTTAAGATATGGACCAGCTTTTGAAAATATTGCATGGTCATCTTTATTTTTACTTGCACCTCTTGGATGCATTTATTACCCAATTGAGATTTTACCTGATTTTTTTCAAAATGTTGCGAAAGGATTACCGCTAGTTTATATTTTTGAAGAAGCTAGGTCAATACTTGTAAATCAAGTAGTAAATTATTCCAATATCAAAAATGCGTTTATATTAAATGCAATTTATTTATTTATAGGTATCTCTCTATTTTATTACTCTTTCAGTCAAGCCAGAAAAAAAGGATCTTTAATAAATATAGGTGAATAATTTGGTGCGCCTGCAAGGAGTCGAACCCTGAACCTCCAGAGCCGAAATCTGGCGCTCTATCCAGTTGAGCTACAAGCGCATATAGTATTAATATTATAATCTATGAAAAATATCATTAAATTAATTGTAGATAAAGTAGAAGATAATCCGAGAGTAGATCAATATATTACTGGCAAAGAGCCTACATTAAGTAGAACAAGAATAAAAAATTTAATTATTAATTCTAAATTAAAAATAAATCAAAGAGTAATTAAAGATCCATCGAAAAAAATTTCTATTAATGACTCAATAATATTAGAAATACCTGAACCTAAACAATTATCCTTAGAACCATATAAATATGAATTAGATATTATTTTTGAGGACGAAGATTTATTGGTCATCAATAAAAACGCAGGAATATCAATTCATCCAGGCCCAGGCAATTATAACAATACAATTGTAAATGCACTAATAAATTATAATAAAAAACTCTCAAATATTGGTGATGAGCTAAGACCTGGTATTGTGCATAGATTAGATAAAGATACCTCTGGTTTAATATTAATAGCAAAAAATAATATATCCCACGAAAATTTATCAAATCAATTTAATAACCACGCTATCAAAAGAATTTACCAGGCTTTAATATGGGGAAAGCTAAGGCCTCAAAAAGGTAAAATTGAAACTTACATCAAAAGAAGTTCTAAGAACAGACAATTAATGGAAGTGAGTATATCAAAGGGAAAAAAAGCAATAACGAATTATAAAACTTTAAATGTTTTTGAAAATAAAAAAATACCGACATTTAGCTTAGTTGAATGCAAACTTGAAACAGGTCGCACACATCAAATAAGAGTACATATGGCATATAAAGGAAATAATATTTTGGGAGATAAAAAATATAAAAAAAGGTTTAAAAAAATTAAAAATATAGACTCACAACTTGAAAAAACTCTCATTGACTTAGATAGACAATTTTTGCATGCAAAAAGTATTGGCTTTGTTCACCCAAGATCTGGCCAAGAATTAGAGTTTACATGTAAATTACCAAAAGATTTGGAATTAGTGCTTAAAAAGCTTAAAAATACTTGTAAATAAAACCATTGTAAAATTGGAAAATTTTATTAAATAAATACTTCTATGAGTTCAACGTCTATGAAGTTCCCCGTACTATCTAATGAAGGTGGTCTTGCTGCCTACTTAGATCAAATAAAAAAATTTCCAATGTTGGATGCAGAAGAAGAATATATGTTAGCAAAAAATTGGAAATCTACTGGAAATGTAAAATCGGCAGAAAAGTTAGTCACGAGTCATTTGAGACTAGTTGCAAAAATTGCGATGGGATACAAAGGTTACGGTTTACCAATTAATGAAATTATATCAGAGGGAAACGTTGGACTTATGCAGGCTGTAAAAAAGTTTGAACCTGAAAAAGGTTTCAGATTGGCTACATACGCAATGTGGTGGATTAAAGCATCTATACAAGAATATATTTTAAGATCTTGGAGTTTAGTAAAGATTGGAACCACAACTGCTCAAAAAAAATTATTTTTTAATTTAAAAAAATTAAAAAACCAGATTGCACCACAGACTGAAGGTGACTTGAAAGATGAACATGTTAAAAACATCGCTCAAAAATTAAATGTAACTAAGGATGAAGTGGTATCAATGAACAGAAGACTATCAGGACGCGAACAATCACTGAATGCACCTATAGGGGAGGATGGAGATGAATGGCAAGATTGGTTAATTGACAATGAAATGGATCAAGAACTAAAATTTGCACAACAAGAGGAAATGGAACAAAGAAAAGATCTTTTAAAAGATTCTATTAAAATCCTAAATGATCGAGAAAGACAAATTTTATATGCAAGAAGGCTTAATGAAGAACCAGAAACCTTAGAAGATTTAAGTAAAAAATTTAAAATTAGTAGAGAAAGAATTCGACAAATTGAAAACAAGGCTTTCGAAAAATTACAAAAGCATATGCTTAATTCCGCTAAATCAAAAAATCTTTTACCAGCACATTAAGTTTTAAAAGGGTCAACAATTAAAATAGTATCATTTCTCTCTGGACTTGTTGATATGCTTGAAACTTTTGTTTCTATAAATTTTTCTAATTCTTTTATATAATTTTTTGCATTTGTAGGTAGATCATCAAATTTTTTTATTCCTCTTGTTTTAGTTTTCCAACCTTTAAAGGATTGATAAATAGGTTTTACTTTTAATTGATCTTCTACTGCAGCAGGCAGATAGTCAATTTCTTTTCCGTCGATCTTGTATGCTATACACATTTTTATTTCGTCTAATTCATCTAAGACATCAAGTTTTGTTAAGGCAATACCATCAATCCCAGAAATTTTTATTGTTTGTCTTACTAAAACACCATCAAACCATCCACACCTTCTTTTTCTACTTGTTACTGTTCCAAATTCCTTTCCCCTTGTTCCAAGTTTTTCCCCTATCTCATCCTTTAATTCAGTAGGAAATGGTCCTTCACCCACTCTGGTAGTATACGCTTTCGTTATTCCTAAAACATAATTAATAGAATTTGGTCCACAGCCAGAGCCGGTTGCAGCAGCCGACGCAACAGTATTGGAAGAGGTAACAAAAGGGTAAGTTCCATGGTCTACATCCAATAATATTCCCTGAGCTCCCTCAAATAATATTTTTTTATTTTGCTTCTTAAACTCATAGATTTTATTCCAAACTGGTTTTGAAAATTTCAAAATCTCAGGCGCAATTTTTAATAAATCATCTTTAAGTTTATCTTTTTTAAAAATACTTTTACCAAGGCCCTTTCGAATAGCATTATGGTGCAAAAGCACTGTTTCAAGCCTTTGATCAAGATTTTTTTCTGAAATAAGATCCATTACTCTTATTGATCTCCTTCCAACTTTATCTTCATATGCAGGACCTATTCCTCTTCTGGTAGTTCCTATTTTAGCTTTACCAGCTGCATCCTCTCTAATTTCATCCATTTCTTTATGAAATGGTAAAATTAAATTTGCAGACTCTGAAATTATTAAATTATCTTCACCAACTTTTACACCTTTTGATCTTATCTCATTTATTTCATCAAGAAATGCCCAAGGATCTATCACAACTCCGTTTCCAATAACTGAAATCTTATTTTTTCTTACTATTCCAGACGGAAGTAGTCTTAATTTATATGTCACTCCATCAATTACTAATGTGTGTCCAGCATTATGTCCCCCTTGAAATCTGACAACTACATCTGCCTCACTAGAAAGCCAATCTACAATTTTTCCTTTTCCCTCGTCTCCCCACTGTGAGCCAATTACTGCAACATTGTTCATAAATATTTTTTATCTAATTTAAAACTTATTAAATGATTGATTGGTCCATTTCCTTTTCCATATTTTGGACTGCTTTTAATAGAATGGTTAACATAATTTATTGCTAGCTCACAAGATTTCTTTAATGTTTTTCCACATGAGAAATACGTCGTTATTGCGCTGGATAATGAACAGCCTGTTCCGTGTAAGTTTTTTGTACGAATCTTTTTGTTTTTAAATATTTTAATCTCTGTCTTATTTACAAAAATATCTGTTATTGTTTTTTCTTTTAAATGACCACCTTTTAATAGAACATTTTTTGCACCCATGTCTATAAGCTTTTTTGCAGCAAAAATCATATCATCGACTGATACAATTTTTATTTTAACAAGAAGTTCTGCTTCTGGAATATTTGGTGTTATTAAATCAACTTTTTTAATTAAAAGATTTCTAATTTTATCAACAGCTTTTTTGTTAATTAATCTAACCCCACTTGTAGTAACCATTACGGGATCAAAAATTATTTTATTAACTTTAATTTTTTTCAATGATTTTATCACTGCATCTATCACTTCTGCAGAGTGAAGCATTCCGATTTTAATTGCATCTGGCTTTATATCTTTTGAAGTATATTCTATTTGTTTAGAAATTTCTTTACTTGAAATTTTTACTATAGACGATACTCCAGTAGTATTTTGTGCTGTCAAAGCAGTTATAGCAGTCATTGCATAAGATCCTAATGCAGTCATAGTTTTAATATCAGCTTGAATACCTGCACCACCAGATGAGTCTGATCCAGCTATAATTAATAATTTTGATTTTATTTTCAATTGATCAACGACCTTTTTATAATTTTAATACATCTAAATAAAAGTTCTTTGTTATTTGTTTCAGCCATAATTCTAATCATTGGTTCAGTTCCAGATTTTCTAACTAAAATTCTTCCATTATTTTTCAATAATCTTATTGCCTTCTTTATTGCTTTTTTACACTCTGGTGAATTTATTATATTTTTATCTTTTACTTTAACGTTCTCTAATACTTGAGGAATTGGAACAAAATTATTAAATAATTGACTTGCTTTTTGGCCTTTCCTCATTGAAAAAAGAATTTCAAGTGCAACTAATAATCCGTCGCCTGTAGTAGCAAATTTACCTAATATAATATGACCAGATTGTTCCCCTCCTAGATTGAATCTATTTTTTTGCATTTTTTCTTTTACAAATCTATCTCCTACATTTGCTCTTAAAAATTTTATATTATTTTTTTTAAAAAAAATCTCTAAACCAAAATTGGACATTAAAGTACCTACCACACCACCTTTTAAAATTTTTTTTCGTTTCCATCGTCTAGCTAACATTGCAATAATTTGATCACCATCAATAACTTTTGCATTTTCATCACAAATTATTATTCTGTCTGCATCACCATCTAAAGATATACCAAGATCAACTTTTTTTTTTGATACAAGTGCCTTTATTTTTTTGGGGAAAGTTGAACCGCATTTGTCATTGATATTTAACCCATTTGGGGAGACACCAATATCATAAACTTTTGCACCTAAAGATTTAAATAATAATGGTGCAGTTTTGTAGCCAGCACCGTTTGCACAATCAATTGCAATACTTATTCCTTTTAGATTAAAATCATTTGGAAAGTTTTTTTTTAAAATTTTTATATATTCATTTGATGCTTCTTCTAGTCTCTTTACTCGACCTAAATTTTTTGGTTGTGTTAAATTATTCGTAATTTTTGAGTCAATTAATTTCTCTATTTTTTTTTCTATTTTATCTGATAATTTTAACCCATCTGGACCAAATAATTTTAAACCATTATCATAATAAGGATTATGTGAAGCGGTTATCATAATTCCTAAATTTGCTTTCATTTTTTTTGTTAGCATTGCTAAACCATTAGTAGGTAATGGTCCCAAAGTAAAAACATGCATTCCTGCAGAAGCAAGTCCAGATACCAAAGCTGGTTCTAAAGTATAGCCTGAAAGTCTAGTATCTTTCGCTATAACAGCAATTTGTTTACTTTTTTTTAAATTTTTAAAATAGGTTCCGGCTGCTAAACCAAATTTGAAAAACATTCCACCATTAATTTTTCCATCATTAACCATCCCTCTTATACCGTCAGTTCCAAAGTATTTTTTAAACATTATTAAAATCTTAAAGATCTAAAAACTTTTATAGCTTGATTAATTTCATTAAAATCATGAACTCTTAAAATTTGCACACCTTGCATCATTAACCATATACTTGAGGAAATTGTTCCTCCAATTCTTTCTTTGCTATCATTTATATCTACTAAATCTTTTATAAATCTTTTTCTCGATACACCTAACATTACAGGATAACCAAGGGAGTGAAAAATAGAAATATGTTTTAAAAGAGTAATATTATGTTTCAAGTTTTTACCAAAACCAATTCCTGGATCTAAAATGATATTTTTATGTTTTATTCCACTTTTATTAATTATTTTTAACTTATTTTCAAAAAAATCATAAATATCTAGTAGTACGTTTTTATAATTTGGTTTCTTTTGCATATTTGTAGGTAAACCTTTGCTATGATGAATAACAAACGATTTTTTTGTTTTTCTCAAAAAATCGATTGTAAATTTGTCATAACTTAAACCTGAAATATCATTTACTAAATCAACTTTGTACTTATTGGCAAGATCCATAATTTTTCTCTTTCTAGTGTCAACAGAAATTAAACAATTTAGTTTTTTTGATTTTTTAAAAAAACTTTCTATTCTTCTCCATTCTTTTTTCACACTGATATCTTTTGCACCTGGCCTTGTAGACTCACCCCCAACATCAATTATTTTACAACCTTTTTTAATAAAATAATTAGCACGTGCCATAGCAGAATTAATTTGATTATATTCGCCCCCATCAGAAAAACTGTCTGGAGTCATATTTATGACTCCCATTAAAATTGGAAAAGTTGTAAAATTTAATCCTTTGAAATTTTTTTTTTTAACAATATTTGAAATATCAGAATTAATTTTTTTTCTTAAACTTAGTCCCAAATTATTTATTTTTTTTATGCTTACTAATTTCTTTTCTTTCCTTGATATTATTTCGATTGTATCAAATGATATTGATTTGTTTCCGTTAAGCGGTAAAGCTTCTTTGTTTTGGACTTTTTTTTTTGATTTTCTTCCAAAATAAAAATTACACGGTTTAGTGTAATATTTATCCATTAAGGATTAGTGGACTATTTTTGGTTTTAGACCAATTGAACCAAGGGCTGAGGATTGATCGTCACTCTCGTCTTTTACATCTTGTTTTCCAGCAGGGTAGATATTTTTGTTAACTAAATCCTCAATTTCTTTACCTGTTAGAGTTTCATAAGTTAATAATGCTTTTGCAAGTTTGTGTAAGTCATCAATTTTTTCCGTTAAAACTTTTCTTGCTCTTTCGTAACCTTTTTCAACAAATTTTCTTATTTCAACATCAACTTTTTTCGCAGTTTCTTCAGACATGTTTTGTTGACGAGCCACGGATCTTCCTAAGAATACTTCTTCTTCGTTTTCACCGTATGCAACTGGACCTAATTCTTTACTTAATCCAGCTCTCATAACCATTGCCCTTGCTCTTTTAGTAGCCTGTTCTATGTCGCTTACTGCACCTGTTGTTACCTTATCATCGCCAAAAATTAATTCTTCCGCAACTCTTCCTCCCATTGCGATTGCCATTTGAGCATGTAACTGCTCTCTGGTTTGAGATACTTCATCTTTTTCTGGTAACTGCATAACCATTCCTAAAGCTCTCCCTCTTGGAATAATTGTAGCCTTATGGATTGGATAAGCCGCTTTTTCGTTTATAGTAACTATAGCATGTCCTGCCTCATGATATGCCGTAAGCTTCTTCTCTTCTTCAGTCATTACCATTGATCTTCTCTCAGCACCCATCATAACTTTGTCTTTTGCTTCCTCAAATTCTTGATTTGTAACAATTCTTTTGTTTTTTCTTGCTGCCAATAAAGCAGATTCATTAACTAAATTTGCTAAATCAGCACCTGAAAATCCTGGAGTTCCCCTAGCCACAGTTCTTAAATTTATATCTGGTGCCATAGATATTTTCTTAGAATGAACTTTCAAAATTTTCTCTCTTCCGATTATATCAGGTAATGATACTACAACTTGTCTGTCAAATCTTCCTGGCCTTAACAAAGCCGGGTCCAAGACATCAGGTCTATTTGTTGCGGCTATAATTATTACACCTTCGTTAGTATCAAACCCATCCATCTCCACAAGAAGTTGGTTTAATGTTTGCTCTCTTTCATCATTTCCACCACCTAATCCAGCTCCCCTACTTCTTCCTACTGCATCAATCTCATCAATAAATATTATACAAGGTGAGTGTTTTTTTCCTTGCTCAAACATATCTCTCACTCTAGATGCTCCAACTCCTACAAACATTTCAACAAAATCTGATCCAGAAATTGTGAAAAATGGAACACCTGCTTCGCCAGCTATTGCTCTAGCCAACAAGGTTTTTCCAGTTCCAGGAGGGCCAACTAATAAACATCCACGAGGTATTTTCCCACCTAATCTACTAAATTTTTTTGGGTCTCTTAAAAATTCAACAACTTCTTCAACTTCTTCTTTGGCTTCTTCAACACCAGCAACATCGTTAAAAGTAACTTTTCCTTTTAATTCATTCATCATTTTAGCTTTAGATCTTCCAAAACCCATGGCTCCGCCTTTTCCTCCTTGCATCTGTCTCATAAAGAAAATCCAAACAGCAATTAATAAAAGCATTGGAAACCATGATAACAATACACCGAATAAAGAAGGCATTTTTTCATCTAAAGGAGCTGCAGATATTGCTACTCCTTTTGAAGATAATTTTTCAATTAAATTTGGATCATTAGGTGAATAAGTGGAAAAATTATTTCCATCTGATAATACGCCATTGATGTTGTTTCCTTTTATCTCCACTTTCACAACTCTACCATTATCGACTTCGGTAAGAAATTCTGAAAAGTTAATTTGATTTTTTTTTGAAATATTGGCCTGTGGATTTTTAAACATGTTATAAAGACCTATTGTTAGAAATACAATTATGGCCCACATAGCTAAATTTTTGAAATTCATACGTATAAAATAAGAGTTATTTTAAATTTAACAAGTACCTATTTTTGCGGTAATTTGACCTTACCCGTTTATTCTTTACTAATTCTCACAGTTTTGTGTATTTTTTCAAAAACACACCCACCTAAAGTGGTTTTTTCAAGCTTATTTTGAGATGACATTAAAAGAATAAGCCTGCTGATTTTCTTGCCTCTCGGCGCATAATGCCTGCCACTAAGATTATTTAGAATCACAGTTATAGATCTTAATAAAACTTCCTCAGGATTTAGAAAAAAATTTTTATTTACAAAGTATAAATTTGTTTTTTTGAAGTAAGTTGTATTATCTCTAATGTTTTTTTTTGCATAAAAATCTAAAGCTTCGCTTGCAGATTTTAAGTTGCTAATTGTTAGGTTTATTTTTTTCGTCTCTAAACCCTCCTTGCTAAACAATTCAAGAATTCTTCTTATTCTTACTCTTGCAAAGTTATCGTTATTATTTGAGGGATCTTTTATGAATGTCTTAAAAACAGCTAAAGCAAGCTTTTCGAGATCTTTTTTTGAAATATTAAATAGTGGTCTCAATATTTTTTTATTAGAAAATTCAGAATTTTTACCAAGCGATGTCAATCCTTTTAAGCCACTACCCCTACTCATTCTTAAAAAAAAGTTCTCATGCAAATCGTTCATTTGGTGACCTAATAAAATTGACTTTCCATTAAATTTCTCACACTCTTTAATTAATAGACTGTATCTATTGTCCCTTGCAATTTTCTGTATATTTGACTTTGGTTTTTTTCCTCTCCAAACTAAAATCTTACAATTAATACCTATCTTTTTTAACATTTTCACAACTTTTTTGGCCTCTGCATTGGAATCTTTTCTTAGCCTATGATCTACCAAAGCATAATTGAATTTTACTGGATAAATTAAAGAGTAACATTTAGCGAGAAATGCTAATGACAAGCTATCTGGGCCGCCTGATATAGCAACAAGAGATCTATCTACACCTCTTACATTTTTTTCAAATATATTATAAATTTTTTTAATAAATTTTTGATTTAAAAAAAAAGTTGTTTTTTTAAGATTCCTCTTTTTTACACTCAAACTTTTTTTCCTCATATTTTGCTTTTTGAAGAACAGACTGATTAGCTTTTGGATATTCTTTTTCGACGCCAGAAATCATTAAACAACCCTGATCTTTTTCTCCGATTTGAACTAATGATACACCAAGTTTTAATAAATTTATAGGAGCCTTCTGACTTCTTGGATATTTTTGATAACCTTCTAAATAAGCTGATGCTGCATCCGTAAATAACTGCCTTATTCGAAAAGTTTCTGCATACCAATATTGTGCGTTGCCAGCAAGATCATGATCTGGATTATTATCAACAAATTCTCTAAACGCTCTTTCTGCCATATTATAATCTCCAACTTTTAAAAAACTTGTAGCAAATTCGTATTGTTCATTTGGAGTGCCCTCTGGTAAAATTTTTTCCTCAGAAACAAAAGTTTCTGTGACTACTGTGTTAGTTGTTTCTATCGATTGTATTTTCTGATTTTCATCTCCTGTTTCATTATCTTTATATGAAATTGATCCCAAATCTTGCGGTTGGGAGGAACCTGGTAAAACTTTATCTTCATCATTATTTAATTGAGCAGTATTATTTTCTATAGTTTTTGAACTTACGTTTTTATTTTCTAATTCTTGAAATCTTAATTGATTATCAGCTTGTGATTTTGATAACCTATTTGAAAGTTTATCTAACTTAAAATTGATTTCTTCAAATTTGTTTGTCAGTTCTTGAAATTGATTTTCAATTTCTGAAAGTTTTAACAAATGCCTGGTAAGCACCTCCTCAGAATTTTGATCCATCGAAGAGGATATATTTAAATCATTACCTGAAGAGTTTGAATATACTGCCTTTTCTAAAGTTTTAAGATCTTTTTGAATCGTTTCTAGTAATTCAGAAACGTTATGATTATCAGCATAAACTGGTGTAATTAGAATAAGTAAACTGAAAATATTAATAAACAAATAGTGTTTAAATTTTTTGATCATTCTTGTTTAATTTGTATTTATAATGATGGCAAAAAAAAGACCCCAAAAGATTATACTATTTGGGGTCTTCTAAAATTTAGATTAATTTGCTTTAACAGTTACAGATCTTCTATTTTTTGACCATGCCAAAGGATTTGAGCCTGAGTCAACTGGTCTTTCTTTACCGTAGCTTATTACTGAAATTCTGTTAGCTGAAATTCCATATGTCATTAAATAGTCTTTAGCAGCATTAGCTCTTCTTTCTCCTAAAGCTAAGTTGTACTCCCTTGTACCCCTCTCATCTGCATGACCTTCTAATACTACATTTACTTTTGAATTCTTTCTTAACCATTCTGCTTGTTTTCTTAAAGTGTCTCTTGAAGCAGTTGTTAAAACTGACTCGTTAGTTGCAAAGAAAACTCTGTCTGGAACTCCTGATGCTAAATATTCTACAGTATCTGTTCCTGTATAAACATCACCTTGCATTTGATTTTGAACTTTCTTAGTCGCACAAGCTGAAAGTACCAAACATGCTAGCATTACTAAAAATGCATTTTTAAAAAACTTGCTTAAATTCATCACTGCTCCTTAATTGATTATTTTAAGTTTTCCACAACTGAATAAATCTTTCAAGTCAAAAAATCAACTATTTTATAACATTTATATCTAATTACTTAATAAAGACGACCAAGATGGGTCAGAAGCGTCTGATTCTGTCTTTACCATACGCTCATTATAGCCTGTTAAATCGATTGACCATAGTTTTGCTGAAAATCCCTTTCCCTGACTGTCAGTCTTTGTTTCTCTGTAAAAAATCAAAACTCTTCCATTAGGTGACCAGGAGGGAGCTTCTTGATAATAATTCTCTGTAAGCAGTCTTTCACCAGTGCCGTCTGTTCTCATCACGCCTATGTAAAATTTTCCCTTATGTAATTTAGTAAAAGCAATTAAGTCTCCTCTGGGTGACCATACTGGAGTTCCGTATAATCCCTTTCCAAAAGAAATTCTTTTAACTCCTGTTCCATCTTTTTTCATAACATAAATTTGTTGATAGCCGCTTCTATCTGAATTAAAACAGATAAATTTTCCATCTGGAGAATAAGATGGAGATGTATCAATTGATGGATGATTTGTAATTCGATCTACGATTCTATTTTCTAAATCCATAGTGTAAATATCTGAATTTCCATCCATTGCAAAACTCATTATAATTTTTTTTCCATCTGGCGAAAATCTTGGTGCAAATGTCATACCAGGAAAATCTCCTACTACTTCTTGAACTCCTGTCTCAATATCTAATAAATAAACTCTAGGCAAATTTCTAAAATAAGAAAGATAAGTTACCATCTGATTAGTTGGATTAAATCTTGGTGTTAAAACTAATTCATTTCCTAATGTTAAATATTTTGTATTTGAGCCATCTTGATCCATGATTGCCAGTTTTTTTATTCTTTTTGTTTTTGGGCCATCTTCAGCCACATAAATTATCCTTGTGTCAAAATATCCTTTTTCTCCAGTCAACCTCTCATAAACTTTATCTGTGATTATATGTCCAACTCTTCGCCAATTTGAAGGAACTGTTGTAAATGCTAAGGCCATCATTTCTTTTCCTGCTAGTACATCCCATAATCTAAATTCAACTCTTAATTTTCCATCATTTAAAGTTACTTTACCGGTAATCAACGCTTGAGCTTTTATTAAAGACCAATCCTCAAATCTTGGTTTTAAATGTGCAATATCTGGTTTTTGCAAAAAAGCATCTTTATTTAATGGATTGAATAACCCAGAATTTTTTAAATTATTTTCAACTACATTAGATATTTTTTGCCCTACTTTATCTATTTTTAATTCTTTAATTAATTTTGAATTAGTTTCATTATCAGAAGATAATGGCGAAACTGCAATTGGGAGAGGATCAAGGTTACCTCTGGTTATATCAACTTCAATAAGTGCATTTGATTGAACAGTTGCTATGATTAGCAAAATTATCGAAAATTTAATATTTTTAATCATCCCTCTAACATTTCCCTTGCATCAAAATTTAGTTGTAAGTTTTTCCATCTTTCATAACCTTTTGTGGGCACCCTCAAAGGCTGGCATAATTTAATAGCTCTTAAAGCGCTTTCTGCCAAAACTTTATAAAATCCCTGACCTGGTTTATTCATTCTAGCGTGATCCAAAATTTCAGACTTAATAACAGTGCCATCAGGTTTTAATTCAAGTTTAATTCTTACTAATAAATTTTCATTATATGGTAGTCCTAAAGGAATACTCCAGCAACTAAATATTTGGGCTTTTAAAGCGTCTTCCTCACTCAAAGTAAGGCTAATACTATCCACGTTTTTATCTTGCGACTGCGTAATTTTGTTATTTTTTTTTGTTGTTTCTGCATTTTCCTCTTTTGATTTATCAATCAACGCTGCAATACTATCTGGATCAAATAATTCATCTTTTTCAAATTCAGAGACCTGCTTAATCTCGTCCTCAATTTTTTCTGGATTTTGCTTTTTTTCCTCTATTTTTTTTACTTTTTCTAAATTATCATTCGGTAAAGGAATCGCGTCTGGTTTTTCTTTTTTCACCTTCTTGGGTGGAGCTTGTTCAGATGTAATCTTTTCTTCTTTTTTCTTAACCTCCTCTATTATTTTTTTAGCTTTTGGAGCAAACGGAATATTGGTTTTTTCTGCTATTTGGATTAATTCAACTGAGATAATAGGAGGTAAATCTATCGGTTTCTTTGCTAAAAAAGGAAGGCTTACAGCGGTAATGAAAATTAAAAAAAAATGTAGCAAAGATGAAATTAGAATATTTTTAGTCAATTACTACCTTTCCTTGTAAGGCTCAGATATTAAAGCTACCTTAGTAAATCCTGAGCCAGATAACATACCCATTACTTCTAAAACTCGACCATAGTTAATAGATTGATCACCTCTTACATATATTCTAGTATCAGTTCTATTTTTTGAAACTGCAAGAATTTTTGCTATGATCTTATCAAATTCAACTTTTGACTCTTGAATATATATCTCGCCCTTAGAATTAATCGTCAAGGTTAATGGTTCTTGTTCTTCTGGAAGAGAGTCAGCAGAACTTTCAGGTAAATCAACTTGCACACCCACGGTTAATAAAGGTGCTGTTACCATAAATATTATCAGAAGCACTAACATTACATCAACAAAAGGCGTTACATTGATTTCACTCATTGGTTCTCTTGAAGACCTTTTGAATTTAAAAGCCATTTTAAATAATTGATAAAAATCTTTTTGAGAAGTTTTCTAATTTTTGTAGATATTTCTTAGAGTCATTGCTAAATTTATTGTAAGCAACTACAGCAGGTATTGCAGCTAAAAGACCTAACGCTGTTGCAAATAATGCTTCAGCGATACCTGGTGCAACAATTGCTAGACTTGTATTTCTTGAAATAGCAATAGATTGAAAAGAATTCATAATACCCCAGACTGTCCCAAATAATCCAATGAATGGAGCCGTAGAGCCCACTGTAGCGAGAAAAGTATAACTTTTTTCAATTTTCTCCATTTGCTTTTCAATATTTATCTGAAGCATATTTGAAAGTCTTTCATTAAGTTGTGATTTGGATCTTGTTTTTAATGCGGACTCCATTGATGCTCTGAAAATTTGCGCTAAAGGATCGTCTATGTTTTTTGGAATATTGTTATAAAATGTTTCAGCTGATTTTGATTTCCAAAATTTATCTTGGAATTCTTCAGTAGAGATATTTATTTTTTTAAATAATCTTATTTTTTCAATTATTATTGCCCATGAGTAAATAGAGCATGCAATCAATAGTATCATTACAGATTTTACAATAATATCAGCTCTTAAAAATAACTGCACCAATGAAAAGTCTGTATTAGTCGCTAAACCAACTGCTTGTGAAGATATATCAGCTTCCATTAAAAATCTTTCACACTTAATTGTGTCATCAATTTGTCTAATACTAAAAAACGCTTAATTTTTAATAAAAGTTTCTTCAAAATAGCTTGCAATTAGTATTGCGTCAGCTTTGTTTGCATCTTTTTTTTTTGACAAATTTATTGAAAAATATGGAAAAATTTCAATTGCCTTTGTTCTACTTGCGTCTTTTGATGCATTTATCAAATTAAAGTGTTTTTTCCACTTTGCTGGTCTAACAAAATGCATAGATAAATTCATTGCTGAACATACCCCTTTTAGAATACCAAATGATTGACCAAAATTAAACATGCTGGTAACACCTTGGCCTGGCATTGCTGTTACATGTTCTATAATAACTTTGACATTCTCAGGTTTATTATCTTTTAAATGTCTAGAAATTTCATTAAAAACTTGAGATCCATTTACTTGCTTTTTATTTTTTTTTCCATCAGCCATACTCGGCATATCAATAACATCTATAATTTTACCCTCTTCCATAAAGCAAAGAGCTCCTGAAATTCCTGGGTCAATTCCTATTATCAACATTATCTGTTCTCCAAGTTTAAGTTTGTATAAATATTTTGCACATCATCGTTATTATCAAGATCCTCTAAAAAACTTTTAGCTAACTCCAAATTATTTTTACTTACCACAACTTTATTATTTGGTATCCATTCAATTTCAGTTGAAATAAAATTTTCTATGCTTTCCTCTATTTTTTTTTTTACACTATAAATACTCTTTTTGTTACAATGAATTTCGTGAAAATCTTCATAACTAAAACACTCTGTTGCTCCAGCTTCTATTGCTAATTCTAAAACTCTCTCATCCTGAATCTCGCTTTTATCTATCCTAATTACTCCTACCTGATTAAAATTGTGTGATGCCGATCCACTCGATCCAAGATTACCTCCATTCTTATTAAAAATGGTTCTTAGTTGAGAGGCTGTTCTGTTTTTATTATCAGTGAGAGCTTCAACAATAACTGCTATTTTTTCAGGACCAAATCCCTCATATCGGATATTTTCTAAAATCGAACCCAAATTTCCCGAAGATTTATCTATTGCTCTCTCTATATTATCCTTTGGCATGTTGGCAGCTCTAGCTGCTTGAATTGCTGATCTTAACCTGGGGTTCATATCAGGATCTTTATCACCTAACTTTGCTGCTACTGTAATTTCTTTTGAGAGTTTAGAAAAAATTTTAGATCTTTGTTTGTCTGCTCTTCCTTTTTTATGTTTAATTCCTGCCCAATGTGAATGTCCTGCCATGTTATTTAATGAGTATTTTTTAAATCACCTCCATAAATAAAACTTTCTACATTTTTAGCTAAACCTGTTTCCTTATCACAATCAACAATAACACCTGACAAACTGGCTATACCTTCTGCTGGAAAATGTTTTTTTGACTCTTTTTTAAAAAATCTTTTTAGAGAATTTTCTTTGTTCATTCCAATTACAGAATTATAGTCACCGCACATTCCAGCATCTGTTTGATAGGCAGTTCCAGAATTTAGTATTCTAGCGTCGTTAGTTGGTATATGTGTGTGCGTTCCAACAACCAATGTTGCTTTGCCATCGAAGAAGTGGCCCATTGCTGTTTTTTCACTTGTTATTTCCCCATGGAAATCAACAAATAAGAAATCGTAATCTTTTTTCAATTTTTTTTTTAACAAAAATTCTTTTGCAACATTAAATACGTCGTCACATTTTTTCATAAAAACGTTTCCCATAAGGTTTAACACTCCAACTTTAAAACCATTTTTAGAGATGTAAACTTCGAAACCATTTCCAGGAGAAGGTTTAATTAAATTTAATGGTCTTAATAATCTATTCTCTTTATTGATGTAGTCCGCTGTTTCTTTTTGGTCCCATACATGATTACCTGTGGTAATTACATCAACTCCAGAATTAAAGAGCTTCTCAGAAATACTTTTCGTGATACCAACACCTTCAAAGGCTGCATTTTCACCATTTGCAATTACAAATGATATATCGTTTTTAACAATTTGATCTTTTAAATTTTGCTCTATAGCATACCTACCTGAGTTACCGACTATATCACCTAAAAATAATACTCTCATTTATAAAGTTTTTTTTCTGTCAATACAAAGTCCATCTTTTTATCGAAACAATCTAATGGAATTTTTTTTACTTCTTGGCAAGAAATTGCTAAACCAATTTTGATGATATTTTTTTTTTCATATTTCTTTAAAAATCTATCATAATAACCTCCCCCATATCCTAATCGATTTAATTTTTTATCGAAGGCTACCATTGGAATTAGTAAAATACTTGGAATTACTTTTATTTTTGATTTTGGCTCTGGTATACCGTATCTATTTATATGCAGAGGATCATTAAAATTCCAAAAATAAAAATTCATATCAAATTTTGAACTAATAACAGGCAAACTTATTTTAAAACCTTTTTGCTTAAAAATTTTCATAGATTGATGAGTATCTGCTTCAAAATTAATAGGAAAATAACCACCAACTATTTTATTTTGTACCTTTTTTTTTTTTAAAATTTCTTTGAAAAATTTTGTTTTGACTTGTAAATTATTTTTATTTTGTATCTCTCTTATTTTTATTATTTTTTTTCTAATATGATTTTTCAACACAGATTATTGAATTGAATTATCTTGATTAACTTTTGCTATAAACTTATCAATTTCTGAAGTTGCTTCGTCTAAAATTTTTTCATAATCCAATTTTGTTTTATCTATTTCAGATTTAAGTTCTTGATGATTATTTAATAGACTTTTTATTTCTTCTTCTTTGTCATCTTTGTAAGCGTACACAAGTTTTTTTATTTCTAAAAATTTTTCTTTTAACTTTTTAAGCTCGTTTTTTTTTTCATCAATTTTTTTTTTAGTTTCAAAATATTCATCCATAATCTTTATTGAAGTGATCAGAAGAAGTTTGTTTTCACCAATATTCCCTAGATCATTTTTCAAGTTTTCAAATTTTTTATTTAAATGAATGGAAAGTTCTTCTAAATGATCTTCTTGTCCGTCATCACAAGATAACAAAAATTCTTTGCCGTTAAATTTTATATTTACGTTTGCCATTTTTCTATTTCTTCCATTAAAATATCTGTTTCTTGATTTAATTCATCTATTTTTTCATTGAAAATCGTTTCCTTATTTTTTTGTATTAAATCATTCCTTTTAAGTCGATCTTTCAATTTCTGATAGTTCTCCATTAATGATTTATACTTAGTTTCAAGTTGGTTCTTTTCAATTTCTAATTGATTTTTTTGCTCTTCCAAATACTTAGTTTGTTTGTTTTGGAAAGGATTTATTAAATTTAAATCCTTTAACTTTTGAAGTGACGTGTTTAATTTTTTTTCTTTTTCACTGAAAGTTTTCATATATATATTAGTATAATATTAAATAGAATCTTCTTAGTCTAGATAGGATAGTAATTGAGCAAACTACATAAAGATTTGTCTAATGCAGTAAGATTTTTGTCTATTGACGCAGTAGAAAAAGCAAATTCTGGTCATCCCGGAATGCCAATGGGTATGGCAGATGTTGCAACTGTGCTTTTTAAAAATTTTCTAAATTTTAATCCAAGAAATCCAGACTGGATAAATAGAGACAGATTCGTTCTTTCAGCTGGACATGGATCAATGTTGCTTTATTCTCTTTTACATCTCACTGGATATTCAAGTGTTAGTCTCAAAGATATTAAAAATTTTAGACAGCTAAACTCTATTTGTGCTGGTCATCCGGAGTTTCATCCTGGGACTGGTATTGAAACAACTACAGGACCTTTGGGTCAAGGAATTGCCAACGCTGTGGGATTTGCTGTTGGAGAGGAAATATTAAGAGGAAGATTTGGAAAAAAAATATTTAATCATAAAACTTATGTATTGGCAGGTGATGGATGCCTTATGGAAGGAATTAGTCATGAAGCATTAAGTCTTGCAGGTCATTTGCGTCTAAAAAACTTAATAATGTTATTTGATAATAATTCCATTTCAATCGATGGACCAACAAGTTTAGCTGTTTCTGATAATTATAAAAAAAGATTCAATTCTTATGGGTGGGATTACATTGAAATTGACGGCCATAATGAAAAAAAAATATTTAATGCATTAAAAAAAGTTCAAACAGCGAAAAAACCAACTGTAATATCTTGTAAAACAAAAATTGGATTTGGTTCACCTAATAAATCTGGAAGTGAAAAAGCACACGGTAGCCCGCTCGGTGAAAATGAAGTTAGGTTGGTCAGAAAAAAATTAAAATGGATACATGAGCCTTTCGTAATTCCTAAAAATATCATGGAAGAATGGAGAAAAATTGGAAAAAAAGGTCAAATAAAAGAGGAGAAATGGAAAAAATTTTATAATAAAAAAAAGAGTGGAATAGAGAAAACTTTTTCAAAAAATTTTTCTGATATTTTTAAAAAAGAAAAACAAAACGCAATTAAAAATTTAGAAACATTAGCAACGAGGAAATCTTCAGAAAAAATTCTTACTGCATTAAATGAAAAGAAAAATATGATAATTGGTGGATCCGCTGATCTTGCGGGGTCAAATAATACCAAAACCAAAAATCATAAAATAATTAGCAGATATAATTTTGAGGGAAATTATATTCATTATGGAGTAAGAGAGCATGCTATGTGTGGTATTATGAATGGCTTATCCTTACACAGTAAATTTATTCCCTACGGAGGAACTTTTTTAATTTTCAGTGATTATTGTAAACCAGCAATAAGACTTTCAGCACTCATGAAACTGAATGTGGTTTATGTTATGACTCATGATTCAATTGGACTTGGAGAAGATGGTCCAACACACCAGCCTGTAGAACAATTATCTGGATTAAGATCGATACCAAATCTGAATGTTTTTCGGCCCGCAGATACTACGGAAACCATTGAATGCTGGGAATTAGCATTGAAGAATTCAGATACTCCTAGTATTTTAGCTTTAAGTAGGCAAAATTTATCTCAAGTAAGAAAATCTTATGAAAATGAAAATAAATGTTCCCTAGGAGCTTATGAAGTTTACAGATCAAACGAAAAAATTGATTTGACCATATTTGCAAGTGGTTCGGAAGTAAATTTAGCAATAGAAGTAAGTCATAAATTAGCCACACTAAACATCTATTCCAAAGTTATTTCGGTACCGTGCCAAGAAATATTTTTTAAACAACAAGAGAATTATAAAAATAAAATATTGAAAGAAACTAATTATAAAATATCTATTGAAGCAGGTAGATCAGATACTTGGTCAAAATTTATTGGAGATAATGGAATATCTTTTGGAGTGGAAAATTTTGGGAAAAGTGCTCCTTACAAAGATATTTTTAAGGATTTTAAATTAACAGCAATTGAAATATCAAATAAAACGAAAAACATTATTAATAAAAATTAAAATTTATGACTATTAAAGTTGGAATAAATGGACTTGGAAGAATTGGAAGAATGATTATTCGTACTATATTTGAAAATAACTTTAAGGAAATAAAAATTAAACACATAAATAACAGGTCAAATACTCTAGTAAGCTCAAATTTACTTAAATACGACTCTGTTCATGGAAAATTTAATGAAAATATTCAGTTTGATGACAAATTTATAAAGATAGGAAAACATAAAATATCCTTTTCTCAAGAAACAAACATAAAGGATATTAATTGGTCAAAATACGATGTTGATTATGTTTTAGAATGTACTGGTAAGTTTAATTCTAAAGATAAACTTTACGCTCACTTAAAAAATGGTGCAAAAAAAGTAGTTGTTTCAGCTCCATGCAAAAATGCAGATAAAACTATTGTTTTTGGAGTAAATGAAAAATCAATTACAAAGAACGATAAAATAATATCTGCAGCCTCATGCACAACAAATTGTTTAGCTCCAGTATTGGATATATTAAACAAGAATTTTTTAATTGAAAAAGGTTTTATGACTACAATTCATGCATTCACAACAGATCAAAGAATATTGGACAACTCTCACAAGGACCCTAGAAGGGCAAGATCAGCATCTCAATCTATAGTTCCAACCTCAACTGGAGCATCAAAAGCGATTGGAGAAATTATTCCATTGCTAAAAGGAAAACTGGAAGGCGTTGCAATGAGGGTTCCTACACCAAATGTTTCTTTAGTAGAATTGGTTTTTTGCACAAAAAAAAATCTAACAATTAATGCAATAAATAGTAGTTTTGAAAAAGCTTCAAAAAATTATTTAAAAGGTGTGTTGTGTGTTACTAAAGAAAAATTAGTATCAGTTGATTTTAACCATAACTCGCATTCAGCAATTGTTGATGCATCTCTAACCAATACTATAGGAAAAAATATGGGTAAAATTTCAGCTTGGTATGATAACGAATGGGGATTTTCAAATAGGATGTGCAACATTGCACAATATTTACATAAAATCTCTAAATGAAAACAGTTGAAAGTATTGCAAAAACTCTTGATGGCAAAAAAATAATATTAAGATTAGATTTAAATGTACCTCTTAATAGACAAAAAATAACCGATACAAATAGAATAGACAAAATAATCCCAACCTTACGTTTTTTAATTAAAAATAAAGCTAAAATTTTAATTCTTTCACACGTGGGAAGGCCAAAGGGTAAAGTAATAAAAGAACTTTCTATGGAGCCTATTTGTGAGTACCTTAAAAAAAAATTGAATCAAAACATTCATTTAATAAAAACAAATATTAATAATTTCAAAGATAAAGATTTATTTGATTACAAAAATGAGAGTATTTTAATGCTTGAGAATTTAAGATTTTATAATGAGGAAGAGGAAAACAATGAGGAATTTGCTAAAATTTTAGCTGGTTTTGGCGACTTGTATGTTAATGATGCATTTTCTTGTTCTCATAGAAAACATGCTTCAGTTTTCAGCATTACTAAATTTGTGCCGTCTTATGCTGGAATTCAATTAATGTCAGAAATAACAGCATTAAGTAAGATAACAAAAGATATAACAAGACCAATTACATGTATTATTGGTGGTTCTAAAATATCTACAAAGATAGATGTAATAAAAAACCTCATATCTAAATTTGATAATTTAATATTCGTTGGGGGAATGGCTAATAATATTTTAAAATATAAAAAATTTCAAATTGGAAAATCAATATTTGAGGAAAATTGTGATCATATAATTGATGATATTTTTAATTTATCAAAAGAGCAAAATTGCAAAATAATTTTTCCTGTCGATGTTTCTGTAAGTAAAAAAATAGATGGTAAAGGAGATATAAAAAAAATAAGTGAAGTTCAGGAAGATGATTTAATTCTTGATATTGGACCAGAAACATTAAAGATACTTAATAAAACTATAGAAGAAAGCAGAACAGTTTTATGGAATGGGCCAGCTGGTTACTTTGAAAATGAAAATTTTAAAAAAGGTAGCTTAGAAATAGCAAGAAAAATTGCAGAAAAAAATAAAAAAAATGAAATTTATTCTGTTGCTGGAGGTGGTGACACTGTTGCAGCTTTAAATAGTTTTAATTTAACAAAACATTTTAATTTTGTTTCAACCGCGGGTGGAGCATTTTTAGAATTTCTTGAAGGTAAAGATTTACCTGGTATAAAGGCTTTAAATTAAAAAAATGTCAGAACTATACTCAATTACTGAAAAAATAATTTCTAAAGGCAAAGGTATTCTAGCTGCTGATGAGAGCACAGGTACAATGACTAAAAGACTAGATGCTGTAAATGTACCATCAACACCTGAGAATAGACTTTTATTTAGAGAAACACTTTTATCATCTGAAAGTATGAAAGATTGTATAGGAGGAGTAATTTTATATGACGAAACTATAAAACAAGTAGCATCGAATAAAAAAACAATACCTGAGCTTATTTCAAGCTTTGGAGCAGTACCAGGAATAAAAGTCGATACTGGAGCAAAAGTATTAGCTAATTCAAAAAATGAAAAAATTACTGAAGGCCTTGATGGTTTAAGGGATAGATTAAAAGTTTATTACAAACTAGGAGCTAGATTTACAAAATGGAGAGGTGTTTATATTATTTCTGATAAATACCCGAGTAAACTTGCAATTCATTCCAACGCTCACGCTCTTGCTCGCTATGCTGCTTTAGTTCAGGAGAGTGGAATGGTGCCGATCGTTGAGCCTGAAGTACTAATGGATGGAGATCATAATTCAGAGGATTGCTTTAAGAAGACTTCAGAGGTTTTAAAAAAATGCTACGATGAATTGATTTTAAATAAGGTTGACTTAAAAGCAACAATACTTAAGCCCAATATGATTTTACCTGGTGTTGATTGCAAAGAAAAAATCGAATGTAAAAAAATTGCAGAGTTGACCTTAAAATGTTTAAAAGAGTCTGTGCCGTCTGAGGTTCCAGGTATAGCATTTCTTTCTGGGGGACAAACTGAAAAAGAGGCAGCAGAGAATTTGAATGAAATAAATAGATTAAATAAAACAAATTTTACTATGACATATTCTTATGGGAGGGCTTTACAACAAAGCGCTTTAAAATTTTGGTCGAAAAATATTAAGAATATTTCCGGCACACAGAATACTTTTAATCATAGAGCAAAAATGTGCTCTTTAGCTGCTCAGGGAAAATGGACAGAGGAAATTGAAAATAAACATTAATACGAAAAGATTTATTTATTTAATTTCACCAAATAAGATTAATAATAAAAATTTATTTTATTCTCAACTTGAAAACCTTTTAAAAACAAAAAAAATTTATTTTTTTCAATTGAGATTAAAAAAATACGATGAAAATCAAATTATTCAAGTTGGTAAAAAAGTTAGATTTATTTGTAAAAAATATAAAACTAAACTTATAATTAATGACAATCCATTTATTGCAAAAAAATTAAATGCGGATGGATGTCATTTAGGTCAAAAAGATATGCAATTGCATAAAACTAAAAATATACCCAAAAACAAATTTTTTGGAGTAACATGTCATAATTCTAGGAAACTAATTAAAAAAGCAATAAATTTAAGACCAGCGTATATAGCAATTGGCGCATTTTATAAGAGTGAAACAAAAAAAGTTAAATATAAAGCTGATATAAGTCTACTAAAATATGTTAAAAGACTAACAAAAATACCCGTTGTAACAATCGGTGGAATAAATAATAAAAATTATAAAAAACTGTTATTGAATAATGCAAACTTTTTAGCTATTTCAGGCTACATTTGGAATAATAAAAAATATAAACCACAAGAAGCAATAGAAAAATTAAAATGAAAATCTCAGCTAATGAAATAAGAGTTGGTATGTTGTTAGAGTATAAAAATGATTTATGGGAAGTACTAAAAACACAACATGTAAAACCTGGAAAGGGCGGAGCATTTGCTCAAGTTGAAATGAAAAGTTTGAATAAAAATACAAAATTAAATGAAAGATTTAGATCTAGTGAATACCTAGAAAAAGCATCTGTAGATGAAGTTAAATTTAATTATTCATTTAATGATGAAAACAAATATTATTTTATAGACCCAAAAACATTTGAGCAAATGGAAATTCAAAAAGATATAGTTGGCGAAAAAGGGGCGATGCTTACAGAAAATTTAGAGGTAATGATAAGTATTTATAATGAAAAACCAATCTCAGTAGATCTGCCTAATCAAATAACATGTAAAGTTGAAACGACAGATGTGGCATTAAAAGGTCAAACCGTATCATCATCTTATAAACCAGCAACATTAAGTAACGGTATAAAAATTCAAGTCCCTCCTTTTATTGAAAATGGAGATGAAATTGTAGTTGATACAAGAAATATTGAGTACGTAAAAAAAATATAATTTTATGAATGTGTTATCATCCAACTTAAATTTAATGATTAAAGCTGGAGAAAAAGCTTCAAAAAGATTAATAAGAGACTTTGGTGAAGTTGAAAATTTACAAGTTTCAGTGAAAGGCCCTACAGATTTTGTTAGTAACGCAGACATAAATGCAGAGAGAATTATAATTGAAGAATTATCAAAACTTAAAAAAAACTACTCTATATTAAGTGAAGAGACTGGTTATGTTAAAAACAAAGATGAAAAAAATATTTGGATAATAGATCCTATAGATGGGACTTCTAATTTTTTACATGGAGTACCACATTTTGCTATTTCAATTGCACTACAATCTCATGAAGAGATTATTTGTGGTTTGATTTTTGATCCAATTAAAAATGAAATGTTTTACGCTGAAAAAAATAATGGTTCTTTTCTTAATAACAAAAGAATAAGAGTTTCAAAAAAAAAAGATATTAACTCGTGTTTATTTGCAACAAATGGAGCTAAATATAAAAATATTGATGTTCCAACTAGAAAAACAGGATGTGCCGCGTTAGATATGGCTTATGTTGCAGCTGGAAGATTTGACGGATATTTTCAAGAGAATTTAAATTTATGGGACATTGCTGCAGGTATAGTGCTAGTTAAAGAAGCTGGTGGAGTCTTAAATTCAATTGAATTATCAAAAAAAGAAAATTTAGATATTAGAGCTACTAGCTCTAGCATAAGTGAAAAAATCCTTGAAAAACTGAGCAAGTTTTAATTGTTTTATAATTTTCATTTGCTATAAGTCTCGATATGAAAAAAGACATACATCCAAATTACCATAAGATTAAAGTTGAAATGACTGATGGAACACAATTTGAAACAAGATCAACTTGGGGGAAAGAAGGTGAAGTTCTTAAGCTAGAAATCGATCCTAAATCTCATTCAGCATGGACTGGTGGTAAACAAAAGTTGTTGGATAAAGGAAGAGTTAGTAAATTTAATAAAAAATTTCAAAATTTTAGATCAGATAAAAAATAATGACAAATGGACTTTTAATGCCAATAGCAACTGCTGTTTGGTTAGTGGAAAATACTACACTTACTTTTAAACAAATTGCAAATTTTTGTAATTTACATGAAGTTGAAGTTCAGGGGATTGCTGATGGTGAAGTTGCAAAAGGTATTAAGCCATACAACCCAATAATATCAGGTCAGTTAACTAGAGAGGAAATTGACTTATCTTCGAAAGATGAAAGTAGAGCGCTTCAAATAAAAGGTACGGATATTAAAATTCAATCAGAGGACAAAAAAATTAAAAAATATGTTCCATTATCTAAAAGACAGGATAAACCTGACTCTGCTCTGTGGTTAATTAAGCACCATCCCCAACTAAAGGACTCACAGATTGCAAAATTAGTAGGAGTAACAAAAAATTCTGTAACATCAATCAGGAACAAGAGCTATTGGAATTATAATAATTTGAACTCAAAAGATCCTGTAGCTATGAATTTATTTACACAAAAGGATTTAATTTTAGCCATAGAAAAAGCTGAAAGAAGAATTAAAAGAGAAAAAAAAGAAAAAGAAAAGGCAAATTCCTCAACAACACAAGGGTCATAATGTGTAGACAAAAAAAAATTAAAGTGTTATTAAATCGCCTTTCTGGAGGTAGTTATTAAAATAGAAGTTAAAGATAATAATGTTGAACAAGCTTTAAGAGTTTTAAAGAGAAAGCTTCAAAGAGATGGATTCTTTAAGATTATCAAGTTAAAAGATACCTATGAGAAACCTTCGGAAAAAAAGAAAAGAATTTTACAAGAAAACATTAAAAGAGTTAAAAAGCTAAATAAACTCAAAAACAGATTTTAATATCGCGGGGTGGAGCAGTCTGGTAGCTCGTCAGGCTCATAACCTGAAGGTCGGCGGTTCAAATCCGTCCCCCGCAACCAATTAAATAATTTGAGGTAATTCTTTTATCCAATTAGATATCGATCCAGCTCCCATTCCTATTACAACTTTATTTCCATATATATTTTGTTTTACAAATTTTGCTAAATTATTTTTACCATTTACCAAATATATTTGTACGTTTGATTGGTGAGATATTTCATTTGCAAAATTTACGTAATCAAATTTTAATTTGATATTTTCTCCAGCTGTAAAAATTGGACATAATACAACTTCATCTGCTTGTTTAAAGCATTTTACAAATTCTGATTTAAGATCATTCAATCTTGAAATTCTGTGAGGTTGGAATATACAAACAATTTTTTCAGAAGAATAAGCAGTTTTAACTCCATTTAAAACTTCTTTAATTTCAGTAGGATGGTGAGCATAATCGTCAAAAAAACTTGTACCTTTATATTCGAAAATCTTATTAAATCTTCTTTGAACACCTTCAAATGATCTTAATCCATATTTTATTTTATTAATCGGTATTCCCAAACTAATCGCAACTGCAATAGATGCGGTGGAATTTCTTATATTATGTAATCCAATAAGAGGTATTTTAATATTATTTATTGAGAATGTTTTTTTTCCAGGCAAGTTGACAATTAAATCAAATGTAGACCAGTGTTTTGTTTGAACGGGTCTCATGATGCAGAAATTCGATTTTTTATGAATTCCATAGGTATTATAATTTTTAATTTTAAGAGATTTTATTAATTTTGTATTATTTTTATCATCAATACAAATAAATGACTTCCCAAAAGAAGGAACTCTATTTATATATTCTCCGAATAAATTTAATAATTTTCTCATTGATTTGTAGTAATCCATATGTTCTCTATCAATATTTGTAATTATTGAATATGTTGGTTGTACTTTTAAAAAACTTCCGTCAGATTCGTCTAGTTCTACGACACTCCAATTACTTTTACCAAGCCTTGCGGAGTTATTGAAAGACTTCAAAACTCCACCATTTATAATAGTTGGATCCAAATTGGCACAAGATAAAATACTTGCTACAAGCGATGTTGTTGTCGTTTTTCCATGAGATCCGACTACTACAATATTTTTAGTGAGTGAGGTAATATGGCCGAGCATGTCTCCTCTTTTATAAATTGGTAAGTTTTTATTTTTAGCTGAAATAATTTCAATATTACTTTTTTTAACCGCTGATGAAATGACAATTATAGTTGAATTTAAAATATTTTTTTTTTTATGGCCTATAAAAATTTTAATTCCATTTTTTTTAAGTCTCTCTATATTTTTATTAATATTTATATCGCTTCCTTGAACCTTAAATCCCATTCTCCTCATCACTAAAGCTAATCCACTCATACCAATTCCCCCAATACCTACAAAATGTATAATTTCAGATTTAGCTAATTTAATTTTCATATAATATCTTTGTAATTATTTGATTGTTGTTTTCCCATGTATTTTCTGAACTTAGTTCATTCATAGCTTTTTTTTTAAGTTTTAAATTCTTTTTATCATCTAATATATTTGAGATTATTTCAAAAAGATCCTTTTTTTCTAACTCATTTTGCTCAATTAACCAGCAACAATTTTTATCTTTATAGTACTTTGCATTAAATAATTGATGATCATCTTTTGAGTAAGGAAATGGAATAGCTAATAAAGGTACTTTAAAAAATACTAATTCAGCCAAGGTTGATGCACCAGCACGAGTGATGCAAAAATCGGTTTTTACAAAAATTTTTTCTAAATTAGGGTCAAAATCAAAAAGTTTAAATGAAATGTTATTTTTTTGGTAAAAAATTTCAAGGTCTTTAAAATTCTCTTTATTAGTCTGGTGATATATTAACAAGTTAAACTTTTTGGACAGTTTATTTAAAGTATCTTTTAAATCTGTTTGAAAAAATTGTGCTCCTTGACTTCCACCTATTAAAAGAAAAATCTTTTGATCTGATATTTTTTTAAAATCATTTTTTAAAAGATAGCTTTTTTTGTTTAAAACTGGATAAATAAGTTTTATTTTACTGGTATATTTTTGTGGAAATTTTCTTACTGAATTTGAATAACAAAAAACTTTTTTACACACTTTTAAAAAAAATAAATTTGAGCGACCTAATACCATGTTAGGTTCAAATAAAAATAGTTCAGATTTTGTAAATAAAGAAGCTATACAAATAGGAAATGTCATATAACCTCCAGTTGAAATAATTTTGTCAATTTTATTTTTCCTTAAATAAAATAAAGATTTGATTATTGAGATTAAAAAAAATAATAAATTTAATGGAATTTTCAGTAAATTTTTTTTTATATCTGGTACGTCTATAATTTTGTAATTATATATTTTTTTGTCAATAAATCTTAATCCTCTTAGATCACTAGTTAAAAAAACATCGTTGTATTGATTTAAGTGTTTATAAAAATTCAATGCAGGAACAACGTGACCCCCTGAACCTCCTGTGGTGATTAAGATTTTTTTTTTCAAGTAATATTCTTTTTTGTAAGATTTAATATTATTCCTGCAAGTATCGAACTTCCAATAATTGATGAACCACCATAACTTAAAAATGGAAGTGTCATTCCTGTTGTGGGTAATATTCTAATATTCACACCCAAATGTACTAAAAATTGAAAAAAAATTATTATACTGCATCCAAATATAATAAATTTAATTTTGTCATTTTTAAGATATGAAATTTTTTTAAAAGTTTTATATAAAAATATCAAAAATATTAATAATATGAAAAATATCATAATTGCACCAAATTCTTCAGAAATTACTGAAACTATATAATCAGTGTGAGCTTCTGGAACTTTATTTTTTAATACACCTTCTCCAATACCTTTTCCAAAAAATCCTCCACTGATAATTGCTTCTGACGCTTTTTCTGACTGGTAATTATTTCCGGAAGAAGGATTTAAAAATGAGGAGATTCTTATTAAAATATATTCAAATTTAGGAATAAAGATAACTAAAGACACTATAGAAAAAAATATAAAACTGAAAAAAATAAAAAATAAATAAAGATTTATTCCTGAGATAAATATTAATGAAATCCAAGTTAGGAAAATTAAAATTGTTTGTCCTAAGTCTGGTTGAGCAGCCAGTAGAGTAATAATTGGTAAAATCAATAAAAAACTTACAATATACTTAATATACTGATAACTTTTATTTTCAAAACTTAAAGAAGAGGCGATTATTACAATGATAAAAGGTTTTAATATTTCAATAGGTTGAAATCTTGGTAAAAAAAAAACATCTAACCATCTTTTAGATCCTTTGACTTCAGTTCCTATGAAGGGCACTAAAATTAAACATATTAGAAAAATTAAAAAAAAAACATATGATAATATAAATAATTTATTTTTTTCTAAAATTGAAAAAAAAAACATTGTAGATATTCCAACCAGAATAAATATACAGTGTTTAAGAAAGAAAAAATAATTATTAGTATTTAATCTATCTGAGGCTACAAGTGAGGTAGATAATAATGAAAATAATAACCCTAAGGTAAAAAGTAACAATATTATTGTTAAAATAGTTTTATCTAAATTTCTCCACCAGTAAAAATAAAAATTATTAAAAAGTTTGTTATCTAGCATTTTTAAGTTTGTAACGTTTTACCAAAAAATTAAAATATTTTCCCCTTTCCTCAAAATTTTTAAAATTATCAAATGATGCAGCGCATGGACTAAATATCAAGTTTATTTTTTTATTTTTATCTTCTTTTTTAATATCTAAAGAGAATTGCTTAACCGCTTGATTAAGTTTATTAAATTTTGAATATTTAAATTTATTTCTAAAATTTTTAGTAAAAAAAGTACTATGGCGACCACATATATAAATCTTAGATATATTTTTTTTATTTTTCAACTTTAGCTTATCTCCTTTTTTGGGTAAACCACCCACTATCCAAAAAATACTGTTAATATTCTCTAGAAGATTAATAGAGGAAGAAAAACTTGTTGATTTTGAGTCATTAATAATTCTCAATCTTTTTGAGTCATAG
>CACPBW010000007.1 GCA_902632275.1 uncultured Pelagibacteraceae bacterium | reverse complement strand
TTTTTCTTATTATTTCTTTTTTTTTGCATTAATTTTTAATCTTTTTAGAGAAATTATCGTTTTCCATTTCAGTTGTATCTTTACTAGAAAAGTAATTAGATTCTAGGTCAAATTTTTTTACTTTTACAGTCATGTATCTTAGTAAGTTTTTATCCATACGCTCATTTTTCTCTAAGTCTAAAATTATACTTGAGGGACCCTTAATTTTGAAATGAATATAATTACCTTTTTTATTTTTATTTATCATATAAGCTAAATTTAAAAGACCCCAATTTTGAGTTTGTACTATTTCACCCTTATTTTTAGTTACTATATTTGAATATTTCTCGGTAAGTTGTTTTATTTGTGTGGCACTTGTATCTTGCCTTGCAACTATTGTATGCTCGTATAAGTTCATAAGTATTATTTAATAAAAACTGAGGATATACTATTATAATTCTTTAATTACAATACAAAAAAACTTAAATATAATTATATGTTTTCTTTGATATTTCCAGGCCAAGGCTCGCAATCTGTTGGTATGTGTAAAGAATTTTATAATAAATTTGATGTTGTAAAAAATATTTTTAAAAGTGCGGATGAAATTTTAAATTTTCCTATATCTAAACTTATATTTGAAGGACCAAAAGAAGAACTTAACTTAACAGAAAATACACAACCAGCAATTTTTTTAGTTAGCCATGCAATTTTTACACTGTTAACGAGAGAATTTCAGTTTAACGTTTCAAAAAACCTTTTTTATGCGGGGCACTCCTTAGGAGAATATACAGCTCTTAATTCAGCAGGATTTATAAATTTTGAAGATACTATAAAAATTCTCAAAATAAGAGGTAAAGCAATGCAATCATCAGTTCCAAAAGGTGAAGGTGGGATGATTGCAGTTCTTGGTTCAAAAATTGAGTTTGTTGAAAATTTATTAGAACAAAATAAAAATAAGTATAAATGTTATATAGCTAATGATAATTCTGATGGTCAATTAGTTCTAAGTGGAAAAAAAAATGATTTGGAAAAACTAAGTTTGGACTTGAAAAAAAATTCAATTAAAAATATTTCTTTACCTGTAAGCGCTCCTTTCCATTGTGAACTAATGGAAAAAGCAACAGAAGTAATGAAGAGCAACATTAAAAATTTAAATATTAATACAACAAATAAAATTCTTATATCTAACGTTACTGGAAAACCAATGAATGATCCTGAAGATATAAAAAAACTACTGGTCAGCCAAATAGAGAGCCGAGTAAAATGGAGAGAAAGTATAAAATATATGATAGAAAATGGCACTAAAGGTTTTATCGAAATTGGACCAGGCAAAGTATTATCGGGTTTAGTTAAAAGAATTGATAAAAATATAAAACTTAATGCAATTAATAGTGAAGAGGATATAACTATATTAAAAAATAATTATGAGCTTTAAAGGAAAAAAAATTTTAGTAACAGGAGCAACTGGTGGAATAGGGGGTGCAATTGTGAATAATTTTTTATCATTAGATGCAACAGTACTGGGAACTGGTACAAACGCAGAAAAATTAGATTCACTGAAGAGTAAATATCCCAATTTATTAACTGAACAATTTGATATATCAAAACATGAGAAAATCGAAGAATTTATTGATAAAATATATTCAAGCATGAACGGCCTAGATATACTAGTTAATAATGCTGGAGTGACTAAAGATAATTTATCTCTAAGGATGAAAAATGAAGAATGGCAAAAAGTAATAGATGTTAATTTAACCTCAACTTTCTATTTATGTAAATTCGCAATTAAAAAAATGCTTAAAAATAAATTTGGTAGAGTTGTAAACATAACATCAATAGTTGGTCATACAGGTAATATTGGTCAAGTTAACTACTCTGCCTCAAAAGCTGGTATTGTTGCCATGTCTAAAAGCTTAGCTATAGAATATGCAAAAAAAAATATTACAATTAATTGTGTTTCCCCTGGTTTTATACAAACAAAAATGACCGATAGTATCTCTGAACAAATTAAATCGGAACTCACGTCCAGAATTCCAATGAATCGTTTAGGAACGGGTGAGGACGTTTCTAATACTGTTGCATTTTTATCTTCCGAGGCCTCATCTTATATAACAGGTGAAACAATACATGTTAATGGAGGCATGTATATGGCTTGACAAAGTCAATTATTAATTTATAGACGAAATTATAACAAAAGGAATAAGATGTCAGAAGAAGTTTCAAGCAAAGTAAAAAAAATAGTTGCAGATCACTTAGGTATAGAAGAGGCGAAAGTAACAGAGGAGTCTAGTTTTATAGACGATTTAGGTGCTGATAGCTTAGATACTGTTGAATTAGTGATGGCTTTCGAAGAAGAATTTGGATCTGAAATATCCGATAGTGAAGCAGAAAAAATACTTACTGTTGGAGACGCAATTAAATTCATAGAAAGTAAGAGCAATTAATTTTTTTAAGCAATGTCTCTAAAGACTGATGGATCTATATTTATATTTTCATCTCCATCAGGCGCTGGAAAAACCACATTAGTAGATTTATTCTCTAAAAAAGAAAATTTTACAATCTCAATATCTCACACGACAAGAAATCCAAGAAGTAATGAAATAGAGGGAAAAGACTATTATTTTGTTAGTCAGAAAAAATTTGAAAATATGATTAAACAAAATGAGTTTTTAGAATTTGCAAGAGTATTTAATAATCTTTATGGAACCACTAAAACTCCAGTATATCAGAATTTGGAAAATGGTAAAAACGTCTTATTTGATATTGATTGGCAAGGTAGTAAACAAATTAAATCTAAGGATATTAAATTTGAGATATTTTCTTTCTTTGTTTTACCACCAAGTAGAGAAGTTTTGCAAAAAAGACTCTCAAATAGAGATATGAAAGATAAATTAATTGTATCTGAACGTATGAAAGAATTTTATAGCGATATAAAACATTGGGTCGATTATGATTATGTAGTGATAAATGATGATTTAGATAAATGTTATAAAGAAATATCCAATGTTATTGATAATAGCATTTTAGTTAAAAAAGAAGTTTCATATAATAAAGAATTTATAGCGGAGCATGTGAAAAAACTAACTTCATAGTTTTTCAAGTTCTTGTGCTAAATTAAAGTAATGTTCAGGAGTAAGATTTTGAGGTCTTAAGTTTAAATCAATATTTAATTTATTACTTATTTCTAAATTCTTATAAAATAATGAATTAAACTGTTTTTTAATTTTTTTTCTTCTCTGGTTAAAAAAAATCCTTGTTACTTTTTCTAATGTTTGTGGGTTATGAAATTTAAATATTTTATTTTTATGAGTAAAAATTAATAGTGTACTTTTAATTTTGGGTTTTGGAAAAAAACAGTTTGGGTTAATATCAAAAGCCTTTCTAATATTGAATTTCCATCTACTTATTATTGATAATCTTCCATAATTTGAACTATTAGTTTGTGCAATTATTCTGTCAGCAAGTTCTTTTTGGAACATGAATACTAACATTTTAAATTTAAATATCTCAGAATGATAAATAAATTTTGTCAAGATTTGAGAAGAAATATTATATGGAAGATTACCAAAAATTATGGAGTTATTAGTAAGCAAATTACTTTTAGAAAATTTAAGAATATCCTCGTTAAAAACTTGAGTTTTTTCGCCAAATTTATCTCTTAAAATCTGAGTTAAATTTTTATCTTTCTCAACTAAATAAATTTTTTTTGGATTTTTTTTAATTAGAAAATCAGTCAAATTTCCTGTTCCTGCACCAATTTCTAATATTTCATTTTCATGATTAATTGATACACAATCTACTATTTTCTTAATCATATTTTGATCAATAATAAAATTTTGACCAAGACTTTTGTTAGGTTTTAAATTCACTTTATTTTTTCTGCAAATTCAAAAGTTTTAATTAAGCTGAGAGGATTTGATTTGTTTTTACCAAGCATAGATGTATTAGGTCCATGATCAGGCGTTATTCTTAAAAAAGGTAAACCCAAAGTAATATTGATTGCCTCAAAACTATAAATTGATTTAATTGGTGCCAATACTTGATCATGATACATTCCTACAACAACATCAAATTTTTCTAAATTATTCTTTAAAAATATTGTATCTGAAGGAAAAGGGCCATTTATATTTATTTTATTATTTTTAAGTTTTTTAATAGCTGGGATAATTATTTTTTCTTCTTCATTAAATTTCTCAAAACTCTCATTATGAGGATTTAAACCTGTTATCGCAAAACATGGAGATTTATTTAAATATCTTCTATAAAAATTATGTATGGTTTTAACATTGGAAACTATTCTCTTTATAGTAATTTTATTGAAAATTTTTTTAAGAGGAAAATGTGTTGTCACAGGGCTTACAGAATTTTTTTTGTTATATATCAACATAACTTCTTTATTTTTTTTTCCTAATTTTGATGCAAAAAATTCTGTCATACCAGGATATTTGTTTTTTAAAAAAAATTTTTTTGAAATCGGTCCATTTATTAAGACTTTTGAAGATGTTTTATTAATTAATTTTAAAGCAATATTACTACATTCTTCTATATATATATTTGATTTAGATGAAATTTTATCAAAAGCTTTTCTAAATTTAAAATTTACGTTTATAATATTTATTTGTTTATTATTTATTTTACTTGAATTTATATCCTCCAAACTTACATCAACTATTTTAAATTTGTACTTCAACACCTTCATTTGAGCTACAAGTAGTTTTTTTGAAGCAATTAATATTATTGGATTTCTTATATTTTTTATTTTTGTTTTTTTAAGTGATTTGAAGAAAATTTCAAAAAAAATACTATAGGGTTCGCCTCCAACTAAAATAATAGGTTTATTTTTCATTTATTTTAGTATTTAACTCAACCTTTTTAAAGTATATTGACGAAAACTGATTTAATTGTTTATTTCTCTCAGCTAAAAGAGATTTTTCAAATTCTTTCTCAAATGAGATTTCTTCTTTTACACTTCTCTTATCTCTCAGTATCAAAATTAATTTCCCAGATGAAACATCTATTATCTCACTAATTTCATCAAACTTAAGATTTTCAATATTTTCTAATATTTTTTTAGAAAGCTGGGTTTCTTTTATCCAGCCAATATTTCCTCCTGTGCCTGCAGTGTTAGATAAACTATATATAATAGCAGTATTTTCAAAACCTATATCATTAATACTTTTTTTAATCTTTTCTATTTCTTCTTTAGCTTTGTCTTTAGAGCTAACTGTAAATAAAATTTCTGATAATTTATATTCTATAATTTCTTTGGATTCATTCATAATTCGGGACTCCAGATCTTTTTTAATTTGATCGTTATTAATTGAAAGTTTATTTTTAAATTTCTCATAAATTAGTCTATTCCAAAGTAGTTCAATTTCTATTTTTTTTTTAATGAAACTTTTATTTAGGTTTAAATTTTTTAATAAATTACTAAATTCATCTTTATTATTTAACCCAATTGATTTGTACAAATTTTCCACATTTTGAGAAACTAATTCATCATTTAATCCAAATTTAAAATATTTTGATATCTCAACTTCTTTAATTTTTTCTCTTAAAATTGATTTTGAAGCATAAACTACTAATGATTTATCTTCCATTTTTTCTAAATTTTTATTAATAAGTTTTAAATATGTAATTTCGTTTTTAATTTGAACACTTGTAATCGGCTCGTTATCAACAGTATAGACGATAGATACACTTTCTGAGTAAGTATTTTCAAAATTTAAAATAAAAATTATTATAATAAATAAAATATTAAATTTTTTCATTACTTATTTATATTAGTAGAGCTAATTTTTGAAAAAGGGACAATTGTTAATGTAAATAAAAGTTCTTCTTCTGGTTTCACATCGTTATCACTATAAAAATTTTTGTTGTACTCCAATGCAGCTTTTAAGCAGTCATTTTCGTATTGATAAACTAAGTTATAGAACTCAGTCATATCTAATTCTCTATTTTCTCTAGTAGAAAAGCTAATACTATTATTTTCATCAAAAGAATATTTAGTTTGATTCTTAATGTAGTTTTTGGTACCTATTTCTGCTCTTTCTTCGAGATATTGAAAACTTGTTACAAAATTATTCACACTAATATTTGCATTAAGAGAATTATAATTAATTTTATTTAAATTATTATCTGCAATAAAATCATAATTAAAATTTAAATTATCAAAAACATTAAATTTAATACTTCCAATAATGTCTGAATATTTATTATTTAATGAGCTATTTTTGGGTAAATCTGGATTTTCTTTATCTCTATAAACTTGGGCTAAATTTAAAGATAATTTATCTTCACCGCTTTTGTTTTTTAATCTATAATCTACCCCAGCAGTTAAAGATTGCCCACCTTCAATACCATCATCAACAGAAACTCTATTAAAAGAATTAATATTATTTGTATTCATAACCCTGTCTTCATTAGACATGTTTTTTGTGTTATTTGGGCTAAACCTAAAGGATAAACTAGGTTTTATTAATTTGTCATAAATTTTACCCTGTTTTATTAATGGATAACTTAGAGAATATTTTAATTTTGTTAATAATTTTGAGTCAGTATCGCTTTCATTGTTCGTGCCAGTCTTATTTATTTTATTTGGGTTTTTAAAGAGAATTTGAAAATCTTTTACCAATCCGTATTTATTAAATTTGGTATCTGCATTAAACATTAAATCTGTCGATAAACTTTTTGTATATTTATTTGTATCAAATTGACTTTGATATAAATTTGAAGATAAATCAAAAGATCCAGGAATATTTTCGTAAATTAATTTTTTTGAAAAATTTATATTAGGATAAACAAACTCGTATCTATCACTATTAGGTTTTGTTAAATCTTCAAATACTTCTAATTCTACTGAAAGAGAAGTATCTGTATTATATCCATCAATTTTAAAAAAACTGTGCATTACATTTTCATTGGTAATTAATGCAGAGGTTGGCTGAAATTTTTTTAGATAAGTATCATTAGAAACCTGTTCTAAATTAATTTCTAAATTTGCATTTTCAAAAAAATTATTTTTAAAATTAATTTTTGAATTTGAGAAAAAATGAGATTTTGAGGTCTCTTCATTATTGTTTAGCTCTGAGGTAAATATTCCTAAATCTAAAATATGACTAGAATTTTTTTCAACATGTCTATATTCATTTTGAATTAGAATATTATTGTTAGCATAGATTCTTGGTTTAAGTGTAAGATCTTTATTAATTGCTAAGACTTTAAAATAAGGAATTGTCAATGAAGAACCAGTATTTCCGGAGTCAGAAAGCGTAGGTATTAAAAAACCTGTTTGTCTTTTTACTGTAGGATCAGGATGAAAAAATTTAGGAAAGTAAAAAACTGGTTTGTCGTAAATTTGAAGCCAAGCATTTTTATAGTTTATAATTTTTTTATTTTTATCATGTATAATTTCTTTGGCAGATATTTCCCAAGGCGGACATTTATCATCCTTTTTACATGTGGTGAAAACTCCTTTTGAAATTTTAGATATATTTTTGTTAGAGGAAATAGTATTTCCATATAACCTAGGATCATTTTCAATATTTCCAAGAGATTTTTTATCAAAATTTATTTTAACATCTTTCCCAAAAAATTGGTTTTCATTTAAATTACCAAAAAAATTTACAAGTGAAGTTTTATTTCCCATTTCATCTATAATTTTTACATCTTTTGCTTTAATTAATTCTTCTTGAACAAAAAATTTAAATTCACTCGATATTAATTCATTGTTAAACTCATCCTTGATTGAGGTATTATTATCAGAGCTTAAAATTCCTTTACTTCTGTCAAAAATTATATTTTCAGATTTAATAATATATTTATCTTTAATATTGATATTGGTTAAATCTTGGGTCAAAATTTTTTGGTCCTTTTTGAGATATATCAATTTATTGGTTTTTATTTTAATATTTTTTTTGCTATCAATTATTATCACATTGTCACTTAAGATGAGCTCTTGCAGTAATTTATCATATTCAAACTCATTTCCTTTGAATACAAGATCGTCATTGCTAGTTATTTTTACTCCTTTTTTTGATAAAAGTTTATTACCTTCATTTAAAATTTGAATTTCTTGACCCTCAAAATAGAAGTCATCTGATTTCAAATTTAATTGAAAATTAAAATAAATTAAAATAAACAAAAAAAATAATTTAAAATTTGTTCTCATTTTTCATTTATCCTTACAATACCTATTGAGCAAAATAACAAAATAATAATTAATGGTAACCAAATTGACATAACTTCTGGCAACCTTTCATTTTGACCAAGTAAGCTCGAAAAATAATTGATGTAATAAATTAATACAGACAGCAAAACTCCAAGAATTATATGGAATAATTTTGACTTATTTCTTTTAATGTTCAGCATAATAATAGATGCAAAAATTGTCATGATAGTTAAATAAATTGGATAGGCGGCAAGCTTTTGCAGATGAATATTAATATTTGTAAGGGAATATCCTAAATTACTATAATCTTTTTTTAATTTGTTTAATTGAATAATATTTAAAGATGATAAATCTGAAAAAAGTTTATTAATTTGTTCCGCATCAAAGTTACTTTTAAATATTATATTATTTTTTATTTTTAAACCTTGATTAATCTCCGAAAAACTTCCAACAGAAATTATCCAATCCTTATTTTCTATATTTATTTCATCCGCAACTATATTTTTTAAATTTTGAAAATCTTTTGAAAATTGATTTATTGTTACTTGCTTCAGTTTTTTTCCATCGATTTTTTCAGCATTTATAATATTAGTATATCCATCAATTTCATCTTTAATCCATAAACCATTCTCAGTAACAATAGCAAGATATTTGTTGTCTCCTGAATATTTATTTTTCATTTCTAAATACATGAACCTTAAATTTGATGCTAAATTATAAAAAATTGTAATTAATATTAATGATATTATAAAAGAGCTTACCGATAAAATTCCAATCAGTTTAAGATTACTCAAGCTAATCTTTTTGAAAATATCTAATTCTTCTTTATCCATTAATCTTATAAAAAAAAATTGGGTTGATATAAAAAAAATAAAAGGGAATGTTTCATAAACAACAGTTGGAGCAGTCAAAAAAGTAAGAAAAACTGGATATAATGTATTTACCTCCACTCCTTTAAAAAAAGAAACCTCTTCAAAAATATTTAGTATTACTGCAAGTGAAAAAAAAATTAAAGATACGAAACATAAAATTTTCCAGTATGATTTAATCAAATATAATTGATATACTTTGATCATTATTTTTCCCTCAATTTAAAAATTAAAAAAATATAGCCTAATAAAAATAAAATAATTGGTAAGAAAGAAAAAACTAAAGTAGATTGAATATCATGTATATATCTTGAAGATACTTCAGATATAATAATTATTGTTAATACAACAAAAAATAAAAAATATTGAAATTTAGAATAAAAATAATTATCTTTATTATAGAGGAGAACAAGTGAAGAAATTAAAACTATTAATGGAATGAATAAAGGTTTGATTCCTCTTTTAAAAGCCTCCTCAATAACATCCCCATAAGTATCATTATTGCATTGCAAAAATGTTTTTCCTAAATTGAAATCTGCATCTATATTTAATTTATACAGGCATAAAAAAATTATCTTGGTATCTAGTTCTTGAATTTTTGGAAATACTGTAGTTTTAGTTTTATATTTCGATAAATCGAATTCAGTCTTTTTAAATGAAAATGTAGTAATTTTTTTTTTATCAACATCTATAAAGTTTCCGTCATAAAGCTCTATATGATTTTTTTTATCATTAAATATTAATTTTCCTTTTTTTGCGTAAATAATTTGAGATTGATCTTCACTTAAACTATCTTTTAAATAAATATTTATTAATTCCCCGTTATTTTTTTTTTCCTCAACAAAAATAGTAAGAGACTCAACAGCGTCTATAAATTTTTTTTCTTTAATAAGATTTGGAAAAAAATCAATATTTGAATTTCTTACAAATTCTCTAGCTTGGTCTAGTGATTTAGGGACTATGATAACATTAAGAATTAATTGCAAAGCTAAAAAAAATAACGAAAAGAAGACTAGTGTATTTATAAATTTTATCTTTTTGATGCCTATATTCCAAAATATTAAAAGCTCATTTTTTAATTCGTATTTATTTATAATATAAAAAATAGTTATAAATACGCAAAAAGGCATAACTCTTGAAAAAATCTTTGGAAAATTAAGGATTGTTATTCCAAAATAAGTGTAAATACCATGACCATCTTCTGAAACATAATCCAAGAAATTAACGGCCTGTACGACTAAAATTATTAACGAAAGGCTCAATGATGACAACAAAAAAAATTTTGTCACATCTAAAATTAGCTTGTTAAATATAATTTTTTTCATTGAAATTCTTCAAATAAATATTTATATAATTCAAAAATTAGACTTATAGTTCAAATACAACCTAAAGTACATATTAATAAAAAATGTCAATAAAAATAAGCTACAAAAAGGGGATTGCAGATAAAAATGTTAAAAACTACGTCTTGTTTTCTAACGAGGATTTCGCAGTTTATGGACTAAAAAAACTATCACTAAGTAGAAGTTTAAATCAGATTAATAAGACGATAAATAATTACAAATCTCAAAAAAAAGACTTTTTAAATTTCAATATTAATCCTAATCAAAAAATTACTTTAATTAAAGTAAAAAAAAAACAATCTTCAACCGATATTGAAAAATTAGGAGCAACTTTTTATAATTTTGTCAAATCCAATTTAATAAATAACCTTACTTTTTTTGACAAAAATATTCTTGAAACACAATCTAAAAATTTTATTGATGAATTTTTACATGGTATGCAATTAAAATCATATGAATTTAAGAAGTATAAAACAAAAAAAGTAAACACAGATACCACTATAAATATTATAACAAGTAGAAAAGTCCCAACAAAAATTAAGAAAAATAGATTTGCATCCTTACTTGAAGGCACGAATTTTACTAAGGATTTAGTTTCAGAGCCAGGTAATATTTTGCATCCCGATGAATATGCTAAAAGAATACTTCAATTAAAAAAATTTGGAATAAAAGTTAAAGTTTACAATAAAAAACAACTCAAAAAATTAGGTATGGGCGCCCTACTTGGAGTAGGTCAAGGAAGCATAAGAGGATCATATTTAGTTACATTAGAATGGAATGGAGGTAAATCAGCTGATAAGCCTGTTGCTTTTGTTGGAAAAGGTGTTTGTTTTGATACCGGAGGTTACTCCCTTAAACCAGCAAGGTTTATGGAGGATATGACTTATGATATGGCAGGATCAGCTGCTGTGGTCGGTTTAATGAAAACACTTGCTTTAAGAAAAGCAAATGTAAATGCAGTCGGTGTTGTAGGTCTAGTTGAAAATATGGTAAGTGGAAATGCTCAAAGACCTGGTGATATTGTAAAATCTTATAGTGGAAAAACTATAGAAGTTTTAAATACAGATGCAGAAGGAAGGTTAGTTTTAGCTGACGCTTTAACCTTTACCGAAAAAAAATTTAAACCTAAATTTATAGTTGATTTAGCCACTTTAACTGGAGCAATCATAGTTTCTTTAGGTTCAGAGTATGGTGGATTATTCTCAAATGATGATAAACTTTCTAACCAATTAATTGAGGCAGGCCATAAAGTAGATGAAAAATTATGGAGAATGCCACTTCATAAAAATTTTGATAAACTTATAAATTCTAAAAATGCAGATATGCAAAACATAAATTATGTAGGTGGTGCAGGTTCGACAACCGCTGCTCAATTTTTACAAAGATTTATTTTAAACAAAACTCCTTGGGCACACTTAGATATTGCTGGCATGGCATTTTCAAAATATGGAGGTGCATTAAACTCTGGTGGAGCAACAGGATATGGCGTAAGATTGCTTAATAAACTTGTTGAAGACTATTATGAGTAATATCGAGCAAACTCTATCAATAATAAAACCAGATGCTGTTGAAAGAAATTTAGATAATGAAATAAAAAAAATATTTCAAAAAAATGGTTTTAGAATACTTAAAGAAAAAAAATTAAAACTTGAGAAAACGGAAGCAGAACAATTTTATAAAGTTCATGAAACCAAACCGTTTTATAACGATTTATGTACATATTTATCTTCAGGTACAATTGTAGTGATGATTCTAGAAAAAGAAAATGCAATAAAGTCTAATAGAGATCTGATGGGTGCCACCGATCCCGCTAAAGCTGAAGAAGGAACTTTAAGAAAATTATTCGGTAAATCAATTGATAAAAACTCTGTTCATGGATCTGATAGTCCAGATAATGCAAAAATTGAAATAGATTTTTTTTTTAAAGACTAAGATAATATTTTCATTATAGCCTTAGGATATATTTTATGTTCTTCTAAAAGCACTCTTTGAGCAAGTGTTTTTTCATTATCTTTTTTAAATATTTTAATTTTTTTCTGGAAAATAATTTTACCTGAATCAAGCTTAGAATTTACAAAATGCACAGTACATCCAGTATAATCTTCTTTATTTTCAATCACTCTACGATGAGTATTAAGTCCTTTATATTTAGGTAATAAAGACGGATGTATATTAATAATTTTTCCATTAAATTTTTTAATAAAATTGTTCGATAAAATTTTCATGAAACCTGCTAAACAAATTAGTCCAATTTTTCTTTTATTTAGTATTTTTACAAGTTTTTTCTCTAGGTTATAAAAATTTTTTTCCTTTAAATGAACTATTTTTATTTTTTTTTCTTTAGCAAATTTTAATCCAATAGCATTTTTATTATTAGAAAATACTATATCTATTTTTATCGGTGATATTTTTTTTTTTGAAAAATTTATGAGAGACTTTAAATTTGATCCTCTTCCTGAAATAAATACTGCTACAAAAACTTTTCTACCACTGTACTTTTTCATCAAATTTAATTTTTGTTTTTCCTTTTACAATTTTTCCAATAACGTATGGTTTAAATTTTCTATGAAATAACTTTTGGATTTTAAAAATATTATTAGATTTAGCTATTAGACAAAAACCTACTCCACAATTAAATGTTTTTAACATTTCGTCATCACTCACATTTTGGGTTTTGATCCAACTAAAAATTTTATTAGGTTTTATCTTTGATAAATCTATATTAGCAGACAAACCTTCAGGCATTACTCTTTTTAAATTGTCTTCTAATCCACCTCCTGTAATATTCGCACAGGATTTAATTAAGTTTTGCTGGATAAGTTTTAAAACTTCTTTTACGTAAATTTTAGTTGGTCTAATAAGTTCTTTTTTTAGGTACTTATTTTTTTTTAAATTAATTCTTTTTTTTTTTAAAATATACCTTATCAAAGAAAAACCATTTGAATGAATTCCGCTTGAAGGAATAGCTAAGATTAAATCGTTTTTCTTTATTTTATTTTTTTTTAAAATTTTTTTTTTATCTACTACTCCAACCGCAAATCCAGCAATATCAAATTTGTTTTTGGAATACGTTCCTGGCATTTCAGCAGTTTCTCCACCAACTAAGGTGCAATTAGAAATATTACAACCTTTATTAATTCCTGCTAAGATAGATTTTAATTTTTTTAAATTTATTTTGTTAATTGAAATATAATCAAGAAAAATTAATGGTCTTGCACCCTGCACTATTAAATCATTTACACACATAGCGACCAGGTCAATTCCAATTGTATTAAATTTATTTAGGGAATTTGCTATTTCAACTTTTGTACCTACTCCATCTGTGCTCGCAACTATTTTTGGTTCTTTAAAGTTTTTTGGAATATTTGAAATTGATCCGAATCCACCAATGTTTTTATTTTTTTTCTTTTTTTTTCCCGTATTTTGGGAAATAAAATTAACGAATTTATCAGCTTCAGATATATTTACGCCACTTTTTTGATATGTAAATTTGCTATTTTTCATTAAAATAAACTATGTTTTTAAATAAAAATTTAATTTGTTTGAAAAAATCTTATATATTTTTTTTTCTAATAGTTCTATTTATAAATATAATTATATCTAAGGCACATGCATCAAATTTCAAAGTAGTTGGTGTAAAAGTAACTGAGCCATTTAATTCAAGTTTTAAAAAAGAAAGAGTAATAGATAAAGCTATATTAGTAGCATTTAAAAAACTCTTAAGCATGACTATTCCAAGTGATGAAATGTATAAAATGCCAAATTTTAATATTGATGAAATAAGAAATCTAATCGACTCATTCAATATTAAGGATGAAGAATTTATAAATAACAGCTATAACGCAACGTTTGAGATAAATTTCAATAAACAAAATTCTTTTTTATTTATTGAGAAAAAAAATATTTTCCCATCTTTGCCTAATAAAAAAAAAATTATCATACTTCCAATCCTAGTGGATACTGTATCAAGAAATGTTAACATTTTTAATCAAAACCCATTTCTTACCAATTGGAACTCAAATAAGGAGGATTTTCATTTATTAGATTACATTCTGCCATCCGAGGATATTGATGTGATAAAAACTTTAAATGATAATTTAGAAAATTTAGAAAATTTTGATTTTAGCCCAATTATTAAAAAATACAATTTTGATGAGTATATTATTTGTCTGATTTATCCACAAGAAGATAGCATGAAAGTTTTTTCAAAAATAAAGTTTAATGATAAATTTAAAATTAATAATAAATCGTTCCCATATTCAAATATTTCTTCAATTAAAAATTTAGAAAATTTAGAAAATCTAGAAAATTTTATAAGAAAAATTAAATTACAGTATGAAGATGAATGGAAAAAAAATAATAGAATTAATCGCTCTGTGAAACTACCTATTAATTTAGCTATGAGTTCATCAGAATATAAAAAAAACGACGATTTTGAAAATTTTTTATCTTCTACAGATTTAGTTTCGAATTACTCTATTAAAAATTTTAATAATAAAGAAATAAATTATAAGATAATATTTAATGGATCACCCAATCAATTTTTAAATATTGCAGCAAATAAAAATTTTTTAATAGACACCAATAGTCAAGTTTGGAAAGTTAAATAAATATGTCACACGAAGAACAACAACTAATAAATTTTCAATTTGAAATAAATTATAAAAAAGACGATTTCTATGTTTCAAAAAGTAATTTTTTTGCTTTTTCATTATTAGATAGTTGGCCAAAATGGGAAAAAAACATAATTAATATTCATGGAGAAAAATACTCTGGGAAATCACATCTTTCCCAGATTTTTATAAAAAAAAATAAAGGAATAATTATAGAAGCAAATAATTTTGAGCCAGGTTTTGAAAATAAATTAAGATACCATCAAAATATTGTACTAGATAATTTTAATGAACAAGTTAATGAGAATACTATATTTTCATTAATAAATTTTGTAGATCAGAGTTCAAAATATTTAATTATTAATTCTCAATTACCTTTTAATAAAATGAAATTTAAACTAAAAGATTTATTGTCTAGGGCAAAAAACTGTTTAGATGCAAAAATCGAAAAGCCAGATGATGAGTTAGTAAAAGTATTAATTTCTAAAATTCTATTTGATAAACAAATCAAAATAAATAAAAAATTAGTAGAATTTGCAGCAAAAAGAATAACAAGGTCTTATGGAAAAATATTCGAATTTATATATAAGATTGATGAAATAAGTTTAAAAAAAAAAAAATCAATTGATCAAAAAACTATTAAAGAAGCTTTAGGATAACAATTTGAACAAATATCGAACTCATAATTGCTCAGAATTGACAATCAATAATAGTGGTGAAAACGTTGTTTTATCTGGTTGGGTGAATAAAAAAAGAGATCATGGAAATTTACTTTTCATTGACTTAAGGGATGATTATGGGGTCACGCAATGTATTACTGAAAAGAATAAACCATTCTTTAAAGACTTAGAAAAAATGCAGCTTGAAAGTGTTATTAAAATAAATGGTGTTGTTAATAAAAGAAGTCCTGAGACAGTTAATAAAGAACTTAAAACTGGTGAAATAGAAATTATAATAAAATCTTATGAAATGCTAGGGACCTGCAAGGAGCTTCCTTTACCTGTTTTTAGTGATCAAGAGTACTCAGAAGAAATAAGACTAAAATATAGATTTTTAGATCTTAGAAGAAAAAAAATCCATTCAAATATATTACTCAGATCAAAAGTGATCTCATTTATAAGAGAAGAGATGAATAAGATTGGATTTGTTGAATTTCAAACTCCAATTTTAACTTCATCAAGTCCAGAAGGTGCAAGGGATTTTATTGTACCTAGCAGACTTAACCCTGGAAAATTTTATGCTTTACCACAAGCTCCTCAACAATTTAAGCAATTGATAATGATATCTGGTTTTGATAAATATTTTCAAATAGCACCATGCTTTAGGGATGAAGATGCTAGAGCAGATAGAAGTCCTGGTGAATTTTATCAACTAGATTTGGAGATGTCATTTGTTGAACAAGAAGATGTTTTTAAAGTAGTTGAAAATCTTTTGATCAAAGTTTTCAAAAAATTTTCGAAAAAAAAATTTTTACACGAAAAATTCCCAAGAATTTCATTTGAAGAGACCATGCTTAAATATGCAACAGACAAGCCAGACTTAAGAAATCCCTTAGAAATATTTGATTTAACAAGTATATTTGAAAGAGATGATGTGAAATTCGAAATATTTAAAAAGCTTGTAAAATCTGGTTCTATAGTAAGGGCTATAGTTACTAAAAATACACATATGAAGCCAAGAAGTTTTTTTGACAATCTTGATAAATGGGCAAAATCAGAAGGTGCTTCAGGTCTTGCTTATTTTACTTTTGAAAAAAACTCAGACATTGAGGCTAAAGGGCCAGTTGGAAAATTTTTTTCACCTCAGGCATTAAAGGAAATAATGAACATTACTGGAGCGAAAATAGGGGATAGTATATTTTTTTCATGTGATAAAGAAACTAATGTTTTACAGCTTATGTCATCAGCTAGAGATAAAATTGCGAGTGATTTAAATTTAGTTGATGAGAACGCCTTTGCTTTCTGTTGGATAGTTGATTACCCAATGTATGAAAAAGATAAAATTACAGGAAAGATAAAATTTAGTCATAACCCGTTTTCAATGCCTCAGGGAGACGAAAAAACGATAGATTTTAAAAATCCGCTTAATATTAAAGCTTATCAATATGACATTGTATGTAATGGAATTGAATTATCATCAGGAGCGATTAGAAATCACAAACCAGAGTTAATGTATAAACTTTTTGAAATTGCTGGTTATAACAAAGTTGAAGTTGAAAAAAAGTTTAAAGGAATGATAAATGCGCTCAATTTTGGAGCCCCTCCACACGGTGGAATTGCACCAGGTATAGACAGAATAATAATGTTATTGGCAAATGAAAAAAATATAAGAGAAGTAACATTATTCCCAATGAACCAAACTGCTCAAGATTTGATGATGAACGCACCATCTGAAATAAGTGAAAAGCAGCTTAAAGAACTTAATATAAGCTTAAAAAAAAAATAGTTTATTTTTTCCCCTTAAGATTTATTCTAATGTCAGATAAATCAACAAGTTTCTTTTTGTAATTGTTTCTAACAAATCCTTTACTTGTTATATCTTTTACTATTTTCAAAAATTGACTCTGTTCTTCCACATTGTGTACATCATTTTCTTTTAATTTATCTGTATTTGATCCAATAGATGGTGTGTGAGCCAAGTCTTCTCTATTTAAATATGAGATTGCTAGCTCTCTAAATATATAATCTAGCATGGAAGAAGCGCTTAAAATTCTATCGTTTCCATATACTTTTCCAGATGGTTCAAATTTCGTGTCGACGTAAGCACTAACAAATTCGTCAAGGGGTACACCATACTGAAGTCCTAATGAAATGGCTATCGCAAAATTGTTCATAAGAGCTTTGACAAGTTCACCCTCTTTACTCGTGTCAATAAAAATTTCACCTATTTTGCCATCTTCATATTCTCCAGTGTGAAGATATATTTTATGATCTCCAATTGTTGCCTTTTGAATGTATCCTTTCCTTCTATCAGGCATACTAAATCTTCGATTCATCACATCTTGTATTTTATTTGTAAAATTGTCATTGTTCTTTTTTACAGAACTCTTTTGATCTGAATTATTTTCAGATATTTTTACCGACGTAATATTTTTATTTATATCCTCAGTTGCTTTATTTTTTTCTAAACTTTTAGTTTTTCTATTATCTAATTTAACATTTATAATTTCAAATTTTCCATCTTCTCTTTTTTCTAACTTAGATAATTCTTTTTCATTAACATCATCCAAATAATGTGTAACTTTAAAGCTACAATTGTAATAAGTCTCTACTAAATATTTTGCCATAATTTATTATACATTTGAGTCGTTTGATAATTATGTATATACAAATTCATAATTTAGTCTAATGTAAATTTTGCAATTTAAAATTGAAAAAAATATTTATTTTTATGTTGACAGTTTTTAAACAGTTATTTGTATGGTGGAATCAACAAACGTTGGGTACACGAATTTATACTTTTTTAAATGGTAAATTTGTTGGGAAAGATGAATTTGGAAATAAATACTATGAAAATAAAAAAAAAAATAAAAGATGGGTAATTTATAATGGTGAAATTGACGCAACAAAGATTTCAAACGTATGGTTTTCATGGATCCATTTTACAAAAAATAAAATAGAAATTAATAAGAACGTTAAAAAATACGAATGGCAAAAACCTCACTTACCAAATAAGACAGGAACATCTGAGTCATATCATCCAAACAAAAAAAATAATGAAATTAAAAAAAAATATTCAAGTTGGAAAAATTAATATTTTAATATTTCTTATTATACTAGTATTAAGTATCAAATCGTTTGCTACCGAAAAAATATATCAAGGAAATTTTATAGAGCTTAAAGTATTAGACAAAATTAGTTCTAAAAACTATAAAATAAATATTAAAATTGGAGAAGAAAAAATATTTAAAAATATTTCAATAAAACCACTTAAATGTAAGAACTCCAAATTTGATGATAATCCAGAGATTATAGCTTATTTGCAGGTCAAAGATTTAAAAAATGTTGATAATGATGAAGTCTTTGTTTTTAATGGTTGGACTTTTTCATCGAGCCCTTCAATAAACACCTTTGATCATCCCGTATACGATTTATGGTTAGTTAAGTGTATTAGTTAAATTACTTTATCATTATCAAGCCAAGAAACATTAAAATCAGAGTCTAAAAATTTTTTATGGTTGAGTAATTTTTTATGTAAATCAATCGTTGTGGTAATTCCTTCAATTACAAATTCATCTAAAGACCGTACCATCCTTTGAATTGCTTCCTGCCTATTTCTGCCATGACAAATAAGCTTACAAATCATGCTGTCATAAAAAGGAGTTACTTTATATCCTTGGTAAATTGCTCCATCAACTCTTGTTCTAAAACCAGAAGGTTGGTGACACATTGTTATTATTCCCGGAGAGGGTTGAAAGTTCTTACTAGCATCTTCAGCGTTAATTCTACATTCTATTGCATGCCCCCTAGGAACAATATCGCTCTGCTCTAGAGCTGTTTTGCCAGTATATGCAATCCAAATTTGTTCTTTTATGATATCAATTCCAGTAACCATCTCAGTCACGGGATGTTCAACCTGAACTCTGGTATTCATCTCTAAAAAATAAAATTTACCATTCTCATAAATGAATTCCACAGTTCCTGCACCTTCATATCCAATTTTTGATACCATTTTTACAGTCTTTTCAAATAATTGATTTCTCAACTCATTAGTGAGAACAGGGCTAGGTGTTTCCTCTATTAATTTTTGATGTCTTCTTTGTATCGAACAATCTCTTTCATGCAAATGTACAGTTTGGTTTTTTCCAGATAAAACTTGAACTTCGATATGTCTTGGGTTTTGAAAAAATTTCTCAATATAAACTTCATCGTTTGCAAAAAATTTTTTTGCTTCAGATTTTGCAGCAAGAAATAATTCTTCAAATTTACTCTCATCATGGACAATTTTCATTCCTTTGCCTCCACCTCCCCCTGATGCTTTTATAAGAACTGGAAATCCAATTTTTTGACAAATTCTTTTTGCATCTTCTATATTTGCTACACCACCATCTGAACCCTCAATAACAGGTAAACCATTTTCTTTTGCAACTTTTTTAGCTTGTATTTTATCACCCATCATTTTTATTAAATTTGCTGATGGACCTATAAATTTGATGTTATTTTCCTCCAATATTTTTACAAAATTAAAATTTTCAGATAGAAAACCATAGCCAGGGTGTACTGCCTCTGAATTTGTTAATTCAATAGCTGACATTATTGCTGGAATATTTAGATAACTATTAGCTGGTTGATGAGGACCAATGCATACACTTTCATCAGCTAACTTTACATGCATACTTTCTCTATCAACATCCGAGTGTATAGCTACAGTTGAAATTCCCCATTCTTTACAAGCTCTTATAACTCTTACGGCAATCTCACCTCTATTTGCAATCAAGATTTTTTTAAACATTATTCAACAAGAATTAATATTTGATCATACTCAACTGGCTGACCATCTTCTACCGAAACTTTTTTGACTATTCCAGTATGTGTTGAAGGTACATGGTTCATGGTTTTCATTGCTTCAACTATCATAACGGTATCACCTTTTTTAATTTTTTTACCAACTTCTACAAAAGGTTTAGCTCCTGGTTCAGGAGCTAGATATGCTGTACCAATAATTGGGCTTTTAACTGAATTATAATTTTCATCATCATTTTTTTCACTTATAGATGTAGGCTCTGATGTATCTAGTTGTATGCCCTTTTTATTTATAGTTTTTTTTAAATCTTCCAGTGCATCAATTAACTTTTTTAAAACTTTTTTATCTATTTCCATTTTTTATCAATTCTTGCATTGCATTTATGGCTAAAATATAACCATCTGTACCTAAACCACATATTATACCATCCACAACATTGCTAATTAAAGATTTTTGTCTAAATTCTTCCCTTTTATAAATATTTGAAATATGTAATTCAATTTTTGGTTTTTTTATGATCTCTAAAGCATCTCTTATGGATACAGAAGAGTGTGTAAAACCTGCTGCATTTATTATAATACCGTCAAAATAATTTCTGGAATCTTGTATTTTTGTGACAATTTCACCTTCAACGTTCGATTGATAAAATTCGATTTCTATATTAACCCTTTGAGCAATGTCAAAACATTTTTTCTTTAATTCTGAAAAAGTTAATTTGCCGTACTGAGATTGTTCTCTTTCTCCCAATAAATTAATATTTGGTCCATTGATAATTATTATTCTATGTGGCATTAATTATTTATATATTATGAAAAAAATAAACAAAGTAAAAATAAAAATTAATGGTAAAAACTTTGTGATTAAACCCAAAATGACTTTAAAAGATGTAATTACTAAATACAAAATTCCTGAAAAAAAAGTAGCCATAGAATTAAATAAAGAAATAATTAATAAACAAAATTTGAGAAAAATTAAGATAAAAAATCTTGATAATATTGAAATTGTTCATTTTATAGGTGGTGGGTAGATGAAAAAAAATGATTTTTTAATAATTTCAAAAAAAAAATTTAAATCTAGACTTATAGTTGGAACTGGAAAATATAAAAATTTTGAAGAGTGCGCAAAATGTGTAAAGCAATCAGGCGCCGAAATTGTTACTGTTGCAGTCAGAAGAGTAAATATAGAGGATAAAAAAAAACCACTATTAATGGATTATATTGATCCTAAAAAAATTACATATCTACCAAATACTGCTGGATGTTTCACATCTTCTGAGGCACTAAGAACACTTAGATTAGCAAGAGAGATTGGTGGATGGAAAATGGTAAAATTAGAAGTTTTAGGTGATAAAAAAACCCTTTTTCCTGATATGATTGAAACTTTAAAATCTACTGAAGTTTTAAGCAAAGAAGGTTTTAAAGTCATGGTTTATTGTAATGACGATCCATTAATGGCGAAAAGATTAGAAAACGCAGGGGCAGTATCTATAATGCCTCTTGCTGCTCCAATAGGTTCAGGTCTTGGAATACAAAATAAAGTAAATATTAAAATTATAAGATCGCAAACAAATTTACCTTTAATAATAGACGCAGGTCTAGGACAATCCTCAGATGCAGCTATAGCAATGGAGTTAGGGTGCGATGGTGTTTTAATTAATACGGCTATAGCCAAGGCAAAAAACCCTATGTTAATGGCAGAGGCCATGAAATTATCAGTTAAAGCTGGTCGTAACTCTTACCTAGCCGGTAGAATTCACCAAATTATTTATGGTAAAAGATCAACTTCAAACAAAGGGATTATTTAATTTTCTTTTTATAAAATTTTTTCTTTTTAAATTTTCTTTTTTTGAATTTTTTCACTTTCTCTAATTTAATGCTTTTCGTACTTTCATCTTTTATTTTTTCTAGTTTTGTTAAATTTTCTAAAATATTTAATATTTTTTTACTCTTATTTTTATACTCAATCCTATAGTCGGATAATATCATTGAATTATTAATAAAAATATTAATTTTAAATTTATTCTTTTTCTCTATAAATTTAAGATTTTCATCTAAATTTTCATTTATGTAATTATTTATCTGTTCACATACATGTAAATCAATTATTTTTGCTTTACTTTCGATCCCATCAATCTCCAATTTCTTTATAATTTTAAGAGCATAAGTTTCATTTGTCAGTGATATTTGCCATTTTACGGAACTTTCTCTCAATCTTTGTCTAGACATTTCAAGTAAACCAAAACTACTAATTCTTCCAATCTGAATTCTAGCTCTATCATTTCTGCATTTTTCTTTTAATTTACGTTCAATTAATCGTCTGTTTCCAAAATTCATCATATCTATAAAATCTATGATTATTAATCCTGAAAGGTCTCTTATTTTAATTTGACGAGCTATTTCTTCTGCTGCCTCTAAATTTGTATCTACTGCAGTACTTTCAACATTTTTTTGTTTAATTGATTTCCCAGAATTGACATCTATGGATACTAACGCTTCTGTAGGGTTTATAACCAAATACCCTCCTGAGTTAAGTTTTACCTCTGTTTCAAATATTTCATTTAATTTTAATTCAATTTTTTCTTTAATAAATAAAGGTATCTTATCTCTATATTTTTTAATTTTTTTTACATGGCTAGGCATTATTAATTTCATAAAATTTTTTGCTTTTTGATAACCCTCATTACCTTCAACTATAATATTTTGTGTATCCTCATCATACATATCTCTCAATGTTCTTTTTATAATTTCACTTTCTTTATGGATTATCGAAGGGGCAATTGAATTCATTGCTGTCTCCTTGATTGACTCCCATACTTTAATTAAACTTTGTAAATCACGATCAATTTCATTTTTTGTTTTGTTTGAACCTGCCGTTCTTACAATTATTCCCATTTCTTTTGGGATTTTTATTTGGTTTAGAATAGATCTAATTTTTTTTCTATCAGTAGGATTAAAAATTTTTCTCGAGATACCTCCTCCCTTTGGAGTATTAGGCATTAATACTATGTATTTTCCAGCAATAGATATAAAGGTACTTAGTGCTGCACCCTTTAATCCCCGCTCATCTTTTAAAACCTGAACTAGTATTACTTGATTAGGCTTAATAACTTCTTGGATCTTATATCTTTTAAAAGGATATTTTTTTTCAGGAAAATTTTTTTCTACGTTAGAGATTTGATCAATTTTTTTTTCAATACTTTCACCAATGTCTGTCTTGTTTTCTATAATACTTTTTTCTTCTTCCTTTTCACTTTCTTTAATTAGTTCCTCTCTTACTTTTTCTTCTTCTAACTTAATTTTATCTAAATCACTTTGCGGTATCTGATAGTAATCAGACTGAATATCATTAAAAGATAAAAACCCATGTCTATCTCTACCGAAATCAATAAAAGCAGCTTGTAGGGAAGGCTCGACTCTACTAACTTTTCCTAAATAAATGTTATTTTTTATTAAAGTACTATTTAAACTTTCGTATTCGTAATCTTCAATGTTACCATTTGATTTAAGTACAACTCTTGTTTCATTAGGATGCGAAGCATCAATGTATAAATTCTTTTCCATAGTATTTTAATTATTTTTTTCATTTTATTTATTTTATAAATTCTGGTGCCTTAACATTAACAAATTTGATAAATAAAGAAACATAAATGAGCAGTTTAATTAAAAAAATTATAATAGCATCAACAGTAAGTTTTTTAGGAATTGCTATTATATTAATATCAATATTATGGGCTTTTTCTAATAAATTACCTGATTATAAATTTTTAAAGAATTATAAAGCACCTGTGTCTAGCAAAGTTTACTCAGGTGATGGAGAATTGGTAAATGATTTTTCATCTGAAAAAAGAATCTTTGTTCCTTATTCTTCAATACCAAAAAAAATAATCAATTCATTTCTTTCTGCAGAAGATAAAAATTTTTTTAATCATCCAGGTGTTGACGCGAAAGGCGTAATTAGGGCTACTAAAAATAATATATCGAATTTTCTATTATCAAAAAGATTGGAAGGGGCTTCAACAATTACACAACAAGTAGCTAAAAATTTTTTATTGTCTAATGAAGTAACAATGAACAGAAAAATTAAAGAAGCTATATTAGCATTTAGAATTGAAAGAGCTTTAAGTAAAGAACGTATTTTAGAACTTTATTTAAACGAAATTTATTTAGGAAGCGGTTCGTATGGAATTGCTGCAGCTAGCCTTAGATACTTTGACAAACCCATCACAGACCTAGATTATGTAGAAGCCTCACTACTCGCTGCTTTGCCAAAGGCACCAAGTAGGTATAATCCATATAAAAATAAAGAAACCGCTAAATTTAGAAGAAACCTTGTTCTTAAAAATTTATTTGAAAATAATTTTATAACTGAAGCACAATATAATTCATATATTAAAGAGCCCATTAAATTAAAGAAAAGAAAAAAAATTTATTTAGAGGATGCAAGATACTATGTTGAAGATATCAGAAAAGATGTTTTAAATAAATTTGGTTTTGAAAAAGTTTATAAAAAAGGTCTTAATATCAAAACTCCTCTTAATCTTAAAATTCAATCAACATCTACTTTAGCATTAAGAAGTGGTTTGATAAATTATGATAGACGTAAAGGGTGGAGGGGGCCACTTATAAATAAAAGATATGATGCAGAATGGCCAGAGTCTCTTGAAAAATTTAAATTAGAAAAATCAATTAATTGGGAACTTGCGATTGTAAAAGAGGTAAATGGCTCGAAAGTTAAAATTGAAACAAAAAATAAAAATAGAGGTTATATAAGTCAAAAAGATATCTCTTGGATAAAAAATAGTAATAGCATCCTAAATCCCGGGGATGTGATTTACGTTAAAAAAAATAAAGATAACTTTTATGATTTAAAACAAATACCAGAAGTAAATGGTTCTATTGTAGTGATGGACCCCTATACAGGTAGAGTTTTGGCAATGAGTGGAGGATTTAGTTTTTTGCAGAGTGAATTTAATAGGGCCTCACAGGCTCTAAGACAGCCAGGATCAGCATTTAAACCATTTATTTATGCTCTTGCGCTAGAAAACAATTATAAACCATCCTCACTAGTATTAGATGCTCCTTTAGTTTTAGAGCAAGGAGAAGATTTAAAATTATGGAAACCAGAAAATTATGGGAAAAAATTTTATGGACTTTCTACTATGAGAACTGGTTTAGAAAAATCTAGAAATTTGATGACTGTTAGAATAGCTCAAGATTTAGGATTAAAGAAAATAATAAACTTTTCGGAAAAATTGGGTATCTACAAAAATCCTAATGAGCTTTTATCAATCTCCCTTGGCTCTGCTGAGACTACATTGTTGAAACTCACTGCAGCATATTCATCTTTTATAAATGGGGGAAAGTTAGTTAAGCCTATTCTTATAGATAGAATACAAGACAGTGAGGGTGAAACAATAGTAAATAACGAAAATAGAAGATGTAATAAGTGTGATCAGATTTCTTATTTAAGCGATAATTACCCAACAATAAGTGATAACTTCGAACAAATTTTTTCTCCTGAAACAGCATATCAAATAACATCAATGCTTGAGGGTGTTGTAAAAAGAGGTACTGGAAAAGGTTTAAGAGATTTGAATTTAGATATTGCTGGAAAAACAGGAACCACAAATAAAAATACAGATACATGGTTTATAGGTTATACTTCTAAATTAATAGTTGGTGTTTACGTAGGTTTCGATAATCCTAAGTCTCTAGGAAAAAAAGAGACTGGAGCAAGAACCGCAATGCCTATATTTAAAGAATTCATTAAAAGCTCTGTTAAAAAGGAAGATGCGAGACCATTTAAAGTTGCAGAGAATATAACTCTTATGGTAATTGATCCAAAATCAGGGAAAAAAGCCTCATTTGGTTCAAAAAAAACTATAATTGAAGTTTTTAAAAAAAAAGATTTAGATCAAAACAATAAAAATATGATATTAAATAATAGATTAAATAATAATAATATTCTAAGATTTTATTAATGGATAACGATTTTATAAAACAGAAGCAGGAAATTGAAAAAATTAATCAAAGAATAAAGGAGTTTCTTTGAAAAGAATAATATCCGTTCAACAGTTGAAAAAAAAAATAAAAAAATATTAGAACCTGATTTTTGGAAGAATAAAGATTTAGCTCAAAAAGTAATAAAAGAAAAAAATTTTTACGAAGATTTATTAAAATCGTATGAAAATTCCAAAAAAGAAATTCAAGACTTCTCTGATTTATACAATTTAGCAGCTGAGGAAAATAATCAAAATATAATAAAAGATTTAATTAAAAACTCTAAAGAACTTAAGAATAAATGCAAAAAAAATGAGGTCAAATGCTTTTTATCAAACGAAAGTGATATTTTAGATTGTTATATTGAAATACACGCAGGTGCCGGAGGCACAGAAAGCCAAGATTGGGCAGAAATGCTAAGAAGAATGTATCAAAAATGGGCTCAGAACAAAAAATATAAATCAGTGGTTATTAGCGAACACAAAGGTGATGAGGCTGGCATAAAATCTTCAACTATTCAAATACACGGAGAATACTTATATGGATGGCTTAAATCAGAGTCTGGTATCCACAGGCTAGTGAGAGTTTCACCTTTTGACTCTGGAGCACGAAGACATACTAGTTTTGCAAGTGTGTGGGTATATCCAATAATAGACGACAGCATTGAAATTGAGATAAAGGAAAAAGATTTAAGAATTGATACTTACAGGTCTAGCGGTGCAGGTGGGCAACACGTGAATACAACTGATAGTGCAGTAAGAATAACTCACTTACCAACAAAAATTGTTGTTCAGTGTCAAAATGAAAGGTCACAGCACAAAAATAAAGAAACTTGCATGAGAATGCTTAAGGCTAGATTGTATGATTTTGAATTAAAAAAAAAGGAAAAGGAGGCTCAAAACTTGGAGAGTGAAAAGACCGATATAGGTTGGGGGCACCAAATTAGATCTTACATTTTACATCCATATAGACTTGTCAAAGACAATAGGACTAATCATGAAAGCTCTGATCCGGATAAGGTTTTAAATGGAGAAATAGATTCTTTTTTAGAAAGCTCTTTATATAAATAAATGATTAGAAGAATATTTTATATATTATTATTTTTTATTATAGGTTCAATTATTTACCTAAATTTTATAGGTATTAGTACTAGTAAATTAAATAAAAAAATACAAACGGAAATTAGAGATAAATATCCACAAATCAATTTGAAATTAAATGACATTAAAATACTTCTAAATATTTCAAAACTTTCTATTGATTTAGAGACTGATTATCCAATTATTTTATTAGAGAAAGAGAAAATAAAATTAAAAAAAATTTCAACTACTTATGATCTAAAATCTTTTTTGAAAAGGGAATTTGCAATAAAATATTTATTTATAGATAGTCAAAAAAATCAAATTAAAGAAATTACTAAACTTGCAAGATCTTATAAAGATAGTGCTCAATTATTAATAATTGAAAAAATCGTAAAAACTGGAGAAGTTGAAATTTCTATAAAATTAAATTTTGATAAAAATGGAATATTAAAAGATGATAAATATGAGATTACAGCTGATGTTGAAAATTTATCTATAGATTTTTTTAATAAACAAAAAATTGAAAAAATATCAGGTAATTTAAAATATTCTGAAAATAAAATTCAAATTACAAATCTCGAATCTGAATATAAGGGCTTGGAGCTTCTTTCAAAAAAAATTCTTATAAGTAAAAAAAACCAAAATTATATAGTCGAAGGCACTATTGATAGTAAAGAAAACATAATACCGAAATCAATAACAAATATATTTATTAAAAATGAAAATATAAAAAATATCCATTTATCTTCAAAAAATAATTTTAATTTTAATTTATCAAAAAAATTTAAAATATCAGATTTAAAATTTAATTCTAAGATAAACTTAAAAAAAGCTGAATATGAGGATGAACGAAATATTAAAAAATATTTTCCAAATTATGATAATAAAATTACTCTTTTAGATCAAACTATAAATATTAATTTTGAAAAGAAAATATTAATAGAGGGTTTTGGTAATCTTCAAGTCGGAGAAAAATTAGATGATGTTAAATATAATTTTGAAATAAATAAGAAAGATATAAAATTTGATATCAATTTAGATATCAGTGAAATTCCTTTTAAGATAGATCTTATTAATTTTGCAAAGAATGACAATGAAGTTGCAAATTTAAAAATTATTGGCGGGAAAAAGAATAACAATTTCTTTTTAAATAAAATAATTTTAAAAAAAAATAACGATATAATAAAATTAAATAATATTTATTTTTCAAAAAATTTTCAAATCACAGATTTTCAAAAAATTAATTTAAAATATCTAGATATTGATAATAAAAAAAATGACATCTCAATAGTTAAGAATAAAAAAAATAGTTATATTATTGAAGGTAACAGCTTTAATTTAAATAAGATAATAGATCAAATTTTGTTTGATAATACAAATGAAACAAAGATCTTTGATAATAAAGAAAGAATTTTTGATTTAAAACTCAAAAAAAATTTTTTAGACTCAGAGCATCATATTTTAAACCTGGAAGGCAAAATTAAACTAAATGGTAATGATGTTTATGATATGTCATTAAAATCCTCATTTCCAAATAAAGATACAGTATCAATTACAGTTAAGACAAAAGGTGGACAAAAAGTAACAACTTTTTATTCAGATCAAGCTAAGCCTTTTGTTAAAAAATATAAATTTGTTAAGGGTTTTGAAGGTGGAAAAATTGATTTTTATTCAGTTAAGGAAAACAAAGTTTCTAAATCACAACTAAAGATTTTCGAATTCAGTCTCAAGGAGTTACCTGCGTTAACGAAAATTCTTACACTTGCATCTTTGCAAGGTATTGCGGACATTCTATCAGGAGAGGGGGTAGGGTTTGATGAATTAGAAATGAATTTTACAAGCAAAAAAAACCTTATGGAGATTGATGAAATTTATGCCATTGGACCTGCAATTTCAATTTTAATGGAAGGTTATGTTGAAAAAAATAAAATAATAAGTTTAAGAGGTACTTTAGTACCAGCAACTACAATTAATAAATTTGTTGGATCTATACCAATTCTGGGAGATATTTTAGTTGGAAAAAAAACAGGTGAAGGTGTATTTGGTGTAAGTTTTAAACTGAAGGGTCCACCTAAAAATATAAAAACAACAGTAAACCCAATTAAAACGTTAACACCTAGATTTATAACAAGAACATTAGAAAAAATTAAGAAAACAAACTAGTTTATCTTGATTATCACATGTTTTTTTTTTCCAAGTGATAGTTTTAAGAAATTATGGTTGTTAAAATTTTTTAATGATATCTCTAAATTTTGGTCTTCAATTGTTTGATTATTAATTTTTATACCTTTATTGTTAATTATTCTTCTTACCTCGCTTTTTGAAGCTAGTAGATTTGAAACAATCACAAGATCAATAATTTTCATACCATTTTCTAATTTTTTTTTATCTATTTTGATTGTCGGCAAATCATCCCCAACCAAACCAGATCCAAAAGTTTTTTTAGCCGTTTGCTCTGCTTTTTCAGCAGATGATTTTCCATGTAACATTTCAGTTGCTTCATTTGCTAATAAAATTTTCAATTCATTAATATTATGGTTTTTAATTTCTTCAATTTTTTTTAAACTTAGGTCAGTAAACATTTTGAGAAATTTAATTACATCTCTGTCATCTGTATTTCTCCAAAATTGCCAATAATCATATGGAGACAATAATGATTTGTCTAACCATACTGCTCCACTTTCTGTTTTGCCCATTTTTGCTCCAGAGGCTAAGGTTATTAAGGGAGTTGTTAATCCAAAAGATTGTTTACCAGAGTATCTTTTTATTAGTTCAACCCCATTAACTATATTACCCCACTGATCAGAGCCACCAATCTGCATAATACAATTTTTATTTTTATTTAGTTCTAAAAAATCGTATGCTTGAAGTATCATATAATTAAATTCCATGTAGCTTAAAGACTGTTCGCGATCTAGCCTCAATTTTACACTATCGAAACTTAACATTTTATTAATTGTAAAATGTTTTCCTATTTCTCTCAAAAATTTTATGTAATTGAGTTTTCCAAGCCATTTGTAATTATTTACAAATATTGGCTTTATTTTTGTGTTACTAGTTTTTAAAAAAATATTAAATACTTTTTTAATGTTTTTAATGTTATTTTCTATTTCTTTATCTGATAACATTTTTCTAGTTTCTTCTTTACCAGATGGATCGCCAATTCTCGTTGTGCCACCTCCCAACAAAACTATCGGTTGATGTCCATGCTTTTGAAGCATTCTTAAGCACATTATTTGCAAAAGACTACCGACATGTAAACTTTTAGCTGTACAATCAAAACCTATGTAAGCCCTAATAGGTTTTGCTCTCAGAATTTCGTTTAATGCATCAAAATCAGTGCATTGATTGTAGTATTCTCTTTGTTTGAATTCTGTTAAGAACGATTTGTCCATTTTTTTAAAAAAAGTGTAAAGTTAATATACTTGATATTTAAAGTAATTAAAAAATATTTATGAGCAAAAATTTTTATTGTTTAGGTATGATGAGCGGAACTTCAATGGATGGTATTGATGGGTCAATAATATATTCAAATGGCATTGATAATTTTGAGGTAATTGAAAACTTTTATTGTAAATACGACAATATTTTTAACAATAAACTGTCTGATATTAGAAATAAAATAGTCAATCTTAAAGATTTAAAATATCATGAAAACGAATTAAATAAGCTTGAGAGAGAAATAACTATTTTACATGCAGAATTTGCTAATAAAATATTAAAAAATTCAAATAATGAAATCGATTTGATTGGTTTTCATGGACACACTATTTATCATAATCCAGAAGAAAAAATATCGAAACAATTAGGAGATGGCAGACTTTTATCACAATTGCTGAAAAAAAAAATAGCTTATAATTTTAGAGAAAATGATATTAACAATAGTGGAAATGGGGCTCCACTAGCACCAATTTATCATTCTGCAATAGCAAAAAAAATTAAACAAAATAATGTTGTTTTTTTAAACATAGGTGGGATTTCAAATGAAACTTTTATAGATGAAAAATACAAATTTAGCGCCAAAGATTTAGGACCTGGTAATTGTCTTTTAGATTCATGGATAAGGCAAAAAACTAAAAATAAATATGATAAAGACGGTTTTATAGCTAGATCGGGCAAAGTGAATAAAATTTTATTGGACCAATCATTAGACATCTACTTTAACAACGAAATAAATAATAAAAGAAGCTATGATATAAATGATTTCGATATTTCAACATTTAGAGGGTTAACCGTTGAAGATGGTGCTGCAACTATAATTGAGTATACAATTGAAATAATCGCAAATAAAATATCATCAAAAAATATTATTGCTTGTGGTGGCGGTAGAAAAAATAAGTATTTAGTGGAAAGATTAGAGAACAAAATTAAAAAAAAAATAGTAAATATTGATGATTTTAAAATAGATGGTGATTTTGTAGAGTCCCAAGCTTTTGCATACCTTGCTATCAGATCACTTCTAAATTTAGATATTTCATTCCCTTCCACGACTGGGTGTAACAATGATACGACAGGAGGAACAATTATTTGATTATTTAAAAAATAGTTGTTTCTTTTTTTATATATTTGTCTAACGCTTTAGTTAAATCTTTTTCTGACTTTGAAAAAAAATGATTAGCGTCGGATATAGATTGAAAATCTACCTTTATTCCTTTTTGTGCACTTAATCTTTTATCTAGCTCATTTATAAATTCTATAGGGACAAGTTCATCTTTTTTTCCGTATATCATTAAACCTGAAGTGGGACAGGGTGAAAGAAAAGAAAAATCATATACATTTGGTTGAGGTGAAATTGCTATAAAGCGATTTATTTCAGGTCTTCTCATTAATAATTGCATAGCAATTAAAGAACCAAAAGAAAAACCAGATACCCAACATTGAGAATTATCTAAGTTTTCTCTTTCTAACCAATCAAGAGCGGCCGCAGCGTCTGCAAGTTCACCTTGTCCATTGTCAAAATCTCCGTCGCTTCTTCCAACTCCTCTAAAATTTACTCTACAAACGGAAAAATTATTTTCCATAAAAGTATGAAATGTATCAACCACAACTTTATTGTTCATTGTTCCACCATACTGAGGATGTGGTTGAAGCACTAAAGCAATTGGTGATGTATTTTTTTTACTCTTAAAATATTTTGCTTCTAGTCTGCCTGCAGGTCCAGGAATAAATATTTCTAAAATTTTACTATCCATAAATGTTAATGCGAACTATTCTCACAAAAAAACTTTGTTTAACACATACCGATGACAATTTGCGAGTCTTTTTAATTTTTGTAATACTTGACTATTTTAGTCGGGTATATATATAACCCGCATAATTATTGATTTTATGAAGCTAAATACTAAATCTCGATATGCAGTTATGGCTTTGGCAGACATGTCAAAGTTTCCATTAGATAGTCCTGTAAGTTTGAGGGATATTTCATTGAGACAAAGTATTTCTTTGCTTTACCTTGAACAAATTTTTTTAAAATTAAAAAAAAATGAAATTGTTAAAAGTGTTCGTGGATCAAATGGTGGATATGTTTTAAGAAAAGATCCAAAAAATATTAAGTTATCTGAAATATTCCAAGCTGTAGACCAAAAAGTAAAAACAGTTGGATGTAAAAAGGATTCAAAAAAAGGATGTAATGGAAAATCAGCGAAATGTATCACGCATGAATTATGGGATGAGCTTGATTTATATATAAACAATTTTTTTGAGAATAAAAATCTTAGTGATCTCTTAATGACCAAAGAGAGGAAAAACTAATGGACGAAAAAAATTTAGATATTATCAAAGATTACAAATATGGTTTTTCTACTGATATTGAAAATATAAAGGCACCAAAAGGACTCAATGAAGAAGTAATCAAATTTATTTCAAATATAAAAAAAGAACCAAAATGGTTATTAGATTGGAGGCTACAAGCTTACAAAAGACTAAAAGTTTTAAAAGAACCTGATTGGCAAAAACCTAAATATCCTAAAATAAATTATCAAGATTTGTATTATTATTCTGCACCAAAAAACTTTAATGAAAAACCAAAAAAATTAGAAGACTTAGACCCAAAATTATTAGAAACTTACAAAAAACTGGGTATACCACTTGATGAGCAAAAAAGACTAAATGGTATTGCTGTAGATGCAGTATTTGACTCAGTATCAGTTGCAACAACATTCAAAGATACTTTAACTAAACATGGAATTATTTTTTGTTCAATATCTGAGGCTGTTCAAAAACATCCAGACCTAGTTAAAAAATATTTAGGCACTGTGATTCCGATAACAGATCATTATTTTGCTACCTTGAATTCAGCAGTATTTACTGATGGTTCATTTGTTTACATCCCAGAGGGTGTTAGGTGTCCAATGGAATTGTCTACTTATTTTAGAATTAATGCGTCAGATACTGGACAGTTTGAAAGAACTTTAATTATTGCAGATAAAGGAAGTTATGTAAGTTATCTAGAAGGTTGTACAGCTCCTATGAGAGACGAAAATCAACTTCATGCAGCAAATGTTGAACTAATTGCATTAGATGATGCAGAAATAAAATA
>CACPBW010000006.1 GCA_902632275.1 uncultured Pelagibacteraceae bacterium | reverse complement strand
AATAAATATAAATTATATTTAGATCTTTATAATTTTTATGCCACGCAGACCAAATTGCTATAGTCATGAATAAATATAATGTTGTCCAAACAGGAGCAAATACCCAATCAGGAGGATTAAGACCTGACTTATTTAAGGAAGAATACCAGGGTTCTTTCGAAGTAATTGTCGCTATACTCCCAATAAATGAAGCAGAAAATGTGACAAATCCGAAAATTAAAAAAGATAAAAATTTATTTTTAAACATTATGATATATATATCATTTCATCATGAGCAATAAAGTAATTTGGATTACGGGTGCTAGTACAGGTATTGGAAAAGCAATAGCAATAAAATTTTCTAAAAATGGTTGGAATGTTGCTATTTCTGCTAGACGACTTGAATTACTTGAGGAAATATCAAAGCAAAACCAAAATGTTTTTTCATTTCCTTTAGACGTAACAAATAAAGATAATTGCCATAAGGTATTCAGCGAAATTAAAAATAAACTGGGAAAAATTGATTTATGTGTTTTTTCAACTGGAACGTGGGACCCAAAAAAAGAAAAAGAAATTGATGTTGAACAAATTGAAAATGTAATGAAAGTAAATTTTTTTGGCACATTAAACTCTATTAAATCCGTAGAAAAATATTTTAAAGATTTAGGGGAAGGTCACATCTCAATTGTTTCATCAATAGCTGGTTATAGAGGTTTGCCAAATTCTACTGGTTACGGTCCATCCAAATCTGCATTAAATAACTTAGCTGAAAGTTTATATTTTGATTTTAAAAGATATGGAGTAAGAGTTTCATTAATATCTCCAGGTTTTATTAAAACACCCATGACTGATAAAAATGATTTCAAAATGCCTTTTCTAAAAACAACTGAATATGCTGCAGATAAAATTTATGAAGGTTTAGTAAATTCAAATGCATTTGAAATTCATTTTCCAAAACAATTAACTTTAGTTTTAAAATTTCTTAAAATATTGCCAAACTGGTTATATCTTAAATTATTGAGTAAGCTTACAAAATATCAAAAACGTTAGTCTTTAACAAACATAACGGTTAGTTCAGCTACTTTTATACCAAACTTTGTCATTGTGGCTCTATTAATCGCAACTCTATCGTCTTGTTTAAATATCCAATCGTCAAAAGTAATTTTAATTTCTCTACCTTTAACAGGAACTAGAAGAACATATTCAAATTTAAATGCTGGACCATAGGAATATCCTTTTGCTTTTCCAACTACATCACTTGCTGTTCCTTCATAATAATGATCATCAATTTTATTTATTTTCCACTGTCGTGTTTGAACTTCTCCATCAGTCCAATTAAACTTTTCGTCTAAAATAAGTTGATTACCATCCCATTTGCCGTCTAAATCTGCAGAAAATTGACGTGTTACTTTGCCTGATCTATTCTGAAGAATGCCCCATGCTTTAACATTTCCTGTCAAATAATCTTCAATTATAAGTCTAGGTTTTTGGTCTTTGAAATCTTCAGGTTTCATTGCACTATTTCCAGAGCAACTTGTAATAAATACAAAAAAAATTAGCAATAAAAAATTATTATATAAATTAATTTTTTTCATAAATTATTTATTCTGTAGTGAAAATTGTATTAAATCTATATTTTTTGATTTAAATCCAGCTTCACAATAAGATAAATAGAAATTCCACATTCTTTTAAAAGTTACATCAAATCCCTGTTTTGAAATATTATCCCATTTTTTTAAAAATTCATCTCTCCACATCATTAAGGTATTAGAATAATGTAATCCATATGAATTGCACTGATTAAAATTTAAATTTGTTTCATTTGCGTATTTTATCAAACTCTTTTTACAAGGTAAAAATCCACCTGGAAAAATATATTTTTGAATAAAATCCTGTTTAGTCTTATATCTATTATATAGACTATCATCGATTGTGATAGCTTGTATAGCTGCACTTCCATTTGGTTCCAAGTTTTGTTTTATTTTGTTAAAAAAACTTTTTAAATAATTTTGACCTACCGCCTCTATCATTTCTATAGAAGCTATTGAATTATATTTATTATTGACGTCACGGTAATCTTGCATCTTTATATTTACTTTTTCATTTAATCCATTTTTAAATATTCTTTCCTTTGCATATTCATATTGTTTTTGAGATATTGTAATACAATCTAACTTTATGTCATAATTTTTTCCCACATACTCTGCAAAACCTCCCCAACCACATCCAATCTCTAACATCCTATCACCAGTTTTTGGTTTAACTAAAAACGATAGTTTTTTATATTTATTAATTTGTGCGGCCTCTAAATCAGTTTTATCTTTATCAAATATTGCACTTGAGTAAGTTAAAGTTTTATCTAACCACAATGAAAAAAATTCGTTTCCAAGATCATAATGTTTAGAAATATTTTCTTTACTTCTTTTTTTTGTATTTTTAATGAACAAATATTTGAAAAAATTTATTAATGGTAAATCAAAAACTCCAGAAAATTTATGCACCTTTTTGATATTTTTAGCAGTAATTTCTATTAGATTTGTCAAATTATCAGTTTCAAATTCTCCACGCATGTATGATTCGGCTAAACCAATGCTTCCTTTATTAAGAATATTTAATGTTACTCCAGGTTTATTTATTATTAAATTTGCTTTTAAAGGAGAGTTTTCGTTTCCCAATTTATATTCTTTGCCATCGTAATTTTTTAGATTTATTTGCCCGTATTCAAAATTTTTAATAGATGAAAATACTATTCTATCTGCAAGAGAGACAAATTTCATTTTTTTTCAATACTTATATTATTTTTAATTTTTATTTTCTTAGGCACCAGTTTAATTCCTTTTAGCCATAACCTTAATGCCTCAAAATGTATCGCTGATATTATTTTAAATGTCATTAAAGGGTGTTTTAAATAGGAAAATATAAGGTTTTTAGTGTTAAGGTTCGTTCTTCTACCGTCTTGAGATGCGAATAGTAATTTTCCATCTTTATCTATTTGATCAATTATCACGGATAAATTTTCACCAGGATTCGCAATTCTAAAAAAATACTTTGAGTCCAAATCCATAAATGGAGAAACATAAAACTTTTTTATACAATCATTTTTGATGTTTTTTGTTTCTTGATTTGTTTTAAATACATATGTGTGTTGTTCACCAAATGTATTTTTTACTTCATAAAGTATTGCTATAAGTGACGATTTTGAATTATAAACAAAAAATATGCTTAATGGATTAAAAACATATCCAAAAATTCTTGGATAACATAAAATTTTAATTTTAATATTTTTCTCGTTAATATCTATGTTTTTTAAATTTCTTATTACCCATTCTTTTAAAGAATTATTATTCCTATCACCGTGATCTTTGTCATAGAAACTTATTAGATTAAACTTATTATATGAGAAAAAAGGTATTTCCTTATCGATTTTTTTGATCTCATCTAAATCCAGAAATAAAGAAAATACTTTGTAATTAAAAGTATGTTCTTTTGGTTTAAATCTTTTATGAATTACCCTGCCATTATAAATATAAGACTCTTCAATCATCTAAAAATTTGAGCATATCAATTGATGATTTTATTCCATCTTCATGAAAACCATAACCGAAATAACTTCCGCAAAACAAAATATTTTTTTTATTTTGAATATTACTTAAATTTTTTTGAAAATTCAAAGCTTCCTGGTTATAATAAGGATGAGTAAATTCAATTTTTTTAATTATTTTATCTTTATCAACTTGAAAAAAAGGATTAAGCGTTAAAAATATATTTTTTCTAACATTTAAATTCTGCAATAAATTTAACCAATAAGTAATAGAGCTTTCTTTCATATTGTTTGAATTAATTGAAGAATTCCAAGATGACCATGCTTTTTTATTTAATGGCATCACTTTTTCATCAGTATGAATCAATGCAATATTTTTTTTATAATTAAATTTAGTTAGTAAATTTTTTTTCTTCGTCAGTGGGATTTTTAATTATAGAAATAGTTTGATCCGCATGCGTTGCAAATACTACTTTGTCATAATCAAAAAACTCATTGTCTTCTCCGTAAAATACTCTCACACCATCTGTTTTTCTTTCTACCTTATTAATATTATAATTTTTAAAATACTCGCCACTGATTTTTTCTAAAATCTTATTTACATAAGTTCTGCTTCTATTTTTGACTGTAAACCACTGAGGTCTTTCTTTAAATTTAAACAGTCCATGATTTTGGAAAAATTTTATAAAAAATTTTAAAGGCATTTGACCCGCCTCATAAGGTGGCATAGACCAAATAGCTGAAACCATAGGTAAAATATGATAATTAATAAAATATTGAGATAATCTTTTATTTTTAAGAAAACTGTTTAAAGTTAATTCATCGTTTAATTCATTGAGCTTATCACATTGACTATAAAATTTTATTATTTCGAAAAACATTTTTAAAAACTTAAGATTAAAAATATTCTTGCGATTTATAAAAATACCATTTAGTCCCTTTCCACAATATTCTATATTTTTACCTTTTACCGAAACAGAAAAGCTCATGTCGCTTTTTTCTATTTCAATATTATTTTCACTAAAAAAATTTATGAGATTTGGATACGTTTTATAATTAAAAACAATAAATCCAATATCAATTGGCAAATTTTTTTTGCCATCTTTGTCATAATCAATGTCAATAGTATGCGCATGTCCACCGAAGTGATCTTCTTTTTCAAATAAATCGACCTTGTGTTTTTTTGATAAATAATACGCAGAGCTTAAGCCAGAAATGCCTGAGCCAATAACTGCAATTTTCATTAACCTTTAAGCTGCATCTTCTTTGAATTCATCCATACTTGGACAAGTACAAAAAAGATTTTTGTCACCATATACATTGTCTACTCTAGAAACCGGTGGCCAAAACTTATTAGATTTTAAAAATTTAGATGGATATGCTGCATCTTCTCTAGAATATTTATGTTTCCATTCATTCGATGCTAATTCTAGATCAGTATGTGGAGCATTTTTAATTGGATTATCTATCTTATCAAATTCTCCATTTTTTATTTTATCAATTTCCTTTTTAATTTTTATTAAAGTGTCACAAAATCTGTCAATTTCATTTAAACTTTCGCTCTCAGTCGGTTCTATCATCATAGTTCCTGGCACCGGCCAAGACATTGTTGGAGCATGAAAGCCAAAATCGATCAATCTCTTCGCTATATCTTCCTCGGTTATTCCTGTATCATTTTTAATAGATCTGATATCAATTATACATTCATGAGCTACATTTCCATTTGCACCTTTATATAATATTGGATAGTGGTCTTTTAACTTGTGAGCTATGTAGTTAGCATTTAAAATTGCTATTTGTGATGCAAGTTTAAGACCTTCTGAACCCATCATTTTTATATACATCCAAGAGATTGATAAAATACTTGAACTTCCCCAAGGGGCTGCAGATATGGGCCCGATACCTGTAGCTGGACCACAATCTTTTATTACTGGATGTGTTGGCAAATATATTTCCAGATGTTTTTTACATGCTATTGGTCCCATACCTGGACCACCACCACCATGTGGAATACAGAATGTTTTATGTAAGTTTATATGACAAACATCTGGTCCAAAGTTACCAGGTTTAGCAATACCAACTAAAGCGTTAAGGTTTGCGCCATCCATATAAACTTGGCCTCCATGCTTATGTATTAATTCGCATATGTCAGATATTCTTTCCTCAAAAACTCCATGCGTTGACGGATAAGTAACCATTAAAGCACCAAGATTTTCTGAATTCTGTTCGACTTTCTTTTTAAGATCTTCATAGTCGACATTTCCATCTTTATCACAATTAACGACTACAACTTTCATTCCTGCCATTTGAGCACTTGCAGGGTTTGTACCATGTGCCGAACTAGGGATTAAGCATACATTTCTATTTTTTTCACCTCTCTCCATATGATATTTTCTAATCACCATAAGACCGGCATATTCTCCTTGGGCACCTGCATTTGGTTGCAAAGAAACTCCAGAAAATCCAGTTACTGATCTCAACCAATTTTTCAAATCAGTAAATAAAGTTCTAAAACCTTCCATTTGCTCTATTGGAGCAAAAGGATGCGGTTCTGAAAATTCTCTCCAACTAATAGGTATCATTTCTGCAACGGCATTTAGTTTCATTGTACATGAACCCAACGCAATCATTGTTCTATTAAGAGCTATATCTTTATCCTCAAGTCTTTTTAAATACCTAATCATTTCTGTTTCTGAGTGATAACTATTAAATACTTTGTGTTCTAAATAATTAGAAGTTCTAAGTAAATTTTTTGGAAGATTAGGTAAACTTTCTGTTGGATTTTCTTTTATAGCTTCAGCACAATTAAATATTTTTAGAAGTTGATTTGCTCTGTAAACATTTTTCTTTTCATCAAAAGAGACTGCTAACATTTCAGAATTTACTTTTCTGATATTTACTTTTTGAGATAAAGCATTTTGAAATATTTGTTCAGTTTTATCCTTTGTTAACACCGTTACAGTGTCAAAGAAATAGTCTGAATAAAGTTCATAACCTGACTGTTTTAGTTTATCGGCAAAATTTTTAGCAAGTTGAGAAACTCTTTCTGATATCGTCCTAATTCCTTTAGGCCCATGATAAATTGCATATGCTGCAGAAACAATTGCAAGCAGTGCTTGAGCGGTACAAATATTACTCGTCGCCTTATCTCTTCTTATATGTTGTTCTCTAGTTTGTAATGCGAGTCTATAAGCTTTATTTCCATGTCTATCTACCGAAACTCCAATAATTCTTCCTGGCATAGATCTCTTAAATTCATCTTTAGTAGCAAAAAATGCTGCGTGTGGACCTCCATAACCTAAAGGAATTCCAAATCTTTGTGAACTACCTATAGCAATATCGGCGCCTAGTTCTGCTGGCGTTTTTAATTTTGCTAAAGATAATAAATCACAAGCAAGTATAGCTTTTCCATTTCTTTTTCTAATTTTACTAATATTTTCACTTGGATCTTTTATATCACCCAAGGTTCCAGGGTATTGAAGGATACCACATACAATATCATTTTTTATATTGTTTAGCTCTTCATCGTCTCCAATTAAAACTTTAAGCCCCAAAGGTTCTGCTCTTGTTTTTACTACCTCTATTGTCTGAGGGTGACAATCTTTAGAAATAAAAACAAGATCACTATCTTTTTTATTAAGTCTGTGACTGAGACCCATAGCTTCAGCGGCGGCTGTCCCCTCATCTAACAAGGACGCATTTGCGATATCCATCCCAGTAAAGTCAATTATCATTTGTTGAAAGTTTAGTAACATTTCCAATCTTCCCTGAGCGACTTCAGGTTGATAAGGAGTGTAAGAAGTATACCAGCCAGGATTTTCCAATATGTTTCTTATAATTACGTTTGGGGTATATGTTCCATAATAACCCATACCAATAAAATTTGAGTAAATTTGATTTTTTCTAGATAAACCTTTTAATATTCTAAGTGCCTCATATTCAGAGTTAGGTTCGCCAATATTTAGTTCTCCTTTAAACAATATTTTTTCCGGAACAGTTTGACTAATTAATTCATTTATATTTTGATAACCGAGCTGTCCTAACATATCTTTTTCATCTTTCTTAGATGGTCCAATATGTCTTTTGATAAAATCTTTTTCAGAATTATGTAACATTAACTAGCACTCTCCTTTGCAAATTTGTCATATTCATCCCTATTCATTAAAGTATTCATTTCAGCTGGATCTTTAATTTTGAGTTTAAAAAACCATCCATCCCCTTCAGGATCAGAATTAATTTTAGATGGATCATCTACGATTGATTGATTTGTATCGACAACTTCACCAGAAATAGGTGTATAAACATCACTAGCAGCTTTAGTCGACTCGACTACGCCTGCCGTAGCATCCTTATTTACATTAGAACCTTTCTCTGGCAATTCAGCAAAAACAATATCGCCTAAAAGCTCTGTTGCGTGTTTGGTTATACCAATAGTTGCTACCTCACCATCAACTGTTATCCATTCATGTTCTTTAGAAAATTTAATTTCTGACATTGTCTCCTCCTTCTCTAACATAGTTTTTTTTATAAAAAGGCATTTCGCAAATACTTGCTGGTACCCTTTTTCCTCTTACTTCTAAAAAGATTTTTGTATTTTTTTTTGAATAATCGTTATGAATGTACCCCATTGCTATAGGACCATTAACGCTTGGTCCAAAAGTTCCACTAGTTACTTTTCCAATTTCATTATCTTTTTCGTCAAATATTTTTGTAGACTCTCTTGCTATCACTTTTGTTTCAGGTTTTATTCCAACTCTAAGTTTTGAAACACCTTCGTTGTATTGTTTTTTAATAAATTCTGAACCTGGAAACTTTTCATTAATTTTACTTTTTGAAATTGCCCATTTTAGATTTGCCTCTATTGGACTAGTATTCTCATCTAAATCATGACCATATAAACAAAGTCCAGCTTCTAATCTTAAAGTGTCTCTAGCTCCTAAGCCAATCATTGTAGAACCTTTCTCAATAAGTTTTTCTACAAAATTTTCCACAATTTTATTGTTAATCGAAATTTCGAAACCATCTTCACCAGTATAGCCAGATCTAGTTATATAGATGTCTAAGTCTTTGTACTTAAATTGGTTACCATTCATAAATTTAAGTTTAGTAACACCTGGTACAAGTGAATCTAGAACATCTTTTGCTTTAGGTCCTTGTATTGCTATTAAAGATAAATTATCTGATAAATTAATTTGATATTTTTCACCAATTTTACTTTTTAAAATATTTAAATCTGCATCTTTACATGCAGCATTTAATATTATCATGTAACCATCTTTTAATTTTGTAATTATAAGATCATCATATATTCCACCATTTTCTTTCATCAAAAAAGAATACTTGCTTTGGTTTATTGAAATTTTTGCTAAATCAATTGGGAATATTTTCTGTAAATCATTTGTTAATTCATGGCCGCCTTTTAAAAATAACTGACCCATGTGAGATACATCAAATATTCCTGAATTATTTCTAGTGGTTATATGTTCTTTTACTATGCCAGTTTCATATTGAATTGGCATTTCATAACCAGCAAATTGCACAAATTTTGCACCATGCTTTTGATGAAGATTGTACAGAGGCGTTTTTTTCATAAAATATTAACTCTTTGCCCCCTCTGTCTATGTGCCTGAGAGATTTGCTCCTTCGGCGAGAATTTTTCTCTTTCCAGAGTTAATATTTACGGTCCTTTTGCCTGAGAGTTTCCGGGGTGGTTGCTCCTTCGGCGCCACACTAATGTGGTCTCTCCCGTGTGGCTCTTATAGCATAAATTTAGTAAAATGATAGCCTTTTAAGATTGTATTAAAGCCTTATTTTTTTTTAAAAGTGGTAAAAATTGAAGCAGAACAGCTATAATTACAACACTTCCTCCAATGAGGACCATTAAAGGAGGTTGCTCATTAATAAAAATCCATGCCCACATGGGCCCTAAAACGGCTTCTGTTAACATTATGATTCCCACTAATGCTGATGGGGTTCGTCTTGCTCCAATAGTAATTAAAATAAAACCAAAACCTAATTGAAAAAATCCTGCTAGAAATCCTAGAAAAATATCATAAAAAGAAATCATAACTTTTCCAGCAACTAAATAACCAACCATCATTGCAAATATGCCTGCGATCAATTGTAATGGCACCATATCAACAGTGGGATATTTTCTTACAATTAAAATTAAAATTGCAAATGATACTGGCATAATGAAAGCTGCAATATTACCTGTCATTTGGCCTGGGGATAAAGAAGTACCAACCATTAAAATTATTCCTGAAATTGCCAAAATAATCGAAACTAAAGTTAATTTTGAAACCTTTTCCTTCAAAAATAAATATCCAAATATTGCTAAAAATATTGTTTGAGTTTGAATTATAAAATTTGTGTTTGCAACAGTAGTGTTATACATCGCAAAAACATATCCACAAAAACCTGTAGATAATATTAGCCCACCTACAAGTCCAGGTATTCCAGAACTAACAAAAGCAGTAAAAACTTTTTTTCTATACGTCAGTATTAAAAAAATACTAACAACTAATATAAAAAAAATTGATCTCCAAAACAAAATTTGCCACAAATTTGCACCTTGAAATGATTTAACAATAAGTCCTCCAAAACTCAGACTTAAAGCTCCAAAAAAAACCAAAAGCGGACCGGGTAATTTAGATATTATATTCATTATATTTGACTTAAAAGATTTTCAGTTTCCATTTGATATAATTTATAGAGTTTTTCTGCTTCTTTTAATTCAATTAATTTAAATTTAATTTTTTTACTAGGAGGTATTTGTACCAATCTATCATAATCAGCACTTATAACTACACCAATTTTCGGGTATCCTCCAATAGTTCCGTGGTCAGATAACATTATAATCGGATTACCGTCTGCTGGTACTTGGATTACACCTTTGATTAGACCCTCTGATCTAATGTTTGTTTCCTTCAAATTTTTAATTTTGGGCCCTTCAAGTCTCATGCCCATACGATCAGAAAGTTTGGTAACTAAAAATTCTTTAGAAGTAAATTCTTTTATTGATTGTTCAAAAAAATAATCGAAATTGGTTCCTTTCAGTATTCTTATATATTCAATTTTAGAATTCATATATTTAAGATTTTTATTGGCATGCTTATCATTAAAATCTTTAATAAAAAATTTTTCACCCTTTTGAATTTTATTTCCGTTATTTGCGCCAACATTTGATCTTACATGAGTAGAAAAGCTTCCAAAATTTTTTTTAAGATCAAAACCACCACTAACTGCAAAATATCCATAAACTGAATTATTAGTCGATATAATATCTACTTCATCATTTTTCGATAAATTATAATTTTTATAGCAATCACCAGTTATTAATTTTCCATTTTTTTTTATATTAAATTTAATATCACCCGATATAGCGAAATTTATATTTCCATCCTCAATTTTTATCAATGGTCCTTGATAAGCAAATTCAATAACAGCTTCATTATATTTATTTCCGACCAATTTATTTGCTATTAAATAATTTCTTTTGTCCATTGCACCACTAAAAGGTAAGCCTATATGGTAAAAGTTACTCCTTCCTAAATCTTGAAAAGTTGAATTTATACCTTCTCTTAAAACTGTAATTTTATTTAATTCCATTAATTTTGAAGTATTCTTTTTTGTTGATTTCGTAAAATAACACCCTATCACCGGGATTAATTAATATTGGTTGTTTCTCATTTTTTTGATCAAAAATTTTAATTGGAGTACTTCCTAAAATATTCCAGCCACCAGGACTTTCAAAAGTGTAGATGTTTGTAAATTGTTCTGTAATGCCAACGGCTCCTTTTGGAACTTTAACTCTTGGTGTTTCTAGTCTTTCTAGTCTAATTTTTTTATCGATATCCCCTAAGAAAGGCATTCCAGCAATAAAGCCAGTCATGTAACAGAAATACTCTTTATTTAGATAATTTTCTAAAATTTCTTTTTTTGTTAAATTTAATTTCAATGAAAGCCTTTCTATATCAAGGGCAAATTCATCATCACAACAAGTTGGTATTTTGATAATTTTTTGATCCTGCCTTATATAACTTTCAGAAATTTCGATGTCCTCAATTTTTTTTTTAAGCTCTGTAAAATTTACCACATTTAAGTCAAATGAGATTATTAGTTTATTATAGGAAGGAGTTAAATTGGTTATTCCATCAATATTTTTTTTATTAATATTTTCAAAATATTTTATTACTTTAATATTTGTTTTCTGATCAATATCATTCCCAAAATCACAATATAGTGCTGCATCGCCAAGATTTGATATATTTTTAATCATGACATGTTATACTTTATCAATGGATAGTATGGAAATTAATATTAATTGTGATTTAGGAGAAAAATCCAAACTTCACTCAAACATAAATGATCCAAAATTGTTAGAAATTGTTAATTCCGCAAATATAGCATGTGGTTATCATGCAGGTGATCATGAAACTATGAGCAGTACTATTTTAATTTCAAAGAAAAATAAAGTAAGTATTGGCGCACATCCATCTTTTAATGATCCTGAAAATTTTGGTAGAAAAAGACTTAATCTTTCTCAAAACGAAATTGAAAAATTAATTAAAGACCAATATGAAATACTTCAAAGTATTGCTGAAAAACATAATGAAAATGTAACTCATATAAAGCCGCATGGAGCCTTAAATAATATGGCTTGTGAGGACATAAATTTAGCAAATATACTTGCTAATATAATTTATAAAATAAACAAAGAATTAATTTATCTCGTTCCCACAGGTTCCAAAATGGAGTTAGCAGCAAAAAAATTAAACATGAAAATTGCTTGTGAGATTTTTGCTGATCGAAATTACGAAGATGATGGTAATTTAGTTTCTAGATCCAAACCAAATGCATTAATAATAGATCCTAATATTGCAAAAAAACATGTTTTATCTATGGTCAAAAACCAATCTATTAATTGTTATTCAGGTAAACAAATTCTTTGTGAAATAGATTCTGTATGTATCCACGGTGATAATGAAAGCTCTTTAAATACAGCAAAAGTAATAAAAGAAGAGCTTTTAAAAAATAAATTAAACTTAAAAGCTCTTAACCAAATGAAAAAATTTAAATAATGAAAAATCTAAAATTAATACTTTTATTTTTATTTGTAATTTCAATATCATTTAAAACCCACGCATACGAAGGCCACGAGGAAAATTTGGGTAGAGAAGGTCCTCCTCCAGCAGGACCATACAAGCTAGGTTTTAAAGAGCTAGAAAGAGCCATTAAAACAGAAAAAAAAGGTAAAATAAAAAAAGCTAAAATAAAATTTGAAAAAGCCTTGGATCACTTTTTAAAAGCAAATGCTGAAGATCCTGCAAATCCTGACATACTAAACTATTTAGGTTTATGCAGTGAAAAACTAGGATTTGATGAAAATGCTGAAATTTATTATCTTTTAGGTTTAGAATTAAATGATCAGCATAATAGTATTAAGTATAATCTGGGAGTTTTTTACAAAAACCAGAATAGAATAAATGAAACAAATGAAATACTTAATTCGCTTAAAAATTGTGGATGTGATGAATACGAAAACCTAAAAATGCTTATAAATTAATGAAAATAAAGTGTTAAATTGTCCCCTAATTAAAAAGATAGTTGTTTAAAAAACTTTAGTTCCTATATTGCTATTATGTTCAATAAAATTTGTGTTTTAATCATCTTCATTTTATTTTCAACTGTATCAGCTTTTTCTGCTGGAGGTGAACAATCTGATGGTGGCAGTGAAGGAAGTATTTCTAAATATGATAAAGGTCATAAACTAGTTTTGTCAGGCAAGTATTGGGAAAAAAAAGCAGAAAAGTTTTTTAAAAAAGGCAATACAACCAAGGCAGAGAAAAATTTAGCTAAAGCAGAAAAGAAATATAAGAAAGCTTTTAAGTTATTTTTAGAATCTAATAAAGAAAAGCCGAAAAATGCAGATACACTTAATTATTTAGGATTTACAAGCAGAAAACTAGGTAACTTTACTGAAGCTGAAAGATATTATTTATCTGGTTTAAAAATCAAGCCAAATCATACAAGAATAAACCAATATCTAGGTGAATTATATCTAAATACAAATAGAAAAGATAAAGCAATTCAACAATTGACTATTTTGGAAAACTGTAACTGCAAAGAATACGATCAACTCAAAGAAATAATTGACGGAAAAAGAACATCAAAATATTAGCATACTTCAAGTTCTAAAGATTGAAAAATATTATTTTTTTTTATAGTATAAACTAACTTGATTGAAGAACTTATAATTTTAACCAATATCATTTTTATCACATTGATATTAACTGCTGATAATGCTGTGATTGTTGGTTCTATCGCTTCAAATTTTGTTCCAAAAAATAGAAAACAAATAATTCTTTGGGGTGTAATAGGTGCTTTTGTCTTTAAAATATTTTTTGCGATATTTGCTACTTTTTTATTTGAATTTTATTTTGTAAAGATTCTTGGCGGTCTTTTATTGATTTGGATTGTGAATGATTTAAGAAAAGATTTACTAGATATCAAAAAAGTAAAAACAACAACAAAAAAAATGCATGAACCTTCTTTCGTTAGCAGCATTGGAAAAGTGTTATTTGCAGATATTATGATCAGTTTTGATAATGTTATCGGCGTAGTTGCTGCAGCCAAAGGTTATTTTGGATATATGATGTTTGGATTGCTGTTATCTGTAGTTTTAACGGGTGCTCTTGCAACTGTTCTAGCCAATTATATTCAAAAACATATATGGATTGCTTACGTAGGTTTAGGTTTTATTTTATTAGTTGCCCTTCAACTTGTTATAGGCGGATTAGTGGATTTAGAAATATTATCGATCAACGAAAACTTTAAAAAATATTTCTAATAAGAATATTTTTTTGTAGGATATTTTTTTGATTTAACCTCAGATTTAAATTTTGACACTGCTGTATTTATAATTTTTTTTATATTTACATATTTTTTAATAAACTTGATTTTAGCATCTGTTAAACCTAAAATATCATCCGTTACTAAAACTTGCCCATCACAATGAACAGAAGCTCCGATACCTATAGTTGGAATTTTTAATAATTGAGAAATTTTTTTTGAAATATTGCTATAGGTACATTCTAAAACTATTGCAAACGCACCATTATCCTCTAACGCTTTAGCATCTTTAAATAGTTTATTTCTCTCTTTTTCAGTTTTACCTACTGATTTAAATTTACCTTTTATAGTCTGCGGTGTTAGCCCAATGTGGCCCATTACAGGAATTTTATTTTTTACTAGGTGACGAACTATATGTTGTACTCTAACTCCACCTTCTACTTTAACTGCGTCGCACTTTGTTTGTTTCATCGCAAGCTTTGAGTTTTTGAGTGCCTCAGATTTATTTCTATATGTATTATATGGCATATCAATTACGAGAAGACTTTTTTTTACACCCATCCTTACACTTTTTGTATGCTCTAACATCATTTTAAGATTAACTTTTCTTGTTGTATTATAATTGTAAAGCACTGAACCTAAAGAGTCGCCAACTAGAACAATATCTGCGTGATTGTCTACTATTTCCGCAATATTTTTAGAGTAAGCGGTAAGACAAACGATTTTAGATTTATTTTTTTTGTTTATAATTTTTTTAATTTTGTTATTCATCACTCCAACTCTATGGTGCTTGGTGGTTTAGATGTTATGTCATAAACAACTCTATTTATACCTTTAATATCATTAATTATTTTATTTGAAACAATCTGCATAAATTCTTTGTTAAAATCAAAGGTATCGGCAGTCATACCATCTTCTGAAGTAATTGCTCTTAACAAACACATATATTCATAAGTCCTATTATCTCCCATAACTCCAACAGTCTTGACTGGCAACAAAGCAGCGTAGGCTTGCCATATCTTGTCATATAATTTGAAATTTTTTAGTGAATTTATAAAAATATTATCGGCATTCTTTAAAATCCTGATTTTATCTTTCGTTATTTCTCCAGGCATACGGATTGCTAATCCTGGTCCTGGAAAAGGGTGCCTCAATACGATTTCTTTTGACAATTTAAGCTCTAAACCTAATTTTCTAACTTCATCTTTAAATAATAGTTTCAATGGCTCAACTAATTTTAATTTCATTTTTTTTGGCAAGCCCCCAACATTATGGTGAGATTTGATTTTAGATGTCTGGCTTCCTGTTACTGACTTACTTTCAATTAAATCTGGGTATAGCGTCCCCTGTGCTAAATATTTAACGTTTTTAATTTTTTTTGCATATCTCTCAAATATTTTAATAAATAAATTTCCAATTATTTTTCTTTTCTTTTCTGGATCAGAAACTTTACTTAGTTTTCTTAAAAAAAGATTTTTAGCATCTACATAAATAAGATTTATCTTAAATTTACGTCTAAAAGTTTTAACTACTTGGATTTCTTCGTTCTTTCTTAATAAACCAGTATTTACAAAAATACACGTCAGTTTTTTTCCTATTGCATTATGGATCAACTTTGCAACAACGCTACTATCAACGCCTCCAGAAAGAGCACATATTACTTTGGAATTACTCACAATTCTTTTAACATCTTCTACAAGGATTTTTTTTTGATTTTTAGAAGACCAGTTTTTTTTTGTTTTACAGATTTTAAAAATAAAGTTTTTTAATATTATTTTCCCTCTTTCTGTATGGGTTACTTCTGGATGAAATTGTATCCCATAAAGTTTTTTAGTAGAATTTTCAATAATTGAAAATTTTGAGGTTTCAGTTTTTGCGATAACTTTAAACCCTTTTGCTAACTTTGTTACTTCATCTGCGTGGCTCATCCAAACTTTGTTTAAACCGTTTTGATTGAAAAAGTTTTGGGTTAGCTTACTTTTATTTATTCTCTTTAGTTTTGCTAAACCAAATTCTCTGTGTTTTGCTTTTTTGACTTTCCCCCCTAATTCTTTAGATATTACTTGATGACCAAAGCAAATTCCTAAAATTGGAACATTCCATTTAAATAATTCTCTTCTGAACTTTACTTTTTTAGATTGGTAAACATTTAATGGACCGCCAGATAAAATTATTCCCCTTATTTTAGATTTATTTAGTTTCGAATTCATTTTTTTATGGCTAATTATCTCTGAATAAACACCTAGTTCTCTAATTCTTCTAGCTATAAGTTGTGTGAATTGTGAACCAAAATCAATAATTAAAATCTTATTTAAATTATTGTTAAGATCCATTTTTTGGTTCAATGTCTGCTAACGATTTTTCAATATTTTCTAATTTTTTACAAAGATTTTTACAAATCGAGGAAAAATTCTCTTTAAGTTCTTTAACTTTGGAATAATTCGATTTTTTAAGCTCATAGTTAATTAATAGATGCATTGCTTCCTCATTTTTAGGATCTAATAATAAAGTAGTATTTAAATTCTTGATTTCCTCTTTTTCATTTTCTTCATTTTTATAAATTTTTGCTAAAAATAAATAAGATTCTGCATCTTTTGGATTAAAAACAATATTTCTTTGAAATAAAAATTTAGAATCCTCATATTTTTTTTGATCAAATTTCTGTTTAGCTTCATTAAAGAAATTTTCAGATAAAGAGTGATTGCTTATAAAAAAAATAGCAATAATCGTTATCAATAGACTAAATATTTTAGAACTAATATTTTTCATCTTTTTTAATTTCATCTATATTATGTACCATACTTTCATAAAATCCTGCCTTTGTAATTTTTACAAATTTAGGTTTATTTCTAAGGTTTGAAACTTTTTTAGATCCAAGATATCCCATTGAAGATTTTAGTCCTCCAATTAGTTTAAAAATTATTTTATCTACTGGACCTTTATATTTAACAAAACCCTCAACCCCTTCTGGTACATATTTAGATTTATCTTTTTGCTTTAATTGAAAATATCTATCAGCAGAACCCTTGTTCATTGCTCCTATTGATCCCATACCTCTAAAAACTTTATAAGTTTTTCCATTTTTTTTAAGAATTTTCCCTGGTGCCTCATTTGTACCAGCAAAAAGTGAACCGATCATTACTGCATCAGCACCAGCTGCTAGTGCTTTAGCTATATCACCTGAAAATTTTATACCGCCATCAGCAATAATTTTTACTTTTTTATTTTTTAAACTTTTTTTCACATTGATAATTGCACTTAATTGAGGAACACCTATTCCTGCTACAAGTCGAGTTGTACAAATTGAGCCTGGACCGATCCCAACTTTAATTAAATCTACACCAAGATTTGCCAAAAAGTTTGCAGCTTCAGCAGTTGCAATATTACCTGCGCATAATAATGTTTTTTTAGGTTTGTGTTTTTTAATTGTTTTAATTATTTGTTTAACTTTTTTAGTATGTCCATGAGCAGTATCTACAACAATTAAATCAATTTTTTCTTTAATTATTGCTAAGGCTCTTTTTGATTCTAAATCTCCAGCACCAACTGCAGCTCCAACTTTAAGATTTTTAGATTTAACTTTTCTAATTTCCTTAATCTGTGTATCAATTGTAAAATTTCTATGTATTACTCCTATTCCACCTGCTTTAGCCAAAGCTACAGCCATCTTAGATTCTGTTACAGTATCCATTGCTGAGGACAATAAAGGAATATTAATCTTATAATCGTTTCTTAAGTAAGTAGATGTGTCAACTTGCGATGGTAGGACTTCTGAGTACCTGGGGGCTAGAGTAACATCATCGAAAGTAAGTGCTTCTTTAATAGGATCCATAATCCTATATATACGATTCTTAAAAAAATAAAAGAGGACTTAACGTAAAATTTTACAAATTATAAAATTTTCCTTTGAGTCTTTTCTACTAGATGGTGGTTTAAAAACTCTTACTTCTTTGAATATTTGTTTAGCTTCAGAAACAATTTCATTAAAACTTGTACCCATAAATAACTTTGAAATAAATTTCCCCCTCTGATTTAATTGGTTTTTTGCGAAACTCATTGCATCCATACAAAGTTCTCCTGTTACAATGGAGTCAAGATTCTTATTTCCAGTTGTGTTTACTGCCATATCAGAAATAACTAGGTCTACTTTTTTATTGAAATATTCCCTAATTTTTTGCTTATATATTTCCTCGGAAAAATCACCGATTAATTGGTGAACTTTATTGATCTTTTGAAATTCTAACAAATCTATTGCTAAAATTTTTCCATTTTGGATATTTTTTGAAAGATATTGAGACCAACTTCCTGGCGCTGCTCCTAAATCTATGACTGTATAGACTTCTTTTAATATTTTAAATTTTTCGTCAATTTCTTTTAGTTTATAAATTGCTCTTGAACGATAACCTTCTATTTTAGATTTTCGTACATAGATATCTCTACGCTGTTTATTAATCCAATTTTTTGAAATTTTATTTTTTTTCAATTAATGACCAAACCTTAAGCTTTTTAAAATAGTTTTATTTTCTAAAGTTTGAATTTGAATTTTTACTGAGCTATCAATTCTCATGTCTTTTTTGTTATCCCAAATACCTGCTGCAAGATGCATTATTCCAATTTTGCTATTTGGTAGAAAAGGTTCTACAAATGTCTCGCTACCTACATCAAATTTAGGTAAAAGATTACTTGCAATCCAATTACAGTTTAAAGGTAGAAATTCAGTAACAACATTATCTATATAAATACTCATATTAATTGCTAGACCTTCGGAGCCAAATATTTTTCCTGATTTTAATGTGATTTCTAAATTTTTTTGCCATGTATTCCAACAACTTGAGTTTTTCTCTAGAGAAAAAACTCCGATATTTACATGAGGAGCGAAAGCAAGTTTTCTTGCTTTATCTATTCCTATTTTAGAACTGACAGCGTGTTTAAAATTTTGCGATTTTATTACTGCTATCTTTCCAATTAGCCAATTTACTTTAGAAGTAACTCTATAACCTGGACCTATTGTTTGAGTAATTCCTAGCTTACCATTTTCACAAGCTTTAAAATATAGATCAATTGTTTCCCAATCATTTACCCATGCATCGCAATCAATCCAAAGGTACTTTTCATAATTAGGAAAATATTTTGGTAAAAAAGCCCTAGAAACCTGACTCTTCAACCACTCTTTTCCTTTTACTTTAATTGGTGAAACTTGAATATCCCATTCTGCACTTTTTATTTCATCTACTTTATCTCTGAGTTTGTTTAATTGCTCTTGCTTCAAACCAGCATCCAAAATACATATTGCTACGGAATTACTTTGATCGAATTGTTTTATTGAGTCTATTAATTCGTTTAGCAAATTAAAATAATTTGAATCAGCTAAAGAAACTATAACATTTTTTTTCATTTATAACATATCTTCAGGCTCGTCTTCAGCAGATGTTTTATTTGACAGTGAACCTTTTTTCAATTTTTGATAATGAAAAATGCTGAATGGAATAGCTAAAAGATAAATCAAAGAACCTATTGCAATTACATTAAATGGAAATATTAATAAAAGTCCAAAAAGTAAAACTATTCCTAAAAGTAAAAATATTGTTGTACTTCTAGGAACAACAATTTTTTTGAATGAATAAGTTGGTATTTTGCTTATTAATAAAATCGAAACGATTATAAAAAGAATAGGTGTTATTAATTCTATGTTGTAACTAAATATATTTAATCCACTTTGTTCATAAACAAGAGGGCTCAGTACTAAAATACCTCCTGCAGGTGATGGAACGCCTTGAAAAAAATTATCCCTCCAAGAGGGTTCTCCGCCTGTATTAATATTAAACCTAGCTAATCTTAAAGCAACACACACAACATAGATTAAAGAAATCAACCAACCTATTTTTCCGAGAGTATTTAGTGTCCAAAAATACATTATAAATGCTGGTGCAACACCAAAACTTATAATATCTGTTAGAGAATCTAGTTCTTTACCGACCTTAGAAGTTCCTTTTATTAATCTTGCAATTCTTCCGTCTAAGCCATCAATTATTGCAGCACATACAATAGCTACTATTGCAAGATTAAAGTTTTGATTTAAAGCAAAGTTAATAGAAGTTAACCCAATACACACACCAATAAGTGTTAATGTATTAGGTAAAATTACTCTTGCACTTTTATCTGTTACAATTTTAAATTTTTTTCTTGGTTCGTTCATTTTATCTTTTAGCAATAAGTGACTCCCCAGCTATAGTTTTCTGATTGACTTTAACAAGTGGTTTATAATTTTCAAAATACAGGTCTGCTCTACTTCCAAATCTTATCATCCCAATTCTCTCTCCTTGTTTGAGGTCAGAATTTTCTGAAGTATCTGTAACAATCCTTCTTGCTATTAAACCTGCTATTTGAACTACTATTATATCTTCGCCTTTTGAATTAGTAATTTTGTAGTAATTTCTTTCATTTTCTTCACTAGCTTTATCAAGAGAAGCATTAAAAAATTTTCCTGGCTTGTACAATATTTCTGAAACTTTTCCCGCACAAGGTGATCTATTTACATGGCAATCGAAAACATTCATAAAAATACTTACTTTAGTAAATTTTTTATTTTCTAAATTAAGTTCTTTTGGTCCTTCGTTTTCTTGAACTTGTAAAACTAAACCATCTGCTGGACTTACCAAATAATCATCATCATCTATTGAATATCTTTCAGGATCTCTAAAAAAATAGTAACACCAAATTGTAAGAACTAATCCAATTAATCCTAAGAAGCTGCTAATTAGGTATAAAATTATTGTAGCAACTGTAAAAATTACTAAAAATTTATATCCTTCGTTATGAATTGGTGGAAATACTTTGTCTATCATAATTATATATTTGGTAATATGGTCCTAATATGTATATTAAACTCCAAAATTCAATTATTAAGATATATACTCTAATATGAGCAAAATTAAGGTTAAAAACCCAATTGTTGAGCTAGATGGAGATGAAATGACTAGGGTAATTTGGGATTTCATAAAAAATAAGCTAATCCTTCCCTATTTAGAGCTAGATATAAAATACTACGACTTAGGAATCAAAAGTAGAGATAACACTTCAGATAAAATTACAGTTGACTGCGCGCATGCAATTAAAAAATATGGCGTTGGAATAAAGTGTGCAACAATAACTCCAGATGAAGCTAGAGTTAAAGAATTTAATTTGAAGAAAATGTGGAGATCTCCAAATGGAACTATAAGAAATATTTTAGGAGGAACTGTTTTTAGAGAACCTATATTATGTAAAAATATTCCAAAACTAGTTCCAAGTTGGGAAAATCCAATTTGTATAGGAAGACACGCCTTTGGAGATCAATATAGAGCAACTGATTTTCAGGTTCCAGGAAAAGGTAAATTGGAAATAAAATGGACTTCTGAGGATGGAAATGACAAGAAAGAGTTTGAAGTTTTTAACTTTCCTGGTCCAGGTGTAGCTCTTTCAATGTATAACCTGGACCAATCGATAATAGATTTTGCAAGATCATGTATGAACTATGGTCTAAATAGGAAATGGCCGGTATTTTTATCAACTAAAAATACAATCTTAAAAAAATATGATGGAAGGTTTAAAGATTTATTTCAAGAAGTCTATGAAAAAGAATTTAAAGAAAAATTTAAAGAAAGAGGCATTACTTACGAACATAGATTAATTGACGACATGGTTGCATGTGCAATGAAGTGGAATGGTAATTATATATGGGCTTGCAAAAATTATGATGGTGATGTTCAGTCAGATACAGTTGCACAAGGTTTCGGATCTCTAGGTTTAATGTCTAGTGTTCTAATGAGTCCAGATGGTAAAACAATTGAGGCGGAAGCTGCGCATGGAACTGTAACAAGACATTATAGATTACACCAACAAGGTAAAGAAACTTCAACAAACCCTATTGCATCAATATTTGCATGGGCAAGAGGTTTATACCACAGAGCAAAATTAGATAATAATGAGGATTTAAAAAAATTTGTAAAAAACTTAGAAAAAACTTGCATCCAAACTGTAGAATCTGGTTCGATGACTAAAGATTTGGCAATCTTAGTAGGTCCATCAACTAAACATTTGACCACAAATCAATTCTTAGATGTAATTGATGCGAACTTAAAAAAAAGATTAAACTAAAGCTTTTAAGCTTTTAAAAGCATCCTCAATTTTATCTTTATTTACTCCTCCGGCTTGAGCAAAATCAGGTCTTCCCCCACCACCTTTTCCACCAATAATTTCTGATCCATTTTTAACAAATTTAACAGCATCATATTTAATTTTAAGCTTATCTGTTATGCCTACCGCTAAACCAACTTTATCGTCTTTGCTTGCAAAAATAATTACTATTCCTTCTCCTATTTCTTTCTTTCCATTATCAATTAATCTTCTTAATTCTTTTGGAGGAAGTCCATCAATTTTTTGCATCCTAACATTTACACCATTAATTTTTTCATCATTAATAATATTTTTTGATTTATTATTTATTATTTCATTGATGGATAATTTTTCTAATTCTTTATTTAATTCTTTAATTAAATCTTTTTTATTTTCTTTATTTAAATTTGGTTTTCCTCCAAGTTTTTTAATTTCTTCTGATAAAACTTTAATTGTTTCTTCATCTTTTTGTTCAGAAAGATTAGATTGTTTTTCTTTGTTTTTTAAAAATTCATCTAGTTGTTTATCTCTAAGAGCTTCAACTCTTCTGACCCCCGCTGCTATAGCTGATTGACTAACTACTTTAAAGTTACCAATATCACTGGTATTTTTTACATGTGTTCCACCACATAATTCGGTTGAAAAATATTTATTTCCTTCTTCACCCATAAAAACCACCCTAACCTCATCTCCGTACTTTTCTCCAAATAATGCTAATGCACCATGAGCAATACCTTCTTTGGGAGTCATTATCCTTGTAATTACCTCTGATTTTTTATTCACCATTTGATTTACGTGTTCATCTATTTTTACCATTTCATCTGAAGAAATTGGCTTCATATGACTAAAGTCAAAACGTAATCTATCTGGAGCAACTAATGATCCTTTTTGCATCACGTGAGTTCCTAGTATTCTCCTCAAAGACTCGTGCAATAAATGTGTTGCTGAATGATATGCTTTCACATTTTCTCGTCTTTCAATATCAATTTTAAGTTCTACGTTATCCTTTAAATTGAAGTTTCCTTTTTCAACTTTTCCATAATGTACAAATAAATTACCTAATTTTTTTTGAACATCTGAAACTTTAAAAATATTATTTCCATTAGATATTGTTCCATTATCACCAACTTGTCCTCCAGACTCACCGTAAAATGGGGTTTGGTTTAAAATCACCATACCCTCATCACCTTCTTTTAAACTATCGGATTGTTTGTTATTTTTAATTAAACTTAAAATTACTCCTTCTGCCTGATTAGATTCATAACCTAAAAATTCAGTTGAGCCTATTTTATCTTTAATTCCAAACCATATTTCATCTACTGAACTATCACCTGATCCTTTCCAATTTTTCTTTGCAAGTTCCTTGCTGTCTTTCATTAGTTTATTAAATTTTTCGTGGTCTAAGCTTAATGATTTATTTTTAAGAATGTCCTCTGTTAAGTCTAAAGGGAAACCATAAGTGTCGTAAAGTTTGAAAGCTACTTCACCAGGTAAAACTTTATCTATCTTTTCAATCTCATCATCTAATATCTTCATACCTCTTTCTAAAAGAACTAAGAATTTTTCCTCTTCCATTTTTAAGGTTTCTTTTATTAAAGATTGTGCTCTTTCCAATTCAGGATAATTACCAGACATTTCGCTTTCTAAAGTTTTAAATATATTATAAAAAATTGGTTCTTTAGCCCCTAGCAGATGTGAATGCCTCATTCCCCGTCTCATAATTCTTCTCAAAACATAGCCTCGTCCCTCATTTGAAGGCAAAACCCCTTCTGCTAATAAAAATGAACTTGCTCTTAAATGGTCTGCAATTACTCTAAAACTAGATAGGTTTTTGTCTGTAGGTTTTACTTTAACAGTATCGGAAATTGAATTTATTAATTTTAAAAAGTGATCTGTTTTATAGTTATCATGTGTACCTTGTAGTAATGCAGCAATTCTCTCGAGTCCCATTCCAGTATCAACGGATGGTTTGGGTAAATCAATTCTTTTATCTTTAGTTACTTGCTCGTATTGCATGAATACTAAATTCCAGATTTCAATATATCTATCACCATCTTGATCTTTTGTTCCTGGAAGACCTCCTTGTAAATGATCTCCGTGATCATAAAATATCTCAGAACAAGGTCCACAAGGTCCTGTTTCACCCATTGACCAAAAGTTGTCTGATGTTGCTATTCTAATTATTCTGTCCTCACCAAAACCTGATATTTTCTTCCACAAATTGAAGGCCTCGTCATCCTCATTAAAAACAGTGAAATAAAGTTTATTTTTGTCTAATCCAAAATCTTTTGTAATTAAGTTCCAAGCAAGCTCAATTGCTCTTTCTTTAAAGTAATCTCCAAATGAAAAGTTACCCAGCATTTCAAAAAATGTATGATGTCTTGGAGTATATCCAACATTTTCTAAATCATTGTGTTTTCCACCAGCTCGTACACATTTTTGAGAGGTTGTAGCTCTTTTATAGTCTCTTTTTTCAAGCCCAGTAAAAACATTTTTGAACTGAACCATTCCTGAGTTTGCGAACATCAAGGTTGGATCGTTATTTGGCACTAAATTACTTGAGTCAACGATTGTATGACCATTTTTCTCAAAATATTTTAAGAAGGTTTTTCTTATCTCGTTTAGTGATTTATCGGCCATATTTTTAAAATACAGCTTTTTTAATTGATGTCTAGATAACTATAGGGAAAAAAGGCGCTTAAAATAAGCGCCTTTTTAGATAACTAAAAGTTAATTCTTTTTAGATGGTGTCTCTTCTTTTTCTTCTGCTTTTACTTTTTCTTGATCGATAGGATTGCCCTCAATCTTTTTTGAAATCAAGCCAGCTTTCTCTCTAATAGCCATTTCAATTTCAGCAGCAGCTTTTGGATTTTGTTCAAGGTAAAGTTTTGCATTTTCCTTCCCTTGTCCAATTTTCTCACCTTTATAAGCATACCAGGCACCAGATTTTTCAACTATGTCTGCTTTTGCTCCAAGGTCTATTAATTCCCCCGTTTTGCTAATTCCTTTTCCATACATTAAGTCGAATTCAACAACTTTAAATGGTGGCGCAACTTTATTCTTTACTACCTTCACTCTTGTTGCATTTCCAATAATTTGCTCTTTATCTTTAATCGCACCAATTCTTCTAATATCCATTCTAACTGATGAATAAAACTTTAATGAGTTACCACCTGATGTAGTTTCTGGACTTCCAAACATAACTCCAATTTTCATTCTAATTTGGTTAATGAAAATAACCATAGTGTTTGTTCTAGAAATCGAACCTGTCAGTTTTCTCAATGCTTGGGACATTAATCTAGCTTGTAAACCGACATGATGATCTCCCATATCTCCTTCTATTTCTGCTCTAGGAGTTAATGCAGCAACAGAGTCAACAACTAGAACCGACATGGAACCTGATTTTATTAAAGTGTCAGTAATTTCTAAGGCTTGTTCACCAGTATCTGGCTGCGAAATTAGTAGTTCTTCAGTATTAACACCTAATTTTTTTGCATAAACTGGATCTAATGCATGCTCTGCATCAACAAATCCACAAATACCACCTGCCTTTTGTGCTTCTGCCACTACTTGAAGCGCAAGTGTTGTTTTTCCAGAAGACTCTGGTCCATAAATTTCGATAATTCTTCCTTTTGGAAGACCACCAATTCCAAGAGCCAAGTCTAAGCTTAAAGATCCTGTTGAAACTGACTCAACATCCATAGCTTTCTGTTGACCAAGCTTCATTACAGAGCCTTTACCAAAAGTATCGGTAATTTGATCTATAGCTGCGTCTAGCGCCTTGTTTTTCTCTTTGTTTTCCAAATCTTTATCTTTTGCGGTTTTAACCACTTTTAAGTTATTTTTTGTCATTTAATGCCTCTTTTTTTTGCGTTTTTTGTCACTCGAATCATGATATTAAATGTACACATTTTGTTCTCATTGGCAAGAACTTAATTTATTTAGATAAAATAAGCCAAAAATAGCCTAATTATTGAAACCTAGATGATCGGCGCTCAAAATACCAACTGATTGAAGAAGTTTAAATTTTGATAATAAAAATTCTCTCTCTGAATTTGCAAGACTTATTTGGGAATTGAGTAAAATAGAATTTGATTGAATCACATCCAATGTGGATCTACCTTTGCCACTTTCATATTCTGCAGTAATTCCTTCATTTGCTATTTGAGCCGCTCTTACCTGCAACTTAACAGACTCTAACATGCTTGCATTTGATTTCATGTTTGACCAAGCAGTGGTTACATTAGTATCGTTAATTCTTAACGCATTATCTAATAATAATTTTTTTCTATTTCTTAAGTTTTTAGATTTACTTAAGCCAGCATAATTTTTTCCTCCAGAAAAAAGTGGCCATGATACTGTTGCTTGAACAGTCTCTTTATCTTGTTGGTCAATTGTAGAACTTAAGTCATCAGTTTCTTTAGTTTCAAAAGACAATGTTGCTGATGGCGACAAATCAGATTGTGAAATCTTTACGTCTTGTTCTGATTGCTCATACTCTAGTTTTGCAATAATTAGTTCTGGGTTATTAGTTTTTGATAAATTAATTGCATTTTCTAAAGTCATAGGAATTTTTAAATTTAAGTCAGAATTTTTATTTAATGCAAAAGTATCCTGAATTGGACCAATAACATTTTCATAATTTAGTCTTGCTGTAACAACCTCATTTTTAGCTTGAATAAATTTTGCTTGTGCCTCTGCTAATGAGGATTCCGATTGTGCAAGATCAGTCACACTAACTTCTCCCCTATCTAATCTAATTCTGTCAGTTTCAACTTGTCTTTCAAGTAAACCAACATTTCTTTCATTGATTGAAAATTTCTCATTTGCTACAATCATTCCAGAAAAAGCTTCAACTGCTTTAAGTAATATTTCTTGCTCAGATTTTAATAATTTTGCATCGGCTAGATCTAAGCCCAATTTACTCTTTTTAAAATCAGCAACTCCCCCAAAACCTTGAAATATTTTTTGTTCAATTTTAACTGATTTTGACTCTGGATTAACATCGGTAATTGTAGCATTAGTGCCATCTCTGTTAGTTAATCTTGAGGTATCCTCTGAACTTTTAGATCCCGATAATGTTATCGAAGGTAAAAAATCACTTCTTGAAATATTAAGATCTGATTTTGATACTTTAACATTTTCTCTTTCGGCATTTAATTCTGGATTATTTTGATATGCCTCTTTTAATGCTTGAGACAAATTAATTGCAAAAGCATTAGAGGTTAAAAAATAAAAAGCTAAAATTATTAATATTTTTTTCATTTATTATATTTTAGTTTTGTAATTTGATGATGTCCATTTAATGACATCACAATTGATGAGTATTTTGTTGCAGTTTTAAACATATGTTCAGTAATTCTTTGATATGTCATCATAAAATTTAATACTTCTTGTTTATTCATTACCTTAGAATTTTTCTTATTTTTATTTTTTATTTTTAATTTTTTTTCTTGAATCAATCTCCACTTTCTTAATAAGGCAAAATTTTCTGCTTTTAAATATAATAAACAATCCATCATGCTATGAAATTTTTTATATTTATTTTTGAGATTTAAATTAACATATTTTCTCCACTTCAAAGATTTATCATTAAACCTTTCTAAAGAGTTAATGGGTTTTATAAGTTGTTTTGTGCTTTGAGATTTTGCACCGACACACCAGCCTTCGAAAATTATAATATCTGGTTTTGATTTGAGTTTATACCATTTATTTTTTGAAAGCCTATCATCTATAGATTTATCAAATTTTGGAAGAGATAAGTTTTTTAACTTTTTTGCTTTAACTTTTCTAAACAAATTAAGCATCATATCAATATCATGAGTTCCTGGAACTCCTCTAGTTTTTAACAATGGATGAACTTTTTTAGACAAAATAATTCTTTCTTTCCTAGTTTTATAAAAATCATCAATTGAAATTTTAAATACATTTAATTTAAAATATTTTTCCAGAATTATTTTAATTATTGAAGAGATTGTTGTTTTCCCAGTTCCTTGACCACCTGATAAACCAACAATCATGGTTTTGTTTTTTTTCACTTTTTTAGCCATCCAAAAACAAACTGGTATAAGGAAAGATCTCAACATTTTATCTTTATTTTTAAATTTTTCGCTAGAAATTTCTTGAGTTGATATAAACCTATAACAAGGTTTTTTGACTTTATTTAAACATGCAGAAATTTGGGACATTTTATTTTTTATCTAAAGGATGATTCCGACCGTCATTTACAGCTACATCTTTAAATTTGAAAACATCAATGTCATCTATACAAGCAACATTTATTCCATAAATTTTTGGATTTATTCTTGGTCTATTATGTGTGTGAATTCCACAGTTCATACAAAAATAATGTTTAGCAGTATTAGTATAAAATTGATAAAGTTTTAAAGAATCTTCTCCTTTAGTTAATTTAAAATCATTTTCACCTAATACTCCAATTACATATCCCTTTTTTTTGCAGATAGAGCAATTGCATCTCATTATTTTTTCAATTCCATTGTCTGGAATATTTACTTCAGCTTCTACATTTCCACAGTGGCATTTTAATTTTTTTATCATTATTTTTTCCTGTCTAATATATGATTATGTCCATCATTTATTCTTACTTTGAATTTAAATAACTCATCGTCTGTTACTCCATTTAAACATCCTACATTTATACCATATGTATTAGGATCTGCTCTTCTTTGATTGTGTGTATATATTCCACAATTAGTACAAAAATAATGTTTAGCAACGTTTGTATTGAATTGATAAAATTTTAATAACTCTTCTCCTTTTGTCACTTTCAAATCTTTTTTATCAATCACGGTGCTTATTGCTCCCTTCCTTTTGCACATTGAACAATTGCATCTGTAAAGATCTTCGAAGCCTTTGGTTAAATTCACTTCAATTTCAATTTGACCACAATGACAATTCAATTTTTCCATAATTTATATCCAAGCAATCTATCCCTTGTCCAAGTTATCCACAATCCAACAAAATGTAGTTTGGATGTTCACGTTTTGATTCACTTTTGATTCAGTTCCAGACTCAAAATACAACCTATTTGACACTATTGAATAAGTGTTGTACTAATGAGAACAAAATAAGAACATTTGTTATGAAACTGACTATACCTTACTATTTACACAAAGCAGGAGCTGGTTTTCCGTCTCCAGCTACCGATTACATAGAGGAAGACATAGATCTAAACGTTCACTTAATTAAGAATGTTCCAGCAACTTTTGTAATCAGAGTTCAGGGAAAATCAATGACTGATGTTGGTATCAATGATGGAGATATATTGGTCGTCGATAAAAGTTTAACACCTAGAAATTTTTCAACTGTAATTGCAAATGTTCATGACGAATTAGTGGTTAAAAGCTTTGTACAAGAAAGAGATAAAAAATTTTTAACCTCAGGATCTAAAAATTTCAAAGATAGAATTTTAATTAACGAAGAAGAAGATATTTTTATTTGGGGAGTTGTAACTTATGTCATCCACTCAGTATACTAAAAAAATTGCATTAATTGATTGCAATTCTTTCTATGTTTCTTGTGAAAGATTATTTAACCCAAAAATAAGAAAAAAACCTGTTGTAGTTTTATCTAATAATGACGGCTGTATAATTTCAAGGTCTAATGAAGCAAAAGCTTTAGGTATTAAAATGGGTGAACCTTACTTTAAAGCAAAAGATATAATTATAAAAAATAAAGTAAATGTATTTTCATCAAATTATTCTTTGTACGGTGATTTATCGAGAAGAGTAATGAGAACTCTAAAAAGATTTAATTCCGATATAGAGGTTTATTCAATTGATGAAGCATTTATGGATTTATCAAACTTTTCTGACGAAGAAGTTGAAGAAGTTGGGAAGGAAATCAGGAATACTGTTTTACAGTGGACGGGGATACCAACAAGTATAGGTATAGCAAAAACAAAAACTTTAAGTAAAATTGCAAATCATATTGCAAAGAAAAAACAATCTGGTGTTACAAGTTTAATCGGTATTGAAAATCTAGACCCTATATTAGAAAAAATTGAAATAAATGATGTATGGGGAGTTGGAAGACAGTTAACTAAATTTTATCAAAAACATGGAGTTTATAACGCCAAGCAATTAAAAAATAAATCAAATACCTGGATTAAAAAATGTTCAAATGTTTTAAGTTCAAGAACAGCCATGGAACTTAGAGGTATTCCTTGTATTGATTTAGAAACAACACAATCAAAAAGAAAAAGTTGTGTTGTGTCTCGTTCATTTGGAAAAAGAGTTGAACATTTTCAAGAATTAAAAGAAGCAGTTGCAAGTTATTGTTTAAATGCTTCTGAGAAAATTAGATCAGAAAATCTAGTTGCAAAAGCGATAACTGTTTTTGTTAGAACAAGTCCTTTCCAAAGAAATTTTGGTTATTATTCAAATTCAAAAACAGTTGATTTTCCGATTGCAACGAACAATAGTATAGAAACTGTTACAGTTGCAGTTTCAATATTAGAAGAAATATTTAAACATGGTTGTCGATATCAAAAAGCAGGGGTGATGCTAACAGGATTATCAAATGAAAATGATAAGGAAAATTTATTCTCATCCGAAAAAGATGAAAAAATAAATAGATTAATGAGATCAATGGATAATACAAATTACCGTTATGGAAGATCTACGTTAAGTCTTGCAAGTGCGGGTGTTTACAAAAAGTGGAATATGAGAAGAGAACATTCATCTAAAATTGATACAGCTGACTTTTATTCACTGCCAAAAATAAAAACTACTTAGAGAAATGACAATTTGGTTCAACAACAGTCCAAGAAGCGCTACCAAAGCCTTTTTTTTTAATATTTAAGAAATTATAAACTATTTTACTCTGATAAGAATTAAGTTCACTTTTATTTTCAGACCATTTTTTTAATCTTTTTACATTTTCATGATCAGGAAAACGCGTTGCATAAGCGTATAACCAACCCCAATTACTTCCTGAATTAGACCTTAAATCTTGAACCTTGTAATCTTTAGCTGGTCCTGGCCATCTATTTTCTTTAGCATACTTGAAAACTTTTTCATTATTCTCAGTAAAATCAATAAAGAATTTAACTAAGTTATGATAATTTTTGCCTTTGAAATTTAAGTCCCAAATATTGTATCCTTGATGTTCAGCTATTATTGCTATGACAGCGAGTGCGTTCATTGCTCTTCCTTGATAGAACATCGCTCTTCCACCTCTTCTTGTTTCAATCGGCATACTTCCATCTTTTCGTTGGTATTTAATTGCTGCCTCAAAGTTTTTAAATGCTTTTCTAAACAATTTGCTATCATTCAATAAAACGCCTAATTGCATGTGAGAAACGGCTGAAGATAAAGCATGATTATGTGCTCTTCTAGGAACACCAGAGGCACCACCATAATCATAATTTTTTAAACCATACATGAGATGTTGGTTTTTCTTTACAATTTTTTTGAACCAGTCTTTTATAATTTTATCTTCATTTTCTGGGATATTTATAACTTGCTTAGCGAAAGAATAAGCTGCCATCATTGGAGATGCTATATAAAGATTTACGGTAAGCGTATCATTCCAATGTCTTCCTTCATGATCTGAGGGGCCTGTTCTTTGTGCAGCATTTGCTTTTGCCCATTCTAAAATAACTCTCTTAACATTCTGGCAAGCTTCAATATTTCCTCCTGAACATGGGAAACTAAAGTTCTCAAATTTATTTTGTGCATGATTAAATCTATCATCAAGGCCATATCCCTCAGGCGCTTCAACTTTTAAAACAGGTGTAACAAAGTTATTTTCAGGACTGACATATAATTCTGTTTGGCAATTTTTTAAATTTGCTGGTATTGGAAATATAATTTCAGGATTATTAACTTCAGCTTTTTTTTTTATTTGTTTAAAATTTGCAAATGCAGATGTACAAAATAAAATTAAAAAAAATACAAGAATATATCTAAACATTTAGTTAAGATTGGTTGATCGAGGTGATTTTTTTTCATCTTAATAAATTACTTAATTGTTATTTTTAAATTTCTCTTCTTTTTTTGGTTTTCTAAGAACTATACTGTCTAAATAGATTGTTTGGTCTTGAAGGCTTTCCCAGTCTGAATTCCAATAACCGATTGTTCTGTGCCTATAAATTCCAAACTTCATATAACCTCCTGTGCAAGTATCTGCTAGAGTTTTAATATTTTTTAAATCTGCAATTACTTCATTGTTTTTGTAAATTTTAAATCGCCCGGTTTCATCTAATTTCCACAAAACATGAAATTTAAGATGTGTCCATTTTCCTTTTAAATCATCAATCTTACCAATTATAACTGGATCGGAGGAATATGCTGATTTACTTACCCAAGTGTAATAATTTTCACCCTTATACTTTGTATCTTGCGCCCAAAAGTGGCAACAGTTATGACACCCATCAGCTTTGTTGTCTGTATGCATTTGTCCAATCACAACAACTGCACCCTTTTCTAAACTTTCATAAGTTTCATCAAAGTAAACTGCGTATTCGTAAATATGTTCTTTATTTTTTAATCTAAGATCACCAAGGCTGATTTCTTGCCGGCTTCTGTTTCCTTTGCCATCACATCCAATTTGTAATTTGCCAGGATTTCCTTTTCCACATCCAGCATCTTCTCTGTTTACTGTGACCTGAATACTTGTTTTTCCATCATATACGGGAAAGCCATCGCTTTTTTTTACTTCTTTAATTCTATTTGTTTTTTTATAGGACAGTGACAAGAACTGTTTTTTGTAACCCTTAATATCCCTAAATTTTGTTTTATGTTGATCAGCATAAGTTACATTTGTAAAAAAAAATAATATTAAAATAATATAATAAAAAAATTTCATTTTTATATTGGATGATCACCCTCTATTGCAATTCTATCCATAATTCTTTCGTGTCCCAATCCCCTTCCAGGAAAAAAATCTGATAAGCCTTGATGTTGAGTACTTCTATTATCCCAAATTGCTACAGCATTTTCAGTCCACTTAAATCTACATGTAAGATCTAATCTTTCTTGATGAGCGAATAATTTTTTTAATATTTCATCACTTTCATTTTCGTCAAGACCCTCAATTCTTTTTGTGTACATAGAATTCACATAAAGAATTTTTTTTCCTGTTTCTGGGTGGGTTCTTACTATTGGATGACTGTTTGAATATTCATCTATATTACCATTACCTTCCATGCCTTTATAAGCTTCTACAAATGCTGCAGCACCAAGAGAGCTATGAATAGCTTTCTTATCTTTGATTTTTTCTTTAAGTTCACTATCTAAAGTTTCATAAGCTAATTCCATATTTGAAAACATTGTATCGCCACCAACAGGAGGAATTTTAATTGATCTTAAAATTATTACTTTTGTAGGCTTTGGATTATAACTTACATCTGTATGCCAATTTTCTCCCCATTGGTGTTTTTCATCGGGTTTTTTAATTATTCTTATTATCTCAGGAAACTCTTCTCTACCTTTTACATAAACATGTTTTTCGAGGGGTCCAAAGTTCTTAGCAAAATTAATCTGTTGCTCTGCTGTAATATTTTGATTTCTAAAAAAGAGAACTTTATGTTCAAGCAATAAGTCATTAATTATTTTCCAATTTTTCTCAGATGAGTCTTTTAAATCTATGCCAGAAATTTCCGCTCCTAACGCGCCAGAAAGAAGATTTATTTTCATGACTTAATTTTATCAATATTTAAAATATTTTCTAACGAATTTTCAAGCTGATAAAGATTTTCCCTTTTTGAAATGATAAAAGTACTTACTAAAAAAAGTACAATTAAGATAAGGGGAATGAACATTATGAATGATATTTTTTGATATATTAGAAATAAGTATACTAAAATGAATAAAATTGATCTTATCAAAACATTAAATTTAAATACACCAATTATTGCTAATGAATGCTTTATCAGATTTACAAAACTCATCTTTGAAGGACCAAAATATCTTTTTCCACGTTCTGAAGAAATGACAGCTCTATCAAAACAATTTTTTGCTAATGACCCTGAGAAGCTGCTCCAAGTTGCTTTGTCGGTTAACATTTTTTCTATGGTTGATTTTGTCAAACATGTATAATTTCCAAATTTAATAGATTGGCCTGTAAAGGTATAAGTTAAAATTTTATGAAATGAATAGCACAGTTTAAATAAAATACTTTCTGATCTTTTAACTCTTTCTCCTACTATTGTTTTATTTGGATGATAATTAAAATTTTCTATGAATAATTTTATTTCTTCAGGCCTATCCTCACCATCTCCATCCATTGGAATTACATAATCAAACTCCTCATTTTTAATAATATGATTTAGACCTGTCGCAATACATCTTGTATGGCCTATATTTTGTTTAAGATTTAAAATTTCAACCGAATTTAAATTTGAAAAGTTTGAAAGGTTTCCTGTAATTTGTTCTGTAGATGCGTCGTTTACTAAAATTATTGAAAAAGTATGATCTATTCCACTTACTTCATTATTAATATTTTCTAAGAGTTTAGTTGCAGATTGCCAATCATTATAAATCGGTATCAATATTATTATTTTCATTTTTAGTTTAGTGAATTTAGAAATCTAAATAATGAAGCAAATATTCCATGTCCTGAAAGTTCAATCATCGCAATTATTGCAATAATAAAAATTACTTTTTTAAATTTTGTATTTAAAAACTCATTCATTTATTTCCCACACAAATTTCATCTATACAAATAAACTTATTATAAGTTTCTAACTTATTTTTATCTACGTTGCCATCCCAAACCGGTCTTGATTTTAAATGATAGGATAAATTTCCAGCATTCCATTCATTACCTAAAACAAAATTAATAGGATCTTCAAATTCCTTATTCCATTTCGCTTGAACTTTATTGGCAATCTCTTTACCAAGGTAATCTGTTCTTTTGTCTGTTTTTACAATTGAAATATATCCGTAAGTAACTGGGGATAATAAAAACAGAAAAACAAAAGCAACAAAAAACTTTTTAAAATTATTTTTAGATATTTCTTTTTGGAAAACATAAATTATCAATGTCCCAAAAAATAAATAAAACGGTGTCATCCACATAGTTCTTATTTTTGAGCCTGTTATCATTGAAGTTAAAAGCATTAAAAAAATAGGAAGAATGTTAATCGAAATTAAAAACAATAAGTTTTTATCTTTAAAGTTTAATTTACATTTTATTTTTTTTATTAGTAGCACCGCCATAACAATCAATGGTAATATTATACCAATTTGTTTTAATAGAAATATTATTGGATATCTCAAATGATCAATAAAATTTGAAGTATCCAACCCAGATCTTGCCAACCCATACGTGATCGTAATAAAATCGTTTTTAAATAACCAAATTAAATGTGGAATTAATAAAACTAAAAAAACTTCAATTGATAAAATATAATTGAAGTTAAACTTTCTCTCCTTTTTTATGAAAATCAGATAGAAAAAAAGTAGATCAATTGAAATTAACAAATAAATAAATAAATACTTGGATAAAAATCCTCCAGCAGCAAATAATCCAACTAGTGCACAATCTTTAAAAGTCGGTACTTTTTGATTAAAAACTTTCCATGAAAAATAAACAGTTAACGTCCAAAAAGGAATTTGACAAACATTTACGTTAAATTCTGGAGTTGTAAAATTATAAAAATAAATACCCTCTAATAAAAATACAGAAAATAATGCTAAAATATCATTCTTTAAAATTTCTCTACTTAATTTAAATACAATAAAAAAAGAAAAAATTATAAATATTTGACTAAGAAGATAATAAGCCCAATCATTTGATCCAAAAATATTATAAAAAATCTCGACCATGAAAGCGCTCATGGGAGGATGTTTGTTAAATCCCCAATCTAAATTACTTCCCCATGCAAGAGCTTCGATTGTATCAAGTGGGAGGTTATTATTTGTAAACGATGGAGTCAGCGTCCATAAAATTAAATGACTTGCTAAAAAAAAGTAAAAAATATTTTTTATTTGTTTTTTATAAAGCACCATTTGTATGAATTTACACAATTAAAGCTAGCTTGACACTACCTATTTGCTGAATATACTGCCAGCGCTTAAAACGTTAACATGGTCAAGATATCAAAAAACTATATTCCAAAAGAATCAGAAAAGTATATGTGCGAAAAACATAAGCTATTTTTTAAAAATAAACTCACTGAATGGAAAAAAGATTTAGTAAGAACTAATAATGAAGCTCTCTACAATAGTTCTCTTGATGATAATAGTACATCTGCAGATATAGTCGATCAAGCAAGTTCATATACTGAAAAAAATGTAGAAATGAGAGCAATCAATAGACAAATTAAATTGATCTCAAAAATAGATTCAGCGCTCAAAAAAATAAAAGATGGGACTTATGGTTTCTGTGAGGAAACAGCAGAACCAATCGGTTTAAAAAGATTAATGGCAAGACCAATAGCTACACTTTGTATTGCTGCCCAAGAAAAGCATGAAAAAGATGAGAAAGTTTATGCTGACGATTAAGGCTTAGGGATTTCCCCGCCTCCCATAAAATTATATCCCTTTATAACTGCTTCTCTCTTAGAAATTTCTTCATACCATTTGCATAAACTAGAATAATTACTTAAACCAATATCATGCCATTGATGTCTCGCTATCCAAGGCCATGTAGCTATATCTGCTATTGTATACTCTTCTCCTGCAAGATATTTAGATACTGACAATCTATCATTTAATCTTTGATATAGATCTTTTGTTATTTTGAAATATCTCTCCTCACTATATTTACTTTTACCTTTATTGAAATGATAGAAATGATGGTAAGCCCCAATTTGTGGCCCAATTAATCCCATCTGTGCCATTAACCATTCATCAATATTTATTTTATTTTCTCTGTGATAAAATTTTTGAGTTTTATCAGCCAAATATATTAAAATTGCACCAGATCCAAAAACACTTTTATTGTTATCACCATCCTTTATAACTGGAATTTTGCTGAATGGACTTATCTTTATAAACTCTTCTTTAAATTGTTTTCCTTCTGAAAGATTTACTTTTGTAACTTTATAAGGAAGCTTGATTTCCTCAAGCATAATACTAATTTTTTTTCCGTTTGGGGTATCAGCCGCAAATAACTCAATCACTTTTTACACCAAGTCTATTCTTTATTGTTTTTGATGATGTAGTAAATTCAAATCTATATTTTTCATTTGGTCTTGCTAATTTAAAACATGCTCTAGCTGCAAGCGCACCCTCATGGAAACCAGACAAAATCAGCTTTAGTTTTCCGGGGTAATTACAAATATCTCCAACCGCATATATGCCTTTTTGATTTGTTTCAAACTTTTCTGTATCTACCTCAACAGTTTTTTTGTCTAAATTTAGACCCCAATTCGCAATGGGTCCTAATTGCATTATTAATCCAAAGAAACCCAATACAATGTCTGTTTTTAACTCAACAACTTTTTCGTCATCATTTTTAATTTCAATACTCTCAAGTTTCTCATCTCCTTTTACGGTTTTTAATTGATATTTTGTAAATAAGTTTATTTTTCCCTCTTTTTTTAGTTGTAATACTTTATCTACAGTAGCCTGAGCACCTCTAAATTCTTCTCTCCTATGGATTAGATTTACCTTTGAAGTCTTTGAAAACTCAACAGCCCAATCTAATGCACTATCTCCTCCACCAAATATTGAAATTGTTTTATTTTCAAATAATTTTTTGTTTTTGACCGCGTAAAATATTGATTTATCCTCAAATTTTTCACATTCTTTTGGAGCAAATTTTCTTGGTTCGAATGATCCTACACCCCCTGCAATGATTACATTTGGAGTTAAAAAAACTTTTCCTCTATTTGTTTTAACCTCCCAATCATTTTCAATTTTTTTTACTTCATCAACTCTCTCATTTAAATGAAAACCGATATTGAAAGGTTTTATTTGTGCAAGTAGATTGTTTGTCAGCTCTTCACCTGAGCATTCTGGTACTGCTGGAATATCATAAATTGGTTTATCCGGGTATAATTCTATACATTGACCACCGGCTTTATCTAGGTTGTCTACAATTTCACAATTTAAACCAATTATTTTTAATTGATGAGCTGTGAATAATCCAGTAGGTCCTGCTCCAATTATTAATGCATCTGTTTTAATCATTAAATTTGCTTTTCAGGAAGATTAACTTCAAGACCATCTATTTCTGAACTAACTTGAATTTGACAACTTAAACGACTACTTTTTTTTGGTTCATACGCTTGGTCAATCATATCGTCTTCCCCTTCACTTTTTTTATTAATCTTATCAAACCATTCATCTTTGACATAAACATGACATGTCGCACATGCCATACCACCCCCACAATCACCATCAATACCAGGAATATTGTTTTGAATTGCACCTTCCATGACAGTCAATCCCTCGGCAACTTCGACTGTATGCGTGTTTCCGTTATTTTCTACGTAAGTAATTTTTGCCATTTATCTTATATAAGCACAAAAAAAAATAGGGCAAGTACAAAGTACTTGCCCTATTAATAAGTTTTAACTCTTTAGAATTAAGCTCTTCTGCCAGAGTTAGCAACTGCGCAAGACCAAATAATAACACCGAATGCGATCTTATTAACAAAGTCTGCTAAGTTGTAAATCACGTTAAGTGAGTTAGCATCAATACCACCTGTTAGGTAACCAAATACATAACCTAGTGGGTAAATAGCCCAACCTACTGTAACGATCATTCTTAAAGCACCAAACGCTGTTGCAAGTGATTTATTTCCAGATTTAGAAACAACTTTTCCTGCTTCTCCTGAAAATATTTCATAAAGGATGTAAATCCATCCCGCCATACCGATAATGAAACCAAGCATAGGGTTGATGAATCCAGCTTCTCCTAAATATCCACCTACTAACATTACTAAAGAACCAATTAAGATTCTCCAGAATATTCCAGTTGGAACTTTTTTAACTGCAGCTAGAATTAAATAAAATTCTATTAACTGTAGTGGTACAGTAATTAACCAGTCAATATATCTGTAAACAGTTGGAGTATCACCTGTTTCAACCCATACTGCTCTCATATACATATAGTGAATGAATGCTATACCAGTTACTAATCCAGCTACGTTTACTGATTTTCTCCACTGAGTGCTAACATTAGCTTGCTCCATAAAGAAAAACGCTGTAGCTGCCAACATACCCATTGAAATTAACCAGAATGAAATTCCAACGAAGTCATCCGTAGCTAAAAAGGCTGTTGCTGCGTTAGCCGCTGTAGTTGCTCCAACAAGAGCAAATAAAGCTAAAGCTAGCGTTTTAAGTTTTTTCATAAAAAACTCCCTCATTAGTTAGTTTTTATAGTTTATATAAACTACAGCAGTAAGATTACTTACTGCGAAGTTAGGGGTTAATTACCAAATAAAAATAGTTAATAGAAGACTTTTTTACCTCTAATAAGTATTGATTTTACTGTGTTTTTGAAATTTAATACAACCTAGGTACCAAAAATACTAACAAATTCGAGTCATACATATGAGTTCAAATTTTAATAAAATTTATGAGGAATCTTTAAAAAATCCAGAAAAATTTTGGAAAGAAATATCAGAGGAGATCTTCTGGTTTAAAAAACCGACTAAAATTTTGAGTAAAGATAGCCCTCCATTCTACAAATGGTTCACCGATGGGGTTACAAATACTTGTTACAACGCATTAGATGTCCACATTGATCAAGGTAGAGGTGATAAAACTGCTTTAATTTACGATAGTCCAATCACAGGGAATAAAAAACAGTTCACTTACAAAGAATTAAAAGCTCAAGTATCTAAATTTGCAGGTGCATTGAGTAACCATGGTATTAATAAAGGTGACAGAGTAATAATTTACATGCCAATGATACCAGAAGCAGTAGTTGCTATGCTTGCATGTGGTAGAATTGGTGCGATTCACTCTGTTGTCTTTGGTGGATTTGCTTCAAATGAGCTTGCAAGTAGAATTGATGACAGTAAAGCAAAACTTTTGGTAACAGCATCCTGTGGTTTTGAACCAGGAAGAACTGTTGAATATAAACCATTAGTCGATGAAGCACTTAAACTTGCTAATCACAAACCTGATAAAACTATTTTATTTCAAAGAAAAGGTCATGAAGTCAAATTGGAAGCTTCAAAAGAGATAAGTTGGGATGAAGCTCTATCAAATGCAAAAGATACTGACTGTGTTGAAATGAATTCAAATGAGTTTGCATATATTTTATATACTTCAGGCACTACAGGGGTGCCAAAGGGAATAGTTAGAGACATTGGTGGACACATAGTTGCCTTAAAATGGACTATGAAAAATATCTATAACATAGATACCGATGATGTCTGGTGGTCAGCTAGTGATATAGGATGGATTGTAGGGCACTCATATATTGTTTATGCCCCACTATTTAAAGGATGCACAACAGTACTCTTTGAAGGAAAGCCTGTTGGCACTCCTGATGCTGGTGCTTTCTGGAAAATAATTTCTGAGTACAAAGTAAAATCTTTATTTACTGCTCCAACAGCATTTAGAGCTATAAAGAAAGAAGATCCAGATGGAAAATTCTTTTCTAAATATGATTTAAGTAAATTTGAAGCTCTATTTTTAGCTGGAGAAAGAGCTGACCCAGATACAATCAAATGGGCAGAGACTCTTTTAAAAGTTCCTGTAATAGATCATTGGTGGCAAACAGAAACAAGTTGGGCAATAAGTTCCAATTGTACTGGGATAGAGATGATGAAAACAAAATATGGTTCAGCTTGTAAAGCTGTTCCAGGATATGATGTAAAAATTATAAAACCAGATCAATCATTAGCAAAACCAAATGAGATGGGAGATATAGTTGTAAAACTACCTCTTCCTCCAGGAACATTTCCAACTTTATGGAACGCAGATAAAAGATATGAAGAAAATTATATGACCAACTACAAAGGTTATTACCAAACTTATGATGCGGGTCACATAGATGATGATGGATATATTTGGATTATGTCTAGAACTGATGATATTATAAATGTTGCAGGTCATAGACTTTCAACTGGAGCAATCGAGGAAGTTTTATCTGAACATCAATCAGTTGCTGAATGTGCAGTAATCGGAATTAAAGATCAATTAAAAGGACAATTGCCCATTGGTTTAATTGCATTAAAGGCAGGGGTAACTAAAGATAATGAAACAATAACTAAAGAATGTGTGCAAATGGTAAGAAATAAAGTTGGTCCGGTTGCAGCATTTAAAACTGCTTTAGTAGTAAAAAGACTTCCAAAAACGAGATCTGGCAAAGTATTAAGAGGAACAATAAGAAAAATTGCAGATAAAGAGGAATATAAAATGCCAGCAACAATAGATGATCCAGTAATTTTAGATGAAATTAAAGCTGACCTGATAAAAAGTAAAATTCTTAATATATAATTCTAGTTAAATACAATCGGTTTTCCCTCAGCATCTCCAAGGATTTCTCCATTTTTAACTTTAATTTTGCCACCTATTATTGTTGCAACTGGACAACCTTTAAATTTTTTTCCATTAAAAGGTGACCATTTACACTTACTTTCGATATTTTCATTTTTGATTTCAATCTCTTTATTCATGTCAACTATTGTAAAATCAGCATCAAAATCTTTTTTAATAAAACCTTTATTTTGTATTCCAAAAATTTTAACGGGATTTTCACATACTAGCTTGATTAATTGCTCAAGTTTTAATTTACCGTCATTAATATGGTTCAACATTACAGGTAACAAAGTTTGTACACCTGGCATTCCTGATGGAGAGTCTGGATACTCTTTTTTTTTATTTTCTGCTAAATGTGGTGCGTGATCTGACCCAATTGTATCATTGAAATTGTTTCTAATAGCATACCATAAACGATCATAGTGAGATTTATCTCTTATAGGTGGATTCATTTGAGCAAATGATCCCAATTCGTCATAACAGTCAGGTGCATAAATTGTTAGATGTTGAGGGGTAATTTCAAAAGTAATGTTTCCTTTATGTTGTGATAAAAAATCAACTTCTTCTTTAGTTGTTATGTGAAGTATATGTGCTTTTTTATTTAATCTTATCGCAATTTTTACAATTCTTCTTGTAGAAGACATTGCACATTCCTCATTTCTCCAAACAGGATGGCTTTTAACATCTCCTTTAACCCTGAGTTTTTTTCGTTGATTTAATATATCTTCGTCTTCTGAATGAACTGCAACAACTTTAGATGTATGTTTAAATACTTTTTCTATATCTTCCTCTTTGTGTACAAGCAGAGTACCAGTAGATGAACCAGCAAACAATTTTACCCCACAACATCCCTCGAGGGTTTTTAAGTTTG
>CACPBW010000005.1 GCA_902632275.1 uncultured Pelagibacteraceae bacterium | reverse complement strand
TGAAGTAAAGGTAGAGAAATTGCTGGTGTATGCATATAAGACCAAACTCGATTAAAATCTGCGCTTCCTGTACTTTTTAATCCTTTGTCTGCAACTCCTGTGGAACATGGACTTAATACACCATGATAATCCTCAAATACCTCTTTGTAAGACTCATAACTTCTTTTCATAAAATCTACAGCATCTAAATATTCTTTTGCAGAATATTTCATTCCTCTACTAATTGCGGACTGCATCTCCTTTGAAAGTTTATTTTTTGATTTCTTGTAATATGTCTGAAAATTATTAGCTAAGTCTGTTTCATGAATTACTCTATGGTACTTGTCAATATCTTTGAAATAAGATGGAGTATCAAATACTTCAATATTTTTTTTAAAAGATTTAATAAAGAACTCAAACGACTCGCGAGATCTCTTGTCAATTTTTTTCCAACTTTCTGTTTTATAAAATATAAACTTAGGTTCAAACATTGGTCCCTTTAAACATTCATCCACCATAAATTCTGATGAATAATGTATGGTTGCTTCGTCATATTGATCTTTTTTAATTAAAACTTTAGCAAGTAAAGCTACATCCTCTACTGTTTTTCCAAAAACTCCCATATGGTCTAGATGATAGGATGTTCTTAAAACTCCATTTCTTGATATTAATCCATAGCTAGGTTTATACCCGACTACTCCACAATAAGATGCTGGTCTTATAACTGATCCTCCAGTTTGAGATCCTATTGATAGCGGAGCCATATGGGTTGCAATTACAGCTGCTGATCCACTTGAAGATCCTCCTGGTGTCCTTGAATAATCATGAGGATTTCTTGTATCTGGTGGACCAAGATAAGCCAATTCTGATGTTGCAGTTTTCCCCATTATAATTGCTCCCTCAGATTTAAGAAGATCTACAATTTCAGAATTTTGGGATTGCGTTTTACCTTTTCTCAATACTGTGCCACATTCAGTTGGCATATCATAAGTTCCAATAATATCTTTTAATGCTACAGGAATACCATGCAATATACCCATGGGTTTTCCAGATTTTCTATACGTGTCAGCTTCTTCAGCTTTTTCTATCAAAAGTTTTTTATCAAAAAATGCCCAAGCTTTAACGTCTTTTTCATACTTTTCTATTTGGGAAATATAATTTTGACAAAGCTCTAAACAGGTTATTTCAGATTTTCTAATCTTTTCTGCAATTTTAGATATCGGTAAAGAAAAGACATTAGTCATTTAAAATTATTCTGCAAACAAAGTATCAGGTAACCATAATGCTATACCAGGAAAAATGTACATCAGTACCATTGCAAGTATAACAATTCCAAGGAAAGGCATAATTCCTCTAAAGATTTCCATTAACTGAACATTTCTGCTTTGAACTCCTTTTAAATAGTATGCTGACATGGCCATTGGTGGTGTCAAAAAGGATGTTTGTAAATTTAATGCTATTAACATTGCAAAGAAATATGGATTCACACCAAAAAATTCTACAAGTGGTAAAAAGATTGGTACAAAAATAATTAGTATTTCAGTCCATTCTAGTGGCCAGCCTAAAAGGAAAATTATTATTTGAGTTATAACTAAAAATTGCCATGGCTGAATATCCATTGATTTGAAAAAATGTTCAAATACCTCATGTCCACCTAAATAAGAAAATACAGATGCAAAGGTCCAAGAGCCTACAAATAACCACATAATCATAGCACTTGTTTTCGCAGTTAAAAATACAGACTCTTTAAAATTTTTCCATTTTAATGACTTATAAAAGTAAGAGAGAATTAAGGCACCAAAGGCTCCAACTGCGGCTGCCTCAGCTGGTGTGGCTAAACCAGCTAGAATTGTCCCAAGTACTAAAATGATCAATGAAAATAATGGAACAAACGAAACCAAAACTTCTTTTAAAATCTCCGAACGTGGAGGAATTTCCTCTGCAGCAGGTTTTGGAGCTAAAGATGGATTAAAGTATGCTCTAATAATTACATAAAGTATGTACAATCCGGCCAACATTAGACCAGGAAATATAGCTGCAGCAAAAAGTCTTAATGGTGATAGTTGGGCTATTACAGCATAAACAATAAGCATGATACTTGGTGGAATTAAGATTCCTAAGCATCCACCGGAGCAAATTACGCCCGATGCAAATTTTTTATCGTATCCTGCTCTTATCATCGCCGGCCAAGCAAGAAGACCCATAAGTGTAACTACGGCACCAATAATTCCAGTTGCGGTAGAAAATAATGCGCATGTAACAAGTGCTGCAACAGCCATAGAAGCGGGAAGTCTGTGAGATGCAAGTCTTATTGCAAAAAATAGCTTTGCTACGATCCCTGCTCTTTCAACTAGATAACCCATGAATAAAAATAAAGGGACAGCGGTTAAAACGGTATTATCCATTATCGTATAGGTATTAGAGACTAATAAAGAAAATATACGGTTATCAAATAAATGATCCATCCTAGTTGGATCAAAATAAGCGTAATAACCAAAACCCACTCCCATTGCTAGTAATGTAAATGCAATTGGAAAACCTAATAAAACTGCGAACAGAAACAAACTCATCATTAGAATTGCAATTTCTGGATTTGTTAGTTCAAATAACATCTGCTTGATCGTCCTTTTGTGAAGTTCTCATTAATACTTTTTCAGTTTCCTCAGCATCTGCCGACGCTCTTACAGGCCAATGACCAGTTCTAATACAAATAATTGCTCTACATACTTCACTAACACCTTGTATAGTTAATAATATTCCTGACAATGGAATTAAAGATTTGGCCATATAAATCTGTATTTGTGCTGGGCTATTCCAGCTTGTTTCTTTTATTTTCCAAGCTAAAGCAGCGTATTCATATCCATAAAATGCTAAAGCTAAAATTCCAGGAAAGAAAAATATAAAATATAAAATAAGATCAATCCAACCCTGTACTCTGGTTGGAAATAATCTATAAATAACATCACCTCTTACATGAGCCTCAGTTGATAAGGTGTATGCTCCCGCCATCATAAAAATAGCTCCGTACATTTGTAAACTAAAATCGAAGTTCCATAATGTTGGGCTATTAAATGCGTATGCCATGATAACTTCATAGCAAGTACCCCCCATAAGAATTACAATACACCAAGAAAATGCTTTACCCATTGATGCGCTTAGTGTGTCAGCAAATTTTATGAAAGATTTCATTTCCGTACCTTATGTTAAAATGTGTAATTAAAGCAAACAAAAAAAAGGGGACCAAATGGTCCCCTTTTTAAATATTGATGTTAATAATTATATCTTAACTTTCGCAATAGGTCCGAACTCATTTTCATATGCTAATTTGTAATTAGGCTGGTTCATCAGCAAGTACTTCATCACTCTCTTAGCGTATGCTTTTTGAGAATCAACGATTTTCTTAAAGAAAGGATCTTTCTTATTGAAATCACCGATAACTTTATCCCAACCTTTTAATTGTTGAGCTAAAATTGCATCAGACGTTTGGTAAACATTAACTTTGTGTTCATTCATTAATTTAGATAAATCAGCTGAATATCTAACTAATGCTTTGAAATAGTTATCTGTGTTCGCAGCATACGCAGCATTTTTTAATATTGCTTGGTTAGCTGGAGACAGACCGTTAAATGTTTTGTTGTTGATAGGTATTTCAAACATCTCTTGCGATTGGTGGAAACTTCCTAAGTGATAGTGCTTAGAAACGTCTTGCATACCAAACTGTGAGTCTGAAGTTGGGTTGTTAAACTCAGCAGCTTCAATCAATCCAGTTTTCATAGCTGGTTGAATTTCACCACCTGGTAATTGTCTAACGACCATTCCCATCGCAGTAAGAACGTTAGTAGCAAGACCAACTGTTCTATACTTCATACCTTTAACATCAGATACTTTAGTTACATTTTTCTTAAACCATCCAAACGGTTGTGCTGGCATAGGCATATGAAAAACACCTGTGTAGTCGAAACCTACTTTTTTAACAGTTTCTTCATAAAGTGCTCTTCCTCCACCGTATTCCATCCATCCCATTACTTCTTGAGATGACATACCGTATGAAGGTCCTGTTCCGAATAAAGATGCCGCAGCATTTTTACCGTACCAGTAAGCTGTTACCCAGTGACCCATATCAACGGCACCTGAGCTAACTGCTTGACCAATTTCACTAGTCTTAACAACTGCTCCAACTGGTTGAAGATCAATTTTTAAAGATCCACCAGACATGTCGCTTACCATCTTGCAGTAATCTCCTGCCATTTCAAAAAAGATGTTAGCTCCACTTGGCCATGCAGCTTGCATTTTTAAAGTTTGTGCAGCGCCTAAGTTAACATAAGGCATTGCAACAGCAGCTGCTCCGGCCATAGCCGCAGTCTTAAAGAACTTACGTCTTGAAGGCGTTTTTCCCTTCAATGATTTTTTTTCTTTAATCATTATTTCTCCTCTTTAGTTAATTAACTTGTAATAATTTAAGCACAAATGGTTGTAAGAGTCTTTTGCTAAATAGACCTATTCAAAATTATTTACAACTTTGAGTAGAATTTTATACTTTTAATTAACTTTATTTTTACAGCTTCCCGATTTGAAGAATTCTTCTAAATTATCTATAGCTAGGTTCGCCATCGCTGTTCTAGTCTCTTTTGTTGCGCTACCTAAGTGAGGTAAAATAAAAGCACTCTTATGTTTTAAATATCCTGGGTTTAGATTTGGCTCTCCTTTATAAACATCTAAACCAACTGCATAAACTTTTCTTCTATCAAGAGCATCAATAAGAGCTTCGTCGTCAACAATATCTCCTCTAGCAACATTAGTTACTACAGCGCCTTTTGGTAAATACTCCAAAGTCTCTTTATTAATTAAATTTATAGTTTCTTTTGAGGCAGGACAACAAACTGAGAGTACATCTGATACCTCCATTAAACTTTTGAGATTGTCATGGTAGATTGATCCATTTTCTTTATCAGAGCTAAGTTTAGATCGATTATGATAATGAACTATCATTCCTAAAGACTTCGCAATTTTTGCTATCTTTTGTCCAATTCTTCCCATACCCAGAATTCCAAGTCTCGCACCAGTTAATTGCTTTCCAATCAGATAATCTGCTGACCATTTCCAGTCCGCGTCTCTTGCGCCTTGAATACCCTCAGATGCTCTTCTACATGCTCCAAGTATTAAAAGAACACCAATTTCAGCTGTTGCATCTGTCAAAACTTCTGGCGTGTTTGTAACAATTATATTTCTTTTTTTTGCTGCCTCTAAATCTATATTTCCAAATCCTACGGCAAAATTTGATAAAATTTTTACACTATCAGGTAAGCGATTTATTGTTTTCTCGTCTAACTTATCTGTTAAAGCAGATAATACCCCATCACATCCATGGCTCAACTCTATAAGCTTATCCTGAGAGTAGAGTTCATCATTTAAATTTAAGTTAGCATCATATAGCTCTTTTATTCTGTCTTCATTGGATCTTAAAAGTCTTCGTGTAACAAGAATTTTTTTCATATTTTAATTAATGTCGAAAATTTTTCCAGGATTCATAATATTATTTGGGTCCAAGCTTCTTTTAATAGTTTTCATGACAGGTATATTATCTGGATGTTCTTTTAACAAGTAACTTTTTTTATGAAGACCTACTCCATGTTCTCCTGTAATTGTGCCCTCAAGGTCTAAAGTTTTATCGATTAACAAATCGCTAAATTCTCTGATTTTTTTATAAACAGATTTATCGTTTGGATCATAAGGGAATAAAACGTGGAAGTTTCCATCTCCTAGATGGCCAACCATTGGCGCTCTAAGACCAAACTTTTTAACTTCTTCTTCAGCAAATTTAACGCATTCTGTTATTTTTGATATTGGCACACATACGTCTGTTGAATAAACTCTTCCGTTATCTACTAATGCTTTTACTGAGTAGTAAACATCCCATCTTGCTCGCCACAGATGGTTTCTTTCCTCTAACGTATCAGCCCATTTAAAAGCACTACCATTATTATTCTTTGAAATTTCCTCTACAATTTTAATTGATTCTTTATTAGAAATCTCAGTTCCATGAAATTCAAAAAACAATGTAGGTAAAGTTTTAATATCTTTAAGTTTTGAGTAATTAATACTTATATCCATTTGATCTTTATTAAGCATTTCAATCCTTGCGATCGGAACACCATACTGAATTGTTTCTTGAGCTGTCTGAACAGCCTCCTCCAAAGTATTAAAATGACATATGGCGCTCATCATGCTTTCTGGTATTGGAGATAATCTAAGTTGAACTTCAGTTATAATCCCAAGTGTACCCTCTGAACCAATAAATAAATTTGTAAGATTATATCCTGCTGAAGTTTTTTTTGTTCTTGTGCCTGTTTTTATTATTTCTCCACTTGGCAAAACTACAGTCAAACCAGTAATTACTGTTTTCATAGTTCCATATTTTACAGCCATTGTTCCAGAGGCTGATGTCGATGCCATCCCACCTATTGCAGCATTAGCACCTGGATCTATAGGGAAAAATACTCCATCCTCTCTTAAATATTCATTTAATTTTTCTCTTGTTACATTTGCTTGAACCCTGCAATCAAAATCTGCTGCATTAACGCTTAAAATTTTATCCATTTTTTCTAAAGAAATTGTTATTCCCTTATCATTACCAACTACGTTACCTTCTAAGGAAGTTCCTGTTCCGAAAGGCACTACAGGAACTTTGTGATCATTACAAAGTTTTAAAATTTCAGAAACTTCTTCATTTGTTTCTGGGAATACTACTGCCTGTGAGAGAATAGGATCGTATGTGTCTTCACCTCTAGCATAATTTGCTCTAGTTGATTGAGATAAAGAAAATCTATCTTTCAATAAACTTGTAAGTTCTTGTTTTAAAGAAGGGTTGTTCATTAAATTAGTATAACAAGCCTATTAACAAAAATATACTTATCCTAGCATTTTTTTAACATTGTCAAGAGCTTGAGAAATATTATCTCTTGATGCTGCAAAACTAAATCTTACATAATCATTACAGCTTTTTCCAAATGCAGTTCCAGGTACAATTGCAACTCCTGCCTCATGCATAGCTTTTTTGCAGAATTCAGCTCCGTTCATGCCTGTTCCGCTTACTTTTGGAAAAGCATAAAAAGCACCTCCAGGCAAACTACATTCAACACCAGGCAAACTATTTAATCCTTCATGAATAAGTTTTCGTCTAGCGGTAAATTTTTCCATCATTTCATGGATAGAGTCATCCGGTCCATCAAGAGCAGCAATGCCAGCAAATTGAGCAGCAGCATTCACACAAGATACACTATTAATTAATAATTTATTTACATGCTCAACTAGGTGTTCAGGCCAAAAACTCCAACCTAATCTCCAACCAGTCATCGAGTAAGCTTTACTCCATCCTTCTAAAACAATTAATCTATCTCTTAATTCAGGATAGTTGAAAAAAGATGGCATTTCTTTTCCATCAAATATTTGTCGACTATAAATCTCGTCACTTAAAATAGTTACATGTGGATGTTTTTTTAAACCTTCAGCTAGTTTGTCAATTTCTTGTTTTTCAACAAAACTTCCTGTTGGATTATTAGGGTTTATTAAAACCAATAGTCTCGTTTTAGCAGTTATTAATGAAAGAATTTTATCAGCACTAAATTTAAGATCTTTATCCTCAGTTAAATCATATTTCACAGAAGTTGCTCCTGTATAATTTATCATAGACTCATAAATTGGGAAAGCTGGAGTTGGATTGATAATTTCAGCTCCTGGCTCACCAAAACATTGAATTGCATATGTCATGGTAGGTTTTCCCCCTGGCATAATTAATATTCTTTCAGCACTTACATCTGCATTATATCTTTTTTTAATCCATCTAGTTACAGCTTGTCTACATTCAGGAATACCATTTGACATCACATATCCATGATGACCGTCATCCAAAGCTTTTTTAGCAGCATCAACAACATGTTTTGGAGTTTTAAAATCTGGCTGACCTAATCCTAAGTGAATCATAGGTTTGCCCTGTGCTTCTAACTTTTTAGCCTCTGCGAGAACGCTAAATGCTGTTTCTGTTCCTAATCTATCTAAACTTTTTGCTAACTTCATTTAAAATCTCCAATCTACTTTCTATAAATTATTTTTGAACTATTTAACTCTGATAAATTTTTACAACCCATCAAAATCATATTTCTATTTATTTCATCATGCATCATTTTTAATAAATGTTCAACGCCTTGTTGGCCACCTGCGCTCAAGGAAAACAGAAACATTTTACCGAAACTACAAGCTTTTGCACCAGCTGCCAAGGCCTTGAGAACATGTGTTCCTCTCCTTATACCTCCATCAAGTATTATCTCTAACTTATCTCCAACTGCATCTGAAATAGCTTTTATTTGATCAAACGGAGAACGCGAACCATCTAATTGTCTTCCTCCATGGTTGGATACCATTATAGCAGTACATCCAATATCAATAGCACGTTTCGCATCCTCTACAGACATGACACCCTTTAACGCAAATGGACCATTCCATTTTTTTACACAATACTCAGCATCTTTCCAATTCATCTTTGGATCGTATTGTTCGTTAATATAATCTATTACTGATTTAGCAATATTTGTTCCTTTATCAGTCTTTTTTACAACATTTGATAATTCAAATTTTTTATTTGTTAGATAACTTAGTACCCATGATGGTTTTAATGCAAAGCTAAACAAACTATTTAAAGTTAGCTTTGGAGGTGTTGTAAAACCAGTTCTGTAATCTTTTTCTCTATTTCCTGCAACTAAAGTATCTACGGTAAGACACATGCCGTCAAATCTTGATCTTTTACATCTATCTAATAAATCGTCTGTAATAGATTTATCTTTATGTACATAAAGCTGAAACAATTTCGGACCACTTGAAATATTTGATATTTCCTCGATTGAATTGTTTGCCATTGTTGACATGCTGTAAAATGTTCCAAATTTCTCAGCAGCTCTCGCCGAAGCCTTATCTCCATCTGGATGGTACAATCTTTGCATTGCAGTTGGGGAAAGAAAAATAGGTAAATCTATTTTTCTGCCAAAAATTGTTGTAGATAGATCTGGCTTGCCAACACTCGCTAAAATATTTGGTATTAAATCACAATCATCAAATGCGCTAGTATTTCTTCTTAATGTAACTTCATCGTCAGCGCCACCATCTATATAATGAAAAATAGGTGCTGGAAGTTTTTTTTTTGCAAGTTTTCTAAAATCTTTAAAATTTCTGCAATCAGAAATATTCATTAAACTCTAAATCTTAAATTTTTCCTGCTGAGATCACTTATCTTAGTACATCCCATAAGTTTCATATCTCTCTCTAGTTCAGCTTTGTATTGACCTAAAGCTCTCTCGACGCCAGCTTGTCCAGCAGCTGCCAATGCATATAAATATAATCTTCCACCTGCGCATGCCTTTGCGCCAAGTGATAAAGCTTTCAACATATGAGTACCCCTTTGAAATCCACCTTCACAAATTACATCAATTTTATCACCAACAGCATCAACAATTTCCGCCAACTGATCGAATGGAGATCTTGAACCATCAAGTTGTCTCCCTCCGTGATTTGAAACCATTATACCAGTGCATCCAATATCGACTGCTTTTTTTGCATCTTCAACACTCATCACTCCTTTAAGTGCAAAATGACCATTCCACTGAGCACATAATTTCTCTGCATCTTTCCAATTCATTGATTGGTCTAACATTGTAGAAAAATAATTACCAATAGATGTATTTGTGCTAGTGCCTTCTTTTACGTAATCTTGTAAATGAGGTAATTCAAATTTCCCTTTAGTAATATAGTTTATTCCCCACATTGGTTTTGTAGCAAAACTAAACAAGCTTGCTAAAGTTAATTTTGGAGGAGATGTAAAACCAGTTCTAAGGTCCCTTTCTCTATTACCTCCTGTAATTGTATCAACTGTTAGAGCCATAACATCAAACTTTGCCGCTTTAGCACGCTCTAAACAAGAGTCATTTAAACCTCTATCTTTGTGAAAATAAAACTGAAACATTTTAGGAGTATCAATCATAGAGGATATTTCCTCTACACTAACTGTAGCAAGAGCTGATACTCCAAACATAGTATTAAATTTTTTTGCTGCTTTACCTACTGCTCTTTCACCATCATAGTGAAAAAGTCTTTGTAAGGCTGTAGGTGAACAATAAAAAGGTAAATCAATTTTTTTTCCAAAAATCGTAGTTGATAAATCAACATTTTCTACTCCTCTTAAAACATTTGGCACAAGATCTACATCGTTAAAAGCTGATGTATTGCGACTGTAAGTAATTTCATCATCTGCGGCTCCATCAATGTAGTGAAATATTGGACTTGGAAGTTTTTTTTCTGCTAATTTTCTAAAATCTTGAAAGTTATGGCAATCTTTTAATCTCATGAGTAAAAATTAAAATTTTTTCATGAAATTAAACATATAACTATTTGCCCCAGGATTCTTTTCCCCAATACTAGCATTAGAAATATGATTATATGAAAAACCTAATTCAGAATCTTTAAATAAATCGAATGATAGTTGTAATTCGCTTTTGAACTCAACAATGTGACCTAAATCTTTACCGTCACCTTGCCCATACAATCCGGGTGTAAAGCTTGGTGTAAGATTAATCTTACCTAAATTATATTCTGCTTGAACACCTGTATATAGATATGTTGCAGCATCTCCAGTTACTAAAAATCCTGTAACAGGTGAGAGTGTTCCTAAAAAAGTATCCTTAAATAAATTTTCGTTTTGATGCTGAATTCCTACTAAAGTAGATTTTTTTCCTTCATCGCTAAAATCAAACATTCCAGTAAAAAAATTATACTCATGAGGATCAATTAATTTTTTTACCTCATCACTTTTAAGTGATGTTGTCAAAAAAATAATAATTAAAACAAAGCAAAAAAAATTTAAATTTTTATTTTTCATAAATTTATAAACTTAATATAACTTATAATCTTTTCTTTGAAACTCTAAATTTTTTCAAAATTACTATTCCTCCTACCAAAAAAACAAGAATTGGAAGCAACCAAAGGGCAAAATTTTTAGTATTAAACTGCGGATCGTACAATATCCACTCACCATATTGTATTTTGAAAAATGAATATATTTCCTCTTCACTCATACCAGATTCTATCTTTTGCTTTACTACTAATTTCATGCTTTCAGCGAAGTCGGATTGTGAGTCATAAATAGATTGCCCTTGACAAATTAAGCATCTTAAATTTTTATTAATTTTATTTTCTAATTTTTGATCATTAGAAAATGAAGATTTAGAAAAAGCTAATAATAAAAAAATTATATATAATATTATTCTAGTTTTCATTTTTTTATTAGTTCTTTAATTTCATTAAATTTTTTTTTATCAATTGGACCAATAATTTTTTTAATAATTTTTTTTTCTTTATTTAAAATAAAACTTTCTGGAACTCCATATGCTCCAATTTCAATAGAAGCCATTCCATTATTGTCAGTCAATATAATTAAATATGGATTCTCATATTCATCAAGAAATTTTAACGCATTATCTCTTTTATCCTTATAGTTAATACCAATAATTTTAATAGATGAATTTTTTTTTAGCTGAACTAAATACGGATGCTCTTCCCTGCATGGTAAGCACCAAGAGGCCCAAATATTTACAAGATAATAATTGCTTCCTATCAAAATATCGTCAAACGAGGTTTCGCTATTAGTATAAAAGTCATTAAGAATTAAATTTGGAAACTTTTTAGTTTTTATATCATCTGGTGTATAAATATTTTTTTCTTTTAATCCATAATAAAAAATAAAAAATGTAAATATAAGAAAAATTACAATTGAGTATTTATAATATCTGTTTTTCATTTTTTTTAAAAATATTTATAATTCCCCCTAAAGAAATTATAATTGCTGAAATCCAAATCCATAACATAAAAGGTTTTTCTTGATATCTTACATTCAAGTATTCATTTTCTTTGACAAGATTGATAACTAAAAATCTATCTTTAAAAACATCTGTCTTAATTGCTGCCTCACTTGTTATTGTCTCTGGTTTATCGTAAATTCTTATTTCTGGTTCTAAAACTAATTCTGTTTTATTTTTTTCCTCAATTTTAAAATAAGCAATTAACTTTAAAAAGTTTGCTTCTGTAGTGTTTTCGAGTTTTTGTAATTTTATTATTTTATTGGAGAACTTTATTTCATCACCAACACGCATGTTTGAGGTTATCTCGCTAGAGAAAATGCTATTTAACAATATACTTAAAACTAACAAACTAAAACCAAAATGAGAAATTGTTTGTGAATAATTTTTAAAACCTTTTTTAATTAAATCTTTGATAGTAATAATAAAAAGATAAAGGCTTGCCGCTAATAATATTGTTATATTTAATGCGGTATTTCCAAAAAATTTCGAGACTAGTATTGATAAAATAATGCTCAAAATAAATATAATTATCAATTTTAACTTTTTTGAGAAATAGTTATTTTTTATCCATTTTAAATTTGGACCAATTGACATAAAAATTAAAAATGGAATTAAAAAAGGAATTATTAATTTATTGAAAAATGGTGGGCCTACTGAAATCTTTTCATTAGATAAAACTTCTAGAAAAATAGGATATACCGTGCCAATCAAAATAACCGACAAAAAATACATTACAAACCAGTTATTTAGAATTATTGAAGTTTCTTTAGTATAAAGATTTAAATTTTTATTATTCAATTCAAATTTATCTTCATAAATAAAATAAATAAAAACTGATAAAAAAATTAAGAAAAATAAAAAGAATAATATGTATAATCCTCTTTCCGGATCATTTGCAAAAGTGTGGACTGAATTTAATATTCCGGATCGAACAAGAAAAGTTCCACAAATACCTAGTGTAAAGGTAATAATAGAAAGTATGACAGTCCACGAATGTAAAATTGATCTTTTTTCCAAAGCTAACACACAATGGACAAGCGCAGTAAGACTTAACCAAGGCATTAGAGAAATATTTTCAACAGGGTCCCAAAACCAAAAACCTCCCCAACCTAGTTCATAGTAAGCCCAAATGGATCCAAGGAGAATACCTAAAGTTAAAAATGTCCAGGATATAAAAACCCACTTTTTTATATCTTTAGCCCACAAATTATTTATATTTCCCTTTATCAATCCAGCTAATGAAGAGGAAAATACTATTGAAGTAGTTACGTATCCTAAATAAAGAACAGGAGGATGAATAGCTAATAATGGATCTTGTAAGATTGGATTCAGACCTAAACCTTCTTTTGGTACAGGGTAAATAATATTGAAAGGATTAGAAGCTTTTAATAAAAAAAATAGAAAACCTAAAATTATTACTTCTTGAAACAATATTGTTAATAATCTTTCATCTATCGGCCTATTTTTAGAATTCAAGTAGTAAAAAAAGGCAAAAAAAGTTAAAACTAGTAGCCAGAGAAGTAGACTGCCTTCATGATTACCCCATGTACCTGATATTTTATAAAACAAAGGTTTTGAAATATGTGAGTTATTTAGAACAGTTTCATTACTAAACTCAGAGATAACAAATAAAATTATAAGACTTGAAAAACTTAGAACAGCAAAAAAAAATTTAAAAAAAAGTAATTCATTTAAGTTTTTTTTTAAAAAAGAATTTTTGTTGTTTAAACTTGATATTGAGGTAATAAATATTACTAGTGAAATTATTAAACAAAATAAGAGTGCAAAGTTACCTAAATAATTTAAAATCAATTTACTTTTCTCCTAAACTGGCTTTAACCTCAGGGGGAATATAATTCTCATCGTGTTTGGCCAGTATCTTTTCTGCTTTAAAATAATTTTTATCTCTAAGAATACCTTCGGCAACAACACCCTTGCCTTCTTGAAATAGATTTGGAACTATACCCGAATAAGTAACATTAATTTCATTTTTAAAATCAGTAATGATAAAGTTTATTTTATCAGAGTTAATTTTAATAGATTGATCTTTTACCATTCCACCTAGTCTAATTTTCTCTGTTGTTGTTTCATTTAAATTTTTGATTTCTGTTGGAGATAGAAAATAAACGACATTTTCTTCTAATGCTTTTAGAACCAAAAAAATAGTTAATATTAATGTTGCAATAGAAAGAAATAGAAATAAAGCTCTTAACTTAACTTTTTTGTTATACATATTCAAAAGTTAAATTTTAGAAAATATCTCTGTTGCTATTATTTCTTTGTAAATTTTTTGTTTTTTAGCTTCTTTTACTTGTTCAGAGTTTAATTCACCAAATTTAACATTAAATTTATTTTGCTCTTTTGTAAGTTGTGATTTTGTTATTATGTAAAGTCCAAGAAAACAAACTAGCGTGAACAAGAATGACGATAGAACGTAATAACCATAACCATTCATATAAAAAAATTCTGAAATCATAATCTGTCTAAGCCTTTATTTTTAATTTTTATCAATTCTGTATTATATTTCATTAAAAAAATTAGCAACGAAAATAGGGCAAATGCCGCAGTCATGATGCCCAAAGGTATTAGCATTGTAGTATGTATAGTAGTTTTAGAGAATATATTTACAGATGATGGTTGGTGCAAAGTTGACCACCAATCAACTGAAAACTTTATAATTGGGATATTTATAAATCCTAAAATTGCTATAAATGAAGTTATTTTAGTTACATAATCTTTATTCTCAAAAATCCTCCATGCTAATAAGTACATCAAATAAAAGATACATAATATTAACATCGAAGTTATTCTGGCATCCCAGGCCCACCAAGTTCCCCAGGTTGGTTTGCCCCAGATCGATCCAGTAACTAAAGCTACCAAGCTAAAGACAAATCCAGAGGGAGCTAAACTTTTTGCAATTAAAAAAAATACTTTATTCTTAAAAATAATTACCATAATCGATAGAGTTGCCATTAAAGAAAATATTCCAAGTGAAATCCATGCTGATGGAACATGGACATACATTATTCTAACGGAGTCACCTTGGAGATAATCTTCAGGAGATAGTATCAAAGCTTCAAATAAACCAAGCATCAGGACAATTAAAAATAAATACAAAACAATCTTTTGACTTTTCCGCACTAAGCTAAATTGATAGTTTTTTATAAAATTCATTTTTGTATTTATATTTGAAATTTTTATTTTTCAAAGTGAGATAAAGTGAGATAAAGGGTCTTCTGATCAAGAATGTGAGGGAGATAATCTTAAGGGAAACGTTTACACTCTTGATCAGAATATACCTTAAATATACTTATTTTGTGTGACCAACATTTGTACCAATTGTGTTTGAAAAAAGATCTATTAATTAGATTGCTTAAAATAACTAGATCCCCTTTTTCCCGAAAAAATCTCATTTATTAGAGGATGCTTTATTGGCTCTTCTGAGTCGTCAAACAACAAATTCTGCTCAGATACATACGCTTCATAAGTAAGATCATCATTTTCAGCGAGCAGATGGTAAAAGGGTTGATCTTTTCTAGGTCTAACGTTTTTTGGAATAGACTGATACCACTCCTCAGAATTATTAAATTTAAAATCAACATCATATATCACGCCTCGAAAATCGAAGTGCTTGTGTTTAACTACGTCACCTATTGAAAATTTTGCTTTTTGAATTGTCATACTAATAAATATGGGTATTTAAATAATAAAATCAATAAAAAAAATATTATTAATTTTTAAATCTGTTAATATCTTGATGTGAATAAATCCTTTTACAAATTTGTCACAGATTTTGGCCCTTTATTAGTATTCTTTACATTTTATTACAAAAATGGAAAAAATTTAGAAATTGCAATCCCTCCTTTTATTTTGGCAACATTAATTGCCTTAGCTATTGTTTGGAGAATAGAGAAAAAAGTTCCGATGGTGCCTTTGCTTGGCGGAATTCTGATTACGCTTTTTGGTGGATTAACAATATATTTTAAAAATCCAATTTTCATATATATGAAACCAACAATAATAAATATTTTATTTGCTCTTGGATTAATTTTTGGAAAATTTTTTACCCAAGAACCAGTTCTTAAAAAACTTTTAGGAAATGCATTGAAACTCCAAGACGATGGATGGAAGATTTTAAATAAAAGATGGGCATTATTTTTTATGGGTTTGGCGATTTTAAATGAAATTATATGGAGGACTCAATCGGAGGAGTTTTGGGTAAATTTTAAAGTCTGGGGTATGCTTCCAATAACTTTTATTTTCACAGCTTTTCAATTCAATATAATAAATAAGTATAAAATAGATGAATAGGAATTTAAAATTAGTTGTTAATAATACGTTCAAAAAAGAGAAGAATTATTTTTTTGAAAAAGATGAACTTAAATCAATTCTAAATTTATATGCAAAAATGGTTTCAAATGGATCCTGGAAAGACTATGGCTTGGCTATTTCCAGCAAAAAAGTTACATTTAGTGTTTTTAAGAATGCAGCCGAAAATGCTGTCTATAAAATTTGTAAAACTTTTAAACCAATAAATCAAAACTTGAAATACTCAATAACAGATTCAAATGGCAAGATTATAAATAACTCTGCGAGTTTAGAAAATCTTATTTTGAGAACGAAGTGGAAAAAAATTAAATAATAAATTTATCTTCTTTGGCCGAACAATCTCAATAACATTATAAATAAATTTATAAAATCTAAGTAAAGAGTTAATGCACCCATTACAGCTTTTTTGCCTATAATTTCTCCACTGTCAGATGCTGAATACATGTTTTTTATTTTTTGTGTGTCGTAAGCAGTTAATCCTACAAATATTAATACACCTAAAATAGATACTATGAAGTACATCATGGCTGACTTAAGAAAAATATTTACTAATGATGCAATTATTATTCCAATTAAACCCATCATTAAAAAAGAACCTAGCTTTGTTAAATCTCTTTTAGTTGTGTATCCGTAAATACTCATCGCACCGAAGGTTGCAGAAGTTATAAAGAAAACTCTCGCAACACTCACACCTGTATAAACTAGCAATATCCAGGATAAAGATAATCCCATCAATGCCGCAAAAATCCAAAACACTGTTTGGGCTTTTGCTGAACTCATTTTATTTATACCAAAGCTCATATAAAACACTACTCCAAGAGGAGCCAACATAACCACCCACTTAAGTCCTGAAAAAAATAAAGCTTCACCCATTGGTGTAAATCCAGTTATTGCTCCATTTGAACCTGTCTCTACTGAAAGTTTAAAAGATAATAGTGCTATAATTCCCGTTAACAAAACACCAGTTGCCATATAGTTGTAAATTTTGAGCATGTAAGATCTTAGTCCAGCATCCCAAACAACTGTTTTTTTTGCAGCTGTTGCTTGAAAAATGTTTTGTCTATTAAAGTTCATATGAATGTATATATAGTAATTTTTTAAAATATTTTCAAGAAGTCTTAATAGTAATGAACTATAAAAAACTAGGTAATACTGACTTAAAAGTTAGCACAATATGTCTCGGTACGATGACTTGGGGTGAGCAAAATTCACAAGATGAAGGGTTCCATCAAATGGACTATGCAATTGATCAGGGAGTTAATTTTTGGGATACAGCAGAATTATACTCAATACCTCCCAAAGAAGAAACTTTTGGGCACACTGAAATTATTATAGGTAACTGGTTTAAAAAATCTAAAAAAAGAAAAGATGTAATTCTAGCTACAAAAGTTTGTGGTCCGATGAGATCTTATGTACGTGGTGGTGGAAACCAATATGGTAAAAAAAACTTAACAGATGCAATTGAAGGAAGTCTAAAAAGACTTCAAACAGATTATATAGACCTATATCAATTACACTGGCCTGAAAGAAATACTAATATGTTTGGGACACTTGGTTATAAGCACTCTGACGATGAGAATTGGAATAAATTTGAGGAAATTTTAGAAAGTTTACAAAAATTTATTGAAGCTGGAAAAATAAGATACATCGGTCTATCAAACGAAACTCCTTGGGGCGTAAATAAATTTCTTGAGATATCAAAGGAAAAAAAACTTCCTAGAATGATGTCAATTCAGAACCCTTACAATCTGCTTAACAGATCATATGAAGTTGGGCTAGCTGAAATTTCCATTAGGGATAAAATAGGACTTTTAGCATATTCCCCACTAGCTATTGGTCATTTAACAGGAAAATACAGAAATAATAAAAAACCAAAAAAATCTAGATTAGATCATAATGATAATTTTTGGACTAGATACAATAAACCAAACCGAGAAAATGCTGTGGAGGAATATTACAAGATTTCTAAAAAATATAATTTAGATATGGCACAAATGTCACTTAAATTTTGCGAAATTCAACCATTTGTAACTAGCGTAATAATTGGAGCAACGACTATGCAGCAGTTGAAAACTAACATAGAAAGTGTAAATGTTAATCTTTCTGAGGAAATTTTAAAAAGTATAAACAATGTTCAAAAATTATATCCAAATCCATGTCCATAATTAACAAAACTATTATAAGTGTAATCTTAATATTTTTTCCTTTCAGCTTAATGGCCGAAGAAGTTAAGAAGGTTGGTAAGTTTAAAGACTGGGAAACTATGGTTTTAACAAAATCTGATGGCATTGTTTGCTTTGCTCAATCAAAACCTGTGCTTCAGTCGCCTAAAACAAATAAGCGGGATTCGAGATTATTTGTTACTTTCAGACCTAATGAAAAAATTGTAGATGAAATTAGTCTTACTGCTGGATATGAATTCAATAAACAAAATTCAATAACTGCAAAGTCAGGTAAGTTCAAATACAAATTTGATATTTCACAAGAAAATTTTGCATGGATTGCTGATAATAAAGTTGAAAAAAAAATGATTAGAACAATGAAAAAAGGATCTAGAATAATGGTTTCAGGATATAACTCGTCAGGCTCACAAACAATTGATCATTATTCATTACTAGGTTTTACAAAAGCTTATAATGAAGCAAAAAAAAGCTGCAGCTAAAAAAAAGCATAAAAAAAAAATTGTTTTAGCCTATTCTGGTGGTCTTGATACTTCTATCATTTTAAAATGGCTTCAAGAAAATTTTAACGCTGAAGTAATCGCTTTCACGGCTGATATTGGGCAAGAAATAAATAAAAAAAAAATTGTATATAATGCTAAAAATTTGGGTGTAAAAAATATAATAATTGAGGATTTACAAGACGAGTTTGTTAAAGAATATGTTTTCCCAATGATTAGAGGTCACGCTGTTTATGAAGGTGTATATTTATTGGGGACGTCTATAGCCAGACCATTGATAGCAAAAGCACAAATTAGGGTTGCTAAAAAATTTAAAGCTTACGCTGTATCACATGGATCTACAGGAAAAGGAAACGATCAAGTAAGATTTGAACTTGGCTACTACTTTTTTAATCCAAAAATCAAAGTAATTGCTCCTTGGCGTATTTGGAATTTAAATTCTAGAACTGATCTCATCAAATATGCTAAAAAAAATAAAATTCCAATACCAAAAGACAAAAAAGGTGAACCGCCTTTTTCGATTGATGATAATTTATTTCACACATCAACTGAAGGAAAAGTTTTAGAAAATCCAAAAAATCAAGCACCAGAATTTATATTCCAAAGAACTGTCTCACCTGAAAAGGCTCCAAACAAACCAACTTATGTAACGGTAAATTTTAAAAAAGGTGATCCGATGGGTTTGAACGGGAAAAAATTATCTCCTTCAATACTATTAAAGAGACTAAATCATCTAGCTGGAACTAATGGTATAGGACGAGTGGATTTAGTTGAAAATAGATTTTTAGGAATAAAATCTCGGGGTGTTTATGAAACTCCAGGTGGAACGTTGTTAATGATTGCACATCGTGCAATTGAGTCAGTTTCATTAGATAAGTCAACAATGCATTTGAAAGAAAATATTATGCCAAGATACGCTGAGTTAATTTATAACGGTTATTGGTTTTCAAAAGAAAGATTTAAATTACAAAAAATTATAGATTTAAAAAGAAATAAAGTTAATGGCTCCATTAAACTTAAACTTTATAAAGGAAATACAACAATTGTTTCAAGAGTTACTAATAGTAAAGCTTATTCGCTTAAAAATGTTTCTTTTGAAGAAAATAAAAGTTTTAATAAAAAAAATGTAGAACGATTTATTAATTTCCATAAAAAGAAGTTGAGATAATTAACTTTGTGATCTTTTAAAGCACTCAATAGTATTCTTTAATAAACAAGCAATAGTCATTGGTCCTACTCCCCCTGGAACTGGTGTTATAGCTTTTGCAATCTTTGAAACTTCGTCAAAAGCAACATCCCCAACAATACCTTTTTCAGTTTTATTAATTCCTACATCTATTACAATTGAATCTTTTTTAATCCAGTCACCTTTTACTAGCTCTGGTATACCAACTGCAGCCACAACTATATCACCTTTTAAACACTCACCTTTTAGATCCTTAGTTTTCGAATGTGTTATTGTTACTGTACAATTCTCTTTCAAAAGTAGTTGTGTCATTGGTTTACCATTTAAGTTTGACCTACCAATTACTACAGCTTTTTTTCCTGACAAATTAGGCTCAACTTTTTTAATTAACAAGTAACAACCTAAAGGAGTGCAAGGAACCGAACTTTCGTATCCTGATGAAAGATTTCCAACATTCATAGGATGAAAACCATCAACATCCTTCTCGGGAATAATAGCTTCTATCACTTTTTTTTTATTTATATGCCTGGGTAATGGTAATTGAACTAAAATCCCAGATACTGTCTCGTCTTTATTTAGCTCGTGGATTTTGTTTAAAATTGTAGTTTCTTCAACTCTATCTGGATACTTAATTACCTCAGATTTCAATCCAACCTCTTTTGCAGATTTTTCTTTATTTCTCACATAAATTTGGCTTGGAGTAAAATCTCCAATTAAAATTACGGTAAGACCAGGTACTTTATTATATTTCGTTTTTAACTGGGAAACTTCTTTTTTTAATTCTTCTCTTAGGTTTGCTGCTTCTTTTTTTCCGTCAATTAAAATCATAATTAGCTAAATAAAATAGGTGCTAAATATAGTTTCATACACACTTCTACAAACCATATCAACAAAAGAAGGATAATAGGAGAAATATCGAAAGCACCCAGATTGGGTAAAAAACGCCTTATATACATTAATAAAGGTTCTGTAAGTCGATATGTAAAATCTAAAACTAAATAAACAAATCTATTTGAGGTGTTTAAGACATTAAAAGCAACTAGCCAACTTATAACTACATTAGCGATAACTACGTAAGTATAAAGTTTTAAAACTTGAAGCACCAAATAGAATAATGCAATCATTTTTTTTCTACATATATAGATTGACTTGGGAATGCAAATGCTGCGCCATTTTTTTCTACTATTTGTTTAATTTGTATTGCTAATCTTTCTTTAACTGAAAGCCATTTTTCCCATTCATCAGTTTTTGTGAAACATCGTACATACATATCTATGGAGCTTTCGGCGAATTTATCAATTCTTACCGCATAACCAAGTTCAGTATTAAAATCTTCGTGTTTTTTAATGTAATCCTCAATTTCATCTCTAATTTTTTTAAGTTGATCTACAGTAGTATCGTATTGAAGATTTATTATCCAACTTATTATCCAATTTGTTGTTTGACTAATGTTAATAACAGCATTCTCTGCAAATTGAAAATTTGGAATTATTGCGAGCGATTTATCAAATTTTCTTATAGTGGTAGATCTAAATCCAATTTTTTCTACTATACCTTCTATGATCCCCTCAACCAAAATCCAGTCACCCATTTTAAAACGTTTTTCAACTAAAACTAATATACCCGAAATCAAATTTTTAAATAGATCTTGGGCGCCTAAGGCAACTGCAACACCAAATAGACCGAGACCTGCAATTATTGGGCCAATTTTAATTCCCCATAGTTCTAGAACTGCTGCAGCTCCTAAAATAAAAATTAATATTTTTAATGACTTAATTATCCATCCAATCAATTCTCTTGTTAAAATTTTTCCTAATCCACTAAGTATATATGATATAGGTTCAATTATCTGGTGGATGATCCAAAATAGTAGAATTGTTATTAATGTTCTATTAAGATTATCTACAAACGATCTAGTATCCTCTGAAAATGACATATAATAACTTGCAATAAAAAATCCTAGGACAATTGGTAAAAATCTCGCTGGACCTACCATCGCTTTAACAAAAGTATCGTCTAACTTATTTGTAGTTCTTTGAGAGATGATCTCTAATTTTTTAATTATTAACTTACTTATTAGTCCTCTAAAAATTAAAAAAATTAGGAAAATACCTAACCCAATCAAAATCTCAAAAATATCAATTCCTAAAATTCCTCTGTTCCAAACAGACAAAAATAAATCTTTAAAATTATCAAATATTTCCATAATCAAATTTTATACAGTAAAAATTCTTCTTCTCCAGGATTAAAAAGAAATATTTTTTTCCATTTTATTTCATTTAAAACTGTAGAGGTTTTCTCACTTATACACATTAAATTGGTATTCATCCAAGAATTTTGGAGATTGTAATTTTTTATCATATTTAAAAAACTTAGCGCACTATTTTGTGAATAAACATAAACTATGTCAGGTATTTGAACTTTAAGTTTTTCAATCTCGTCGTTATTAAACTTTTCTTGCGCAATGGCCTTATAATTAATTATTCTTTTTAAATTATAACCCTCGGAGATTAATTTTTTATCTAGGTCTGAAGATATTGTCTGCCCTGTGACGTAAATTAAATTTCCATCAGAAACTTCAAAATTTTGAAAAATAATCTCTTTTAAATTTTCAACATTGCCACCAGCTACATATATGTTTTGAAATCCTTTAATTTTAGCTACTTTTTCAGTAGCATTTCCTACACAGAAGCATTTTATTTTTTTGTCAATTTTTTGCGTATCTAAAAATTTAATAGCGTTAGTGCTTGTAAATATAATGCCTTTAAAAAGAGAAAAATCTAAACTTTCATAAATTATTTTTTGAATACTAATGACAGGTATATGCGAAACCATATGTCCCAAGGATCTAAATCTTAACATTAATTCATGGCAATCATCAAATGGTCTAGTAAATAAAATATGCATTTATATTTTTTTCTTATAGAGATTTTTAGATCTTTTTTGTATTTTTTCACCAAGTTCTTTTCCAGCTAAATGTGCTAAATGTAATTTTTTTGAAGACTTAAGATAGAATCTTTTCTTTCCATCTAAAGAAAATAATTCTGTAACAATTTTTAATTTATTATTTTGGATCTTCGCATTTACCCCAACAGGTGTTTCGCAATCTCCATCTAATACTTTAAGAACATCTCTTTCAGCATTTACGCAAATATTGGTTTGCCTATGATTAATAGCTTTGAGTAATTTTATCATTCCAAAGTCATTTTTTCTACACTGTAAGGCAATAGCGCCCTGACCAGCACTAGGAATTATTTCTGACAATGAAAATACTTGGGATATTTTTTTCTGCATTTTTAAACTTTTTAAACCTGCGTATGATAAAATTATTGCATCATAAATTTTATTATTTAATTTTTTGATTCTTGTATCAACATTTCCTCTTATCAATTTATAAACTAAGTCTTTCCTTATTCTTTTAAGCTGATATTCTCTTCTAAAAGATGATGTGCCTACTATAGAATTTTTTGGAAGATTTTTAAATTTCTGTTTTTTTCTAGTTATCAAAACTTCTCTTGGATCATTTCTTTTAAGAAAACAATTAGTATAAAATTTTTTAGATACTTTTGATGGAATATCTTTTAATGCATGAACCGCAATATCTATTTTTTTGTTTGAAAGTTCATTCTCTATTTTTTTTGTAAATAAACCTTTTCCACCAACGTCAGAAAGTCTTTTATTTTGAATTCTGTCTCCCTTTGTAATAACTTTTTTGATACTCACAGATTTTATTGAAAATCTTGATTTAAATTTATTAATATTTTTTTCAGCAATTTTAGCGTAAATCAGAGCCAATTTGCTTCCTCTTGTTCCTATAATAATTTTTTTTTTCATAGAATTAATTTCAATTAATTTTATATTGGAAATCTATAATTTATAAAAAGAATTTTAATGAAAAAAAAAGCTTTAATTTTAGGAATTGAGACGAGCTGTGATGAAACTGCAGCTGCAGTGTTAGAGGAAAGCGCTGGAACAATACCCAATTTACTGTCAAATATAGTTTCTAGCCAAGAGAAAATACATAAAAAATTTGGAGGTGTTGTTCCTGAATTAGCAGCTAGATCTCATATTGAAAAAATTGATCTTATTGTAAATGCAGCTTTGAAAAAAAGCAGAAGAAAATTAAAAGACATAGATGCTATCGCAGTCACTAGTGGACCTGGTTTAATAGTATGTTTATCAGTGGGTTTAAATTTTGCAAAAGCTTTAGCAATGACTTTAAAAAAACCATTAATTGTTGTGAACCATCTGGAGGGTCATGCTTTAAGTCCTAAACTCATTACAGATTTAAACTATCCGTATTTACTTCTGCTAATTTCTGGTGGTCATTCTCAGTATTTAGCTGTTAAAAAATTGGGCAAGTATAAAAGACTTGGAACAACAATAGATGATGCTGTGGGAGAAGCTTTTGATAAAACCGCGAAGTTGTTAGGTATAAAATTTCCTGGTGGACCTTTCATTGAAAAATTTGCTGCTAAAGGCAATAAAAATAGATTTGATCTTCCAAAACCGATTATTAATAGAGGCGGTTGTAATTTGTCTTTGGCTGGTCTTAAAACTGCTGTTCTTAAAATTTCAAAATCAATTAAAAATAATCAAGATAAATACGACCTGGCAGCATCATTTCAAAAAACGATTGAAGAAATACTTGTTAAGAAAACTAGAATTGCTTTTGATGAATTTAAAAAAATATGTCGAACAAAAAATAACTTCTTTGTAATAGCAGGTGGAGTAGCGGCAAATAATAATATTAGAAATAAATTAGAAAAATTGAGTTTTGAGGAAAAATTTATACCTATTTTTCCCCCAATGAATTTATGTGGAGATAACGCAGCGATGATTGCGATGGTAGGCTTAGAAAAATTTAAGTTAAAACAATTTAGTAAATTAAACTCTCCTGCAAAGCCAAGATGGCAATTAGACGAAAGTGCTGCTTTTTTAAAAGGAGCAGGTGTAAAATTATGACTAAATATTGGTTATTAAAATCTGAGCCTAATGTGTGGTCTATCAACAGTCAGAAAAAAGCTGGAGAAAAAGGTGCGATATGGGATGGTGTAAGAAACTATCAAGCTACAAACAATTTAAAAAAAATGCGAAAGGGTGATTTATGTTTTTTTTATCACTCAAACATTGGGAAAGAAATAGTAGGTATTGTTCAAGTTATAAAAGAGTCATTTCAAGACCCAACTGATAAAAAAAAATATTTTGTTGCTGTAAGAGTAAAGCATAAAAAAACTTTTACCAAACCAGTTTCATTAAACTCAATCAAAAAACATCCTTATTTGAAAGAACTTTCGCTAGTAAAACAAAGCAGATTATCGGTTATGCCTATAGACACTAAAAGCTGGAAAATTATTAATAAGATTAGTAATATTAGAAAATAAATATCATTTTTATGAAAAAAAGAGCCAAAAAAAAAAAGAAAAAAGTAAAAAAAAGTAAAAAAAAATCAAAAAAAGTTTCTTTGAAGAAAAAAAAATTAATACATTCTAAAGAAAAGGTTAAAGATAATAATTTAATAAAAATTAAATCCGATTGGCAAAAAAAAGCTTTAGTTAATAAAAAACAATATGAAAAAAAATACAATGACTCAATTAAACATAATGAAGATTTTTGGAAAAAGGAAGGTAAAAGAATTAATTGGATTAAACCGTATACAAAAATTAAGGATGTAAAATACAGCAAGACAGATGTTAATATAAAATGGTATTATGATGGAACTCTAAATGCTTCTGCAAATTGTATAGACCGACATTTAAGAAAAAATAAAGATAAGACTGCTATTATATGGGTGGGGGATGATCCTAAAATCCAGAAAAAAATTAGTTATAAGCAGCTACATCAAGAAGTTTCAAAAACTGCTAACGCTTTAAAAGATTTAGGTATTAAGAAAGGTGATAGGGTTACCATTTATTTAACTATGATACCTGAGTTAGCTTATACTATGTTAGCTTGCGCACGTATAGGCGCTATACATTCGATTATTTTTGGTGGTTTTTCTCCCGATAGTATTGCGGGTAGAATTAATGATTGTAAATCAGATTATGTTATTACTGCTGACGAGGGTTTAAGAGGTGGCAAAACTATACCCTTAAAATCAATTACAGATGAAGCCCTGATTCATTGTCCAAATGTAAAGAAATGTATTGTTGTCAAAAGAACAGGAAATAGAATTAATTGGGATGAAAGTAGAGATGTTTGGTACAACGAAATAATTAAAAAAGCATCTCCAGTTTGTGAACCAGAGGAGATGAACGCTGAAGATCCTTTATTTATCTTATACACTTCGGGGTCAACCGGAAAACCAAAAGGCGTACTTCATACTACTGGCGGGTACATGGTTTACGCATCAATGACGCACCAATATATTTTTAACTACAAACCAAAAGATATCTACTGGTGCACTGCCGACATAGGTTGGATAACTGGTCATAGCTATATAATTTATGGCCCACTTGCAAACGGTGCCACAACAATTATGTTTGAAGGAATACCAACTTATCCTGACACATCAAGATGGTGGCAAATAGTTGATAAATATAAAGTAAACATATTTTATACTGCTCCAACTGCAATAAGAGCTCTAATGAGAGAGGGTGATGGACCTGTTAAAAAAACATCTAGGAAATCTCTAAAGTTATTAGGAACTGTTGGTGAACCTATTAATCCTGAAGCTTGGCAATGGTATTATAAAACTGTCGGGGAGTCTAAATGCCCTATAGTAGACACTTGGTGGCAAACTGAGACTGGTGGTATTTTAATTAGTCCACAAACAGGAGCCATAGATCTTAAACCAGGATCAGCAACTAAACCTTTTTATGGGATTAGGCCAGTGATCGTTGATCAAGAAGGTAAAGTTCTAAAAGGTGAAGCAAAAGGTAGATTGTGTATTGCTCAATCATGGCCAGGTCAAATGCGAACAGTATATGGAGATCATCAAAGATTCATTAATACATATTTTTCTCAATTTGACGGAAAATATTTTACTGGTGATGGATGCAGAAGGGATAAAGATGGTTATTACTGGATTACTGGTCGAGTAGATGATGTTATTATTGTTTCAGGTCATAATCTTGGTACCGCAGAAATAGAAAGTGCGTTTGTTGCACATCCAAAAGTTGCTGAGGCTGCAGTAGTTGGTTACCCGCATGACATAAAGGGTAATGGTTTATACTGTTATGTAACTCTTAATGCGGGAGAGAATCCAGATGGAGACTTAGAACGAGATCTTAAGCTATGGGTAAGAAAACAAATAGGGCCAATTGCTACACCAGATTTTATTCAGTTTGCTCCTGGATTGCCCAAAACTAGATCTGGAAAAATAATGAGAAGAATTTTAAGAAAAATTGCAGCTAATGAACATGAACAGCTTGGGGATACAACTACACTTGCTGACCCATCTGTTGTATCTTCATTAGTAGATAATAGAAAGAATGTTTAGAGATTTATTAAATTAGAAAATTCTTTTTTTATATTTTCCCATTTTAAATGTATTGAATTTAAAACTATTTTTTTATCTAATTTTTTTAATTCCTCTGCGATTGGAGCCCATTTGTATAATGCATAACCACTGTTTTCGAAAGGTGAATTGCTATGATATTCTGACCAATTCACTTTATCAATTCTATTTGCAAAGTTAGATTTAGATTTTTCTATAACTTCATCTGGCATTCCATTTGATTTTTCTTCAGTGAAAATATTCTCAATGATAATTTGTGCTTGATTGACTTGATCAAAGTTATATTTATTTTTTAAGTATGAAAGGCAATACAAGGTGAGATCTTGTAAACACTCTGAATAAATATTCCATTTAGCCTTGTTTATGGACTCTAAAAATATTTCATCCTCAAACATAAGAACATATTTAGTTCCCATTCGAGTCTTCAAATATCCATAGAGAGTTTCTTGGCTTACCCAGGCAGACTTTCTTTGTACAAAATTTTTTAGATCGTTGATATTTGTTATCTTTTTTTTTGGCTTTAAGAAATTGAATATTGGGGCAACATATTCCTTTATGTAATCTAACTTAAGGTCTTTCAACTTCAGCTTGTATTTAGAGCTCATAAAACTGTTATATCACCTTATTTGTTGCAGATGTGATAATTTTTAGGGGTTCCATTCAACTAGTAAATGAGTATGATTCCTGTTTTTAACCTATAGGGAGGGAAAAAAATGTCAAACAAAGAAAAACACTGGGAAAAAACAAAGGGAAATATGTTTCTTACATTAGCACTTTGGTTTTTCTTCGGTTACATAATCTTCATGTTTGGTGAAAGTTTAAACTCAGCTAGTTTTCTTGGATACCCTTTAGCTTACTATATGTGTGCACAAGGATCGATTGTGGCTTTCGTGATCATCCTATTCTGGTCAGCTAATAGACAAGAAAAAATAGATGAAGAATGCGGCTTTGCCGAACGAGGGGAGGACGATTAATGTTTAAAGGAAAATTTATCGACAACTTACCTAAAATTTACGGAACTTATACTGGTGGTTTTTTAGTATTCATCATTCTGATGGCTATTGCAGAACAAGCTGGTATGACTGCGAAAACAATAGGTATATTGTTCGTTGCTTTTACAGTTTGCATCTATGCATTTATTGGATGGATGTCAAGAACTGTACAAGTTGATGCGTACTATGTTGCAGGAAGATCAGTTCCAACTGTATTTAATGGTATGGCGACTGCAGCTGACTGGATGTCAGGTGCTTCGTTTGTTGCTATGGCAGGAGGAATTTACTTCGGTGGATATACATACATGGCATTCTTGATCGGGTGGACTGGAGGATACATATTAGTATCATCATTGCTTGCACCTTACTTAAGAAAATTTGGATGTTACACAGTGCCAGACTTTATTGGAACAAGATACGGCGGAAACTTCGCAAGGTTCTGTGCTGTAGTTGTTTTAACTTTGGCGTCATTCACTTATGTGACTGCACAAATTAACGCAACTGGAACAATTGCTGCTAGAGCGCTTGCTATTCCTTTTGAACTTGGAGTATGGGTTGGTTTAGTAAGTATTTTATTATGTTCAATGTTAGGTGGAATGAGAGCGGTTACTTGGACACAAGTTGCTCAATACATTGTGTTGATCATAGCTTACTTGCTACCAATATTCTGGATAAGTAATAAAGGTGGCTACGGATTCTTCCCACATTTAATGTTGGGAGAAGAAGTTGCAAGATTAGGCGAACTAGAAGCTCAATTTGGTTTAGTCAAAAATGCTGCTGCAGATGTTAAAGCTGCGGGCGTTCCTGGAGGATTGAAATCAATTTCATTACCTCACTCGGAGGTGCCAGCAGGCGGAATGGCTGCTTGGAAGTTCATTTCATTAGTAATCTGTATGATGGTTGGAACAGCTTCTTTACCACATATCTTAATGAGATACTTCACAACGCCTAGCGTTAAAGCTGCAAGAAAATCAGTGGCTTGGTCACTATTCTTTATTGCATTGCTTTATACTTCTGCGCCAATGCTAGCAACACTATCTAAGCTTTCATTAATGGATCCAAATTTATCAACAGGAATTATCGGAAAAGATATTTCTGCTGTAATGTCAATTGATTGGGTACAAGCATGGACTGCTCAGAAACAAGCTTTCATAGCTGACTTTAATGGAGACGGAGTTCTTCAGTTGAATGAATGGTTTATGAGAGGTGATGTTGTTGTATTATCAACTCCTGAAGTTGCAGGATTACCATATGTAATTTCTGGACTAGTTGCTGCTGGAGGAATGGCTGCAGCGATGTCAACAGCTGACGGATTGATTTTAGCAATTGCAAATGCTTTATCACATGATGTTTATTACAAAATCATTGATCCAAAAGCGGATGTAAGAAAAAGATTGCTAGTAGCTAGAGGACTTTTAATAGTTATCGGAGCTGCAGGTGCTTACATTGCATCAATGAGGATTACAAGTATCCTTGGTGCTGTAGCGTGGGCATTTGACTTTGCAATGTCAGGGTTGTTCTTCCCACTTGTTCTAGGAGTATGGTGGAAGAGAGCAACAAGAGAAGGTGCAATAGCAGGTATGATAACAGGTCTAGCGTCAGGTACGGCTTATCTAATCTATGTTTATCCTAAATTTATGGGTAATCCAGCATGGTTAGGTATTGACCACTTACGTTTCGGTATTATTGGGGCTAGTGTATGTCTAGTGGTAATGGTAGTTGTTAGTTTAATGACACCAGCACCAGACAGCTCTACTCAAAAAATGATAGACGAAGTTCGTGTACCTACGGGTAAAACTATACTTGGTAAACAACACTAAGTAATTAATTTTGAAGGGGCGAAACTATCGCCCCTTCTAATAACTTAAATCCCATCTGAAATTATGGAAATACCAATTTACGTGTATATCATCGATTACATACTTGGAGTTGTTATGTATACTTTAATTGGCAGATCAGCGATGAATATCTTCCAAAAAGAAGATTCTGAGTTTTTTTTTATGAAAGCATTTGTTAAATTAACAAATCCTATTTTAGATTTATTTAAATTTATGACTCCAAGCTTCCTTATTAGGGCTGTTGTACCTCTGTATATTGCATGGTTCATTTTTATGGTTAGATTCTATTTATTGCCAGTAATGCTTGGGTATGGAGAAATGGGGATGTTGTCATTTCCACTCGATAGTGAAATTTCTAGACTGATTTACGACATATTTGGTAAAAAATAATTTTATTTTTTAATAAAATTGATACTACTTAGTAAACACATCCGATGAAAAAAATACAAATTTCGCCGTCAATACTAGCAGGGGATTTTAGTAATCTTGGATCGGAGATTAAAAGATTAGAACAAGGTGGAGCGGACATGATTCATGTTGATGTAATGGATGGACATTTTGTTCCAAATTTAACGATTGGGCCTCCAGTGATTAAATCTTTACGTAAATACACGAATTTGCCTTTTGATGTGCATCTGATGATATCGCCAGTTCACAAATACATTAAGAATTTTTCAGACGCGGGATCTGATATTATTACAATTCACCCAGAGGCAACAGAAGATGTAAAAGATTCAATTGATCTTATCAAAAGCTTAGGTAAAAAAGTTGGATTATCTCTTAACCCTGATACTCCAATTGAGATAATAGAAAATTATTTTGAAGAGATAAATCTTGTTCTTGTGATGACGGTATATCCTGGATTTGGAGGACAAAAATTTATATCCAAAATATTAGAAAAAATTAAAAATCTCAAAAAAATAAAAGATGAAAAAAAATTTAAATTTGACATCGAGGTAGATGGAGGAATTAATTTTGAAAATAACAATATGGTAATAAATGCAGGAGCTAATATTCTTGTATCCGGAACTACTATTTTTAAAGACAATAATGGAGATATAAAAAAAAATATTCAATTACTTAGAAAGTAATTTAAATGATTTTAAAAAACTCATTCAACTATCTAAATGAATTTTTTACTTTCTTAAACGACCGCATAAGACAATATTATTTAAATTCAAGTTTATATAATAAGAAAATTTCTAAAGTTAGCTTCAATAATTTACAATATAAACCTAGCCCAAGTTTGTTGGAATGCTTAATTAAGTACAAAAAGGAGAAAAAAAATATAAATGATTTTTTATTTAATGATATTTGGAAAAAAGAAAATATTTCTTTAAAGAACTATAAAAATCTTCATAGTTTTTTTTGGTTATTCTCTTTAGATTTAAAATCCTCAAAGCAAGATGTTCAATCTGTAATTCTTAAATGGATTGAAAAATATAATGATTACAATATTTCAAGTTGGGATATAGATATTCTTTCAAAGAGAATTATTTCATGGATATCAAACTCTAAAATAACATATGAAAATAGTGATGAGAAATATAAAAATAAATTTAACGAAATTATTAAAAAACAAATAAACCATCTCATTAATGAGATAAACAGATCAACATGGGTTGACGATAAAATGATAGGATGTTCTGCCATAGTTTTGGCTGGTATTTCTTATAATGACAAAAACTTTCTAGAGTATGGTTTTAAGCTGTTACAAAGAATTATAAAAATGTCTTTTGATAAAGAAGGATTTCCAAAATCAAGAAATATCCGACAACTTGTTTTTTATATAAAATATTTCGTGCTGATAAGAGAATGGTTAAAAGAATCTCAAAATGAAATTCCTGAATATTTAAACGAAATTATTTTTTATTTAGGTCAGTCATATGTCTTAGTGCATAAAAATCTACAACATAATTTTTTATTTAATGGAAACCACATAAATGAAAATTCAGGCTTTGATAACTATCTTAAAAGATTAGGTTATAATTTTAAAAATGAAAGCTTTGAGGCTGGAGGATATATTTTTCTTAAAGATAAAAAGTACTGTCTTGCTGCAGATTTAGGGATACCTCCAGAAAAGGAATTTTCTAAAGATTATCAATCAGGTGCTTTATCATTTGAATTTGCTAGCAATAATAATAAAATAATTTGTAATTCTGGATATTTCCAAAACTACAAACATCAACTTAATCTAATATCAAAATCTACCGCATGTCATAGCTGTTTAAATATAGAAAACACTTCATCTGTAAGTTTTTTAAAACATCCATCTGGCATAAATAAAATTAATAGTCCTTTAAAAATATTTAACAAAAATATTGTAAACAAAAATAACTACTGGTGTTTTGAAGCGTCTCATAATGGATATATTAAAAAATTTGGGATTACACATCATAGAAAAGTTGAATTTTTTCATGATGTTTCAAAACTTTTAGGTGAAGATAAAATTTTAAAAAAAAATAATTTTAAAGGTTCAAATTATGAAATTCGTTTCCACTTAGACCCAGATGCCAAAGTAATGAAAACTCTAGATGGCAGCTCAATTTTTATAGGTTTAAAAAATGAAGGATGGAAGTTTTCATCTTTTAACAATAATATTTCCTTTGAAACTGGGTTATACTTTGGAAATAAAAATAACTTTGTTGAAAACCAAAATATATTGATTTCAGGAAATATTTCGAAAGAAGAAATATTAATAAGGTGGGAAATTGAAAAAATAAAATGAAAAAAATTAAACGAGCTTTAATATCTGTATCGGACAAAGATAATTTGAAATTTTTATTAAAAAATTTAAATAAGTACCAAATTAAGTTGATTAGCTCGGGTGGTACTTATAAAGAGATCAAAAAAATGGGTTTTAGCTGCGAAGAGGTCTCAAAGTATACAAGTAGCCCTGAAATTTTATCGGGGAGAGTAAAGACACTACATCCAAAAATACATGCGGGAATATTATCTAAAAGAAAATTAAAAGCGCACAAAAATGATTTAAAAAAAAATAATTATAATGAAATTGATTTAGTAATAGTAAATTTTTATCCTTTTGAAAAAACTTTAAAACAAAGTAAAAATCATGAAAAAATTTTAGAAAATATTGACATAGGTGGACCAACTTTAGTCCGCGCAGCTGCAAAAAATTATAATTATGTAACTATAGTAACAAGTATTTCACAATATGAGGAATTAATAAAAAATTTAAATGAAAACAAAGGTGCTACATCTTTAGAATTTAGAAAAAAAGCTGCTTTAGAAGCATTCGGAGAAACAGCATATTATGAATCATTAATCTTTAACTATTTTAAGGATATTTCGCCAAAAGAGGATTCAAAAAAAATTATTTTAGGTTTAAATAAATTTGAAAAACTAAGATATGGCGAAAATCCACATCAAAATGGAGCTATTTATACTACGTCTAAAAATTTGGGCCTTGAAAAATTAAATGGAAAACAATTAAGCTATAATAACTATGCTGATATTTTTTCTGCATTACAAATATCTAAATCTTTCCCAAATAATAAAGGAACTGTGATTGTTAAACATGGTAATCCTTGTGGTGCTTCAATACATAAAAATAATAATGAAAGTTTTTTAATGGCTCACAAATGTGACCCTATAAGTTCTTTTGGTGGCATTGTCTCATGTAACTTCAAGATAAATCGAAGTTTAGCGATAAAACTTAATAAGTTATTTTTTGAGGTAATAATAGGTAATGATTTTGAGAAAGATGCATTGTCAATTCTTAAGACGAAAAAAAATGTTCGTATAATTAAAAGCAAGAATTACGAAATTTTCAGTAAAAACAACTTGATTTCAAATATGCATTTTGCTTTAGCTCAAACACCAGATGATAAAAAATTTACAATTAGTGACTTTAAAATTGTTTCTAAAGTAAGACCAAGCAGAGAAACATTTGAAAATTTAATTTTTGCTTTCAATGTTTGTAGATATGTAAAATCTAATGCAATTGTATTAACTAATGAAAAGTCAACTGTGGGGATTGGGTCAGGACAACCAAGCAGATTAGATAGTTGTGAAATTGCAATTAAAAAAATGAATGAATTTCAGGATATTTCACATAAAGAAGTTTTAGCAGCGTCTGATGCTTTTTTTCCATTTATTGATGGTGTAGAAAAATTAGTTCAAAATGGAGTATCAGGTATAATTCAGCCAAGCGGGTCCATAAGAGATAAAGAGATAATTAATTTTGCAAATAGAACTGGAACAATACTCGTTTTTTCCAAAACAAGGCACTTTAAACACTAAGACAGTTTGTCAATTTTTGCAGCTAGAACAAAATCACTCTCGTGTAGTCCATTGATAGCATGAGTAAAAATCTTTATTTTTGCATAACCCCATCCAAACCAGATATCTGGATGATGAGCTTCAACCTCTGCTATATTTCCCACTTTATTCACAAAGTTTTGACTTTCTAAAAAATTTTTAAATCGAAACTCTTTAATTAGATAATAAGTTTTATCGTCATCAGTTTTAACGTCCCAACCATCTACTTTTTTTAAATATTTATGTATCTCTTCTAAATCAAAACTTGGTATTCCACCTTCGCAGGGAACACATTTTTTATCCGCTAGTTCGTTCATAATATCTCCTTGGAGCGGGCAATGGGACTTGAACCCACGACCTTCTCGTTGGCAACGAGACGCTCTACCACTGAGCTATGCCCGCATGTTTATTATTTATAAAATTAGAGGCTTTTTGAAAATTTAGCAAGTGACAAAATAGAAATTTTATATTTAATTAAATGTATTATATTTAAATAAAACTATAATTTTTATTGTTAATTAATTATGCAAAAGCAAAATAAACTTCCTTCGATAATTCCTATATTTCCATTATCAAACTTTATTATATTTCCAAATACCACAGTACCATTAAATATATTTGAACCTAGATATATACAAATGATAAACGATAGTATGAAATCTCATAGAATGATTGGTATGATTCAACCAAAAAAAAGTGGAGAACTAAAAAAACCTGATTTATATGAAATTGGCTGTATAGGAAAAATTACAAGTTTTAATGAAACTGAAGATGGTCGATATTTAATAATTATAAATGGTGTTAGTAGATTTAAAATTGAAGAGGAGATAAAATCTGAAAACCTTTACAGGTCATGTAAGGTGAGTTATCAAAACTATATTAAAGATTTAGAAGATAAAATTGAAGAATATCCTATTAAAGATTTAGATAAAATATTCAAAGATTTGCAGAACCTTTTTGAAAAAAAAGGTTTCATGGTCGATTGGTCGAGCTTGAAAAAACAAAACTTTTCGAATACGTTAAATACTTTATCCATGGCATCTCCTTTTTCCTTAGAGGAAAAACAAGCGTTATTAGAAACAAAAGATTTAAGCACTAGAAAATTGAGATTAGAGCAAATATTAAAAACTTATACCCTTGACGATTTTAGCAACAAAACTATTCAATAATCAAAAAACAAATATACCTTCATCAGCTGTTTTTATAAAAAAACTTTTCAATATCTTATTTTTTCCAAATTTTTCGATAATATTATTTACCTTATTCTCTCCAAAAATATTTTTTAACCTGAATATATCTTGAATGATATTTATTCCTTCTGAAAAAATAAAATTTTTTGATTTTGTTAATTTTTCAAATTCTTTAAGACAAAATGTATTCACTTCTAAACCGTTTTCAATTTTATTATTAATAATATTTAAAAATATTTTCAAATCTCTTAATGTCATATTGAAACCTTGACCTGCTAGTGGGTGTATTTGATGCAAACCATCACCAAATAATAGAATGTTATCGTGGTAATAGTTTCTTGGTGTTGAAAAATTTAACTCTGTTAGTTGCAACTCAGAAAATTTCACTACATTTAAATTATCTTTAAAATTATTTACAAAATTTTTGAATCTATCTGGATTTAATTTTTTATTTTTATACGCAGACAATACTACAGAGGTTATTTTTGGTGATATTGGTAAAAAAGCAAGTGGGCCTAAATTTGTAAAATATTGCTTTGCTTCGTTATTTTTAATAGTTTTATGATATAGAAGCGAAGTATAAGCAGTACTATTATAACTTTTTTGAATTTTTTTACTAAAATATTTTTTAGAAATAAAATTATTCTTCTCGCAGTTAATAATCAGATTATATTGATCTTTTAAAGTATCAATTTTAAAATTTTGATTATTGAATTTTTTTAATTTAAAAAGTTTATTAAATTTTAAACTCTCAAAAATTATCTTAAAAAATTTATCTACTTCAATTAAGGAAAATAAATTTTCACCCTTATTATAGAAATTTATTATCTCTCTCTTTTTTTCTGATAGAATACGAATTTTTTTGATATTGTGGAATTGTTTAGGTTTTATATTAATAATATGATTGTTTATAAAATCTATGTTACTCTTGCTAACCCCTATTGTTCTGGTTGAAAGATTCCTTTTTTTTTGGGGGGAGGCAATAACATCAACAATAAATCCATTATTTATCATAGCCTTTGCTAAAATTAGACTCGTCAGGTTCATACCAATAATACAAATTTTCATATTTAATTTTTAATTTTAACAACAAATTTTAAATGATACAAAGTGATAAATATAGTTTTTTAAATTTATGGATTTTAAAAATTTATTAATAAACGCAAGAAATATAGTTTTATACAAAATTATTGAAACAATTGGTATAGGTATAATTATTTTAGGTTTATTATTCTTTTTATCTTTAATTACTTATTCACCAAACGATCCAAATTTTATATTTTCTGAAAATAAAGAAATTAAAAATTTATTAGGTTTAAAAGGGAGTTTAATTTCTGATTTTTTTTTTCAAGCAATAGGCTTAGTTTCTTTTTTAATACCTTTATCTGTAGTCATTACAGGTGTGAATGTCTTTTTTAGCAAAAAGCTTTTAATTTTATTTGAAAATTTATTTTTTATAGTTTTATATTCAATAGTAGGATCTCTATATTTATCTCTTTTTTTTAAAGAATCTTTTTTTTTATCAATTGGAGGTAATGGCGGTTTTATTGGAAATTATTTAGTAGATAGTTTCATCAGTGAGCTAGTAAGCTCCAATGAAGAAATTTTTGGTTTAAGTTTCATTTTAATATTAATACTTTTATTTTTATTGAGTATTAATTTTAAATTATATCATCTTGTAACTATTAAGGATCTTCTTTTTAAAAAAAAATTGAAAAATGAAACAGTAGTTAATAATCAAAATAATGAAATTAAATTACCCCAAAATGAAACTGATACGCAAGAAAATTTTACATTTGATAATTTTTCTCAGTCTAAAAATCAAAAAAAAAATATTATTAAATTACCTGCTATAGATTTTCTTCAAACCCAGCAAAAAAATAGTATCCAAAAAGATATGTTAAAAAGTAATTACGATCAAAAAAGTTTAGAAAAAATATTGCTAGATTTCGGTGTCGAAGGGAATATAACTAAAGTGAGCCATGGACCGGTGGTAACTCTCAATGAATTCGAACCTGCAGCTGGAATAAAGGTTTCAAAAGTCATAAATCTTTCTGAGGATATAGCGAGAAATACCAGTTCTGAATCAGCAAGAATATCAACAATACCTGGAAGAAGCACGATTGGTATTGAGCTACCCAATAATATTAGAGAGAACGTCTATTTAAGTGAAATAATTTCAAGCAAAGAATTTAGAAAAAAAGATATCAAATTACCAATTGCATTAGGTAAAAGTATTTCAGGAACTCCAATAATTGGGGACCTAGCCTCAATGCCTCATTTGCTAATTGCTGGAACTACCGGATCTGGAAAATCTGTTTGTATTAATACAATTATTTTATCTTTACTTTACAAACTAACACCAAATAAATGTAAGTTTATTTTAATTGATCCTAAGATGCTAGAGTTATCGACTTACGAGAGAATTCCACATCTTTTATGTCCAGTAATTACTGAACCTAAAAGAGCTGCATCGGTATTAGGATGGGTAGTTAAAGAGATGGAAAGTAGATATAGGCTAATGACAAAAGAAGGTGTAAGGAATATTGATGGATACAATGAAAAACATTCTCTACCTATGCCGTACATAGTGGTTATTGTGGATGAAATGTCAGATTTAATGTTAGTCGCTGGAAAAGAAATCGAAAATTATATTCAAAAATTATCTCAGATGGCAAGAGCAGCTGGAATTCACATTATAATGGCAACTCAAAGACCAAGTGTTGATGTTATTACAGGGACTATTAAAGCTAATTTTCCTACACGAATATCTTTTCAGGTAACTTCAAAAATTGATAGTAGAACAATATTGGGTGAACAAGGCGCAGAACAACTTCTTGGAAAAGGAGATATGCTTTATATGACTTCTGCCAACAGAATTGTTAGGATACATGGACCTTTTGTATCTGAAAAAGAAATTAAGAAGGTAAATGATTTCTTGAGATCTCAAGGTGAAGCAGAGTATTTTGACGAAATTTTAAGTTTTGGAGATCAAAAAAAATCAGAAGATTTTAATAAAGTAGATGAGAAGGACGAATTATACCACACTGCTGTTGAAATAATAAGAACAGAAGGTAAAGCTTCAACATCATTTTTACAGAGAAAACTTCAGATTGGTTATAATAGAGCTGCTAGAATTATTGATGCTATGGAAGCAGATGGTTTTGTAAGTAAAGCAAACCATGTGGGAAAAAGAGAAGTAATTAAATGATGCGATATGTAACAACATTTTTTTTTTTTATATTTGTTTTTTCCCAGTGCAATTTACTTGCTTCTACAAAAAGTAATATTATTAAAAATTTAAATAATACAGAAAGTCTCTCATTTAAATTCAAACAACATATAGGTGATAAAACCCAAGAAGGTAATTGCTTAATTGAGTATCCAAAAAAAATTTATTGTAAATATGAAAAAAGTAAAAAAATATTAGTCTCGAATGGTAAGAAATTGGTTATACAAAATTTAAAAAATGATCAATATTATATCTACCCAATAGAAAAAACAGCTTTAAATTTAATTTTAGATAAAAATTTCTTACTAGAAAAAATAAAAAAAAGTGACGGTGATATTATAGATGAAAAGTATTTAAGATTTAAATTTGTTGAGGGTGAATATCAAATAAACATTTTTTTTGACATTTTTTCCCATAATATTATTGGATGGCAAAATATTGATATCTACCAAAATTTAGTGATTACATATTTATTCGATTTAAAAAAAAATATTAACGTAAGAAAAAATCAATTTAGACTGCCGAATCCAACTAATAATTAAAAAAATTTAAATCATCCCTAAACTCTTTTTCAACTTTTGATAAAATTTCTTTTGGCAATGTTTTTTGCCACTTATTTTCTGGACCTAAGTAAAAGAAAGATTTATTTTTTTCGTTAATTTTAATGCTTTCGTCAAAACCTGTTTCTTTTTCTCTACTTTGTAAAATGTCAAATTTTGTTGTCTCAATAGATTTAAAAAGTTTTCTTTCATTTACCTTATTGTTTTGCCCATTTAAAAGTAAAATATACTCAATCAATTTATGCGAGGTTGTGTAACAATCTTTTTCAAGATCTTCGTACTTAATTATAAGAGTTTTAAATTTTGTATTTTTTATCCATGATTTATAATGGTCTGACCACGATCCTAAAAATTGAAATCCACTAAAATCATTTTGATTTCTAATATCCCAAATATATTTTTTTTTGTTTTTCATAAATTCAAATGTTTCTTCATAATCCTTAAGGTCGTAATGATTTTTTAATGATGAAAGTATATTTCTAGGATCTCTAACTATATAAATTGCACCTAAAGTGGTTTTTTCAGTAGTAAAGTTTCTATTATTTAGAGAAATTAAAGCATTATGGGTCTTAAGAAAAATTTGTTTTTGATTTTTAATAACTTTTTTTTGTGATGATTCCCAAAATAAACTAACTTCACCTGGCTTCGTGATTTTATTTTTAAAATATTTTGGTCCTGGATAAAGAGATATTTTTTTTAATAACGAAAAATCAAAATCTCCATTTTCTGAAAAAAAATAAGATGAAATTATTGACCTTACCCAAGTGTTTCCGCTTTTAGGATATGAAGCAATCCAAATAATCAAATAGCTCTCCTAAATAGCTGTTCTTTTCAAAATTTCTGTTTTAAAAATTTTCATTCCTCTAGACTTATAATTTTCTATCGCATTTGGATGGTCTAACGAGCATGTATGCACCCAAATTCTATTAGCTTTTTTAAAACCAATTTTCAATGCTTCTGAGAGAAGAAAGCCTCCATAGCCTTTTCCAATAAATTCCTCTAAAATTCCAAAATAAGCTATTTCACAATCATTATTATTAAAAATAAGTTCAAAGTAACCAACAAGATCATTCTCTTTTTTTAAAATATAGGTCCTTAAATTTTCGTTTGAAATGTACTTTAACCAATCCTTATCTTGCCAGATAAGTCTATCGACCCACTGATGTCTTTTTCCAATTTGTTTATAAAAAAATTTGTTTAAATCAAAATTATCTTTATTTGCCTCTTTTAGAGAAAAACATTCAGATGAGATTGGTTTAGTTTTTAAGTTATTAATAGTACTTATTTCTAAATAAAATCTCTCAATTTTTTCTATCATGAAACCATCTTTCCAATTTTTTCACCTCCAAATAAATGAAAATGCAAATGTGGCACCTCTTGGCCTCCATCATTACCGATATTTGTTAGCGCCCTATAGCCTTTACCACTTCTCAATGAAATACCAAGTTTATTTGAGACTATTTCAATTCCTTTAAACATCCCAACCATTTCTTTTGGTGAAGCATTTTTACAAAAGTCGTCCAGATCAACGTACTTGCCCTTTGGAATAACAAGTGCATGAATTTTTTTTTGTGGATTTATATCATAGAAAGACAGAACGAATTCGTCCTCATATATTTTCTTACAAGGTATCTCCCCCCTTAAAATTTTCGCAAAAATATTATGATCATCATAATTTATCATAAAACTTCAAGCTCCTCTATAACACTTAAAATTTTTCCTTCCTTTACCATTGCTTTAATTCTTGCACATTCATAATATGCGTTCGATGATTCCTCTGCTATTTCTTTCATTTGAAAGCATTTTGATCTATTTTTAACCAATAAATGTTCCACCAATTCCAAATTATCATCATCACCTAAATACATCATTAATCCAATTACTTCGTCCTCTTTCTCAAAACCCATTTTTTCTACTTCTGCAACTTGTTTATCTAATCCAACTTCAAAATTTTTTACAGCAACGAAAACTTTATAAATGATGAAAGCCAGAATAATAAAAGCAATTATTTTAATTTTTCCCATGTTATTTTTTTTCTAATACCGATTTTACAGTTTCTCCCATTACAGAGGGGTTTTTAGAGATAGTTACTCCACACTCTTTTAAAAGTTCAACTTTTTCTACAGCACTTTCTCCATATGCTGAAACAATTGCTCCAGCATGTCCCATTACCCTGCCCTTAGGAGCTGTTAAACCTGCAATATATGCAATAACTGGTTTTTTCATATTTTCTTTTGCAAACTTTCCAGCTGCAACTTCTTGCGGCCCACCAATTTCTCCTATCATCAAAACCGCATCTGTTTCGTTATCTTCTTCAAATTTTTCTAAAATATCTTTGAATGAACTACCATTTATAGGATCTCCTCCTATTCCAACACTTGTAGAAATACCAATTCCTAAATTTTTCATTTGCTGAGCTGCTTCGTATCCAAGAGTCCCTGATCTGCCAATAATTCCAACTTTTCCCTCTTTATAAATATGTCCAGGCATTATACCAAGCATAGCTTTACCGGGACTAATCACTCCAGCACAATTAGGTCCGATCAATGTCATTTTTTGTACTCTTGAATATCTTCTCATATATCTTTTAATTCTTATCATGTCGTGTGAGGGTATCCCGTCTACTATTGCAACACAGGTTTTTATGCCGGCGTCAGCTGCTTCCATAGCTGAATCTGCAGCAAATGCTGGTGGAACAAATAATATTGAAGCTGATGCTCCTGTTGTTTCTACAGCTTCTTTGACTGTGTTAAATACTGGTAAATTTAAATGCTTTGATCCTCCTTTACCCGGAGTTACTCCGCCGACCACGTTTGAACCGTACTTTATCATTTCCTCTGCGTGAAAAGTGCCCATCTTACCGGTAAATCCTTGGATTAATATTTTTGAACTTTTATCAATTAACACTGACATCTATTTTCCTAGCGCTTTTACAGCTTTGTTTGCTGCATCCTCTAATGTATTGGCCTCAATATAATTAATTTTACTTTCTTTTAATATTTGATTGCCCTTTTCTACATTTGTACCTGCTAGCCGAATTACTAATGGTACTTTTATCTCAATTTTTTGAAGTGCTTGAACTATTCCCTCTGCCACCCAGTCACATCGATTTATTCCAGCAAAAATATTTACCAAAATAACTTTTACTTTTTTATCCATTGATATTAGCTTAAATGCTTTAACAATTTTCTCAGGTGTTGCACCACCACCAACATCTAAGAAGTTAGCTGGTTCTCCACCTGCAAGTTTTATCATGTCCATTGAAGCCATTGCTAAACCAGCACCATTTATAATATTTCCAATATTGCCATCTAAGCTTACATAATTAAGACCTCTATCAGATGCGTAAACTTCACTTGCATTTTCTTGAGATTTATCTCTCAGCTCTGAAATTTGGTTTCTCCTAAATAGTGCGTTATTATCAAAACTCATTTTACAGTCTAAAGCTAAAATTTGTTCTTGATTTGAAATTACTAGTGGATTTACCTCAACCATAGTTGCGTCTAATTCGCTAAATGCACGATAACAACCAGTTATTGCCTCAGCCATTCTAGATATCAGCTTAGGTTCAATTCCAAGGCCAAATGCAATTTCTCTTGCCTGAAATTGTTGCATGCCAACGGCCACCTCAATTTTTGATCTGATAATTGTTTCTGGTCTTTGTTTTGAAATTTCCTCGACGCTCATGCCTCCTTCGGTAGAAGCTACCACCATAATTGATTCTGAGCTTCTATCAAACACAAGTCCAAGATAAAGCTCTTTTTTAATATCGGTTGCCTCCTCGATGTAAACTCTATTAACAATTTTTCCTTCAGGTCCAGTTTGATTAGTTACTAGTTTTTTTCCTAAAAGTTTATCTGTTGCTTGAGCAACCTCTAACTCGCTATTACAAACAATAATTCCACCAGCCTTGCCTCTTGCTCCTGAGTGGATTTGTGCTTTTACAACCCACTTGGATCCCCCAAGTTCTCTAGCTTTATTCTCTGCATTTTCTGGACTGTAGACTATCCCACCTCTTGGTACAGTAACACCAAATCCTGCAAGAATTTTTTTTGCTTGGTACTCGTGAATATCCATTTTATTTTTCCTCTATTTTTTTATTTATATTTACAATATTTTCAGCCATTCGTGCAGATGCTGCATCGATCATTCTTCCATCTAATTGAGCTGCACCTTTGCCTTCTTTTGCTGCTTTATCTAGTTCTTCTAAAATCCTTTTTGCTTTTTTGACTTCATCATCAGGTGGTGAAAAAACTTTATTTGCTAAATCTATTTGCGATGGATGTATTGCCCACTTACCCTCAATACCGATAGCAGCAGCTCTTTTTGCTGAAGCAATATATGCATCTGGATCATTAAAATCTCCAAATGGTCCGTCTATAGCTCTTAGACCATATGCTCTACACGTCATAACTAATTCTGATAATCCGTGATGCCACTGATCTCCTGGATAATCTGGATTTAATCCACCTATCACAACAGTTCTTGCTCTAAGACTTGCGGCGTAATCAGCTACACCGAAGTGTAATGCCTCTAATCTTTCACTTGATTTTGCAATTTCTTTAATATTGGACATGCCTAATGCAGTTTCGATCAAACACTCAATTCCAATTTTATTTTCAATTTTTTTGTTTGTTTCTATTTGAGTTAGCAAACAATCTACCATGTAAACATCACTTGCTGTTCCTGCTTTTGGAACAAGTATTGTATCAATATTTTTACCTGCTTGCTCAACAATCTCAACTAAATCACTGTACATATAATGAGTATCCAAACTGTTAATTCTGACTGAAATAGTTTTTCCTTTGTCTCTCCAATTAATTTCATTTAGTGCTTTAACAACATTTGCTCTCGCAGCAACTTTATCATTCGGAGAAACTGCATCTTCTAAATCTAAGAAAACATAATCTGCGTCTGAATTTAAAGCTTTTTCAAACATTTTCGGCGACGAACCTGGGACTGCTAATTCACTTCTCTGAAGTCTTGACCATGCAGGTTTATAAAATTTGTGGCTCATAAATGAATATAAATTTTTAGAAGGCTAACACTAATTTGGTATTTTTAAGACTCTTTTTTTTTCTTCCTTTTTTCTAATTCATCCATGATATCCTCAATACGGACGCCATTTCCTTCTAGATAAACTAATAAATGATAAAAAACGTCAGCTGCCTCATGAACTTTATTTGAATTGTTTTCTACAGCTTCAATAAGTTCACCAATCTCCTCTTTGACTTTTTCTAAAGACAAAGATTTATCTTTCAGTAACTTTGATGTGTAAGAGCTACCATCTGATGAGGATTTTCTCTCTCTTATTACTTTTATTAAATCTTCTAAAGTTTTAAGCATATTAAATTCTAACTGGAATTCCCTTTGAATCCAAATATTCCTTTGCCTGTTTTACTGAATATTTACCGTAGTGAAAGATTGAAGCTGCTAGCACTGCACTCGCATTACCTAATTTAATACCATCTACTAAATGATCTAAAGTACCAACTCCACCAGAAGCAATAACAGGAATATTTACAGCAGATGTAATATTCGACATGAGATCAATATCATATCCGACCTGTGTACCATCTCTATCCATTGATGTTACGAGTAATTCCCCTGCACCACTTTTTTCCATTTCTTTTGAAAATTTAAGTGCATCAATACCTGTTTTATTTCTTCCACCATGAGTATAGATCTCCCATATATCTCCATTTTTTTTTGCATCTATTGCAACAACGATACATTGGGAACCAAACTTTTTAGAGCTATCAACAACAATCTGCTTATCATTTACAGCAGCTGTATTTATTGAAACTTTATCGGCACCACAGTTAAGTAATTTACTAATATCTTCAACGCTCCTTACTCCTCCGCCAACTGTTAGAGGGACAAAACATTTCTTAGAGGTTTTCTCTACAACATCATAAATGGTATCTCTATTTTCGTTTGAAGCTGTTATGTCTAAAAAACAAATTTCATCAGCACCACCGTCGCTATAAATTTTTGCTTGTTCTACTGGATCTCCTGCATCCTTAAGATCAACAAAGTTAATGCCTTT
>CACPBW010000004.1 GCA_902632275.1 uncultured Pelagibacteraceae bacterium | reverse complement strand
ACAGTATAAGCAATGGTATAGCTTTAGCTTTTATTTCTTATGCTTTAATAAAAATATTCACAGGTAAATTTTCAACGACTTCTCCTGCTATATGGGTTATCGCAGTTCTTAGTGCAATAAGTTTTGCTGTAGCTTAAATTTATTTAAAAGTAAGGCCAGATTTAATTCTGGCCTTATTTGTTTCTCTCAATTATTTTATCAATAGATATTTCCTCATAATGTTCAGTTGGTTGAACAATCCAAGGATCTCCATCTAATTTGATAGGACAAAAATCTGGGTTGAATTTAGATGATTTTTTTTTCCATAAACAAGCAGTTTTAATATCTTTTATGTAACTTTTTACTGGTTCATAATTTTTTAACCAATCAATACTTCTGTTTAAAGTAAGCCCAGTATCTGATAAGTCATCAACTAGCAGAACTCTTTCAAAGTCCTTTTGATGAGCTATTGAGCTTATATCTCTTGCAAAAATAAGATCTCCCTGTTTATCCTCTAATCCTTTTCCTGAATAGCTTTGTATAACAATATAAGCTGTCGGTAATTTAAATATTCTTGATAAAATATCTATTATAGGTGCGGCTCCTCTCATAATACCAACAAGAACAGTTGGTTTAAATTTTTTATTTACCTCTATTGCAAGCTTTTCAACAGTATCTAGGTATTCCTGAAAATTTATTATTAATTTTTTTTCCATTTATAATTATTATTATAGTATTAGATTTAATTAAATATATTTATGAAAATATTTGACTGTTTTATGTATTTTGATGAAGATTTAGTTTTAGACTTAAGACTAAATCTTTTAGATGATCAAGTAGATTACTTTGTGATAGTTGAAAGTAAATTTAATCATAAAGGTGAAAAAAGGGAGTTAAAATTCGATATAGATAGATATCAGAAATTTAAAAAAAAAATTCTCTATTTAGTTTACGATCAAATACCAAATAATTTAGATATTATCAAAGAGGATGAAGATAAGGATATAACAATCAGCAAATATATGTTTAATGCAGGAAAAAGAGAAAATAACCAAAGAAACTTTATAGTAAATGGATTAACAGAGGCTGATAATGAAGATTTAGTTTTAATTTCTGATGTAGATGAAATACCAAATCTTCAAAATTTAGATTTTTCAAAAATTAATAAAAAAATTATAATGTTCAAACAAGAAATGTTTTATTATAAATTTAATTTAAAATTACCCAATTTTTCATGGATAGGAACAAAAGCTTGTAAGAAAAAGAATTTAAAAAGTCCTCAATGGCTTAGAAACATAAAAGACAGAAAGTTTCCTTTTTATAGGTTAGATACTCTTTTTTCAGATAATAAATACTCAAGTATTAAATTCATAGATAACGGTGGATGGCATTTTACAAATATTAAAACTCCAGAAGAAATTTACCACAAACTAAAGTCTTACCTTCATCACATTGAATTTGAACTAGAACCTTTAACAATTAAACAAATTACAGAAATTATGGATGAAAAACGAGCAATATATAATTTAAATGTTGATCAAAGAACAAAAAAATTTGGTAAAGGAGAAAAACTTTTGAAATATGATTTTCAGAAATTGCCTGATTATATTAAAAATAACAAATCAAAATATGAAAGGTGGTTAGACTAATGAAAGGTTACTGGGTGTGTATATACGAAAAAATCGACAATCCTGAGAAATTAAAAGAGTATGCCTCAAAGGCTAAGCCAGCTGTCGAGAAGTTTTCTGGAAAATTCATTGTAAGAGGAGGAAAAAATAAAACTACGGAAGGTATTAATTCTCCACGTACTGTTGTTGTTGAATTCCCTGATTATAATACAGCAATAGAATGCTATGACTCGAAGGAATACCAAGATGCTCATGAAGTACTTGATGGGCATGTTGTAAGACATCACCAAATAGTGGAAGCAAGCTAATACTGAATAGGTTCATCATCTATAGATCTCCATAAATACCAAGTTGCAACTGAACAGTAGGGTGAAAATTTTTTATATAATTTATCAACAAAAATTTTCGGTGGTAAATATTTTTTATTATAATTGTTTGATATCGCTCTTAAAAGGCCTATATCCTGTAAAGGCCAGATATTTTGTCTATTAAAAGTGAAAAGCAAAATCATTTCAGCTGACCACCTACCAATCTGTCTTAAAGTTGATAAATATGCTATCGCATCTTCGTCATTCATATTCTTAATTAAATTTGGATTAAAACTTTTATTATGAATCTTACTTGCTAGTTCTTTAATACCTTTAACTTTTTGACGACTTAATCCACATTTTTTTAGCTGTTGTGAACTTAATTTATTTACTGTTTTTGGATTAATTTTGTTTTTACAAAGCTTTTTAAATTTTATAAACACAGAGTTTGCTGCAGCAACACTGATCTGTTGGCCTATAATGCTTTTACATAGGGAGAAAAAAACATCTCTTCTGGTAGTTAAAAATGTGTCGTTATACTTTTTTATTAGAGACCTCATAATCTTATCTTTTGATGATAAATAACTGATTGCTTTATTCCAGTATTTAGGTGGTTTAGTCATGTCGCGCCGTTGAAATTTGTTTTTTTAATAAAATCTCTCTTCTAAAAATGATTACTGAAGAGGTAATAACTAATGTTGCGCCTACTAAGGTTTTTATTGTTGGTATTTCATCCCAAATGAAATAACCAAAAATTATTGCAAAAACTAAAGCTAAATATTTTAATGGTGTAACCAATGATACCTCTGAAAATTTATAAGATTGGCTCAGCCATAGATTTGCAACACCTCCAAAAATTCCTATCAAGGATAAAAGTATTAGGTCTGTTAAATTTGGCATTAACCACCCATAAGGTATCGTAAATAAACCCGCTAATGTAATTGCTGCAGAAAAATATAATGAAATTAGCCAAACTGGTTCTGTCGAGGATAATTGTCTGATTGAAATAGCAACATATGACATTCCTAAAACGAAAATGACTGGAAAGATATAATAAACATTTAAAGAACTTAAACCTGGTTCAGAAATAATAATAATTCCAACGAAACCAACAAAGACCGCTAACCATCTAAAATAACCAACTTTTTCACTTAAGAAAAAAATTGAAAAAATTGTTGTAAAAATTGGTGCAGCAAACGAAATACTTACAACGGTTGCCAATGGTAGATTTCTCAATGCTGTGAAAATAGATAGTAAAGCCATCAGTCCAAAAAAACATCTTGAGAAGTGTAACATTGGCCTTTTTGTGAAGTAAAAATCTTTAAGTCTTTCTTTAGGGATCACAAAATAATAAAGAACTAAGCCAAAAAAACCTCTGAAAAAGATTACCTGGCCCAAAGGATAGTTATCTGACCATTTTACAATTAGATCCATTACGGAAAATGCACATACAGACAAGAACATGTACAAAAAACCTAATTGATTTTTAGAAAACATAAGATTAACTTTAGTTTAATAAACTTAATAATCAATGGAAATAGCAGTATTAGCTTGTGGATGCTTTTGGGGACCTGAAATAAAGTTCAGTAGATTAGACGGTGTTTTTAAAACTGAGGTAGGTTATTGCGGAGGTAATACGAGTAAAACAAGTTATCAAGAAGTTTGTGAAGGAGATACGAATCATGCTGAAGTTGTTAAACTAGACTTTGATCCAAACATAATTTCATATGAAAAAATTTTAGATTACTTTTTTGAAATACATGATCCTACAACCTTAAATTCTCAAGGACCAGACTTTGGTACACAGTATAGAAGTGAAATTTTTTATCTTAATGACGAACAGAAAAATATTGCAAAAAAAATAATAGAAAAATACAACAAAAAATATTCTGGGAAAGTGGTTACTAAAATTTCACAAATAAAAAATTATTGTATAGCTGAGGAATATCATCAAAAATATCTCGAAAAAAGATAAATGTCTCTAGTAGAAACTAATTGGGTTGAAAATAATTTGAGTAATATAAAATTGATTGATTGTTCTTGGCATCTTCCTAATGCTTCGAGAAATCCATATCAAGAATATTTGAGTCAGCATTTACCAAATGCATTGTTTTTTGATTTAGATAAAAATTCTGATCAGAATACAGAATTACCACATATGTTGCCGTCTCGTAAAAAGTGGGATGAAATTGTTTCAGGTTTAGGTATAAAAAATGAAGATAGAATTATTGTTTATGATAATTCTGATTTAATCAGCTCCTGTAGATTATGGTACACTTTTATCTATTTTGGACATGACCCTAAGCTTGTAAGTGTTATGAATGGTGGCCTTGAAAAATGGCAATCAGAAAAAAGACAGATTACAAAAGAAGTAATAGTTTTTCCGAAATCGCATTACATATCAAAAGAAAAAAAAGATTTAGTAAAATCAAAGACGCAAATTGAACAAAATATTATTAATAAGGAATTTAAAATTCTTGATGCAAGAAGTAAAGAAAGATTTGAGGGGAAAGAAAAAGAGCCAAGAAAAGGTTTAAGAAGTGGATCTATACCAAATTCTTTATGCCTGCCATTCAAGCAATTAATAGAAAAGGATAAAACATTTAAATCTAAAGAAGAATTGTTAAAAATTTTTAAATCAGTTTTAAAACATGATTTTTCATCAAAAGTTGTGTTTTCATGCGGCTCTGGTGTTACAGCCTCAGTTTTAGCACTTGCATATTCCTTAATTGATAATAAGTATAATCCTGTCATTTATGATGGTTCATGGTCAGAGTATGGCAAAATATAATTTATGAAAAATTCAAAAAAAGTTTTAATTGGTGTTGTAATTTTTTTTATAATAATTGCAATTGTTGTAATTGGAAGAACAATGGTTGGAAACCATTTCAAAAAAAAATTTAGCAAAAGACCACCTCCTGGAATTATTGTCAAATTAGTTTCTGAAAAAACCTTCTCAGAGAGAATCGAAAGTTTCGGCACTGCAATTTCAAAAAGAACAAAATCGTATCGGATTCAAAAAAGTGACTTAATTTCAGAACTAAAATTAGATAGTTATGTAGAGAAAGGATCTTTAGTAGTCAAATTGAAGGACAAAGATATTATTGCACCATTTAGTGGTGTTCTAGGTTATAGAGGCATTACAGAGGATGTCCTAGGATCGGATAATTCTCTCATTATAACTTTAGATGATAGTTCAGTAATATACGCCGATTTAAAAATACCTGAATCTTTTGCGCCAGTTATTAAAAAAAATTTGCCGGTAGATGTAAAGTTTTCAGGACTAAAAAACAAAATTTTTTCCGGAAAAGTGGAAGGTTATTCAAGTAGAATCAGTGCAGATACAAGAAGTTTGCTTACGAGGATCAGAATAAATAACAAAGATTATGAGTTAATACCAGGGTCACTACTTGAAGTAAGTGTGAAATTTAATGAAAGAAATTCTCTATCAGTTCCTGATACAAGTGTGATGCTAGAGGGAGAAAGCTCTTTTGTATATAGAGTGCTTGATGATAATAGTTTAGAAAAAATTCAAATCCAAATTGGAAATAGGGATGAAGGGTTTATAGAGGTAATTTCAGGATTAAATGAGGGTGATCTAATTGTTGCAGAAGGACTAAAAAAAGTAAATCCAAAAGGAAAAATTAAACCAATTAAAAAGTAAATGTTTATAACTGATTTAAGTATACGAAGACCAGTTGTCTCTTGGGTAATGTCTCTTATATTGGTTTTATTTGGTATATTTGTATTTTGGAAATTGCCTGTAAGAGAATTACCATCAGGTCTTCAGCCACCAGTTGTTCAGGTAAAAGTGGATTACAAATCCGCATCAGCACCAATAATTGATCAGGAGGTTACTCAAGTTTTAGAGGATGTAATCGGTGGGGCAGAAGGAATTAAAAATATTGACTCAGTTTCTGAAAATGGAAGAAGCACAATAAATATTGTGTTTGGTACGGAGATGGATTTAGACAATGCTGCAAATGATATACGAGAAAGAGTAGCTAGAGTTGCAGATAATTTACCCTCTGAAGCAGAGGCTCCACAAATATTAAAACAGGCTGCGGGTTTTACGACAACTATGTGGATAGCACTTTCTTCTCCCTCATGGAGTGATTTGGAATTGGGAGATTACGCAGAGAGATATTTAGTTGATAGATTTTCAAGTATTAAAAATGTTGGGAGAATTTTAGTAGGTGGTCTAAGGGAGTTAAGTGTAAGGATTTGGATAGATCCAATAAAATTAGCTGCTAATGATTTAACCATTCAAGAATTAGAAAATGCACTCAGAAGCGAAAATGTAAGTCTCCCGGCTGGAACTTTAGAAGCAACTAATGTTGATCTCACATTAAATCTAGACAAATCTTATACAACTATTGACCAACTAAAAAGCTTGCCCTTAAAAAAGAACAAAGACAACATAGTAAAATTGTCTGATGTTGCTGAGGTTGAATTTGGCCCTGTTTCAGAAAAAACATTATTTAAGGCACAAAGAAAAGATAATCTAAACTTAAAAACAGTAGGTATAGGTATTTACGCTAGAAGTGGAGCATCAACAGTCGAACTGTCAAAAGATATCAAAAAAAAGCTAAAAGAAGTTAGAAAGTCTTTGCCGGATGGATTAAATATAGAAGTTGCATTTAATAGAGCAAACTATGTTGGAGCAGCAATTAATGAAGTATACAAAACTCTTTTCATAGCTTTTATATTAGTAGTAGTTATTATTTATTTGTTTCTTGGAAATTTAAAAGCAGTGATAGTACCAGCGGTTGCGCTTCCCGTAAGTCTAATTGCATCTTTTTTAGGAATTTATATTTTTGATCTATCAATAAATATATTTGTTCTGTTGTCTTTTATTTTAGCTATTGGAATAATTACAGATGACTCGGTCATTATGACAGACGCAATTTATAGAAGAATTGAAAATGGTGAAAAACCCCTTGTAGCAGCTTATAAAGGATCAAAGCAAATAACATTTGCAATTATTGCTACTACTCTGATATTGGTTGCAGTATTTTTACCGCTAATTTTCATAAAGGGAATTTCTGGAACCTTATTCAGAGAAACTGCGATCGCATTATCTTTTTCTGTGGTTATTTCATCATTTGTTGCGCTAACCTTATCTCCAATGCTTGGAAGTAGATTTTTAACACTAAAAACTAAGCAAAATAAAATTATAAGTAAATTTAATAATTTTTTTAAATCATTTCTAAAATTTTATAAAGAAAGCCTTAATTATTTTCTCGATAAACAAAGGTTAATAATTTCATTTATGATTTTAGTGATTATTTCTTCAGTATTATTATTTAATTTTTCAAAAAAGGAACTGCTTCCTCTTGAAGATAGGGGGGCATATTTAGTAATCGGAATGACTGACGAAGGAAGCTCATTTGAGTACACACAAGACAGAGCACAAGAAATAGAGTCTAAATTAATTCCTCTGTTGCAGGAAGAAAATAGCCCGTATAGAAGATTTATAATGCGAGTTCCAGGTTTTGGTAGATCAAGTAATTCTTTTAATACTTTTATAATAATAGCTTTACTTAATCATTGGGATGATAGAAGTAAAAATACACAATCAGTTATGAGAGAAGCCATAGGAAAAATAGTAACTAATCCACAAGCAATTGCTTTTCCTATTTCACCACAATCAATAAGAGTTTCAAATTATAACAAACCAGTTCAAATGGTAGTTTTAGGATCATCTTATGAGGAGCTTGAGCAAATTCAGAATAACTTAATATCGGAATTAAGAAAAAATAAAAATTTGTCAAGAATTGAGTCAGATTATTCTAAAAATAAACCAGAGGTAAAATTAATTATCAACAAGAATAAAGCAAAAGATTTAGGGGTATCAACAGACCAAATAGGCAAGACTTTGGAAACTCTTTATGGTGGAAAAACTGTTACAACATTTAATAAACTTGGAAAAGAATATCCAATTATAGTACAAAAATATTTGTCAGATAGAAGGAGTAAAGAAAGTTTAGCAAAAATTTTTGTAAGATCTGAAAATAACTCAAAACTTATATCACTGGCAAATTTAGTTGATTTTAAGGAAGAAGGATCAGCCAAAATTCTTTCAAGATATAATAGACAAAGAGCAGTAACTATATCTGCTAATATAAACGAAGGATATTCATTAAGTGAAGCAATAAGATATTTAGAAAAAACTATGGAAAATGTTTCACCCCAGAATCAGATTTCCTGGAAGGGAAAATCTGAAGAGTTAAAAGAAACCTCAAATGAATTATTTATAATATTTGCTTTAGCATTAATAACCGCTTATTTAGTTATGGCAGCTACTTTTAACTCATTTATTCATCCATTTATAATAATAATGACTGTCCCGCTAGCTGTATTTGGTGGATTGGTTTTCATTCTTTTTTTAAATAGTTCAATCAATATTTTTTCACAAATTGCTCTTGTTATTCTCATTGGTATATCTACAAAAAATAGTATCTTAATTGTAGATTTTGCAAATCAACTTAGAGCATCTGGAAAAAATATTGATAATGCAATAAAGGATGCGTGCGATATGAGATTCAGACCTATTATAATGACATCTCTTAGTACAATGATAGCAATGGTTCCTTTAGTAATTGGAAATATTGGACCTGGGGCCGGGGAAGGCTCCAGACTTGCTGTTGGATCTACTATTTTAGGAGGCATGATTATATCAACATTTTTTACACTATATGTAACTCCAACCATGTACTTGATGTTAGCAAAGAATACTAAACGAATTGATGCTGTTGATATTGAATTAAAGAAGCAACTTAATTAAAAAATAATATATTTTCTTGTTTTGAGAGAATTTTGGCAACTTAACAATTGTGATTTATATTTTTTAGACTGTGTTTGCACCTTCTTGGCTAAAGATATAACTTTTGAATTTTTTTTATAGTTTTTATAGTTTCCCCAACCCTCATGATAAGCAATATACTGTCTAAATGCGTCTTTTTTTGAAATTTTTAATATTTTTTCGGTTTTATTGGTGTACCATCCTATAAAATCTACACTATCTTTGAATCTAGTCCTCGTTGCCAAAGGATTGTTTGTTTCTTGTTTATATTGTTTCCATGTTCCTTTAACTGCTTGAGAATATCCAAAGGACGAGGATGGTCTTTTATAAGGAATAACTTTAAAAATTTTATTTCTTTTTGGCTTTGCAAACCAGTCAAAGTTAGACTCCATTTTAATAATAGCAAGCTGCAAGTATATTGGTGTTCCCCATTTTTTTTCAGTATTTTTCGCATGCTTGTACCAAAGATATCTTTCAGAAAATATGGAACAACCGTCTGCAGTATTTTTAGGAATAGATGAGCAAGAAACAAGAAATAAGCAGAGCACCAAAATTAAAATATTATTTTCTTTTTTCATTTTTTCTCCAATTCCATGGTTTTTCAAATGTACCCTGCCATAATCCTAATTTATCTCTTTCTGCCTCTTTTTCTTGAAGAATATATTTTTTTGAGTACCTAACATAAGCTAAGGCATGACCGTTTCTAACAAGCCAAGAATTAATATTTAATTTATTCTTATAGCAAGTTGCAAGCTTCCTTTTGTATCTATCTACATTTTCTATTTTACATAATATTAATTCGTTTTTTAATAATTTTTTAAGTTTTTTCGTAGAGATTTTACCGCATGGGTATTTTTTATGAAAAGATAAAAATTGAATACTTAGAAAAATCTTTTTACATGATTGATTTGTCTCAGGTGCATCAATACCAGATAATCTAATTTTGTTATTTTTAATTTTAATTGTATCACCATCAATCACTAAAGCCTTTCCCTCAATTACTTCAGCATAAGCATTAGGTGACATAAAAAATAATAAAAGTAAAAAAACATTAAATTTTTTTTTTAACATAAGAAAAACATAAAAATAATATTAACGATATTAATACACCCAATACATTCCCATACAAATCAGAAATCTGGAAACTTCTGTTTGGTACTAATATGTGAAGTATCTCAAATAAAAAGGATATTAAAAAAAAATAAGTAAGAATAATTTTCTTTTTTTTTTCAAAAAAAAGTAAAAATCCAAAAAATGAGAGAAATAAAAAAGCATAAACATGATTAGATGAGAAATTTAATAATAAGAAATTAAAGTCATCTGTTAGTCGAGGCTGTTTATATAAGTCTTTATATAATATAAATCCCATTATACTTCCCGGGTATAAGTAGAAAATTGCAAATAGTGTATTTATTAAATAAAAAAATGATTTAAACATGATACAGTTTTCTTATATTTAAATTTTTTATATGAGTCATTTATTTTTAGTAAGACACGGACAAAGTGAATGGAATTTACAAAAAAAATTCACTGGGTGGGTAGATGTGGATTTAACGCCACATGGGAAATTAGAAGCTTGTAAGGCAGGAGAGGCAATAAAATCGACAAATGTTAAAATTGACTTATTTTTTAGTTCTTACCAATTAAGAGCAATAAATACCTTAAAGCTAATTAAAAATACAATAAGAAATAATTCTGAATTCACAAAAGCCTGGGAGCTTAACGAAAGACACTATGGATCACTTACAGGTTTGAATAAAGAGGAAATGAAAAATAAACTTGGAGAAAAAAAAATACATGAGTTTAGACGCTCATGGGATATTAGGCCTGACCCTTTAAACCAAAATAGTCCTTACCATCCAATTAATATAGAAATTTATAAAAATATCCCAAAAGAAAATATTCCAGATACAGAGTCTCTTAAAGATACTTATAATAGAGTAGTTAACTATTTTATAAAAAAAATTAATATTGAAATAAAGAATGAAAAAAATATTCTTATATCAGCACATGGAAATTCAGTAAGAGCACTTTGTAAGTTTTTATTCAAATTAGACGAAAAACAAATTCCTAAACTTGAAATACCTACGGGAAATCCCCTTCATATTGAATTGGATCAAAAATTAAAGATTATAAAGTGCAGGTATCTTGATCAAGATAGAGCCCAGGATTTATTGGTTTTTTAATATTTTATTATAAATCGTCAAATCTGTTGTATGTAAAAATTCAAGATTACTTTCGTAACCAAAAAGTTGAGACTTCTTTATTTGATTGCTCCATATTTCATTCATCGAAAATTTTTTTTTTGTAAGTTTAGAAAAAACGTTTTTATTTATTATTTGGCATCCAGTATATATAAATTTTTTATTGTAATCTTTTGTAAGTTTGTCATTGTCCAAACTAAAATCACCCTGCAATCTTTTATCAAAACTTAAATCTTTATTAACAACTAGTAAAATATTATTAATTTTTTTCTTATAATAAAAATTGATCATTTCTAATATATATTTATTGTAGTTCTCATTCCATATAGTGTCTGGATTAAAAACTAAAAAATTTTCCTCAGTAGAATCCTTTATCATATTTAAAATACCACCTCCTGTGTCAAGAATTTCATTACCGTCCTCTATTAACTCAATATCTATATTTGTATTCACTTGATTTACAAATTTTTTTATCTCATCTGAGAGGTAAAAAATATTAATTTTAATTTTTTTTATTTTGAGTTGTTCAATTAATTTAATTGTTTTTTCTAATAGTGTGGACTCTCCAATTTTCAACAAAGGTTTAGGTAATGTTTTGGTTAAGGGTAGCAACCTTTTCCCATAACCTGCACATAATATGAGTGCTGTATCAATTTGCATATTTTTTTCTAAGTTTAACTGAAAAGTTTTTATTTAAAAAAAATTTAAGATCTTTAAAAATTGGCTTATTTTTAATACGGTTTTCTATTAATTTCCAGGCATATGGGATTAATTTTAAATATTGGTTTTTTTGGTCTCTAAGAGAAAGTCTTGTAAAAATTCCAATAATTTTTAAATTTCTTAGCACAGATAAAATATAAAAGTCATTTTCAAATTCTATTTTATTAATTTTGTTTTTATTAATATCAATATAGTAACTTAGAAGTTTTGCTTTAAGTTTTCTGTTAGTTTGAAATCTTACATCATCTATTAAAGAAGCCAAATCATAAGCTTTATTGCCAATAACTGCATCTTGCGAATCTAGAATACCATATGAGTTTTTGCATGGAATTATATTAGATATATGAAAATCTCTATGTACAAAAGTGTCATTTTTTAAAATTATTTTTTTAATTAAAGATTTAATTATTTTTTTCAGCTGTAAATTTATTTTTTTAATATCTTTCTTATTTTTATTAGCTACTACGTACCAATCGCAAAAAAGTTTTGCCTCATCAAAAATCTTCGCATTTGTATATACTGGGACTTTATAGTAATCACCCATAAAATTTTTTATCTTTCTTGTTTTAATCTTCTGAATTTTGAGTAATGTTAATATTATTTGTTTGTAAATTTTTAAATTTTTATCATTATTTTTTTTTAAAAAAATCTCAAAAATTGTTTTTTTACCTAAATCCTCTATTTCAATAAAATTTTTTTTATAGTTTTGGTAATAAAGTTTTGGGGCAATAATTTTATTTCTAATTAAATTTTTATTAATAGCGTCATAATTCAAAAGATTTTTTTTCTTTTCCTTTTGACAATAAATAATAATAGAACTTTTTTTGCCTTTTGATTTTCTTAAAAATGTTCTAAATGAAGCATCTCCCTTAATCTGTACATATTTATTTTGTCCAGGGTTTTCATTAATTTCTAAATCAAATATTATTTTTTTAATTTTTATAAATCTTTTATTAGTATTTTTATTAAAGGTAAAAAAAAGTTCATATCTGTTCTTAGGCTTGGATATAATTTTTTCGGGCCATTCGACTAAAGTGAGTTTGCTTTTGTAGTCATTAAATAAACCAGTATTTTGAAGATCTTTTGCTTTTTCTATTCTGAAGAGATCAAAATGATTTATAATCAAATTTTTTATTTGATACTCATTCATAATATTGAAGGTTGGACTAGTAACCTCACTTAAGGATTTCTTCGATCTTAATTGTAGGTAGTTTATAAGATATCTTACAAATGTAGTTTTCCCAGCACCGATTTCTCCGTGAAGAAAGACAATATCTCCTTTACTAAGAAATGTTGAAAAAATTTTAGCTAAAGAGGCTGTTTTGTTTTCTTTAGATATATCAATCTTGCTACTGTTAGTAGCGATACGCATCTGGTTTGTATGGACCTTCTGGTTTTACACTTATGTAATCTGCTTGATCTTTAGATAAAGGAGTTAGTTTCGCTCCAACTTTTTCTAGGTGTAATCTAGCAACTTTTTCATCAAGATGTTTTGGTAAAACATAGACTTTCTTTTCGTATTTTTCTGAATTGTTCCATAATTCTATTTGTGCTGTAACTTGATTTGTAAAAGATGCACTCATTACAAAACTTGGATGGCCAGTTGCGCATCCTAGATTTACCAATCTACCCTCTGCTAATAGAATTAATCTTTTATTATCCGGAAAAGTAATTTCATGAACTTGTGGTTTAATCTCATCCCATTTATAATTTTTTAAAGCCTCAACTTGTATTTCATTATCAAAGTGCCCAATATTGCACAAAATTGATCTATCTTTCATAGCTCTCATGTGATCAGCGGTAACTATATCTTTATTACCAGTGGCTGTAACAACAATATCAGCTTGGCCTATCATCTCATCCATGAGAACAACTTCGTATCCTTCCATGGCAGCTTGTAGTGCACAAATTGGGTCTGTCTCTGTTATCATTACTCTTGCACCACTTTGTCTTAAAGATGCAGCACTTCCTTTACCAACATCACCAAATCCTGCAACGATCGCAACTTTTCCTGACATCATCACATCTGTAGCTCTCTTGATACCATCTACTAAACTTTCTCTACATCCATACAAGTTATCAAATTTTGATTTTGTAACTGAGTCATTCACATTTATTGCTGGCACCATCAAAGTTCCTTGCTCTTCCATTTTTTTGAGAGCTAAAACTCCCGTCGTTGTCTCTTCACTTAACCCTTTTATATCTTTTAATAATTCTTTATAGTCTTTATGCATTAGAGCAGTAAGATCTCCACCATCATCTAATATCATATTAGGTTTCCAATCTTTTTTGCCTTCAATAGTTTGTTTTACACACCACCAATACTCTTCTTCTGTTTCACCTTTCCAAGCAAAAACTGGAATACCAGCTTTTGCAATAGCTGCTGCTGCGTGATCTTGTGTAGAGAATATATTACATGAAGACCACCTTACCTCGGCCCCAAGATCTACTAATGTTTCGATTAAAACAGCAGTTTGAATAGTCATGTGAAGACAACCAAGAATTTTGGCACCTTTTAATGGAGATTTACCCTTATACTCTTTTCTCAGTGCCATTAAACCTGGCATCTCAGTTTCAGCTAAAGAAATTTCTTTTCTTCCAAATTCAGCTTGGGATATGTCTTTTACTTTATAATCTGGCATAAGAGCGATTTTGTAACAGTATAATTTTAAATAATCAACTTTTCATTACACTGAGGGGAAAATAATTTCAATTTTTGCACCCTTTCCCCTATTATTGTTACTAGCGCTAATTGTACCACCATGGAGATCAATCAAATTTTTCACTATATTTAATCCAAGTCCTGAATGTTCTCCAAATTTCCCAGGTCTGTTACTGTAAAATCTCTTAAATATTTTTTTTGTATCATTTTCCTTAAAACCAGATCCTTCATCTAACACATCAAGCATTACTGAATTATTTTTTTTTGAGAGTTTTACTATGATTTTTTTATTATCTTCACTAAATGAAATAGAATTTTCAAGTAAATTTGCTAAAATTTGTTCAATTCTATTTTCAATTCCCATAATCTCAATCTTGTTTCCATTCTGATTTGAATTTAAAGAAATTTTAATTCCTCTTTTGTTCATATATATACTATTAAAATCATCAACTACTGAGGTAACAATTGGTCTTAGATCAATTTTTTTCATCTGCTCTTTCGTAATTGCAACCTCATCTTTAAGCATTTGAGAATAATCAGTAATAAGTCTTTCTATGCGTTCAACATCGTGACTTAAGATTTTAACAAGTTTATCTCTTTGGTTTTTATCATCTGTTTCTGAAATAATCTCAGAAGCACTTTTAAGGGATGCAAGTGGATTTCGGATTTCATGAACAAGATCAGTGGAAAAATTTTCAGCACTATCAGCTCGTTTTTGGAGCTCATGTGTCATATCATCTAATGAACTTGATAATACACCAAGCTCATCACCTCTTTTTTTTAAATTTTGTATATTTGTTTTTTTTTCACTTTTATCTTTAATAATTTTTGTATAATCAACAAGATTTTTAATTGGTTTTAAAAAATATCTATTTAATACAAAAGAAAAAACAAAAATAACTAGTGTTACTAATATAGCTGTTCTAATAACAAAATTTTTTCTTTCATCTATAGCTGTTTTAATATCGTTAGCACGTTCAGCTACTAAAATATAACCAACATTTTTATCACCAATTATAAAATTTTTAAGAGTATTCAATATAAATTGATCATAATATTCTTCTGTATAGGTGAATGGTTTTCCATATTCTTTTGAGTTAAAATAATCTCTAGTAATATCACTTAAATTTTTCTGATCATTTTTTTTATTATTGCTTGATGCTTTTTCAATATCTGTATTAATATTATCAAATTCTATTTGATCAGTTCTCTGTGAAAAAGATCGTGGATCCAAGTCTAATGTATCAGTATCTGCAATAACGTTATATTCTGTATCTAGAAAAATTACTCTGTCTAAACTTTGAAATAAAAAACCTGTTGAAAATAAAAATCTTCTTAAATCTTCTTTATTAAAATTTATTTTCAATCTTTTAATGTGATCGGTTGTATTATTAATTACAGCTATATGATTTGAAGTTTTTTTGTAAATTAAATTTGGTTTTGAAAAATTTAAATAAACTATTGTCAAGATTCCAATAACTATAAAAACAATAAGATTTATAAATAAAAATTTTTTTAAAATTGAGAAATTCTTTAATATAGATCCCATTAATTAACTTACATTCCATCTATAACCACTTCCGTACCTTGTTTCAATAGCAGTGAAGTTTTGGTCAACTTTTTTAAATTTTTTTCTAATCCTTTTAACATGACTGTCAATTGTTCTGTCTTCAATATCAGTGTCTTCTCTATAGGCAATGTCCATTAATTGGGATCTCTCTTTTATTATTCCCGGTCTTTTTGCAAGTTCCTGCACTATTAAAAATTCTGTAGTTGTAAGTTTATCTGGTAATTGCTTTCCATCCCATTCACATTCTAATTGTGAAGGATCAAGTTTTAATTTGCCATGTGAAATTATATTTTTCGTCTCTTCAATAGGATTTAGATTTTTCTTCCTTAATTGAACCCTTATTCTTTCAATTAATACTTTAATAGAAAAACCCCCAGACTTTTTTACAAAATCATCAGCACCTAATTTAAGTCCTAATAATTCATCAATTTCGTCATCTTTCGAGGTTAGGAAAATTACAGGTAAAGTTGTTTTTTTTCTAAGTTTTTTTAATAATTCTTCACCATCCATTTTCGGCATCTTTATATCAATTATTGCTAAATCTGGTGGCTGTCTTGTTAGACCAATCAAAGCGCTCTCACCATCCAAATAAGTTTGAACCTTAAAACCCTCTTTTTCTAAAGCAATACTAATACTAGTTAAAATATTTCTATCATCATCGATTAATGCAATAGTTTGTTTCATAAATATGTATCTACTTATACAAATACTAAATTGTTCTTATTTGGGCAAGATTACCAAAAAACTAATGAAGTAACCCCCAATTTTCTCCACTATTTACATCTACTGTGAGAGGCGTTGAGAATGAATGAAGATCACTATCCTTTACACTTGTCATTTCTTGTCTTATCAAATTTGTGAATTTTTTTTCACTTTCCTTTGGAACTTCAAATATTAGTTCATCATGAATTTGAAGTAACATTTTACATTTTTTTTCTTTGGCCTCTTCAATTCTTTTTGAAATTCTTATCATCGCTAATCTCATAATTTCAGCAGCAGATCCCTGGATTGGTGCATTAATAGCTGCTCTTTCTTGAAAATTTCTTATATTAAAATTTTTATCATTAATTCCAGTTATATGACTTCTTCTGCCAAAAATATTATTTACATATCCACTCTTCCTACAAAATTTTATAGTGTCATTCATATAGTCTTTAATTTCTGGAAATTTTTTAAAGTATGAATTTAAAAATTCTGCAGCTTCATTGTTTGATACCATAATCTGTTTTGCTAAGCCGTATTGAGAAATTCCATAAATAATTCCAAAATTAATCGCTTTTGCTTTTCTTCTCATGTCTGAATTAATTTCGCTTATTTTAACGTTAAATACTTGGCTGGCTGTAAGTGAATGAATATCTTGTTGATTATTAAAAGCTTTTTTCAATTCTTTTACATCTGCCAAATCTGCCAAAATTCTCATTTCGATTTGATTATAATCTGCTGATATTAAAATATTTCCTTTTTCAGAAACAAAAGATTTTCTTATATCCTTCCCATCTTCAGTTTTAATCGGTATATTTTGTAAATTTGGATCACTTGAAGCTAATCTGCCTGTTGTTGTTGCAGCCAATAAAAAAGATGTATGAACTCTTTTTGTTTTAGGATTAATATGCTCTTGCAAAGAGTCTGAGTAAGTATTTTTAAGTTTAGAAATTTGTCTCCACTCTAATATAAGTTTTGGAAATTCATTCCCCTTGAAAGCTAAATCCTCTAAAACTGATGCACTAGTTGCATAACTACCTTTTTTTGTCTTTTTGAGAGAAGCTATCTTTAAATCTTCATACATAATTTCACCGAGTTGCTTTGTTGAAGCAATATTAAATTTTTTCTTGGAAATTTTGTAAATTTTATCCTCAATTGAAGAGATTTTTTTTTCAAATTTTTTCGACAGAATATTTAAAAATTTATCATCTACTTTTACTCCTTGGATCTCCATATTGGCCAATATTTTAATTAAAGGCTTTTCAAATAATTCATAAATATTTTCAATTTTTTCCCTAATTAAATTTTTCTTTAATAATTTATACAATCTAAAAGTTACATCAGCATCTTCAGCTGCATATTCAGTAGCTTTTTTTATTTCAACTTGATCAAAAGTAAGTTGTTTTTTACCTGATCCAACTAAATCTTTATAGGATATTGTTTTATGTCCTAAGTGAAGCTCTGAAAGTGTATCCATGTTATGTCTGTTCTTACCTGCATCAAGCACGTATGACATAAGCATAGTATCTTCCATTGAGTTTATTATTATTCCTCGATGATAAAAAATTATATAGTCGAATTTTATATTTTGCCCTATTTTTTTGATTGATTTATCCTCTAAGATCGGTTTTATTTTTTGGATTACCTTATTTGCATCTAGCACATCTTTACCGTTATGCTTTAAAGGTATGTAGCAAGCTTTTCCAATATCAGTAGATAAAGATATTCCTACTAATTCAGCTAAATGCGGATCAAGAGAAGTTGTCTCAGTATCTATACATAATTCTCCCTTCTCCTCAGCATCTTTTATCCAATTGTCAATATCTTCTAATTTATTGATTAATTTATATTTTGTTCGATCAACACTTGATATCTCTTTTCCTTTTAAAGATGGTGCATCTTTTTCTTTAAATTTAGGTTCTCCGTACTGTGATATGACGCTACTTAAGAGCCTATTAAACTCCATTTCTCTTAAAAATTCATATAGTTTATCTTTATCAATGTTTTTTATTACAAAATCATCCAATTTTATTTTAACAGGAACATCTTTTTTTAAAGTTACCAATTTTTTACTTATAAGAGCTTTATCTTTATTTTCTAAAATAGTTTCTCTTCTCTTGTTCTGTTTAATTTCATGAGCTTTTGATAAAAGTTTCTCCAAGTTTCCATATTTATTAATTAATTCCGCAGCAGTTTTAACACCAATACCGGGTACTCCTGGTACATTGTCACTGGTATCGCCTGCTAATGATTGTACATCAATTACTTTGTCAGATTTAACACCAAATTTTTTTATAACATCTTCTTCAACTAAAAATTTATTTTTCATAGGATCATAAATTCTTACATTCTTGTTGAATAACTGCATTAAATCTTTATCAGATGATACAATTGTAACCTTGGCCCCAATTTTTAAGATTTGTTCTACGTAAGTTGCAATTAAATCATCTGCTTCATAATTAATAAGTTCTACTGATGGTAAATTGAATGCCAGTACTGATTTTCTGATAAAATCAAATTGAGGAATTAAATCATCAGGAGCATCAGATCTATTTGCTTTATAATCTTTATAGATTTCATTCCTAAAATTTTTTCTTGCAGAGTCAAAAATTACTGCAAAGTGAGTTGGTTTTTGTAAATTTTCTTTAGATTTCGAATCCTCAAGTAACTTAAATAACATATTACAAAAACCGTTTACTGCCCCTGTTGGCATTCCATCACTTTTCCTGCTTAGAGGCGGCAAAGCATAATATGCTCTAAAGATATATCCTGAGCCATCTATTAAATAAAAATGATCACTTTTTTTTATTTTGGTCATTTATTAATGTTAACTTAATTTATACGAATGTTATAAATGAATAAATCATTATGAAAAAAAAAGATGTATTGACCGTCAAAAATTTAAGTAAAATTTACTCCAAAAACAATTCTGAACCGGTTAATGCATTAAACAATTTAAACTTAGACGTGAAACAAGGTGAAATTTTTGGATTATTGGGCCCTAATGGAGCTGGTAAATCAACTTTCATAAATATATTGGGTGGAACAGTAATTAAGTCAAAAGGTAACGTAAATGTGTGGGGTTATGACTTAGATAAGGATCCAAGACAGGTAAGAGCTTCATTAGGTATAGTGCCTCAAGAGGTAAATCTAGATCCTTTTTTTAATCCAAGAAGACTTTTAGAGTTACATGCAGGAATGTATGGCATCAAAAAAAAAGATCGTATAACTGATGAAATTTTAAAATTAGTTTCTCTTGAAAATAATGCAGATAGCTACGCCAGAAGTCTCTCTGGGGGAATGAAAAGAAGACTATTAATAGCAAAAGCCCTTGTTCACAAACCACCGATTTTGATATTAGATGAACCAACTGCTGGTGTGGATGTTGAGCTGAGAAGGAATCTTTGGGAAAATGTTAAACTTTTAAATAAAATTGGTGTCACAATTATTTTAACTACTCATTATCTAACAGAAGCTGAAGAAATGTGCGATCGAATAGGAATTTTAAGTAAAGGTCATTTAGTTGCATTAGATACAACAAAAAATTTAATTAATAAGATACAAACCAAAAACGTCACTTTTACAATAAATGAAAAGACCAAAATAGCCAACATACCTCTTAAATCACTAAAAATTTTATCCCAAGAAGATAATAGAATAACTTTATCTTATGAAAAAAATTCTTTAAAAATTGATGAAATAATTTCTTATTTTTCAGACAAAAATATAAATATATTAGATATTACAACAGATGATGCAAATATTGAAGATGTTTATACATCCTTAATTAAAAACTAGTAATAGTGATTGATTAACTGTAAAGTATAAAAATGGAAAATATAAGTACATCTAATAATCAAAAAATCTTAAAAAATTTTTTGATTGTTGTTCTTGGTTCAATTTTATTGACTGTCTCAGCAAAAATAAAAATACCTTTTTATCCAGTGCCAATGACTATGCAAACTTTTGTGGTTCTTTTTTTAGGAATATCATTTGGATATAAAATTGCAGTTGCAACAGTCTTTGTTTATTTAGTTGAAGGTTTGTTAGGACTTCCTGTTTTTTCAAACTCTCCAGAAAAAGGAGTTGGTTTAGCATACTTTGTAGGACCTACAATGGGATATTTAATTGGTTTTTTATTCGCAGCTTTTTTTGCAGGTTATTTAAATTTTAAAACTAACTTATTTGTAATATTTTTAAAACTTATATTATCAGTTTTCTTTATTTATTTGTTTGGTATTGTTTGGCTAGGTATTCTAATTGGATGGGAAAAACCTATATTTAAGCTTGGATTTTTTCCATTTATTTATGCAGAGTTATTTAAAATTTTACTGCTTACTTTTTTAACTTCAAAATTTATTAAAATTAGAAAATTTATTTAGGCGATCTTTTATATAAAATTCTTTGCAACGTACGTCTATGCATCTTTAATCTTCTTGCGGTCTCAGATACATTTCTGTTGCATAACTCGAATACTCTATGAATATGTTCCCATTTTACTCGATCGGCAGACATAGGATTTTCTGGAGGTTGGGCTTTAGTTTTAGGATCAGCTAGAAGAGCTTTTTCAATATCGTCAGCATCTGCAGGCTTTGCTAAATAATCAATTGCTCCCTGCTTAATTGCTGCAACGGCAGTTGGTATATTTCCATAACCTGTAAGCATTATGATTTTGCTTTTAGAATTTATCTTTTGAAGTTCTTTTACAACCTCTAAACCGTTGCCATCGCCAAGTCTTAAATCAACAACCGCAAATGCGGGATTCTTTGAGTTTATAGATGCAATACCTGATTTTACACCCTCAGCTTGAGAGACTAAGAAACCCTTTTTTTCCATAGCTCTCGACAACCTCTCTCTAAAGGTATTATCATCATCAACTATTAATAACGATTTATCCGCTAAATTTGTTACTTTTTGAACATTGTCTGTCATGAGAGCCTATATAGGATTTAAAGCTAGATTTTCAATATGTCATTTTAAGTAGGAATTTAACAGGCTTAATAACATTGAATTTTTTCTTTACTTTAGGGGTCATTTCTCATAATGAGTGGAGAAATTACAAATTTGCATACAAGTTATGCAAATTTTTTTTGTTAAATTTTTTTTTGAGGGGCTATGAAATGGAAAAATTTAAAAGTGTTGACGAACTTGTAAGTCAACTAAAACCTGTTGAACCAATATATTGCATTAGAACTAGTGCAATACAACAAGCTTCAAAAATTTTCCAAAATAAATTTCCAGGTACAGTTTTGTACGCAGTAAAGACCAATCCTCACCCTTTAGTAATAGATACTATTATAAAGAGCGGAATTAAAAATTTTGATGTAGCATCATTAAAAGAAATTGAGCAAATAAAAAAAATAAATCCAGAGTTGAAGTGTTCTTTCATGCACACTGTTAAATCTAGAGAAAGTATAAAAGAGGCATATTTTAAACATGGTGTAAAAACTTTTTCATTAGATACAAAAGAAGAGTTAATTAAAATAATTGAGGCAACTAACCAAGCTAAGGATTTAGAATTATTTGTTAGGGTTGCTGTTTCAAATGAACATGCAGAAATAGATTTATCAAAAAAATTTGGAGCTTTACATAGTGAAGCTTTGGGTCTTTTAAGATTAACAAAACAATACGCTAAAAAAATTGGTTTAAGTTTTCATGTTGGATCACAATGTATGCATCCTATATCTTATTCGAAAGGAATAGCAGAGATCGGAAATATTATAAAAAAAACTAAAATTTCACCAGATTACATAAATGTTGGAGGCGGATTTCCAACAATCTATCCTGATCTAATACCACAATCATTAGATAACTATTTTAAAGAAATTAAAATAGCCTTAGAAAAATTAAAATTTGAAAAAAAACCTGAGATTATTTGTGAACCAGGCAGAGCTATTGTGGCTGAGAGTGGGTCAACAATTGTTAAAGTAATTTTAAGAAAAAAACAAAAACTTTACATAAATGATGGAACTTACGGAACATTATTTGATGCCGGAGTCCCAAATATTGTTTATCCTTCAAGAATGATTCCAATAGGAAGATTGGTTTCAAAAAAACTTACTCCATTTGATTTCTACGGTCCAACTTGTGATAGTATGGACTATATGAAAGGACCATTTATTTTACCGAATAACATTAAAGAAAATGATTATATAGAACTTGGTCAACTAGGAGCTTACGGACTAACATTTAGAACTAAATTTAACGGTTTTTATTCAGATAGTATTTATGAAGTACAAGACCAACCTATAATGAGCATGTACAACAAAGATAAAGATAAAGCATTTCTTGTTGCTTAATGTCTGATAAAAAAAATCTAGGTCATAACAGTAAAAAAGATTTTTTAAAAAATCAAGTGGAGCATATTGATATTACTAAATTTGACAGTAGAGAAATTGTATCAGCAATGGGAAAAATGTCATTTGTTTCCAGAGAGACTGCAAATGCAACAAATATTTATAATGAAATGCTTAAAGATAAAGATTGTACAATCTTTTTAACTTTAGCTGGCTCAACCTCTGCAGCAGGATGTATGCATATTTATAGGGATATGGTTAAATATAATATGGTGGATGCTATTGTTGCAACTGGAGCATCAATAATTGATATGGATTTTTTCGAAGCACTTGGTTTTAAACATTATCAGGGTTCTCAGTTTCAAAATGACGATGAGCTAAGAAAGAATTACATAGATAGAATTTACGACACATATATCGATGAAGATGAGCTACAGAAGTGTGATAAGATTATTGGTGAAATTGCAGATAAACTAGAACCAAGGCCATATACATCTAGAGAATTCATAAAAGAAATTGGAAAATATCTAAAAACGAATGCAAAGAAGAAAGAATCTTTAATTGAAGTAGCATATGATAATAATGTCCCAATTTTTTGTCCAGCTTTTACTGACTCAAGTGCTGGATTTGGTCTAGTGATGCATCAAGAAAGAAATCCAAAAAAACATATTACAATAGACTCGATTAGAGAATTCAGAGAATTAACTGAAATTAAAATAAAATCTAAGGGATCAGGTCTTTTTATGATTGGTGGTGGAGTTCCAAAAAATTTTATTCAGGATACTGTAATTTGTGCTGAACTTTTAGGAAAAAATGTTGATATGCACAAATATGCTATTCAAATTACTGTTGCAGACTCTAGAGATGGTGCTTGTAGTAGTTCAACATTAAAAGAAGCTAGTTCCTGGGGCAAAGTAGACACCACAAAAGAGCAAATGGTCTTCGCTGAGGCCACGAGTGTTTTACCCCTAATTGCAAGTGATGCTTATCACGCTGGTAAATGGAAGAATAGAAATAGAAAAAACTTTTCAAAGATATTTGATTAAAGTTAAATTTATAAATGAAATATCTATCAAATAAATATGGCTTTCTTGGTATTGACAATAAATTTAAATTTAAAGAAAAAGTAGTTATAGTTCCATTTGGTCTTGAAAAAACTGTAAGTTATGGAGGAGGAACAAAAAACGGTCCAAAACAAATAATTAAAGCCTCCCATCAAGTAGAGCTTTACGATGAAGAATTGAACTGTGAGCCATTTAGAAAAATAGGTATAAAAACATTAAAACCATTTAAAATAAAAAATAATATTAATGATGCACTTAAACAGATTTCTTTAATTAATAAAAAAATTTTAGATAAAAATATTTTTCCTATGACTTTTGGGGGTGAGCATTCAATTACTCCAGGATGTATTGAGCCTTTTAGTAAAAAATACAAAAAAATTTGTATTTTACATTTTGACGCTCACGCAGATTTAAGAGAAAGTTATAATGGACAAAAATTTTCCCACGCTTCGGCTATAAGAAGATGTCTGGATTATCCTAATATTTCAATAATTTCTTTTGGAATTAGAAATATCTCTCAAAGTGAAATCCTATATTTAAAAAAAAATTCATCCAAAATAAAAATATTTTGGGCAAAAGATAAAACTAAGTGGGATCTCAAGAAATTTAAAAAGCTTATAAAAAATAAAACAGTTTATTTAACCTTTGATGTAGATGGTTTGGATTCAAGCATTATGCCAGCAACAGGCACACCGGAACCTGGTGGTTTATTTTGGGATGAGACCCTAGAAATTATAAAAATTGCTGCACAAAATTCAAAAATTGTTGGCGCTGATATTAATGAGCTATCTCCGATAAAAGGTTTTAACTCATATAATTTTCTTGTGGCTAAATTAGCTTACAAAATTTTATCGTATAAATTTTTATACTAAATTTTAGCAGTCTTTAATGTTCCTAATAGAAGTCTAAATGGAATTAACATTACTAATGCTACAAATATTTTTACAGCCAAATCTCCTAATGATAATGATACCCAAGGTATTCCTGTTCCATAGAATGAAATCGAGAAGAATAAAAATGTATCAACTGTCGAACCTATTAACGAAGATGTTAATGGAGCCACAAACCACTTCTTCATCCTTAATTGATCAAAAATTTGAACATCTAGCAACTGAGCAACTATAAAGGCTGTACCTGAACCAATAGCTATTCTTACTGAAATTAAGTCAGAATAGTTTGTGGCAAATATCAAAGTAAATAAAATTCCAATTGTAAATCCTATATATACTATTTTTCTAGCAACTATTTTACCAAATGATCTGTTTGCAAGATCAGTTATCAAAAAAGCTATAGGATAACTGAAAGCTCCATATGTGAGAATATTTTCAAGACCATAATATTTAATAGGGAACTGTACGAGATAGTTTGATGCTAAAACAACTAATCCCATCATAAAAGCGAGGGAAAGAAATATTTTATTCATCAAGCTGATTTATTTAATAAAGTTTTTTTAATTTTCTTTAATCTGAAAGAAAGATTTTTTGTTTTTGCTGATTTTATAAATTGGTCAAAACTTCCTTTTTTATCGACTGATCGTATTCCAGAGTTTGAAACAGTAAGTTTTAAACTTTTATTTAGCATTTCACTCTTGAATCTTACTTTTTTCAGGTTTGGTAGAAATCTTCTTTTAGTTTTATTATTAGCGTGACTTACCTTATGTCCCTTTAAAGGTATTTTTCCAGTTAATTCACATTTTTTCGACATAAAATCTAAGAATGTATATGCGTTGAAAATTACTCAGTCAAGTTTATTTTTAGAACCTACTAATTCAGAAATATTATTTACACCTGTTTTTTTTATTATTTCTATCAATTCATCATTTATTTTAGATACTATATTTGGACCTTTAAAAACCATTCCAGTATAAAGTTGAACAAGTTTTGCACCATTTATTATTTTTTCGTAAACTGATCTACCGCTATCAATTCCTCCAACTCCAATAATTGTAATATCTGATTTTAAATTTTTAAAAAATTCGTTAATTAGAAAATTTGATTTATTTTCAAGTGGTTTGCCTGATAGTCCTCCTTTTTCTAATTTGTTAATATTTTTCAAATTTTCTCTTGTTCTATCAGTCGAGTTTGAGATGATTACTGTTTTAATTTTATTATTAGTTAAAATTTCACATATTCTATCTATACTTTTATTTTCGATATCTGGAGAAATTTTTAAGGCAATAGGTACATTTGTTTTCAATTTAGTCTTTTCAGCTTGAATTTCTTTGAGAAGTTCATCTAACTCTTCATCTTTATGAAAGCTCCTTAAATTTTCAGTATTTGGAGATGAAATATTAACTGTTAAATAATCGCCAATATCATGAAATTTTCTTAAACCTTCTAAATAGTCTTTTACTCGGTCTTTTGTATCTTTATTGGGTCCAATATTTATTCCTAAAAGTCCCTTTGGTGAATTTGATAATATTCTTGCTCTCACCTTGTCAGAACCGGAATTATTAAACCCTAATCTATTTATCAAAGCTTCATCTTCTTCAAGTCTAAATACTCTTGGTTTTGGATTACCATATTGCTTGAGCGGGGTGACTGTTCCAACTTCAACAAAACCAAATCCCAATTTAAACAAAGAGTTATATACCTCAGCATCTTTGTCAAAACCTGCTGCAATACCAATAGGATTTGGTATTTTTTTTCCAAAGATATCCAATTCAAGAATTTTATTTTTTTGAACTGTTTTATTTGGAATATAATTCAACTTTAAGGCTTTAATTGCCAAATTATGCGCTGTTTCAGGGTCTAATTTAAAAATTAATCCTCGTATTTTTTCAAACATTATTTATTTTTTGTTTTATTAGATTTTTAGTTTCGTTAACTCCAAAAAAACTTATAAAAAAACCCATCCTTGGACCATTTTCAACTCCAAAAACAACCTCATAAATTAATTTGAACCAATCACGTAAATTTTCTTTGTAACCGTTTTCTTTTCCAACAGAATAAATTTTTGTTTGGATATCCTCTGGTTTCATGTCATCGCTACAATTATCCAAAGCATTTATCAGAGCCTCTAAGGCATTTTTCTCATCCTTATTAGGCTTTTTATATTTTTTAGTTTTCTTAATTACATCATTAAAATATTTGATTGCATATCCTATTAAGTTATTAAAAATGGTTTGATTTTTCTCTGAAATATCTTTTTTATATTTTTTCACAAATTTCCATAAAAGATCTTTGTTATCTGCATTGCTTGTCTCCACAAGATTAAGCAACATAGAAAAACTCATAATATATTTTTCCTTAGGCATTTTAGAATTATGTACATGCCAAACTGGATTCATAAGAATTTGAAGATCATTCTGAGATTTGCCTTTTTCAATAAAGTCTAAATATTCATCTACTGATTTTGGTATTATTTCTTTATATAGTTTTTTTGCTCTTTTAGGGTTTTGATACATAAACAAAGATAAACTTTCAGGCGATGCATATTCTAACCATTGCTCAATTGTTATTCCATTACCTTTTGACTTAGAAATTTTTTCACCTTTTTCGTCTAAAAACAACTCATAAGCAAAACCACTTGGGCATTTTTTTCCGAGCAAATTAATAATCTTGGTAGACAAAATTGCACTCTCAATTAGATCTTTACCATACATTTCAAAATCAATATCTAAAGCATACCATCTCATTGCCCAATCAACTTTCCATTGTAATTTACAATTTCCATCTAAAATACTTGATTCAAGTTTTTGACCTTTGTTATCAAAAATAATTTTTGAATTTTTTTCGTCTATCTCTATCACGGGTATCTCTAAAACTTTTTTTGAATTAGGACAGATAGGCAAAAATGGAGAATAAGTTTTTTGTCTTTCCTTTCCAAGTGTCGGTATTATTATATCCATAATTCCATTATAGTTTTTCAATATAAGTTTGAGTGTCTCATTAAAAAAACCTGTCTTGTAAAGATTAGTCGAACTTTTAAAAGTATACTTAAACTTAAATTCATCTAAGAATTTTTTTAGCATCTCATTATTATGCTCACCGAAACTTTCATATTTTTCAAAGGGGTCTGGAACAAGTGTTAAAGGTTTATGTAAATTATCCTCTAATTTTTTTACATTAGGGATATTGTCCGGAACTTTTCTAAGACCATCCATGTCATCAGAAAAAGTAATAATTTCTTTCGGCAAATCTGTAATTTGATCCAGAGCGTTTACTATCATGGACGTTCTAGCAACTTCACCAAAAGTACCAATATGCGGAAGTCCGCTAGGGCCATAGCCCGTTTGCAATATAATTTTACCTTTCTTTTTAATTGATGTTTCCCTTTCATTAAGAATTTTTTTTGCCTCAATAAAAGGCCATGCATTTGTCTTATCTAAATTGGCTTTATCAATCACAAGTTTTCAAAAATTCACATATTTGGTTGTTTTTATTAATTCTTATAGTGTTGAAATTTATTTACCATAAAATAATGTCCAAACAAAATGTCCAATTATAAAACAGTTTTTTTCATTATTGGTGTACTACAAATAATCCTTGGAATATTTATGGTTATTCCAATTATAATACAGTTAGTTTTTTCTGAACTTGATTCCTCTTTTATTGCATCTTCAGTAATTACGCTAGTATTTGGTGTTTTGTTTATTTTATCCAATCTAGATTATAATAAAAAAATCGATCTACAGCAGGCGTTTCTTCTGACTACTCTGTCCTGGCTTACAATTGCAATATTTGGTGCTTTACCTTTTTATTTTTCAAATTTGAATTTATCTTTTACAGACTCTTTCTTTGAGAGCATGTCTGGTCTTACTACAACAGGTTCAACTGTAATTACAAATTTAGAAATTGTACCTAAAAGTATTTTACTTTGGAGAGCGCTACTACAATGGCTTGGGGGTATAGGAATTATAGTAATGGCAATTACTTTAATGCCTATAATGAATATTGGTGGAATGCTTCTTTTTAAAGTTCTTAATACAGATTCTTCTGACGAAATTTTACCCTCTTCTAAAGAAATATCTTTAAAATTAGTTTTTATTTATTTTACGTTAACTTTAATATGTGCTGCAGCATATAAAATATTTGGAATGAATTTTTTTGATAGCTTAACACATTCCATGACAACAATTGCTACTGGTGGTTTCTCAAATTATAATGAATCTATTGGGTATTTTAATAATGTAAAAATAGAAATAACTGCAATTTTATTTATAATACTAGGAAGTATACCATTTATTGCATATATAAAATTTTTAAATGGTAATAGGAAAGTTTTTTTAAATGATACACAGGTGATAACTTTTTTAAAAGTAACAATAATATCTATTCTAATAATTTCAATTTATTTATTTTTTAAACTCGAAAGTTTTGGTTTAACAGATTTAAGATCAGTAATTTTTAACTCAATATCGATTTTAACAGGCACTGGATATGTAACTGGTCATTTTGACCAATGGGGAAGTTTTTCGTTATTTTATTTTTTAATCTTAATGTTTATTGGGGGTTGCGCGGGATCTACTACATGTGGAATAAAAATATTTCGAGTTCAAATTTTATATAAGTTTGTAATGACACAGCTAAAAAAAATTATTTATCCAAGAGGAATTTTTGTAATAAAGTACGAAAATAATAATGTTAATGATAAATTCTTAGCTTCAATTATCTCTTTTATATACTTATATATTTTGATTTTCTTTTTTATAACAGCACTCCTATCTATAACTGGTTTAGATTTTATAACCTCGATTTCTGCTGCTGCCACATCAATTTCTAATGTTGGTCCGGGACTTGGGTCTGTAATTGGCTCAAATGGAAATTTTTCAACATTACCTGATGCTTCTAAATGGATTTTAAGTGCGGGTATGATATTAGGAAGACTGGAATTATTTGCTATATTAGTTTTATTTTTACCATCCTTTTGGAAAAAATGATTGAAATAAAAAAAGAAAAAAAATTTTTTGATACTGTAAAATTCTATTTTGACATGAGAATGTTAAAAATTTTACTGTTAGGAGCCATTAGTGGCTTTCCCTGGGTAATTATAGGAAGCAGTTTAAGTTTGTGGTTAAAAGAAGAAGGTTTATCAAGATCCACTATTGGATGGGCCGGATTAATTTTTGCAGTTTATGCCTTTAACTATTTTTGGGCACCATTAATTGACAGAATTCAGATACCCTTTTTGACAAAAAAAATTGGTCATAGAAAGTCTTGGATTTTTTTAATGCAGATAATAATTTTAATCGGATTAATATTCTGGAGCTTTATTAACCCAGTGCAAAATCTAAATCTAGTTATTGGTGCAGGATTAATTATTGCTCTAGCCTCAGCCACACAGGATATAACTGTGGATGCTTTGAGAATTGAGCAAATAAAAAATGAGGAAAAAGAAGCTATGGCCGCAGGTGCAGCGGTAGCAGTGGTTGGTTGGTGGTCAGGTTATAAATTAGGGGGTGTAATCGCTTTAACCTTGGCGGATTTTTTAGAAAATTTAGGAATAGAAAATTATTGGCAATTATCTTTTTTAGGTTTGGGTATAATTATAATTTTATTAAATATAGGTATTTTATTTATTAAAGAAAGAAATTTTTTTAATATAAAAAATTCTCATCTTGAATTAGATGAAAAAATTTTAGGTAAATTAAATTATAATAATATATTTACTAAAATTTTAGCTTGGGTTACTTCGACTATTTCTGGCCCTTTAATAAGTTTTTTTAAAAAAAATGGAAAAGGAATAGCTATTGGAATTATAAGTTTTATTTTTCTTTTTAAAATTGGAGAAGCTTTTTTAGGAAGAATGTCGGTAATTTTTTATAAAGAAATTGGCTTTTCTAAATCCGATATAGCTCTTTATTCAAAAACTTTTGGTTGGATAACTACAGTAATTTTTACTTTATTAGGAGGAATGTTCGCTATTCGGTCAGGAGTAGTAAAATCAATGTTTTTGGCAGGAATATTGATGGCATTAACAAATATTCTTTTTTCTTTTTTAGCATGGAGTGATAAATCATATTTATTATTTGCAATAGCGGTTATTTTAGATGATATGGCGGCTGCTTTTGCAACAGTTGCGTTTGTTGCTTTTATATCTTTATTAGTAGACAGAAATTATACTGCTACACAATATGCCCTGCTTGCTTCTTTAGGTACAGCAGGGAGAACTACACTTGCTTCTTCCTCAGGTGCATTAGTAGATTGGCTAAATGGTGATTGGGGTATATTTTTTATTATTACAGCTTTAATGGTAATTCCATCACTTATTCTTCTATATCTGATGAAAAATAAAATTAAACTTAATGACTAATTTATTTTCAACATCATTAATAAGAAATATTTATAAAAAACCATCGAAAAAATCAGAGATTACAAGTCAAATAATATATGGAGAAAAAATAAAAATTATTAAGAATAAAAATAGATGGTTAAAAATTAAGACATATAATGACAATTATTCAGGTTATATTAAAAACGAAAAACTTAAAAAAGGCTTAAAAATTATTTTTAAAACTAATAGATTAAAAACTAGGATATTTTCTCAAAATAAAAAAAAAAACTTTCTTACATTTAATAGTAGATTGCCAATGATTTCGAAAAGAAAAAAATTTATAGAATTTGAGAAGGGTAAATGGGTAAAAAGGACAGAAATTAAACCAATAAATTACAAAGACAGAAATTTTGTTAAAATTTTAAAGTCTTTTATAAATTGTAAATATGCCTGGGGTGGTAAATCATACAAAGGTATAGACTGCTCGGCACTTGTTCAATTGTACTATCTTTATAATAATAAATTTTTTCCAAGAGATACAAAAGACCAAATATCTTTTAAAAAAGGTAAAAAAAAATTAATCAAATTTTCAAGAGGCGATATTATCTACTGGAAGGGTCATGTAGCTGTTTGTCTGGATAAAAGTAAACTTATTCATGCGTATGGACCTAGAAAAAAAGTATTAATAATGAATATAAAAAAAACTATTGAATTAATTAATGAAACAGCAAAACTCAAGGTAAAAAAAATAATAAAAATTTAAAAAAATGAATTTACAAGAAAAATTTAATATTTTAGTAAATAAAATGAATTTTGGTCATTATGACGAGGTTATTTTTGAAACCAACTATTTAATTAAAAAATTTCCAAAACAAGAAGCGTTATATAATCTTTTGGCTCTTACTTACCAGGCAAAAGGTGAATATGATAAATCAATTGACCTATTAAATGATGCGTTAAAAAGAAGTAAAAATAACACAAATTTTATAAATAATATTGGATTAGGGTATTACAGAAAAAAAGATTATATCAAAGCAGAAAGTTATTTTAATAAAGTTTTAGAATTAAACCCAAGATTTATAAATACTATTAATAATCTTGCTGGTTTATACAATGAAATTAATAATACAAATGAAAGTGAGAAGCTTTACTTAAAGGCTTTGAGTATTAATGACAATGTTTTAGAGACAAATTATAATTATGCATCATTTCTTCAAACTCTAGGAAGATATGACGAAGCAGAAAAATATTATCAAAAAACTTTAGATATTAATAAAGATTTTACAAGAGCAGATAAAAGTCTAGCAATGTTAAAAAAATATAAAAAGAGTGATAAATATATTTCCTCTTTAGAAGAAAAAATAAAAAATAAAAATCTTCATAGATCAAATATAAAAGATTTATCTTTTGCTTTAGGGAAAATATACGAGGATATAGGTGAATACAAAAAATCTTTTGAGTATATTAAGATGGCAAATGATATTAAAAAACAGTTAACAAAATTTGATATTAATAACGAAATCAAATTTTTTAAGAAAATAAAAAATTTTCATGAAAAAGCTAAAATAAAAAATTTACAAATAACTGAAAATAAAAAAAAAATAATATTTATTTTAGGTATGCCTAGAACAGGAACATCTTTAGTGGAACAAATTATATCTAGTCATGATAAAGTTTATGGTTCTGGAGAATTACCATTTTTAGACCAGTACTTCAGAAGATATCTAGAAAATTTTGAAGAACAACAAAACGTAGAGGAAGATCTTGCAAAATTTAAAGAAAATTATTTAACTATAATTGAAAAGATGACAAGTTCTGATGTTGTTACAGATAAGGCACCACTTAACTTTAGATGGATAGGTTTAATTAAATTAATATTTCCAAATGCAAATATAATTCATTGCAAAAGAGATCCTCTTGAAAACAGTTGGTCTATTTACAAAAATGATTTTGAGGGAGGAATGTTATTTTCCAATAATGCCCAAGACATAGCAAGTTATTACAATATTTATCTAAATTTAATGTCTTATTGGAAGAGTTCTTTTAATAAAGATATTTATGACCTAAATTATGAAGACTTAATAAATAATCCCGAAAGCAAAATTAGAGAAATAATTACTTTTTGTGGGTTAGATTGGCAAGATGCGTGTTTAGAATATTACAAAAACAAAAAATCAATTAAAACTGTAAGTTTTAGCCAAGCAAGAAAACCAATTTATAAAGACTCATTGAAAGGTACTGCAAAATTTAAAAATTATATTCAAGATTTAGAAAATGCGCTATCTTCTTCCAAAGTCAGGTAAATTAACGTCTTGTTTTGAAGAAACTATTTTTTTTCGAATTTTTTTTGACTCTTTCATTATTTTAATTAATTTTTTTTCATTTTTTGTGTTAATTAATTTTTTTATTTGACGCATATTGTTTAAAAAAAGGTCAATTCCCTTAGTAATGTTTTTATGGTTATTGAGAAATATATCCTTCCACATAATCTCATTTGAGGCTGCAGTTCTTGTAAAATCTCTCAGACCGCCTGCACTAAATTTAACTATATTTGATTTTTTTTTCTTCTCAAAATTCATTGCCGTTTTTACCATATTATATGCAACAAGGTGTGGAATATGGCTTGTAATTGAAAAAATATGATCGTGTTCTTTTAAATTCATGTAAACTATATTGCATCCAATTTTGACCCAAAATTTAGATAAAATTTCCATATGTTTTTTATTTATATTTCTATCTTTTATTAAAACACACCATTTATCAGAAAATAATTTTTCGTTGCCAAACTTAGGACCACTTACTTCAGAACCTGCAATTGGATGGCTTGAAATCCAACTTATATTTTTTTTAATTCTCGGTTTTATTTTTCTAAATATTGCTTCCTTTGCTGAACCAACATCAGTAACTATTGTATTTTTATTGATATATTTTTCTATGTTGTTAAAAATTTTTAAATACTCGCCTAAATGAGTACAAATTATTATCATATCCATTTTAGGAATTTGTTTTTGGGATCCTTTTAAAACCTCACAATTGAATCTTAGTTTTTTAATTTGATTTATATGTTTTTTTGATTTTTCTAAAATAAAGATTTTTTTTGATATTTTTTTTTTAATTGAAGCTCTTAAAATTGAAGAGCCAATTAAGCCACATCCAACGATTAAAATTTTTTTAAACATTTTTAAATATTTGTGTTATCTCTTTGAGAAACAATTTATTTTCTGCGCTGTTTCCAATAGTTAATCTCAAATGGTTATCAATCCCGTAAGTATTCATTTCTCTGAGTATAATTCCTTTGCTTTCTAATTTTTTTTCAACTGAAATTGCTGTCAGCTTACAACGATTAAAATTAAGAAAAAGAAAATTCGCACTTATTTTATTTGAGTAAATATCAAACTCTTCCAGACTTTTTTTAATTTTTTTACTCCAATATAAGTTATGTTTAATTGATTTATTAATAAATTTATTGTCTTTTAAAGCCTCAATTGCGCATAGCTGTGCAATTTCATTAACATTAAATGGTGGTTTAATAAAATTTAAAGCTTGAATAATTTTTTTATCTCCATAACCCCACCCAATTCTTAAAGCTGCTAATCCATAGATTTTCGAAAATGTTCTTAATATGAAAACATTTTTAGAATTTTTAAAAATCTTTAATCCTGATGCATAATTATCATCTTTCATATATTCATAATATGCATCATCTATTACTAACAAAATATCTTTTCTTAATTTTTTTCTTAAATTAATTAATTCATTTTTGTAAAGGTATGTGCCTGTAGGATTATTAGGATTTGCTAAAAAAACTATTTTTGTTTTTTTACTCACTTTATTAATTATATTATCTATCGAAATCTTAAAATTTTTCTCTTTTGAAAAAACTACTTTAGCACCTGAAATAGATGAATAAATTCTGTACATTAAAAAACTAAATTCTGGAACAATTACTTGATCACCTTTGCTTAAAAATAATTGGCATAGCATTTGAATAATCTCATCAGACCCGGATCCACAAATTACTTTATTGGCATCACAATTAAATTTAATTGAAATTTGTTTTCTTAATAATTTAGAGGTGTAATCTGGATATTTTGAAGTGCTTACATTTTTTCTTAAGATTGCTCTCACTTTTGGACTTGCGCCTAACGCAGACTCGTTAGCAGATAATTTTATTATTTTTCTAGTTTCTTTAAAATTTGGAATTTCGTATTTTCCTGGCTTATAAGATTGAAATTTTAGTTTTTTAAATTTGGCTAATTTCATAATTTTATATTTTTCTGGTATATATAGTTAAATTATAATTTTTTTAAATTAAATAAGCAAAATTCTCATTAAAATTTGACATATAAAATTCTATAATGTAAGAACATCTTGCGCTGATTTAAACTGAATTGCGAGCGCTTAAAAAAAACCGCTAAATAAGTTTTTTTTCTCCAATTCATCAGCATTAAAATATGAACAAATTTAAAGATATAAAGAAAATAATCGTTGAAAAACCTTTAAAATTAGATTGTGGACAGACAATTAAAAATTACCCATTAGCATATGAAACTTATGGAAAATTAAACGGTGACAGAAGTAATGCTATAATGATTTTTCATGCTTTGACTGGAGATCAATTTGCATCGGGAATTAATCCAATTACAAAAAAAGATGGCTGGTGGAATTATGCTCTTGGACCTGGAAAAGCAATTGACACTGATAAATATTTTGTAATTGCTTCAAACGTTATAGGTGGATGCATGGGTTCTTTTGGTCCAAGTGATATTAATCCTGAAACAAAAAAACCTTATGGTACAAACTTTCCAGTTATCACAATTAATGACATGGTTAATGCTCAATATAATCTCTTAGATTATTTCAAAATTGAAAAATTATTCAGCGTTATTGGGGGATCTATGGGTGGAATGCAGGTACTTCAGTTTGTATCCAACTTTCCTAATAAATCTCTTACTGCAATTCCAATTGCTTGTACTGCAAGTCATTCAGCTCAAAATATAGCTCTAAATGAACTTGGCAGACAATCAATAATGGCCGATAGAAACTGGCAAGATGGATTTTATGAAGAACAAAATAAACAACCAGATAAAGGACTTGCTGTTGCAAGAATGGCGGCTCATATTACTTATTTATCCAAAGCAGGACTGCAAGAAAAATTTGGGAGAAAATTGCAAGAGAGAGACGATCTAAAATTTAGTTTTGATGCTGATTTTCAAATAGAAAGTTATTTAAGATATCAAGGATCAGTTTTTGTTGATAGATTTGATGCAAATAGCTATTTGTATATTACAAGAGCTATGGATTATTTTGACTTAACAAAAAAATTTGGTGGAAATTTATCAAAAGCTTTCGAGAAAAGTAACACTAAGTTTTTTATTATATCGTTTACGTCAGATTGGCTTTACCCGACTTCTGAAAATAGAGATATTGTAATTGCCCTAAATGCTATTGGAAAAAATGTTGGATTTGTCGAAATTTCATCTGATAAAGGTCATGATTCTTTTTTACTTGATGTTCCAGATTTTTTAAACACCGTTAAATATTTTTTAAATACTTCTTACAAAGAAATTAAATGAAAAAAGAATTTTATAACATTGCAAAATTGGTAACTCAAAACTCCAAAATTTTAGATGTTGGATGTGGAAATGGTGAACTTATGAAATATATTACAGAAAATATTAGTAAAGATATTAGAGGAATTGAGTTATCAAAGTCAAACGTCCAAAAGTGTGTAGAGAAAGGTTTAACAGTCATCGAGGGTAATGCAGAAAAAGATTTAAAGCAATTTCCAGATGGTTCTTTCGATTTTGTAATTCTCAGTCAAACTTTACAAGCTTTCTTAGATCCAGAAAATGTATTGAATGAATTACTAAGAATTGGAAAAAAAGCAATAGTATCAATTCCTAATTTTGGACATTGGAAAGTTAGATTACATTTACTTTTGAAAGGTACAATGCCAGTAACTGAAAACTTACCAAATGAATGGTATAACACTCCAAACTTACACATGTGCACGATTAAAGATTTCGAAAATTATTGTAAAAAAAGAGATATTAAAATTAATCTAAAAAATTTGATGTTTCAAAATTTTTTTTCAGAATTAGGAATTTTTATATTGGAGAAATAAAATGAAAATAGAAATAATCAAATGTCTTGAAGATAACTTTTCATATTTACTAATTAATGAAAAAAATTCTGACGCGTGTGTAGTCGATCCTGGAGAGGCTAAACCAGTTTTGAAATTCATTGAAGAAAATAAAATAAATTTAAAGTATATTTTGAATACTCATCACCACGGAGATCATATAGGCGGTAATAACACATTAAAAAATAAATTTAGTGCGAAAATTCTTGCGTCTGAAAATGATAGAGAAAGAATTCCTGAGATTGATATTTTTTTAAGCGACGGTCAAGTTTGGAAGGATGACATATTTGAGTTTAAAGTTATTAGCGTTCCAGGACATACTATGGGACATATCTGTTTTTACTTTTTTAATGAAAAAATAGTCTTTACCGGAGACACATTATTTTCCCTAGGATGTGGAAGAGTTTTTGAAGGAAGTAATGAGGATATGTTCAATTCATTAACAAAATTAAAAAGTTTGCCTCCAGTAACCAAGGTATATTTTGGGCACGAATATACATTAAATAATTCTATTTTTTGTAGTAAATTTGATGAAAATAATTCTGAACTTGATAGAAAAATTATTGATATTAAAAAAAAATTAAATAATGGACTTCCTACTGTTCCATCCTCAATAAAAGATGAATTAGATTGTAATATTTTTTTGAGAGCAAAAACCTTGAAAGAATTTTCAAAATTACGGGATTTAAAGGATAATTTTTAATCAATAATCCTTGACTAAAAATACCTTAGATCTATATTGCAGCATTATTTAGGATAAATTTTATGTCATTTGCAGTCATACAAACTGGTGGAAAACAGTACAAAGTTAAAGCTGGAGAGATACTTAAAGTTGAGAAATTGATCGACAAAGACAAGGTTGAGTTTAAGAATATCTTAGCTTATGGAGATGAAAAAAATGCTGAAGTTGGCTCTCCAAAAATTGAAGGCGCGAAAGTTGAAGCTGAAATTTTAAAAAATGGTAAAAATAGAACTGTTTTAGTTTTTAAGAAAAGAAGAAGAAAAAATTCAAGAAGAAAAAATGGACATAGACAAGAATTTACATTGGTAAGAATAAATAAAATTTTTGCTAAAGATGGCAAAGTATTCTCGGAAGCTGAAAAATATAAAAAAGTGGAGAAAGAAAAAACTAAAAAAGAAGAAGCTAAAAAGTAAATATAGAGAATAAATTATGGCAACAAAAAAAGCAGGTGGATCGTCAAGGAACGGAAGAGATAGTGCTGGTAGAAGACTTGGTGTCAAAATTTATGCAGGTCAAAAAGTCATTCCGGGCAATATAATTGTAAGACAAAGAGGTACAAAAATATTTCCTGGAGAACATGTCGGAATGGGAAAAGATCATTCAATTTTTTCAAAAATTAAAGGAACAGTTGAATTCAAAAAAACAAAATCAGATAGAACTTTTGTATCTGTAAAGCCCAATTAATATACAACATATTAAAATAAAGGTGTTGTATTATGAAATTTTTAGATCAAGTCAAAATATTTGTTAAAGCGGGTGATGGTGGATCAGGATCTCCAAGTTTTAGAAGAGAAAAATTTATAGAATTTGGAGGACCGGATGGCGGTGATGGTGGCAAAGGTGGATCAGTAATTTTAAAATCTGAAAGAAACCTAAATACATTAATCGACTATAGATATCAGCAACATTTTAAGGCTCAAAGAGGAGGAGATGGTAAAGGAAAAAAAATGACTGGCAAAGGTGGGGAGAACCTTTACTTAAAAGTCCCAGTCGGAACTCAAGTTTTTGAGGAAGATAATAAAACACTTATTTTTGATTTTAAAAAGAATAATGATGAATTTGTTGTTGCGACTGGAGGAAAAGGTGGTTTTGGAAACACTAAATTTAAATCATCAACGAATAGGGCACCTAAAAAATTTACTAAAGGTACTAAAGGTGAAGAATTTTGGATTTGGCTTCAATTAAAAACAATTGCTGATATTGGTATTATTGGACTACCTAATGCAGGAAAATCAAGTTTACTTGCATCAATGACAAGTGCAACACCAAAAATTGCAAATTATAAATTTACAACACTCAATCCTAATTTAGGAGTTGCAGTTTATGATGATAAAGAAATTACTCTTGCAGATATCCCTGGTTTAATTGAAGGGGCACATTCAGGTGTAGGTTTGGGAATTAAATTTTTAAAACATATTGAAAGATGTAAAACACTTCTTCATTTAATAGATATTAACGAGGAAGATCTCGTATCATCATATAAACAAGTGAGAAATGAACTTAAAAGTTATGGAAAGGAATTGATTAAAAAAAAAGAAATTATAGTATTCAATAAAATTGACCTGCTTCAAAAAAATAATATAGACAAAAAAGTTAAAGATTTTGAAATAAAAATTAAAAAGAAAACATTTAAAATGTCCACAATTCAGTCGAAAAGTGTTTCAAACATAAAATCTAAGTTAATAAATTATGTATCTTAAAAATTCAAAAATTGTTGCCGTAAAAATTGGATCATCTTTATTAATTGATAACAATATGAAAATAAGGACAAAATGGTTAACTGAATTCTCTAAGGATGTTAAAAAGCTAGTAGATCAAGGTAAGAAAGTGATAATTATTACCTCTGGCGCTATAGCTCTAGGATGTAAAAAATTAAATTTAAAAAAAACAAATTTAAAGTTGGATAAAAGTCAGGCAGTGGCTTCGATTGGACAAATAGAATTAATGAACCTTTTTAAAAAAAACTTCAATAAAGTAAAATTAAATCTTTCACAGATACTCCTAACTCTTGAGGACACCGAGCAAAGAAGAAGAGCAATCAACGCAAAAAGGACAATAAATAATTTATTTCAACTTGGTTTTGTGCCCATAGTTAATGAAAATGATAGCATTGCTACATCTGAAATAAAATATGGTGATAACGACAGATTAGCCTCTAGGGTAGCTCAAATTTCAAGTGCGGATTGTTTAGTTTTACTTTCAGATGTTAACGGTCTCTATACAAAAAATCCTAAATTATTTAAAGATGCAAAATTAATTAAAGAAATTAATAAAATTGACGAAAGAATCGAAAGAACTGCAAGTAATGAAAGTGGTATATATGGAACTGGTGGAATGAAGACCAAAATTGATGCCGCAAAAGTTTGTCAAAAATCTGGGTGCCAAATGGCAATTGCAAATGGACTAATTTTAAGACCTCTAGACCAAATTCAAAAAAAAAATAATTGTACCTGGTTTATTACAGAGGTGTCTAAACTTGATGCAAGAAAGAAATGGATAATAAGCTCAATTTCTCCAAAAGGTGAATTAATTATTGACGATGGAGCAATTAAAGCTTTAAAACAAGGTAAAAGTTTGCTTGCAGCTGGTATTAAAAAAGTAAATGGAAAATTTAATAAAGGTGACCATATTAAAATTCTGAACAAAAATATGATCGAATATGCAAGAGGTTTGAGTTCTTTTTCCTCTGAGGAAATTATAAAAATAAAAGGTCAACATTCAAATAAAATACAAGAATTATTAGGATATATTGCAAAATCTGAAGTTGTCCATAAAGATGATATGGTGGCCATATGATAAAAAGATATTTTGAAATAATTGGAAGAAGATCTAAAAAGGCTTTTGAAAATAAGGTTAAAAATGAGTTGAAGAATAAAGTCTTAAATCATTATGCACATTCGATTCAAAAAAACGTAAAATCTATATTATCACAAAATAAAAAAGATATTAGTTACGCAAAAAAAATTGGATTAAAAGATAATTTTATTTCCAGATTAGAATTAGATACAAAAAAACTTAGAGCCATTATAAGTTCGATCAATTCAATATCAAAATTAAAAGATCCAACTGATAGAATACTAGAACAGTGGAAGAGACCAAATGGTTTAAAAATTAAAAAAGTTTCAGTTCCAATAGGAGTAATAGGAGTGATTTATGAAAGTAGACCAAATGTTACCTCAGATGTTTCTTGCCTGTGTTTTAAATCAGGTAATTCTGTTATTTTAAAAGGAGGCTCTGAAGCATACTTTACCAATAAAATTTTATCTAACCTATTTAGAAGATCTTTAAAATTTCATAAAATTGATCCTAATTTCGTTCAATTTGTAGACATGAGAAGTAGAAAGGTTGTAGATCACATGCTTTCTAAAATGACAAAATATATTGATATAATAATTCCAAGAGGAGGGAAAAGTTTAGTTAAAAAGGTTCAAGATACCTCAAAATTGCCAGTTATAGGTCATCTAGAAGGCTTGTGTCATACCTACATTGACAGTAGTGCGAATTTAAAAATGGCTTTAAAAGTAGTTTTAAATGCTAAGCTTAGAAATACTGCAATTTGTGGTGCAACAGAAACTATTCTTTTAAATGATAAGTTAATTAAAAAATTTTCTAAATTATTAATCACAAAATTGGAAAATAATGGATGTGTGGTTTATACAGATAATAAAATTAGAAAAGTTTATAAGGGAAACAGTTTTTTAGCGTCTGAAAAAGACTGGATGACTGAATATTTAACTTCAAAGATATCTATTAAATCAGTTAAAAATGTAATTGAAGCTATAAATCATATAAATAAATATGGAACTCAACACACTGACGCAATTATTTGCAAGAACAAAAAAACATCTAAAATTTTTTTAAAAAATGTTAAAAGTTCAATAGCTATGCATAATACATCAACTCAATTTGCAGATGGTGGGGAATTTGGTTTTGGAGCAGAGGTGGGAATTTCTACGAACAACCTACCACCTAGAGGTCCAGTAGGATTAGGCCAATTAGTATCCTATAAATATGAAGTTGTTGGATCAGGACAAATAAGAAAATAAATTGAATAATTTATTGAAAAAGAGAATTGGAATTTTAGGAGGGAGTTTCGATCCAGCCCATAAAGGTCATATTAAAATTTCACAAGAAGCAAAAAAAAGATTTAATCTAAAAAATGTTTTTTGGGTTGTTACAAAAAAAAATCCCTTTAAAAAAAAGAGTTTCTATAGCTTGTCTCGAAGAATAACCCTCGCAAAAAAATTAAGTATTAAAAATAAATTTATAAAAGTTATTTTTGTAGAAAATAAATGTAAATCTAATAGGGCTTACAAATACATAAAATATTTGAGTAGAAAACATATTAATAATGATTTTTATTTTATAATCGGTGCTGATAATCTTATAAATTTTCATAAATGGAAAAATTGGAAAGAAATCCCGAAAGTTTGTAAAATATTAGTTTTTGATAGAGAAAATTACAAGACAAAATGTCTTAAATCTGTGGCTTATAAAAAAATTGATAGAAAAAGGTTGAAATTTATTAAATTCAACAAAGTTAATATTTCATCTTCTCAATTAAGAAAAATTTGATAGTCTAGATTGTAATTAATGGATAAAATTTCAAACCTAAAAGCATTAATCCTAAAAACACTAGATACCAACAAAGCTTTAGACATTGTAAGCATTGACCTAAAGAATAAAAGTTCAATCGCAGATTATATGATCATTGCTAGTGGTACTTCATCGAGACATATTCAAGCCTTATCCGAACAAGTAGTTGATAAAATTAAATTAAGCGGTATTAAAAATTGTAAAGTTGAAGGAACTGAAAGCAGCGACTGGAAACTTATTGATGGTATTGATATAATAATTCATATTTTTAATCCTGAAAAAAGAAAATTTTACGAATTAGAGAAAATGTGGTCGGAACTTATTCCAAAAGAGAAATTAATTATATGAAGTTATTTAAATTAATTGGATTATTATTTTTAATATTATTTCTCTTTTCAAAACCTTCACATACTGCAAATGATGAAACCACTATCTACGAAAAAATTGATATTTTTAGTGATGTTCTTGATAAAATTAATAAAGAATATGTAGATGAAATTAATCAGAATGAAGTTATGGATGCAGCGATTAATGGTGTGCTTCAATCTTTAGACCCCTATTCAGCATATATGTCTCCAGAGAGTTTCGATAGCATGAGAACTGAAACAAGTGGTGAATTTGGTGGTTTAGGTATTGAGGTCAGTATGGAAGCTGGTGTTGTAAAGGTCATTTCACCTTTGGACGAGTCACCAGCATACGAAGCTGGGGTAAAAGCAGGAGATTATATTGTAAAAATAAATGAACATCAGGTTCAAGGTAAAACTTTAAGTGAAGCGGTTGATTTAATGAGAGGACCTGTTGGTTCAGATATAGAAATTACAGTTAGAAGAATAGGAGAAAGGAAAGCTTTAGTTTTTAATATCACAAGAAAAATAATCAAAATTCAGTCTGTTAAATCAAAAAAGATAGATAAAAATATTGGATATATTAGATTAACGGCTTTTAATGAAAATAGTAGTTCGCAAGTAAGAAAAAAAATAAAAGAGTTCGATAAAGATAAAAATATTAAAGGATATATATTAGATTTAAGAAATAATCCTGGAGGATTACTTTCTCAAGCGATAAAAATTTCTGATTTCTTTCTTTCAAATGGAGAAATTGTTTCTACTAAATCAAGAAAAGAAAATGAAAATAGAAAATGGTTTGCAAATGAAGGTGACATACTAAATGGAAAAACTTTAGTAGTATTAATTAATAATGGTTCAGCTTCCGCATCTGAGATATTAGCAGGGGCTTTAAAAGATCATAAAAGAGCTATACTTATTGGAGAGACTACTTATGGTAAAGGCTCAGTACAATCAATTATTCCATTAAAAAATAAAGGAGCTATAAGATTAACTATTTCAAAATATTATCTTCCATCTGGAGTCTCAATTTCTGAAGTTGGAGTTGACCCAGATATTGAAGTCTCTGAAGGTTCTGACGAGTTTAGAATTGATACAGAAAGTGATAATCAATTAGACTTTGCTGTAAAACTTTTAAACGGCTAAAATGAAGACTGATTTTCAAAAACTACCACTAAGAGACGGTGTGGGGATAGTAGTTTTGAATTCAAAAAATAAAGTTTTTGTTGCAAAAAGAATTGATAATCCAAAAAATTTTTGGCAAATGCCTCAGGGAGGCAAAGATGAAAGTGAAAATTATTTTGAGGCAGCAATAAGAGAACTTCAAGAGGAAACAAGTATAAAAAATGTTACGCTAATTAAAGAAATCGATGATTTTATTACCTACTTACTTCCAAATCATCTTTTGGGAATTATATGGAGAGGAAAATTTAAAGGTCAAAAACAAAAATGGTTTATTATGAAATTTAACGGTTCTGACGATGAGATTGATGTGAACACTCCAAAACCTGAATTCCTAGAGTGGAAATGGGTAGAAATTGATCAATTAATTGATGTTGTAGTTGACTTTAAAAGAGATGTTTACAAAAAAGTTGCTAGTGAGATAAAAAAAGTAGTTACTAATTAGAGCTTATAGATTTTAGTACATCGATTTTTTGAGATATTAAAAATCTACTTTGATCGTCTAAATCTTCTTTGCTTAAAAGTTTTTCTGTATCACTTAATGACTGTGATACATAGCTTCTATCAATTTTATCTAGACTAAATATCGAACTTGTCAAAATTGATAATGTATTATCTTTAAATTCTATTATACCATCTTCAACATAATATTTATCTTCTCCATTCTTTGAAAAAACTTTAAGTATCCCTGGCTTTAGAAACGAAATAATAGAAATATGATCTTTTAATATACCCATATCTCCTTCATAAGCAGGTACTAAAACCTCTGTAACATCTTCTTTGCTAAGAAATGATTTTTCAGGATTAACTATTTCTAATTTAAATTCTTCACTCATTATGCAGCGTCTTTTGACATTTTTTCTGCTTTTTCTATAGCTTCTTCAATAGTTCCTACCATATAAAATGCTGCTTCAGGTAAATGATCATACTCACCTTTGCAGATTGCATCAAAGCCTTTAATAGTAGCTTCTAGTTCTACTAATTTACCTGGTGATCCTGTAAAAACTTCAGCAACAAAGAAAGGCTGAGATAAAAATCTTTGAATTTTCCTTGCTCTTGCTACTGTCAATTTATCCTCCTCAGATAATTCATCCATACCAAGGATCGCTATAATATCTTGTAAAGACTTATAGGTTTGTAAAACTTTTTGAACTTCTCTAGCTACTCTATAATGCTCATCTCCTACAATTCTTGGATCTAAAATTCTTGACGTCGAGTCTAGTGGATCAACAGCTGGATAAATTCCTAGTTCGGCTATTTGTCTAGATAAAACCGTCGTTGCATCAAGGTGTGAGAATGAAGTTGCAGGTGCAGGATCTGTCAAGTCATCAGCAGGTACATAGATCGCCTGAACTGACGTAATAGAACCTTTATTTGTAGTTGTTATTCTTTCCTGAAGATTACCCATGTCGGTAGCTAATGTGGGTTGGTAACCTACAGCAGATGGAATTCTCCCTAATAATGCTGAAACCTCTGAGCCAGCTTGTGTGAATCTAAATATATTATCAACGAAAAATAATACATCTTGACCTTCTTGATCTCTAAAATACTCAGCAACTGTAAGCCCTGATAAAGCAACTCTTGCTCTAGCTCCAGGAGGTTCATTCATTTGACCGTATACCAAAGCAGCTTTTGATCCTGTTCCATCTGGCTTTATTACACCAGACTCAATCATTTCATGATAAAGATCATTTCCTTCTCTTGTTCTTTCTCCAACACCTGCAAAAACTGAGAAACCACCGTGAGCTTTCGCAACATTGTTAATTAATTCCATAATTAAAACTGTTTTTCCTACCCCTGCACCACCAAACAATCCAATTTTTCCACCTTTTGCGTAGGGTGCTAAAAGATCAACAACTTTTATCCCTGTAACTAAAATTTCTGTTTCAGTTGACTGATCATTAAATTCAGGCGCTGCTCTATGTATTGGCCAATTTTCCTTTGTTTTAATTTCACCTTTTTCATCAATCGGTTCTCCGATTACATTTACTATTCTGCCTAAGGTTTCAGGGCCAACTGGTACCTTTATAGGAGCCCCAGTATCTGTTACCTCGTCTCCTCTTTTTAATCCTTCTGTAGCATCCATTGCAATGGTTCTCACACTTGTTTCTCCAAGATGCTGTGCAACTTCTAACACAAGTCTGTTATCACCATTTTTACACTCTAGTGCAGTTAAAATCTCAGGTAGTTCTCCATCAAATTTAACATCAACTACCGCTCCAATAATTTGTGTAATTTTTCCTTTTCTCATAATTATAAACTCTCCGCTCCTGATATTATTTCTATTAATTCCTTTGTAATGGCTGCTTGTCTACTTCTATTATATTGTATGGTAAGTTTATCAACCATTTCTCCTGCATTTCGTGTCGCATTATCCATAGCACTCATTCTAGATCCCTGTTCACTTGCAGAATTTTCCAACATCGCTTTGAAGATTTGCGTAGAAATGTTTTTTGGCAACAAATTGCTTAATATTTCATCTTCGTCTGGCTCAAATTCATAATTATCTTTTTCATTGTCATTGCCAGTTTCAGAAGATTTTAAAGGAATAATTTGCTGAGCCTGTGGTATTTGAGTAATTACATTTTTAAATTTATTATAAAAAATGGTGCATACATCAAATTGATTTTTTTGAAAACTTTCAATAATTATTTTAGATACTTTCTCAGCGTCAAAAAAGTTAATATTTTTTGACTCTTTAAAAGATATTTTATTCACAATTTTATCATTATATTGCCTTTTCAATTGGTCATAGCCCTTGGATCCAACAGTAATTATTTTTAGATTTTTTCCCTCACTTGTAATTTTAGTAAAATAGGCTTTTGCCTTTTTGATGATATTTGAGTTAAATCCTCCACATAGACCTCTGTCAGAAGTTAAAACTACACATAAATGAACTTTGTCATTCCCTGTTCCAGCTAAAAGTTTTGGTGCATTTTCTTTATCTGATATCCCGTTAGATAAATTTAAGATAATATTATTCATTTTTTCAGAATAAGGCCGACCCTTTTCTGCATTTTCTTGAGCTCTTTTAAGTTTTGCTGCTGCTACCATTTTCATAGCTTTTGTTATTTTTTGTGTGGATTTAACACTTAAAATTCTCTTTTTTAGGTCATCTAAGCTTGCCATTCTTACTTCAATCCTTTTTTAAATTCGTTAATTAGATCAATTAGCATTTTTTCTGCATTTTCCTCTAATTTTCCTGAACTTGAAATTGAATCTAAAATTTCTGGTTTATCAGATTTACATTTTTGCAGAATTTTATTTTCAAAATCAGATATATCTTTTTGGTCAATATCATCAAGATATCCTCTAACACCGCAGAATACAGAAACTACTTGTTCAGCAACTGTCATTGGTGAGAATTGTTTTTGTTTTAAAAGTTCTGTTAATTTCGATCCTCTGTTTAACAATTTTTGTGTTGATGCATCTAAATCAGAACCAAATTGTGCAAATGCAGCCATTTCTCTGTATTGTGCTAATTCCAACTTCATTGATCCAGAAACTTTTTTCATTGCTTTTGTTTGAGCAGCTGATCCTACTCGCGAAACCGACAAACCTACGTTAATAGCTGGTCTTATACCTTGGTTAAATAGATTTGTTTCTAAGAATATTTGTCCGTCAGTAATAGATATTACATTTGTTGGAATATAAGCAGAAACGTCCCCGGCTTGTGTTTCAATTATTGGTAATGCTGTTAAAGATCCTCCCCCATGTTCATCTCCAAGTTTTGCAGCTCTTTCAAGTAATCTGCTGTGAAGATAAAATACATCTCCAGGGTAAGCTTCTCTTCCAGGAGGTCTTCTTAATAATAATGACATTTGTCTATAGGCAACTGCTTGTTTGGAAAGATCATCGTAAATTATCAAAGCGTGCATGCCATTGTCTCTAAAAAACTCTCCCATAGCACATCCTGTATATGGCGCTAGAAATTGCAAAGGTGCAGCGTCTGATGCTGTAGCTGCAACTATAGTTGTGTATTCCATAGCGCCAGCTTCTTCTAAAGTTTTCTGAATTTGTCTTACCGTTGATCTTTTTTGTCCAATTGCAACATATATACAATACAATTTCTGTTTCTCATCTCCACTTTCGTTTATTTTTTTTTGATTTATTATTGTATCTACAGCAACTGCTGTTTTTCCTGTTTGTCTATCACCTATGATTAATTCTCTTTGTCCTCTTCCAATTGGAACTAAACTATCAATTGCTTTTAAACCTGACTGCATTGGTTCACTTACAGATTTTCTTGGTATAATTCCTGGAGCTTTTACTTCAACTCTGCTTTTTTTTACATTTTTATCTAAAGCACCTTTTCCATCAATCGGATTTCCTAAACCATCTACTACTCTACCAAGCAACTCTTTTCCAACAGGAGTGTCAACGATTTCTCCTGTTCTTTTTACTGTGTCACCTTCCTTAATTGCCTTATCATCTCCAAATATAACAACACCAACGTTTTCACTTTCTAAATTTAAAGCCATACCTTTAGATCCATCTGCAAACTCTACCATTTCACCTGCTTGAACATTATCTAAACCATAAACTCTAGCGATACCATCTCCAACTGACAAAACCTGTCCAACTTCTGTTATTTCAGCTTTATCTCCAAATTTTTTAATTTGCTCTTTTAATATTTTTGTAACTTCTGAAGGATTTATTTCCATTTATGCCTCAACCATTTGTTTTTCTATTTTTTGTAATTTATTTTTTATTGATGTATCAATCATAGTACTGCCAACTTGCAAAATTAATCCTCCAACTAAACTCTTGTCGTTTTTATAAGTAAGTTTTATTTTTGAATTAAAGGAATTTGAGAGATCATTTTTAATATTTTCTACATCACTTTCACTTAAATCTTTTGCTGAAATTAATTCTGCTTTTATTTCTCCTCTTTTCTTTGAACAAGTTTCAATAAATTCTCTTAAAATTTTATCAACATAGAAGAATCTTCTTTTATGAATAAGAAAAAAAAGAAATTTTTTTAACAACTCATTCATATTAGTTTTTTCTGAAACAGAATTGATCAAATTTTCCAACTCTTTCTTGCTTATTGTGGGACTTTTGATGCAAAACTTTAAATCTTCGCTTTTAGATATCAGATCAACTATTGTTAATGCCTGTTGCTCTACCTCATTTACAGAGCCTGATTCATGAGCTAACTCATAAAGAGCCAGAGAATATCTGCTAAAAGTTACTTCAGAGAGACTATTTTTTTTACTCAAATTAGATCCTTTATGAATTGATGAACTTAAAAATTCGAAAATTAAGTAACATATGAGACTATTGTCTTCAAGTACCTCATTGTCAAAATAGGTTAATTTTTTGCTTATTAATTGAAGTTTATTGGGTCGACATCAACCGTCAGTTTTATTCCATTTAAAAATTTGAAATTTGAGATCAAAGTTGCCAATTTTTTTTGAATATTTAAAGATTTTTTTGATCTAATTAATAGTCTTACTCTAAACTTTTTTCTGATACGAAATATTGGGGAATTTACTGGTCCTAATACTTTACCATCTAAAACTTTTTCAATATAAATTTTAAATCTCTTTGCTTCTTGTTCAGTTTTCTTTTCGTTTGAACCAGTAACTATCAATGAAATAAATCTTTGAAAAGGTGGTAATCCATTTATTTTTCTCAACTCCAGCTCTTTTTCTAAAAAAATCTCTGGGTTTTCATTTGTAATATCCGAAATCATATTTTTATTTAAATTATAAGTTTGAAAATATACCATTGCAGGTTTTCCTGCTCTGCCTGCTCTGCCTGAAAGTTGATGATAGAGTTGTAAATTTTTTTCGGTACCTCTTAAATCATGTCCTTGTGAGCTAAGATCAATATCTACAACGACAATACAATTTAAATGTGGGAAATGAAAACCTTTAGAAATTAATTGTGTTCCTATCAAAATTTTAATTTTATTATCAACTATTTTTTTTAATATATCCTTAGAATTTTTTTTATTCATTGTGTCGCTGGAAAAAATTAATTGATTTTGTGAAGGAAATCTTTTTTTAACCTCGTCAGCAATCCTCTCTACTCCAGGACCATAAAAAACTAAATCACATTTTGTATTATCTTTACACTCCAAATTAATTTGTGATTTATATCCGCAATAATGACATAACAAAATTTCTTTTGTTTTATGGTAAACCAGATTAATTGAGCAATTTGGGCAAGCAAATATTTTTAAGCATTTTTTACAAAAAACGTTTGGTGCAAAACCTCTACGATTTACGAAAAATAATACCTGATCATTAATTGACAAATGGTATTTTACTTTTTCAATTATCTCTTTAGATAACCAGGAATTAGGTTCTAACTTTGTTTTATTTAGATTGACTATTTCATAACTTGGTAAAGAAGCCTTTTCAAATCTTTCTGATATTTTAGAAACAGAAAATTTTCCTTTTTTTATGTTATTAAAAGTTTCTAACGAGGGAATAGATGTAACTAAATTAATTGGAAAATTTTCAAAGAAAGCTCTTGATATGGCCATATCTCTCGCATTGTAAATTACTCCTTCATCTTGCTTGAATGACTGATCATGCTCTTCATCAACAATAATAAGTCCTAAATCACTAAAAGGAAGAAATAAAGAGGATCTTGCTCCAATTACTATTTTTATTTTATTATTTACAACTCCGTTCCAAATAATTTTTCTATTCTTTTGGCTTATTCCAGAATGCCATATCGCAGGATAAAAACCAAAAAACTCCGTAAATTTTTTTTCAAATTGTGATATTAATCCTATTTCTGGAAGTAAAATTAAACACTGTCTAGACTTGTCGAGAATTTTTTTTATCGCATGGAAATAAACAATAGTTTTGCCTGACCCAGTAACTCCTTGGACAACGTGAACCCTAAATTCGTTACTTTTTTTTTCTATTTTTTTTAAACTATCTTTCTGAGTTTTAGTTAAATTAAATATTTTTTTTTTTAAATTTATAGAGTAATTTTGTAGTTCATTTTTTGGGAATTCCCCTAAATTACTATTATTTAATAAACTTAATTTTAAGGCCATACCTTTTGGAATAACATTATATTCTGCAAACCAATTTATAAAATTGACCATTTTTTTATTAAGATTTGGTATCTTAAGCTTTTTGATAACTTTTTTTGTTTGAAATTTTTTTTCTGTATTTTTTTCAAATTCATCCCACACAACTCCAACGGTTTTTGTTTTTCCAAATGGTACCTCTACATAATCTCCTAGTCTTAATTTTAAATTAGTTTCGTAGGTGAAAGGATGATTGAATATTTTTGGTAAAAGAATCGGAACTTTCATTGATTTATATTATGCTTTTTTTTAAGAGTGTATTGCTCTTTTTTCTACAGATAAAGCTGCTTCTTTAATTGCCTCTGAAAAAGTAGGGTGGGCATGGCAAGTCCTAGCAATATCTTCTGAACTTGCACCAAATTCCATAGCAACAGCCATTTCTGCAATCATTTCTCCAACGTGCGATCCAATCATGTGAACACCTAATACCTTGTCAGTCTTTTCATCTGCTAATATTTTAACAAAACCTTCTGCATTATTAACAGTTTTAGCTCTTGAATTAGCCATAAAAGGAAATTTGCCGACTTTGTATTTTATATTACCTTCTTTTAATTGCTCTTCAGTTTTTCCAATAACAGCAACTTCAGGAGATGTATAAATTACCCCAGGAATTAAGTCATAATTTACATGGCCAGATTGACCCGCTATCAATTCTGCAACCGCTATACCTTCTTCTTCAGCCTTGTGTGCTAACATTGGACCTGAGATCACATCACCTATTGCAAAAATATTTTTTGTGCTAGTTCTAAATTCTTTATTTACTTTAATTCTTTTTTTATTATCTAAGCTCACACCAATTTTTTCTAAATTAAGATTTTTCGTATTTGCTTTTCTACCAACAGAAATCAAAACAACATCTGCAATTAATTCGCTATTTTTGCCAGTTTTATCTTGTATTGAAACTTTTGCAGAATTTTTTTCATTTTTGATGTTTTGTACTTTTGTCTCAAGATGAAAAATAATACCTTGCTTTTTCAGAATTTTTAAAAACTCTGAGGAGATTTCTTTATCCATTCCTGGTGTAATATAGTTTAATGCTTCGACTACGTGTACTTCCGAGCCCAGTCTCGACCATACAGATCCCATTTCAAGACCAATATATCCACCTCCCACTATAATCATTTTTTTTGGTACACTTTTAAGATCAAGAGCACCAGATGAAGATAGAATAATTTTTTCATCAAACTTAATACCTGGCAACTCAACCGGTATTGAACCTGTAGAAATAATTATATTGTCTGTATTTAAAGAAATTTTTTTATTATCTTTTGTTGTTACTAAAACTTCGTTTGCAGATGCTATAGAACCAGTTCCATTGAAATGAGAGACTTTATTTTTTTTGAACAAAAATTCGACTCCTTTTGTAAGAATGGAGACTGATTTTTCCTTATTTTTCATCATCTTTTCTAAATTTAATTTAACCTCACCTACTTCAATTCCTAGATTTTGTAATTTTTTTGCTTTTTGGAAATTTTCTGACAAGTTCAGTAAACTTTTTGAGGGTATACATCCTACATTAAGACAAGTACCACCAAGTGTATTTCGTGCCTCTACACACGCCGTTTTAAAACCTAATTGGGATAATCTTATTGCGCACACATAACCACCAGGGCCACCTCCAATTACTACTGCTTGAAATTTTTCAGCCATTAAATTTCTAAAAATAATTTTTCTGGATTCTCCAATTTTTCTTTTATCAATTTTAAAAATGATACAGAGTCTTTACCATCGATTATTCTATGATCATATGATAGCGCTAAATACATGACAGGCCTTACTTTAATTCCGCCATCAACTACAACAGGTCTATCAACAATATTATGCATGCCTAGAACTCCTGATTGGGGTAAGTTTAGAATTGGCGTAGAAAGCATTGAGCCGTAAACACCACCATTGCTTATAGTAAATGTACCACCTTGAAGATCCTCTATAGTTAGCTTACCGTCTCTAGCTTTTTCAGAGATTGTTTTAATTTCATTCTCAATTTGAGCAAAGGACATTTCATCTGCATTTTTTAAAACAGGAACCACTAATCCTTTATCTGTAGCAACAGCGAAACTTATATTATAGTAATTTTTATAGACTATTTCTTCTCCGTCTATTTCAGCGTTAACAGCTGGAAATAATTTCAGAGCTTCAATGCTTGCTTTTACAAAAAAAGACATAAATCCAAGCTTAACTCCGTATTTTTTTAAAAAATCGTCCTGATAATCTTTTCTCATTTTAATAACATTAGACATATCAACTTCATTGAATGTAGTTAAAAGGGCAGCATTTTCTTGTGCTTGTTTTAGTCTTTTTGCAATTGTCTGTCTCAATCTACTCATTTTAATTCTTTCTTCTTGTCCAAATTTAATTTTTCTTTCTGAGGGTTTCGGAGATTTTGACATTAAATTTATTAAATCGCCTTTTAGAACTTGGCCATCTTTTCCTGATCCTTGTATTGATTTTAAATCTATCTTGTTTTCAGCAACAATTTTTCTTACTGACGGAGAAAGTGTATTTGACAAATTATTTTTTCTAGAACCATTTGTAGGTATTTCCTCTGTAAGAACCAAAGGTTCTTCTTCTAAAGATGTTTCATCCTCTACTTCTTCCTCTAATTCTAAAGGTTTGACTTCCTCTACAATCTTTTCAACTTTTTTCTCTGGTGGATCTTTTACCTGCTCAATTTTAACATCTGGTTCTATCTTTTTAATTTCTTGAACAGTCTCATTACCATTAGCTTGAATTGACCCCAAAACGGCTCCAACTTCTACTACTTCACCATCTTTATGTTTGATGTCACCAATTGTTCCACTAACAGGAGATGGTACCTCTAAATTTACCTTGTCAGTTTCTAATTCTACTATAGGTTCATCAACTTCTACAGTATCACCAACACTCTTTAGCCACTTGGCTATTGTTGCTTC
>CACPBW010000003.1 GCA_902632275.1 uncultured Pelagibacteraceae bacterium | reverse complement strand
ATTAGTATTATTTTTTTTTTATAATTCTTTTTTATTATTTTGTTAATATTTTCATTTCTTGCTGCTAGATAGAGCAATAAATCGCTAAAAATATGAAGGTCTGATTTTTTATTCAAAATAATTTTTCTAATTAATTCAGAATTTTTACTGCCACCAGGCTCTCTTAGCGAAACATATTTGAGGTTTCTTTTTTTTAAGTAACTTGTAATATTCCTAAGATGGGTTGTTTTACCTGATCCCTCTATACCCTCAAATACTATAATGGGTTTATTATACATCGCCCCATATCAAATAATTTAATGATTTTGCTAATCTGGAAAATAAATTAACTTTCTTTACATCGTTGCTAGCATATATTTTATGTTGGCTAATTAAATCATCTTTAAAGTAGATTTTTAACATTCCTAATTCTTGATCTTTGGTAATTGGAGCTTTAATTGGACCTAAATATTCAACAGCCACCTTAAGGTCTTTTTTTCGGCCCTTTTTAATTGTTTTATAAACATTTTCTTTTACGTAACCATCTACCTTATTTTTTTTGCCTAGCCAGACATCAAATTCAGCAATACTCTCTCCATTTTTAGATATTTTGATTGTATCAAAATTTGTAAATCCCCACATATGCAATTTCAGTGACTCTTTAGATCTGTCTTTTTTTGTCTTGAAACCGCTGGCTACTGCTACAAGTCTTCTGCCATTTCTTTCAACAGATGATGCCAATGAATATTTTTCTACAGCAAGGTATCCAGTTTTAATTCCGTCTGCTCCAATATTTTTATAAAGTAAAGGATTTCGATTTCCTTGACTTATTGGATCTCCACCCGTTCTATCCCATGTAAATTCTAATTCACTAAAGTACCTGTAATAATCAGGGAAATTCTTAATAAGATAATTGGACATTATTAAAATATCTTTTAATGTAGAATAATTATCTGGATCATTTATACCAGATGAATTTGAAAAATTAGTATTTTCCATTCCAATTTCTTTTGCTTTGGCGGTCATAATCATTGCAAATTCCTCTTCGGAGCCAGCTATACCTTCGGCTAAAGTTATGCAAGCATCATTACCAGAGGCAACGATAATTCCCCTTAATAAGTTTTCTACTGAGACCTCGTCACCCACCATTATGAACATCGAAGAATAACCGGCGGTTGATAATTTCCATGCCTTTTCTGAGACTAAAAATTTATCGTCCAAATTTATTTCACCCCGTTTGAGCATTTCAAAAGCAATTATACTAGTCATTATCTTAGTCATTGAAGCAGGGTATATTTCTCTATCAGCATCTTTTTCATATAAGATTTCGCCAGACAGGAAATCTTGTAACACCACGGAGGGAGCCTTTATATCAAATGCATAGGATTTAAATTGTACAAATATAAGTAAAATAAAATAAGTAATTTTTTTAAACATTTTTGATAATTTGTATATTTTCAAAATTTAATTTTTCAAGTTTAATATAATCTTTTTGAAGAGACTTCAAATTCAAATAAGGTCCTATTATCACTCTATATTTATTTTTTGTTTTTTCTATTATATCAACGTTTTTAATTGTTGACTCGTTTATAATTTTTTTTTTCATAGTTTTTGCCGAGTCTTCAAAGTAAAAATCAGCAATTTTTATTGAATAATTAAATTTTTTCACTTTTTGGGTATTAATTTTTTTTGGTGCCTGATTAAGATCATTAACAAGTATTTTTTCCACAGGAGCTTTATTAGCTACTTTTTTTTCCTCTTCATATATTTTTGCTTTCTTTGCAAAAAATGCACTATTGTCGACTATCTCCTCAATTATTATATATGGTTCATCAGTGTTAAGTTCCAACTCAGAAGCTATTCTTTTTGAAACTACTGAATTATTGAAACTTGGATAAATTGTCTTTTTTCCAACATGGGCTATTAAACTTTTATTTTTAATCGGATTAAGTAGCTTAACAGATGTACCTTTTTTTAAATTTTTTTGGAATATAATTAAATCTCTATCATTCATTTTTTTATTTATTATTTTATTAATAAATAATTTTTCATCATAAATTAATGTAAAACCTGAGTTTATAAATTTGGGTTTTATTATTTGGTCTTGATTGTTTTGAATTACAATATTATTAGTACAAGAGCTTAATAAAAATAATAAAATAATAATTATTTTATAATTCATTTTTAAATTTATTTTTTAAAGTACATACTGCAAGACCAAATCTTAGAGATCTATTCCATTTAAGTATTAATTCATAATTTTGAAATACAATATATGCGGGTTCGTTAATTTTAGCATTATCAACAATTTCAGCATCAGGTGTAATAATTGCCACTTTAACATTTTCGTCATAATTAATTTTTTCGTTTATATATTTTTTATAATATTTTAATTTTTTTTTATATTTTATTTTTCTTGCAGATGTGTTCAGAATTTTCTGTGGAACATTTGATTTGAGTGATATTTTTTTAAAACAAGGAGCATTTTTTTTCCATCCCATTTTATTCAAATAATTGGCTGCTGATGCAAATGAATCAGAATTTTCTTTGAGTTCAATTAAGTTATTTTTGTTGTAATCAATAGCATATTTTTCAATTGTCGAAGGCATAAATTGGAAATTTCCAAAAGCACCTGCCCAAGATCCATATAGGATTTCTTGATCTACAACACCTTCATCAATTAATTTTAAAATAGTCAATAATTCTTTTGTAAAAAATTCACTTCTTCTTTTGTCAAAACTTAAAGTAGATAAGGATGAAATTATATCCATTTTACCCAAGTAATTTCCAAAATTTGTTTCTATACCCATTAAAGCTAATAAAAGTTCTTTTTCTATTTCAAAATTTTTATCTATAACGTTAATTATTTTTGTATTTTTTTTATAATAATTTAAACCGGATTTTACTTTTTTTTTTGATGTTCTTTTCGTAATGTATGTTTTAGTATCTTCATAAAATTCAGGTTGGTAACGATCATATTCTATTACCTTTGGAAGAAATTTTGCTTCATTCATAACTTTATCGATAGTGTCTTCAGAAATTCCTTTTGATAATGCTAATATTTTGAAATCTGACTTCCATTGATTAAAAGATAAAGCGTAAGATGCTTTAATACTCAAAATTAAATAAATAAATAGATACAAAATTATTTTATTTGTTTTCATAAAGATCCTTTAAATAGATAAATACAGCAATCCAAATTAAAATAAAACTAATTAACTTTTCATTATTTAATGGCTCATTATATAGAAAATATCCAAGTATAAATTGTAAAGTGGGTGTAATATAAAAAATCATACCTGTAGGACCTAACCCGCAAAGCTCAACACCTCTAACATATAAATACAAAGGTATTACAGTCATAGGTCCAGCAAGCATAAAAATAAACATAAGCTTGGGGTTTTCTAAATTAAAATCATTAACATTATTCTGAACTATAAAATAAAAAGATATAAGTATAATTGGTAAAATATATAAGCTTTCTATTAGAAGTCCAATATCGGTCTCAACCTTTATTTTTTTTCTTAAAAGATTATAAAAGCTCCAACTTAAAGCAACAATCAGGCCAACCCATGGTATCGAATTAAAATTTGAGAATAATAAATATAAAATTGAAAAAATTACAATTGATATAGAAAATTTACTCTTAAAAGTTAAAATTTCTTGAAAAAAAAAATATCCAAGAAAAATACTTATGATTGGCATAATAAAATATCCAAAACTCGCATCTATTACACGATCTGTTGTAACAGCATAAATCCAAACAGCCCAATTTGTAAAAATTAAAATTCCAGAAAAAAAAAGTATTATTAAATTTTGTTTATTTCTGAAAACTTTTTTTATATTATTAATTTTAGAAAATAAAATAGATGTAATAATAAGCATTACTGTTGTCCATAAACTTCGATGAATTACAACTTCTATATGACCAGCAAAAGCTATATATTTAAAATAAATAACACCAATAAGACCCCACCAAATTGAACCTGCAGCTGTTAGAAAAATACCTTTATTAAAATTATTATTTTTAGACACAATATTTAATGAATTAAACTATTTTATTCTTGAAATATATACTAATAATCGTAAAAGACTTTTTAGGAGAGATGGCTGAGCGGTTGAAAGCACCGGTCTTGAAAACCGGCAAAGGGGCAACTCTTTCCTGGGTTCGAATCCCAGTCTCTCCGCCACTGTTAAAATTTTTCGAATTTCTGCAATATATTTATTAAGTCTTTGTCGATCTGATGCTTTAGCTCTTTATTTTTTAAAGATTTTAAAATTTCATCATCTAAATTTATAAATTTGTCTAAGTGAATTAGTTCATTATAGTCTAATTCATTAATTATAGATTTTACAAAGTTAGTCATTAATATATCCATTTCTTTAGTTCCTCTGTAAGAACTTCTATAAATAATTTTATTTTTAATATCTTCTTTATTTTGAGACATGGTTATATAAATAAACTATGAACGGTATAGAATACTTGCTCACAAATATAAATAACATAAGTGGCATAGGAACAAAAACAGCTAGTTTATTAAAAAAAAAGAATATTAATACTATATTTGACCTTCTTTGGAATTTACCCAGGGATTTTATTGATAGAAGCAGAATTTCCAAAGTTAATGAATTAGAAATTGGAAAAGTACATACTTTAAAGGTTTTAGTTAAAAAATATAATTTTCCTAGAATAAGAAATTTACCTAATAAAGTAATATGCGAAGATGATACCGGAAAAATAAACTGTGTTTTTTTTAACAGTTATGAGGGTTATATTAGGAAAATTCTTCCTTTGAATCATGAGATTATAATAAGCGGTAAAATAAATTTTTTTAATAAAAATTATCAAATTGTTAATCCAACACATATATCTACAGATGAAAATTCTATAAGAAAAGTCCAACCTAAATATAGTTTAACAGATGGCTTAAATGAAAAGAAATATCAAAAAATAATTAATAATGTTTTAAAAAATTTACCAGATTTAGATGAATGGTTAAGCAAAGATATATTGAGAAGATTTAACAATATTACTTGGAAAAATTCTATATTACAACTTCATGACTCAAAAAATTATAAAAAAAAAGGAAATTTTTTAAATAGATTAATTTTTGATGAAATTCTCTCAAATTTTTTAATAAGTTCTAGCATTAGATCAAAAATTAAAAAAATAAAAAAAACAAAAAAAGTATTTGATAATAAACCAATAAATTCAGTTCTTAAAAGAGTTAATTTCAAACTAACAAATGACCAACTTGATGCAATCCATCAAATAAATAATGATTTAAGATCTGAAAGAAAAATGTTCAGACTTCTGCAGGGTGATGTAGGAAGTGGAAAAACAATTGTATCATTAATTTCATCACTAAATGTAATCTACAGTAAATTTCAAGTTGCCTTTATGGCTCCTACTGAAATACTAGCTAGGCAACATTATAAGTTGGCGGTTAAAATATTTGATGCAAACATAAAAATTAAAATTCTTACTGGTAAAACCGAATTTAAAGAGCGCAAAGAAATTTTAAAAAATTTATCTGAAGGTAAAATTGATTTACTCATAGGGACACATGCTCTTTTCCAAGATAAAGTAAAATATAAAAAGCTTGGAATGATTATAATTGATGAGCAACATAAATTTGGTGTAAAACAAAGAAAGAAATTGTCTGATAAAGCCGGACGAAATTGTGATGTTTTGGTTATGTCTGCAACTCCAATTCCAAGAACAATGATTATGACTATTTATGGTGATATGGATACTTCAGTTATAAAATCTAAACCAAAAGATAGAAAAGAGATCAAAACGTATAGCAAAAATGATAGTAACATTGACGAAATTATTAAGTTTGTGCAAAAAAATATAAAAAATAATAATCAAATTTTTTGGGTTTGTCCATTGATAGAAGAATCCAAAAAAGTAGATCATCAGTCCTCAATTAAAAGATATGAGTCTTTAAAAAAAATTTTTAAAAACAGAGTTGGACTTCTTCATGGTGGTCTTGAAAAAGATCAAAAAGATGAAATTTTGTTAAAATTTTTAAATCAAGAGATAGATATAATTGTTTCGACTACAGTAATTGAAGTAGGAATTGATTTTCCAAATGCTAATGTAATAATAATTGAAAATGCAAATAAATTTGGTTTATCTCAACTACATCAATTGAGAGGTCGTGTCGGACGTGGTGCTAAAGAGGGGTTTTGTATACTAATGTTTGGAACAAACTTAAGTGAAAACGCCAAAAAAAGAATAAAAATTTTAAAATCAACCAATGATGGTTTTAAAATTTCAGAGGAAGACATGAAATTAAGAGGTTATGGTGATTTATTAGGTTTTAAGCAAAGCGGTCTTAAAAGTTTTAGATTAGCTGATCCAATTCAAAATGAGAATTTATTTTTCCTAGCAGAAAAAGAGGTGAAAAAAATTGAGATAGAAAACAAGAATTTAAATAAATATCATTCATTGCTAAAACTTTATGATAGAGCAGATATATTAAATGATATTATTTAAATTAATTTGTATTAGATGTGCCAGCTGAAACTATAAATTTTGAAGCTTCCTCAAATGTCATATCTAAATATATAATTTCGTTTTTAGGAAACATCAAAAGAAAACCACTAGTAGGGTTTGGTGTAGTTGGCACAAATACATTTACAAGTTCAGAATTAGTTTTTTTTGAAATTTCACCTTGGTTATCTTTTGTTGCAAAACCAACTGCCCAACTACCCTTTCGAGGATATTCAACTAAAACAACACTTTTTTTTCCTTTATCTTTATTGGTAAAACTTTCTGTCATTTGATTTATCGCAGAATATATAGTCCTCAAAAAAGGAATTCTTTTAAACAAATCGTTTATAAGCTGTAATATTTTTTTTCCAACAAACGAAACAGATAAACCGCCAATAAATGTAATAATAATTATTGATAGAATAATCTCCAAACCTGGTATTGAAAATGGTAAATAATTATTAGGATTAATTTCTTTTGGTAATAATTTAGAGGAAACTTCAATAATAAACATTGTTAAATACAATGTTATACCAATAGGTATAATTGCAACTATACCTGCAATAAAATAATTTCTAAGTTTATTAAATATCGAAATTTTTTTTTTCATTTTTCTCTTCAATGATGTTATGGATATTATAATATAATGATTTTAAAATCTAACTCTAAATGAATAGACGTAATTTTATAAAGTATATTGGTTGTGGGTGTGGTGGATTTTTATTAAATTCATGTACTAGTGCCCCAATTACTGACAGAAAACAGTTAAAGCTGATTCCCGAATCTAAATTAAACGCACAAGCTGCGCAAATTTATGAGAAAGTAAAAGATAAGGAAAAACTTATTAAATCTGGGAATACTCTTGATGAGATTAAAGAAATAGGAAAAAAAATGGAAGATTCAATAAGTGAGTACTTTTATCAACAAAATCTTAAGGATCCTACATCAAATTTTCAATGGGAATATATTTTAATTGATAATAAAAAAATTAAAAATGCATGGTGTATGCCTGGCGGGAAAATTGCTGTCTATTCAGGATTACTAGATATTACCAAAAATAAAAATGGATTAGCTGCAGTTATGGGTCATGAAGTGGCACATGCTGTTGCAAAACATTCTGTTGAAAGAGCAAGCAGGGGCGTACTTATAAATACCACCTTTCAAATAACTGATATATTAACTGGTGGTAAAATTAGCCAAGTAAATAGAACGACTGGAATGGATACTGTTGGTCTTTTAGCTCAATTAGGTTTAATGAATCCATTTAATAGAAAACAAGAGACCGAGGCAGATTATTTAGGTCTTATTTTCTCATCCTTATCAGGTTTTGATATAAGAGAAACAACAAAAATTTGGGAAAGGATGAAGGAAGCAAATAAAGGGAAAGAACCTCCAGAGTTTATGAGCACACACCCATCATCTGCGAACAGAATTAAACAAATAAATGAATGGATGAATGAAATAATACTAAAGTATCCACCTATCAAGATTAGTTAATACATCTTAATGGTGAGCCGTGTTGGACTCGAACCAACGACCCATTCCTTAAAAGCACTATAAACGAAGTGAAGTTCCCTGTATATGGAAGTTTTTTATGGTGTGCAAAAAATGTGCACAAAAATCAGGTTAGTTTTATGGAGTCTTTTTAAAAGTTTACACACTTCTTTGCACACTCTGTGCACACCTGCTAAATTTGCTCAAATTTAATAGTGTGCTAAATTCTGAAATTTGAGGTTTAATTATATCAAAATGTTTAATGATTAAAATTATCTAATCAAATTTTTGTTTTATAGGGGTAAAATATAAGAATATTACTAGTGCACCATTAAGCATTAAACTAATTTCATACAATGTTATCTCCAAAGCACTAAATGCGACATTACCTAAAACTAAATTCAACAATGTAAAGAAAATCAATAGATAGATGTACAATTTTTTCCCGTAAGACTTAAATTTATACATTGCATACAAGCTGTAAAAATACGAAGCAATTAAAACAAGAGCAATAATAAATGCAGCCCACCAGGCACCTTCATTATCTTCAAACCATTTGGTCTCAAAACGTTCATTAGCTTCAATAACTTGATCAGGATGATAAAAACTTGCAATTAAACTGACAATTAAAATAAGAAAATGTAGTAATATGGTTTTTTTGAATGCATAATTAACGTTCATAGTTAAACTATACATAAATATACAAAATATAAAAACAATATGTTTTCAAAATTGTTATTACTTATTGCGTCTAAATTAGCAGTAGTAAGAAGTTTTGTGCCAGATTTATTTACATTTTTTGATAATGTAGCATATTTGATCTCCATACCCTTCAGAAGCATTTTGCATTTTATAAGATATGAAGATTTTGAAACTTTATATAATGTTCTTTTTATTATTGTAATTATCTCTATAGGTGTTTGGTATATCTATTACAAAGACAAAGAATAACCACAGTAGATATAAAATAACCTTTTTAACAAATATTGAACCAAGTTGGTCTACAATGAGTATCTTCACCTAATAATAAAAAACCTATTACTATAAGTGCTACTATAATCCAGCCTAATATTTTATTGTCAAAAGCTAAACCTTCTCTATTTTGATTAAGTGTTTCTTTTTTTTTTTTATTTTTTGATATATTTATTGAATAGTTTTGAAGTTTTTCATTATTCTTATTCCAAAATCTAAGTAGTACTATTAATACAATAATATAGATAATTATATTCATAAGTCATTTTTTAAGAATCTTTTCAATTCTAATTCTATGATCATTTAGGTATTCTTGTAGATCTTCATATCCTCTTCCCTCAATATTCTTAAAATCCTCAAATTCTTGTTTTTTTGCAGATACAGGCTTTTTATATTTTGTAGTTTTTGTTGTTGTGTAAGTAGTTCCAATAGGATTGTACTTAAAATTTGAATAATCTATATGTTCATTTAAAGGAAGTTGTCCATGTTGATTATACTTGTGATGAAATCTAAAACCTAAACCATGATGATGTTCAAATTTATGATAATTATCATTATCATTTTTATCTAATGTAATATAAAGTGAAACAAAATCTTTAGTAATCACACGATTTGTATAATATTTTAGAAAATTAATACGATTTATCTTTTTTCCATTTTTTAAAATATCATAGGAAATTAAATCTGTATTAATGTAAGTATCCTCAAAAGCTCTGTCAGACCATTTATTCCCCGCATAAGCATTAGCTCTCGGTATTACTTCAATACCAAGCCTTCTCTCATCATTTGAGTCCAAATCATATTTAAAACTTATTTTTTTACCTTTTAAATTTATTAATAGTTTTTCAATAAACTTTTCTATATAACTTTTTTCCCAAGAACTAAATTTGGATATCTTTTTTTTTATACCAAAAAAACCCATTTTGATATATCCTCCACCTTATAAATGAGTTCCATTTTATCTAAATAAAATATTGAATAAATCCTAAAAAAAATAAGAAGATAAAACTTAATACAAATGTTGATTTAAATCCCATTTTTCCTAATTTTGCAACTATAGAAATTGTTAAGACTATAGATAAAAAAATTAAAGATCCGATAAAAATATCAACAAAGAAAGACTCATTGAATTGTGATAGTTTATAATCTTTTTCAAAGGACTCAAAAATATAAATTAATACAAAAAAAGGTAGATAAAGGAAAATAAAAACTTTTAAAATAAAATAATTTGAAAACCAATTAACCAGGTTTTCTGAAAATTCTTTTTTGTGAGCTGTAGAGTCTCTTTGATTATCACTTGTAACAGTGTTACTGAAAAAATTTACTGTAGTTTCAATAACGGTTGCTAATGGTTTAATTAGAACCAAAGTTAATATAGGCATTATTAGATAATGAAAAATTATCATAAAAATTCCCCCACTAATTAAAGCAAACAGTATTGCTGCTAAGTTAAAACCTGCAAAGTTATTGATCATTTCTAACATTCTCTTATTATATCATACATTAAATTAAATTGATAAAATTTCATCATAATAGTCATAATTTATTATTAATTCAGTGGCTGCTGGAGTTTTTTTCTCTAAATCTGATTTACTGATTTGTTTAATATTAATTCCAATATTTTTCATTCTATCTTTAATGGGTGGGTGTGTGTCTGAAGGATGAATCATCTCATATTCCATTATATTTTTAAGATCTTTTTTAATATTAAAATTTGACATATATGTTTTTAAATTTTTATTGAAAGTTTTTGTTAAAGATTTTTTTTTGTCACTCGTTTCTTCATATAGATTATTGTAAATATGAGAGAAGATATAAAATTTACAGAGACCTGTAATTAAACTTTTTTTATTATTACAAAGACTTGAGCCAATTTTGTCTGCTCTTAATTCTTGATTAATACAAATTTTACTATCCTTTTTAATTAGATTGATAGCAATATAAGCGACTGGATTTAAGAGCATTACTAAAAAAAATCTCATAAAAAAACCGCCAATTTTTCCAGTTAATCCACTTTCATTTTCATTCTCTTTTGCTTCTTCAAAACCTTTATCGAATGATGCGAATTTTTGTTTTAAAGAAAAAATTATAGGATTAAATTTCAATGCATACTCTGTGTCCTCACCTGAAAAATGAGCCAACTCATGTCCTATAATACTTGTTAACTCATCTTTAGTTAAAATTTCCAAATAAATTAATGGTATATATAAAGTTTTACCTTTTAAAACTTTTGCATTTTCCTTGTTAAAAACAATCACATCAGAAGATGTTACAAAAAAACCGTCAGTGCTTCCCAATATGACATTTTCCGGTACTTCAGTCTTAATTTTTTTTGAACAATTACTAATCATTTTAAAAAGGTCTGGCTGATCTTTGACTGATACTTTTATTCCATATATTTGCATGTAATTTTTTTTATCAAATTTTCTAATTATATCGATAATCATAAAAAAGACTCCAAAACATCCTAAAGCAGTTGCTCCTAATGGTACAATTGTCCATGCTCTCATTGGTATAGGTGGAAAGATGTTATTAAATAAAATTGTTATAAAGAAAGTAAAAATAATGATTATTAATAAGCTAGAAATTTTTATAATTGGCCAGGTGATTTTATATAGTGGGATATATATAGATGTTACTTTATTGTGATCAAGTCCAACATAATAATTAATTAATAATAATAATAAAAAATTTACTGGCAGTATAATACATAGGTATTTAGAAATAGTTTCTAAATAATAAACATATTTAAAATTTACATTAAAAAAATTTGGACTCTGAAATTTTTGGATTATTATCTCTTCATTCAAACCCATTGCATTTAAAAAGATTAAATAAGATGCTGGAATAACAAGAAATAAAAAAAAAGATTGGCCTATCAACTGATATGAAGATTTTTCATAATCATGTATATGCTTTAAAACATTCATCACCCCACCCTATCAAATTTTATTGATTGTGCACAGAATGTGCTCAAAAAAAAAAACATTTTTTATAGAATATTTTTACACACTGAATATTTAGGTTGATTTTGCTAGTCAATGGTGAGCCGTGTTGGACTCGAACCAACGACCCATTCCTTAAAAGGGAATTGCTCTACCAACTGAGCTAACGGCCCACTAACCAGTGAATAGCTTAAAAGCTATTATAGGAACTGATCTATATAACAATATAACAATATTTTTCAAACATAAATTGGATTTTATATGTGCGGTTTCTTGCGCAAAATTACACACTATTTTGATGTGTACCCTTTTAAATACAAAAAAGGTATGCAAAATTTTATGCAAATTCTTTGCACACCTTATAAGAATCATAAATTAATAGCATTTAATAAATAAAATTTAATGTGTGCAGTTTATTAAAAGGGAATTGCTCTACCAACTGAGCTAACGGCCCAAAGTGTTTCTTATATAGACTTTTTTTAAATATAATCAATGTTTAAAAGGTATCATATTTTATTAAAATATTTCCTATGAAACCTTTCAAAAGTTCCTTTTTTTATATTTTGCCTAATGGCTAACATCAATTCCTGATAGAAATTAATATTATGTAACGTCAAAATCATTGAAGCTAATATTTCGTTTGTATTGAATAGATGATTTAAATAATTTTTTGAATATTTATTTAAGTTAAATTTATTACAGTTTTTATCAAGTGGAGATTTATCGTATTTAAATTTAGAATTTCTAATATTAATTCTACCATTCCATGTAAATGCTAGACCAGTTCTTCCAGATCTTGTTGGCAATACACAGTCAAACATATCTATACCTCTTTTTACAGCACCCAAAATATCTGATGGCGTTCCTACACCCATTAAATATCTAGGCTTATTTTGTGGTAAAAAAGACTTAATACCATCAAGGACATTAAACATCTCATTTTGTGTTTCTCCAACAGCTAAACCACCTAGTGCATATCCATCAAAATTTATATCTAATAATTTTTCCAAGGATTTTATTCGTAGATCGTTAAATAAACCTCCTTGAACAATACCAAATAATCCTTTTAATTTATTTGTACCAAAAGCATCTTTTGATCTTTTAGCCCAATACATAGATAGATCTAATGAAGCTTTTATTTTATTTTTATCTTTTGTATTCTTGGGACATTCATCCATAACCATTACAATGTCGGAATTTAAACCTTTTTGTATTCTTATACTCTCCTCTGGGCTTAATATGAATTTTTTACCATCGATGTGTGAATTAAAAATAGCACCCTTTTCCCTATCAATTTTATTTAACCTTGAAAGTGACATTACTTGAAAACCACCAGAATCTGTAAGTATAGGTAGTTTACAATTCATAAACTTATGAAGACCATTATGTTTTTTAATTCTTTCAACACCAGGTCTAAGCATTAAATGATAAGTATTTGCTAAAATTATCTCGCTTCCAGTTTTGATTATATCGTCTATAAAAACAGCCTTTACAGTTGCCTGTGTGCCAACAGGCATAAATGCTGGTGTATGAATTTTTCCTCTACTTGTATATATAATACCGGTTCTAGCGTATTGTTCTTTCGATAAAATCTTAAACGAAAACTTTTTTAATGACATTAATCATTTTACTTCGATTTAAAACTAATGATCTTATCAGGATCTGAAACTGAACCGTTAGGACCTGCGCCACGTTTTATTTTATCTACAAATTCCATTCCCTTAACTACTTTTCCAAAAACTGTATAATTACGGTCCAAATGTGGAGCATCTTCAAAGCAAATAAAGAATTGACTATTTGCACTATTTGGATCAGAAGATCTGGCCATTGACATTGTTCCTCTTAAATGTGGTATATCACTGAATTCGGCAGGTAAATCTGGAAGTTCAGACCCGCCCATACCGGCTCTATCAATATTATACTGTGCATTAGATGAATTACCAAATTGCACATCGCCAGTTTGAGCCATAAACCCGTCGATAACTCTATGAAAAACTACGTTATCATATTTACCTTCATTAGCTAATTTTTTTATTCTTTCTACATGTTTTGGTGCAATGTCTTCAAACAGTTCAATTTCAACATCTCCAGTTTTAAGTTTTAATATCATTATATTCTCCTTTGCTATTAAGTTATTTGATAAAAAAAAAATTAAAAATATATATAAAAAATACTTACGCATATTTATTTTTTAAAGCTTTAATGGTACTTGGTGTCGTAAATTTTCTAATATCACCACCGAGCTCAATAATTTCTTTTACAAAATTAGAAGATATTATTTGATTCTCAATATCAGACATTAGGAACATAGTTTCAATTTTATTATTTAATTTTTTGTTCATCCCTGCTAATTGGTACTCATATTCAAAATCTGAAACAGCTCTTAAACCTCTTAATATAATTTTAGAATTCATTTTTCTACACAAAGAAGTAGTCAATGAATTAAAAGTAATTACTTTAACTTTTTTATTACTTAATTTTAAATCCTTGAATAAAGCTTTTTTTACAATTTCTAATCTTTCTGACGATTCGAACAAATAATTTTTATTACTATTTTCAGAAATAGCTACTATAACTGTATCAACGATATTAAGCGCCTTTTTTATTAAATCTATATGACCATACGTAATTGGATCAAAAGTACCAGGGTATAAAACATTTCTTTTCATTATTTCAAATTATCATTAATTTTATTTGCTGAAACAACTTTTTCGTCCCCAGATAATTTTATTATTCTTACACCTTGTGTATTTCTACCCGCCACTCTTATTTCTTTAACCGCCACTCTTATTACCCTTCCAGTATTTGTTGATATTAAAATTTCATCTCCCTCTACAACTGGAAAAGATGATGAGACATTTCCATTTCTTTGAGAATTTACTATCCCAATTATACCCTTTCCTCCTCTATTTGTTACTCTAAAGTCGTAATGAGTTGTTCTCTTTCCATATCCATTCTCTGTAATTGAAAGTATAAATTTTTCTTTGGCTTTTATCTCTGTCTTATTATCAGTGCCATTTTTGCCGTTTTTTTTAATTTTATCATCTTTATCAATTATTGATAATGATACAATGCTATCATTTTTTCCTAGATTTATTCCTTTAATACCTTTTGATGAACGACCTTTAAAAGTTCTTAATTTTTTTGATTCAAAACGGATACACTTTCCAAGTTTGGTGCTTAACATTATATCTTGATTTTCACTACAAATTTTAACGCCAATAATTTTATCATCTGAATCAAGTTTCATTGCAATTTTTCCAGATGTATTTATTGAAGAAAAATCCTCTAAACTATTTTTTCTAATTTTTCCTTTACTTGTAGCAAAAACAATATGCATGTTTTTAATTTCAGTTTCATTATCAGGAAAAGGCATTATTGAGCTTATTGATTGATGATTTTTAAGTGGGAGAATATTAAAAAGTGACTTACCTCTTGATATTGTAGATCCCTCAGGGATTTTCCATGCTTTAACCCTGTAAACCAAACCTTCTGTTGAAAAAAAAAGTACTGGTGTATGGGTATTTACAGAGAGTGTTTGGACAACAGAATCTTCATTTCTAGTTTTAATACCTGACTTACCTTTGCCACCTCTTTTTTGTTTTTTAACATTACTAAGTGAACTTCTTTTTATATAGCCTTGCAACGTTACAGTAATTAAAATTGATTCTTTTTGTATGGTTTCTTCAATATCATAGTTTAAAACTGCATCAATTATTTTTGTCCTTCTAGGTTCGCTATATTTATCTTTAATATTTTTCAATTCACCGCTTATTACTTTCATTAATTCTTTTTTAGAATTGATAATTTTTTTAAATTGAATAATCATTTCAGACAATTTATTTATTTCAACTTCGATTTCTTGAATTCCTAAAGCTGTTAATTTTTGTAATCTTAAATCTAGTATTGAATTAACTTGATTCAAAGACAATGCATAAGACCCTGTACTTTTTTTATTTTCAATTAACTTAATAAACTTTGATGCTTTATTTATTTTCCATTTATTTTTTAACAATAAATTGCGTGCTTCATCTGGAGTTTTTGAAGATCTAATTATTTTAATTATTTTATCTAAATTTTCGATTGATACAGTAAGTCCTATTAATATATGTGCTCTTTCTTCTGCTTTATATAAATCGAATTTAGTTCTCTTAATTACAACATCTTCTCTAAAAGACAGAAAATTTTCTAAAAAATCTTTTAATGAACAAGTTTGAGGCTTCTTGTTTACAATGGCCAAGGTATTAAAACCAAATGAGCTTTCTATTGATGTGTATTTATAAAGCTGTCTTTTTACAGTCTCTGGTTCAACACCTCTTCTTAAATCAATTGATACCCTAATACCTTCTCTATTTGATTCATCTCTTATATCGCTAATGCCTTCAATCTTTTTATCTCTAACCAGTTCAACTATTCTTTCATTAAGGCTCGATTTGTTTACTTGATATGGAATTGAAGTTATTACAATTCTTTCTTTTCCGTTTTTCCTTTGTTCAATATTTATGTCTCCCCTAATTTTGAACGAACCTCTTCCTATTTTATAGCCTTCCTTAATAATATTTTTACCTATGATAGTGCCCCCTGTGGGAAAGTCTGGACCAGGTATATGCTTCATTAATTCATTTAATTTAATATCTTTATTTTCAATCAGTGCTAATGCACCATTTATGACTTCACCTAAATTATGAGGAGGAATACTTGTTGCCATACCAACGGCTATACCACCTGCACCATTTACTAATAAATTTGGATATTGAGCTGGTAAAACTTCAGGTTCTGTTTCTGTCTCGTCGTAATTACTCTTAAAATTAACTGTTTTTTTTTCTATGTCCTCTATTAAATATTGGGAAATTTTCGATAATTTAGTTTCTGTATATCTCATTGCTGCTGGTGGATCTCCATCGATTGAGCCAAAATTTCCTTGACCATCTATAAGAGGTAGGCTCATAGAAAATTCTTGAACCATTCTAACTAGTGCATCATAAACAGCTTGATCACCATGTGGATGATATTTACCAATTACATCTCCAACTACACGTGCAGATTTTCTAAATTGTTTTGTCCAATCAAAACCACCTTTATACATGGCGTATAATATTCGTCTATGAACTGGTTTTAATCCATCACGTACGTCTGGAAGAGCTCTGCTAACAATTACACTCATAGCGTAAGATAAGTATGAAGAACTCATCTCATCATACATTGCTATGGATTTTATATTTGAATTTTTAGGATCCTGAATTTTTTGCATAAAAACTAAAAGGGAATGTCGTCATCAAGATCTTTTGAGATATCTTGAGATGTATCTTCAATTGATTTTCCATTATCTTGTGATGGTATGTTATTAGCTTGATTGTTGCCTCCTAACATTGTCAATGATGAGTTGTATCCCTGAATTACTATCTCAGTTGAATATTTGTCTTGGCCGGATTGTTCATCTTTCCATTTTCTTGTAGTTAATTGACCTTCAACATAAATTTGAGCACCTTTTTTTAGATATTGTTGAACAACATTAACTAAACCCTCGTTGAAAACTACAATTCGGTGCCACTCTGTTTTCTCCTTTTTTTCACCTGAATTTTTGTCTTTCCACGATTGGCTTGTAGCTAAACTTAGTCTTGCTACACTTTTACCATTAACCATTTGCTTGATTTCTGGATCTGCGCCTAAACGGCCAATTAATAATACTTTATTTAAGCTTCCTGCCATAATATTTTAATGAAGATATAAATTATCTTTTTATATTTATATCATAGTATAGGAGTGATTATTAATTTTATTTACTGAAAGCAACTAAAAATATGCTTAAAAACATAGTTATTAAAGGGGCAAAAGAACATAATTTAAAAAATATTTCCTTATCAATTCCTAAGGATAAATTTGTAGTAATTACCGGTCTATCAGGCTCTGGAAAATCATCTCTTGCTTTTGATACTATTTACGCTGAGGGCCAAAGAAGATATGTGGAAAGTCTTTCAGCATACGCTCGGCAATTTTTAGATAAAATGAAAAAACCTAACGTTGACCTAATCGAAGGACTAAGTCCAGCAATATCTATTGAACAAAAAAATACATCAAAAAATCCAAGATCAACAGTAGCCACTGTTACTGAAATATATGATTACATGCGTGTTCTTTATGCAAGAGTTGGGATACCCTATTCACCATTCACAGGTAAAAGAATTCAATCACAAACAATCACTCAAATGGTTGACAAAATAAAAGAATTGCCAAAAAAAAGTACTATTTATCTTTATTCGCCAGTAGTAAGAGGGAGAAAAGGAGAATATAAAAAAGAAATACTAGGTTATAAAAAAAGAGGCTTTAGAAAAATTAAAATAGATGGTGTTTTATATGAGATTGATAAAGTTCCTGAATTAAATAAAAAAATAAAACACGATATTTATATTCTTGTAGACAGAATTGTCTTAAATTCATCATTAGGTAACAGACTGGCTGAAGGTATTGAAGTAGCTCTAAATTTATCAAATGGTCTTTTGTTTGTTGAGTATGAAAATGAAACCTTGCCTAAAAAATATAGAAAAGTTGAAAAAATAATATTTTCATCAAAGTTTGCATGCCCTGAAAGTGGTTTTACAATTGAGGAAATAGAACCTAGGCTTTTCTCTTTTAATAGTCCATATGGTGCATGCGAAGAATGTGAGGGTATAGGTGTAAAGTTGAATGTTGATCCAAAGCTAGTAATCCCAAATGAAAAAAAATCTATAGCAGATGGAGCTATAGAACCTTGGTCCAAATCGTCTTCATTATATTACGCTCAAACGCTATCTTCTTTATCTAAACACTATGATTTTTCATTGAATGAAAAATGGCAAAAATTACCAAAAAAAATTAAAGATGTTATTTTGTATGGTTCAGATGAAGAGGAAATAAAATTTTCTTACGATGATGGTTATGAAAAATATTCGCATAAAAAAACATTTGAAGGTGTTATAAATAATTTAGAAAGAAGATACCTTGAAACCGATAGTGATTGGAAAAGAGAAGAAATAGCTCAATACCAGTCAGATACAAAATGCGATCAATGTAAAGGTCATAGACTAAAAGAAGAAGCGCTATGTGTTAAAATTAATGACCTACATATAAGCGAGATAACAAATAAATCTATAATTGAAGCCCAAAAATGGTTTAAAGAACTGGAAAGTTATTTTAGCCAAAAAGAGCTTAAAATCGCAGAACATATCTTGAAAGAAATAAATGAGAGGTTAAGTTTTTTAATGAATGTTGGTCTAGATTATTTAACATTATCTCGAGAGTCTGGTACTTTATCAGGAGGAGAGTCGCAAAGAATAAGGTTAGCATCCCAAATAGGATCTGGACTTACGGGTGTACTTTATGTTCTCGATGAACCTTCAATTGGTCTACATCAAAAAGATAATGTTAAATTAATAAATGCTCTTAAAAGACTAAGAGATTTAGGAAACACAGTTATAGTTGTTGAGCACGATACGGAGACAATGGAAAATGCTGATCATATAATTGACTTGGGACCTGAAGCTGGAAGCAAGGGTGGTGAAATAGTCGCTGAAGGTCAGTATAATGAAATAATTAAAAACGATAATAGTATTACTGGAAAATATCTTTCAAACAAACGCTTCATACCGATTCCAAAAAATAGAAAATTAGCAAAGAATGGTAGATTTTTAGAAATTGGTGGAGCTACTGGAAACAATTTAAAGAATGTAAATTTAAAAATACCTTTTGGTTGTTTCACATGTGTAACAGGAGTATCTGGAAGTGGTAAATCAACTTTGATACTTCAAACTTTATATAATGCTCTAAACTTAAGTTTAAACAATAACAAAAGTAGAAAGATACCTATGGCATTTAAAAGTTTTAAAGGTATTGAGCTAGTTGATAAAATTATAAATATAGATCAATCACCGATTGGGAGAACACCTAGGTCCAATCCTGCTACATATACCGGTGCATTTGGTCCGATAAGAGATTGGTTTACTGCATTACCAGAGTCTAAAAGTAGAGGTTATAAACCGGGGAGATTTTCTTTTAATGTTAAGGGAGGTAGATGTGAAGCTTGTGAAGGAGACGGAGTAATTACATACGAAATGCATTTTCTTCCTGATGTATATATAACTTGCGATGAATGCAAAGGTAGCAGATATAATAGAGAAACTCTTGAAATAAAATTTAAAGATAAAAGTATAGCAGATGTCTTGAATATGACAGTAGATGAAGGTTGTGATTATTTTGAAAATATTCCCTCTATTAAAACTAAATTATTAACCTTAAAAAAAGTTGGTTTGGGTTATATAAAAATTGGTCAGCAAGCTACAACATTATCAGGTGGAGAAGCTCAAAGAATAAAATTAGCTAAAGAGCTATCGAGACGATCTACCGGTAGAACTATATATATATTGGACGAACCAACAACTGGTTTACACCAACACGATATTAAAAAACTTTTAGAAATTCTTCATACCTTTGTTGCAACAGGGAATACAGTTGTGGTGATTGAGCATAATTTAGACGTTATTAAAACTGCAGATCATATTATTGATATGGGCCCAGATGGTGGTGTTAAAGGTGGTAATATTATCGCAGAGGGAAAACCAGAAGATATTGTTAAAGTAAAAGATAGTTATACCGGCCAATTTTTGAAAGATCTTCTAATTACAAAATCAAAAAAAATCGCTTAATATATATAATTTGATATGCTATATTGAATTATGGGAAAAATCTTATCATCTTTGCCAAAAACAATTCATACATCTCTAGCTATTAGTATTCTCCTATTTTTAGGTCTTTTTTTTAATAACGAGGGATTTGATATTGATAGAATTTTCTGGAGCTGGTTGTTCAGATACATCCATGTTGTAGTTGGAATAATGTGGATAGGCTTACTATGGTATTTTAATTTCATTCAAATACCTAATATGCCAAAAATACCAGACGAGCATAAACCAGCTATTGGTAAAGTAATAGCCCCTGCTGCGTTATTCTATTTTAGATGGGCTGCACTAGCTACAATACTTTCAGGTTTAATTTTGGGTTGGCTGAATGGATATTTGCATGAATCTATGACTTTAGGCATAGGTTCTGGAGGTGGAAGAAACACTGCAATAGGTATTGGAATGTGGTTAGGACTCGTGATGGCGTTTAATGTTTGGTTTGTCATATGGCCAAATCAAAAAAGAGCTTTAGGAATAGTTGAGTGTGATCCTGAATTAAAAGCCAAATCTGCTAGAACAGCAATGCTCTTTTCTAGAACGAATACTTTACTATCATTACCAATGCTATTATCGATGGTAGCTGCGCAAAACCTATACTAATTATTTTTCTTCTTTAACAACTGTTTTATAAGATACTTTTAGATAAACTAATGTTGGATTTGCAATGTAAATTGATGAATAAGTTCCAAAAATAACACCTAAAATCATTGCTAAAGAAAATCCTTTTAAAATTTCACCACCAAAGACAAATATTGAAAGCAATGCCAAAAGCGTAGTAGCTGAAGTAATTATAGTTCGAGATAGCGTTTCGTTAATTGAAATATTTGTTAATTCAAATATTTTTATACTTATATGTTTTTTTAAATTTTCTCTCACTCGATCAAAAATTACAACGGTATCATTCATTGAATATCCAACAATCGTTAAAAGAGCTGCCACAATTGATAAATTTATTTCAATGTTAAACAATGAAAAAATTCCTATTGTTAATATAACGTCATGAAATAATGCAATTATAGCCCCAAGACTAAATTGCCATTCAAACCTTATCCATATATAAAAAAGCATAGCTCCTAAAGATGCAGCTATTGCTATTAACCCTTTATTAAGTAATTCCGCGCTAACTTTTGGACCAACGCTCTCAACCCTTCTAAATTCGAAAACTGGCCCAATACTTGATTGAAGATCTTTTTTGATATTTTGGATTAAATTTTTATCTCTATCCTTTTTTACAAATTTTATTAAATAGTCATTATCATTACCGAAATTTTTAATAGCAACATCACCTAGATTCATGTTGTTAAAAGCACTTCGTAAATTAGAAATGGTTGTTTGGTTATCATTTATTCTGAGCTCAATTAAAGTTCCACCTTTAAAATCTACTCCGTAATTCAAACCTTTGAATAATATAGATATTAAAGATAATATAACTAATACTACAGAAATTATATTAAATAATTTATAGTACTTATTAAAATTTAAATTTTGTATCATTAAATTAATTGCTCTTTGTTTTTATTTCGAATTACGTAAATTGATGTAAACAATCTTGCTATAAAATAAACGGAGAATAAAGTTGTAAATATTCCTATACCCAAAGTAACTGCAAAACCTTTAATTGGCCCAGATCCAAGAAAAAATAAAATTATTGCAGCTATTAAGGTTGTAATATTGGCATCTAGTACGGCATTTCTAGATTTATTATAACCAGCATCAAAAGCTATAATTTGATTTTTTTCATTTTTAATCTCTTCCTTAATTCTTTCAAAAATTAATACATTTGCATCTACTGCCATTCCAACAGTTAAGATAATTCCTGCTATTCCAGGAAGTGTTAATGTTGCTTCAAAAAGTGTTAAAATTCCTACTAAAAAAAATAAATTTAAAATTAAGGTAGCATTCGCAATTATTCCAAAAACTCTATACTTTATTAACATAAAAGTGATTACTAAAATAAAACCAATCAATAGCGCGGATAATCCAGATTTAATTGAATCCTGACCCAATCCTGGACCTACTGTTCTTTCTTCTATTATTTCTAATGGTGCTGGTAGTGCTCCTGATCTTAATAATAAAGCAAGATCAGTTGCTGATTGAAAAGTAAAATCACCAGAAATTTGTCCTGAACCAGCAACAATAGCTTCCTGAATAACAGGTGCACTAATAACTTTACCATCTAAAACTATTGCTAATCTTTTACCAATACCTTTTGTAGTTGCCCTACCAAATCTCTTGGCCCCAACTCTATCAAAATCAAATGTAACAACTGTTTCATTTGTTTGATTATCCATACGTGGTTGTGCATCAATAAGATTTTCACCACTTACAATTATACGCTTACTAACATTGGCCACTTCTGAACCATCCTCAAACTCAAGTTCTTCCGATCCGAAGGTTTCCTCATTGGTTTGAGTTACAAATCTAAAAGATAAGTTTGCAGTTTTACCTAATAGATTTTTAATTCGCATAGGATCATCTAAACCAGGTAATTCGACTAATATCCTATCATTACCCCTCTTTAAAATATTTGGTTCGTTTGTTCCAACTTCATCAACTCTTCTTCTTACAATTTCAATAGCCTGATCAAGTGATGATGTTTTTAATTGTATTAGTCCGTATTTTGAAAAAAAAATTTCAAAGTTCCCTTCTTGATTTGCAATTTCAAATTGAAAGGATTTAAATTGATCAAAATATGGATTAACTATACCATTTTTATCATTAAATAGTTGATTAAGCTTATCTGCATCTTTTTTATTTATCGATAATAAAATCTTTTTATCATCTGTCACTCTAATATTAAGAACGCTTATGTTATTTTCTTTTAGAACATTTTTTAGGGAAATGGCTTTGTTTTGAAGTTCTTTAATGATTACTGGATCGTTATCAATTTTGAGCAAAAGATATGAACCACCTTGCAAGTCTAAACCAAGGTTAATTTTTTTATTAACAAACTCATCTTCAAATTCAGTGAAATTTGAAATAGTAAAAAAAATTACAATTATTGACAATAAGGTAGTAATTAAAATATTAATTTTAGAAAATTTGAGCACTTTGTTTAGTAAATTATTTTTTTACTTCTTGAGTAGTAAGTAGTGCTTGAATACCTGTTGCTCTTACTACCTCAACTTTAACATTATCAGCAATTTCAACTTCAACTTTTTCATTATCTATAATTCGATCAACTTTTCCAACTATTCCACCTGAAGTTATAACTTTGTCACCTCGCTTAAGATTTTCGACCATTGTTTTGTGTTCTTTAGCTTTTTTTTGTTGGGGTCTAATTAAGAAAAAATAGAATATTACAAATATAAGTATTAGGGGTATAAACTGACCAATTCCAGAGTTAGACATAATTTTATATGTGTTTTTTATACTAATTGATATTTGAAAACAACTTCTATTTGATTGAAATTATATCTAAATTTTTCATGTACGGTCTAAGAACTTCGGGAATTTTTATTGACCCGTCCTCAAGTTGATAGTTTTCCAATATTGCGATTAATGTCCTGCCTACTGCAAGACCACTGCCATTAAGTGTCCCTAAAAATACTGTTTCCTTTTTATCATTTTTGTATCTAGCTTTCATTCTTCTTGCTTGAAAAGATCCACAAGATGAACAGCTTGAAATTTCTCTATATTTGTTTTCTGAGGGTATCCATACTTCAATGTCATATGTTTTTTCAGCACTAAAACCCATATCTCCAGTGCATAAAACAACTTTTCTATAAGGCAATTTTAATGAATCTAAAATTCCAGTTGCACAATTTGTCATTCTTTCTAACTCACTTTTACAATTTTCTGGTTCAACAACACTTACTAATTCAACTTTGTAAAATTGATGCTGTCTTATCATACCTTTTGTATCTTTGCCGTAACTACCAGCTTCTTTTCTAAAACAAGGGGTAGAGGCAACTAACCTTAATGGTAAATCATTCTTATTTAATATTTTACCTTTAACCATATTTGTTAAAATAACTTCAGCAGTTGGTATTAAAAACTTTCTCTCAGATTTATCATCGAGCTTAATTTCAAACTGATCATCGATAAATTTTGGTATTTGACCTGTACCATACATTGTGCTCTCGGAAGCAATAAGAGGTGGTGAAATTTCTGTGTATCCATTATCGCTAGTATGTTTATCAATCATGAAATTCGATAAAGCTCTCTCCAATAGAGCTATTTTTTCCTTTAAAAATACAAACCTTGATCCTGTAGTTTTTGTAGCCAAGTCAAAATCAATCATTGATAAATCAACACCTAGTTCGCTATGAGACTTTGGTTTAAATTTAAATTCAGGTATTTTTCCTTTCTTTTCAACTTCTGTATTATGACTTTCATCTGAGCCCTCTGGTACATCAGCTAAAGGTAAATTAGGTATATTAGATAATAAATTATCTAAATCGTTTTTTATTTTTAATTGTTCAGAAGTTATTTGATCTATCTCATTTGATAATTTTTTTGACTTTTCAAATAATGATTTATCTTTGCTTTTTGAAATAATTTTTTTTTCTTGTTCTAGATTTTCTTTTTTTTGGATTAAATCTCTATTTTTTGTATCTAAAGTTTGCAGTAAACTTTGATCAACTTTGTGATTTCTTTTAGATATTGTTTTTACAAAATTTTCTAAATTTGCTCTAATATCCTTTATATTATGCATGTTCTTTTTCTTTCTCTTTGATTCTTTTCTCAATCAAATTTACAGAAAATATTGATAATTCATATAAAATTAACAATGGTATTGCCAAACCTATTTGTGTAATTGGATCTGGTGGCGTAAGCAATGCAGCAGCTGCAAATATAATAACAACCACATATTTTCGTCTCTCTTTTAAAAATTTAGAATCTATAAATCCAATTCTTGCAAGCAAACTTAGTACTACGGGTAATTGAAAACTCAATCCGAAAGCAAAAATTAATTTCATTACCAGTGATAAATATTCATTTACTTTAGCTTCAAGCTGTATTGGTAAGTTTGTTGATACACCTACACTTTCAAAAGAGAGAAAAAATTTTATAGCAAGTGGCATTATTAAATAATAAACCAACATTCCACCTAGTAAAAAAAGAATTGGTGTTACTATTAAGTAAGGCAATATGGCAGATTTTTCATGATCATATAAACCTGGAGCTATAAATTTCCATATTTGAATTAGTATAAAGGGGCTGGTAATAAAAAAAGCTGCAAAAAACGATACTTTTAAATATGTTAAAAAAGTTTCCTGAAGTGCTGTAAATATTAACCTTCTCTCTACGTTATCGTCTTTAACTGCATTTGCATATGGCTCTACTAAGAAACCATAAATATACTCTGAAAAAAAATAACAAACTGCAAATAAAGAAAATAAAAAAATTAAACAATGAATTAATCTTTTTCTAAGCTCAGTTAAATGGCTGATAAAACCTATTTTTTCTTCACTTTGGCTCATTGTTTTCTAAATTATTATTTTCTTTTTTTTCTGCAGTTAAATCCTCTGTTTCAAGGGAAGTTATTTCACTCTGAATATTGCTAAAATATCTTTTAGCTGATCCTATCCATGAACCGACTTTTTTTAACATTACCGGAAAATCTTTCGGACCAATAACAATTATAGCTATGGAAACAATAATTAGAATTTCTAACCAGCCTATTTGTGGCATCAATTTTACTCTTTTTTATCTGAGTCTTGATTATTTTCAGAGATATTTTTTGGTTGGCTATCATCTGTTACATCGCTAGCCATACCTTTTTTGAAACTTTTAATACCTTTGGCAACATCACCCATTAAACTAGATATTTTTCCTCTACCAAAGAGTAAAACTACTAATATTACAACGATTGCTATTTGCCAAAATCCTATACTCATGTCTAATATATATATCCTTTGTCATTAATTTGAAAGAGCAATTTTAGTCACTATCAGTCTCTTTTAAAGTACTGCCTAACATTTCGTCAATATTAGAATAAATGTTTTCCTTCTTCTCTTCTTGCTTTTCTTTATAGAACTTGCCAGTACCAAAGACCGACGCGTCTATTCTACTTGAGTCAATTAAACCTGCAGAGCCGAGTTCATCAACTGTTGGTAAATCACTGAGTTTTTGTAAATTAAAATGGCTTAAAAATTCATCAGTTGTTCCGTATTGTATAGGTTTTCCTGGAACATTTTTTCTACCTTGTGGTTTAACCCAATTAAGTTCCATAAGTATCTCAAGTGTATTAGTTCCAAATGCAACACCTCGTATTTCTTCTATCTCAGCCCTTGTAACAGGTTGGTGGTAAACTATTATTGCTAAAGTTTCAATTGCAGCTTTTGATAATTTTTTTTCGACTGTTTTTTCTTGAGACATTAACTTTGAAAGATTTTGAGCAGTTCTAAAAGACCATTTATTTGAAATACAAACTAAATTAATACCTCTGTTTGAATAAGTATGCTGAAGTTTTTCTAAGATTTTTTTTACGTTAACATTCTTTTTTACTTTTGACTCTATAGTATCTATATCTAAAGGTTCAGCTGCAGCAAATAAGATTGCTTCAACTTCTCTTTCTCCATTTACAGAATTACTAGGAAAATTGACTATGTTATTTTTAGTATCTTTTTTCATTTATTTTCTCTTATAAAAATATCACTAAAAAGCTTTTCTTGTTTAATTTTTAGGTTACCTTCTTTAACAAGCTCTAAAGAACCAGCAAATATTCCTGCTTTACCAGTTTTATTAAGATTTTTATTGATAAAATTTTTTGGAACCAATTCATCAATATTTTTCCAATCATCTAACTTTCCAAAAAAACTTCTAATTTGATTGATGCCCTCTTCTGTTGTGAATACAGGTAATTTTGGAATATTTATTCTTTGAAAATCTTTTGTCATTATTATTGTTGCATACGTTTTTAATAATTCGAATAATGTAAGTGAATATTTTGAACTATATATAGATCTAATCTGACCTTTTACTCCTCTTAAAAAAACATCCCGACCCAATCTCTTTCTCTTAAGCATTTGGTCGGATAATAATCTAATTAGCTCTAACTTTTTTAATTGCAGCTTCAATTTTTCAGCTACCTCTAAAGCTTTAAATTCTTCCTCGTCACTTTCAGGCAATAGTAGTTTAGATTTTAAATAGGCAAGCCATGTTGCCATCAGCAGGTATTCTGAGGCTAATTCTAAATCTAGATCCTTTGAATTAGAAATAAAATCATGAAATTGATCTGCTAGTTTAGTAATTGAAATATTTTCTAAATTTACTTTTTGTGACTTTGCTAAATCTAACAAAACCTCTAATGATCCACTGAAGTGTGTAAGATTTACATTAAACTGTGCATTGTTTTCATTTAGCATCTAACTTACTAATTTATAAAATTCTTTAGTTTTTTTCATTAAAAAACTGTTTAGTTTTGGTGAGTTTTTAGCCACTTCTAACATTTCAGACAATTTAGCGTTGCAATGAAGTACGATATTACAACCAGCATCAAACGACCTAATAGTATTTTGTTTTATTGAATATCTCAATGCTTTCATCGAAATATCATCACTGATTAAAACATTTTTAAAGTTTAATTTATTTCTTATTATATTAATAATTTTTTTTGAATGTGTTGCAGTGTTTTTTTTATCTATTGAGTTAAATATTACATGAGATGTCATTGCGAAAATTGCATCTTTCTTTCTAAATGCTTTGAAATCATTTTTATCTAAATATTTAAGACTTTTACTAACTTTTGGTAATGAGTGATGACTATCTAGTTTGGCTAAGCCATGACCTGGTATATGTTTAATAACACATGAAATGCCATTTTTTTTATAATGTTTAATAACTAAATCACCAATTTTACTAACAAATTTTGGATTTTTCGAAAAAGCTCTACTTTTAATAATTTTATGGGAAAAGCTATATTTTAGATCAAGAACAGGAGTATTATTTATATTTATTCCAATCATTTTTAAAAGATATGAGATTTGATCGACGTAAATTTTTAAATATGTTTCAAAATTTCTGTTATCCTTTTTGTAAATACTTTCATAATAATTTGAATTAAATGGTTTTGAGGTCAAAATATTTTCCAATCTTGAAACAACACCGCCCTCTTGATCGATCATAATTGGGAAGTTTTTATCTTTAAAAATTGATTTAATTTTCTCAGTTAATAGTCTGGTTTGCTCTATTGATTTAATGTTTCTTGTAAAAAGTATAATGCCCCAAGGCCTGTATTTCCTTAAAAACGAAATCTCTTTATTTGTTAATTTATAACCCTTTATACCAACTATAAATGCTCTTCTTTTACTAATCATTATCTAACAAATCCCAGAATTTATATTTTTTTTTAGATGTATTGTTATTTTCAACGTAAGTAAGAATTTTATCTGTATCATTTTTTAAAGTTGGTAAATTTTTAGCGTAAGTAATTGTCTTATCTTTATGTGACTCAAGACCTCTATAATATTTTTTTTTATAATCATCGGATATGTAATATCTGACAGAAAAAATGAAAAAAAAGGCTATAACAAGTAAATATATTAGATATTTAATTTCCTTAAACATTACATTTTTTCTGGAGTACTAGCCCCAACTAGATTCATTCCACATTTTATTACATTAGAAACTGACTTTAATAGTACTAATTTTTCATCTGAAATTTTTTTATCTTCACTAATAAATCTTTTACTTTTATCATCTTTGCCCATGTTCCAGTAAGAATGAAATAGTGATGATAGTTCATAGAGATATGTTGGCACTCTGTGAGGTTCTAATTTTTTTGACGAGATTTCAATACATTTTGGCCATTCAGATATTTTTTTATAAATATCAATATCTTCTGGAGAAAAATTAAAATTATAGTTATCTACTTTTATATCCTTATCAATTTCTTTACCTATATGTCTAAATACCGAGCAAATTCTAGCATAGCAATATTGAACGTAATATAATGGATTATCCTTTGATTTTTCTTTTACTTTATCAAAATCAAAATCTATTTCTGCATCACTACTTCTATTTAACATTATAAATCTTGTAGCATCTTTTCCAACTTCATCGATTAGATCCTCAACTGTTATGTAATCGCCTTTTCTTTTTGACATCTTAAAAGGTTTTCCATCTTTAATTAACTTGACTAACTGACTAACTTTGCAAACTAATTTATTCTTTTCTCCTGATAAGGCTTCTACAGATGCAGTTATTCTTTTTATATATCCTGCATGGTCTGCGCCTAAAATGTTAATATAAGTATCATACTTTCTATTTAATTTATTTTCATGATATGCAACGTCACCAGCGAAGTAAGTCCAGCTGTTATCTGATTTTTGTAAAGCTCTATCTTTGTCATCTCCAAAATCTGTTGATTTAAATAAAAGTTGTTCTCTTTCCACCCAATTTTTTTTATCTTCACCTTCAGGTGCTTTTATTTTTCCTTTATAAACGAATTTTTTTTTAATTAATTTATCAACTGTTTTTTGAACTTCATTATTGTTAACAATTTCTCTTTCGCTTTGGAATTTGTCATGAACAATACCAATATTTTTCAAATTTGATTTAATAATTTTAATAGACTCGTTTACAGCTAGTATTGTTAATTGATCGGATATTTTATCGAAATTTTTAAAATCTAGACCTTTATTATCATTGATTATATTTTTTGCGATTTGGATAATATAATCACCTGGATATAAATCCTCATTATCCTTTGGAAAAGGTTCATTATCGGTTTGTTCTTTAATTCTGTGGTAAACAGATTTTGTAAAATTGATTATTTGATTACCATAATCATTTACATAATATTCTTTATGCACTTTGTGCTTGTTGAATTTTAAAATATTAGCAAGTACATCGCCTGAAACAGCTCCTCTGCAATGGCCAACGTGCAGTGGTCCTGTAGGATTAGCGGAGACAAATTCTAAAAAGAAACTTTTCTTTTTAGCTATTAAATTTGTACCATATTCTAGTTTTTGATTAATTACATTTTGAATAAATTTATTCCAAAAAGTATTTTTGAAAGTTATATTTATAAATCCAGGTTTAACGATTTCAATTTTCTCAATATCCTTATCAATTTTTAACAGCTCAACCTCAATTTTTTTTGCAAGGTCATTAGGATTAGATTTATTTATTTTAGATAAAACCATAGCAACGTTTGTTGAAATATGAGCCTTAAATTGACTAGGTGGTAAATCTACGCCGATAGAGTCTAGATTGTCAGAAATTTCAATTTTTCCTTGCTTATTAATATCTAAAATTAAATTCTTTATTTTGTCTTGATATGTCTCAAATATATTCATTTTATTTTATTATATATACTGATTGCATACCTATCTGTCATACCCGATATAAAATCAGCTACTGCTCTTTGTTTATCAGATTTATTAGAGAGATGACTAATAAATAAATTAGGTTTTTTTTGAATTTTATTGAATAATTTTTTAATAATTTTTTTCCCATTATTATTATTCAATAAAACCTTTTTATTATTATACATGCTGATTCTCAAAAATGATCTAATCTCGCTAATAATGCTTTTATATTTGCTAGAAAAATCAACTATCAAATTAGTGCTTGAATATATTTTATTTTTTGAATTTACCTTATTTCTTTTTATATTTTCAATAGTGTTATCAATTATATCTTTTACCATTAAATTTATAGAGTCTCTTACTATCTGATTAAGTATTACCTGCTTATTATTATTTTTTATTTTTGATTTATATTTTTTATAAATATTTTTAAAAAAATTAATTTCTAATAATTCATTTAACGACAAAATTTTTGCCTTTATTCCGTCTTGAATATCATGATTATTATAAGCTATGTCATCAGAAATAGCCGCTATCTGTGCTTCGAGAGAGGGATATTTATTAAAATTAATTTTATTTTTAAAGTTTTTAATTCCAATTAAATTGTCAATTTTCAATTTATTTTTTACTGGACCGTTATGTTTTATTAGTCCATCTAAAGTTTCTAAAGTTAAATTTAATCCTTTAAATTTTAAATATTTATTTTCCAAAAACATCACGATTCTTAAGGTTTGAATATTATGATCAAAACCACCATAATTAATCATGCATTCATTTAAAGCATCTTCGCCAGCATGTCCGAACGGTGTGTGACCTAAATCATGTGCAAGACTTAGAGTTTCTGTAAGTTCCTCATTTAAATGTAGATATTTCGATATTGTCCTTGCAATTTGAGAAACCTCAATTGAATGTGTAATTCTAGTTCGAAAATGATCTCCATCAGTGTTAACAAATACCTGTGTTTTGTGTTTTAACCTTCTAAATGCTTCGCTATGTATAATTCTATCTCGATCTCTTTGAAAGGGTGTTCTGAATTTGTTAATTGGCTCAGAGACAAGGCGTCCATTGCTTTTAAATTGACCTAGTTTTATGAAATTATTCATACTTTAAAATTAGAAAAAAAATATTATATTACTAATAACAGTGATTATACATGAATAAAGAAATTAAATTTACTGATAAAGCTATAAAACAGATAAACAACCTTCTTGTCGAAAAAGCAAAAGGATCTTTTTTTAGAATCGCAATTAAAGGTGGTGGTTGCTCAGGTTTCCAATATGACTTCTCTTTTGATACAAAAGCTGAGCAAGACGATTTAGTATTTAACAATGTTTTGATTGATAAAAAATCAGCTGAACTTTTAAATGGATCAGAAGTTGACTACGTTTCTGAGTTAATTGGCGAGTCATTTAAAATCACAAACCCACAAAGCAAATCTTCTTGTGGCTGTGGTGTTTCTTTCTCTCTTTAATGAAAATCAGCTCTTGGAATGTTAATTCTGTAAGAGCAAGAATTGAAAATATAAAAGATTATCTTAATAAATTTTCACCAAATATTCTTTTAATGCAGGAGATCAAAACAGAGGAAAAAAATTTCCCTTTTAATGAGTTTGAGGATTTAGGTTATCATAGTTATGTATTTGGTCAAAAAAGCTATAACGGAGTAGCTATTATTTCCAAAAAAAAATTAGAAAACGTAAGTACTGATATAATCAAGGATAAACTTAAACAGGCAAGAACTATATCTGCAGAGTTTGAATTTAAAAAAAGAAAAATATTGGTAATAAATATTTATACTCCAAATGGAAATCCAGTAGATACAGAAAAATATGATTATAAAAAAAAATGGTTAAATGATCTTACAAAGGTACTTAAAAAATTAGGTCAGAAAAACGAAAATATTATTCTATCGGGTGATTTTAATATCATTCCTGCTGCAGAAGATGTTTATAATGCAAAAAGTTTTGAAGATGATGCGTTATTTAGATTGGAAATAAGAAAAAAATATAGAGAAATATTAAACATGGGCTATGTTGATAGTTATAGACATAAATATCCAGATACTGAGGGTTACACATTTTGGGATTATATGAGGGGTGCATGGCAAAAAAATAATGGGATGCGCATAGACCATTTTCTATTATCAAATTCACTTATAAATATTTTAAAAAATGTAAGTATTAATAAAACACCGCGTGGAAAAGAAAAACCATCAGATCACACGCCTATTGAGATTGAATTAGCTTAAAGATTTTATTTTTTTTACTAAGTCCTCATTTATATTTCTAGGACCTTTATCTAATCTATTTTTATGACGTCTTTCACCTGGTAATCTTACTCCCTCTAAACCTTTCATCTTTTCAAAAAAATTTTTTGAATGTTCTTTCCAATTTTTCTCAGATATTTTGTCAGGTGACATTGCTAAAATAAATTCACCACCGCTAGGTGGGCCACCATCGTTATTATCTTTTGCAGCTGTTTCATAACTAAAGTTATCGCCTACTAAAGCTCCAGCTAATAACTCTACCATCATAGCGATACCTGATCCTTTGTAACCACCAAAAGGTAAAAGAACTCCTCCATCAGCAATCTCAGCCGGATCTGTAGTTTCTTTTCCCTCTTTACTCAATCCTGTACCTAACGGAACTTTATGACCTTCTCTTTTAGCAACTTGCACTTCTCCCATTGCCATTGATGCAGTTGCCATATCATAAACAACTGGTGTCATCCCAAGTCTTGGCCAAGCAAATGAAATTGGGTTCGTACCAAATAAAGGTTTTTTCGCTCCTGCGGGAGCTACAGCAGGTTTATACGATGTACATGCAAAAGCGACTAAACCTTGTTCAGCAATCATTTCTGTTTCAGGCCACATGGCTGCCATGTGATGCGAATTAGTTATAGCAAGTACAGCTACTCCATTTTCTTTTGCTGCAGCAATTAGATCTGGAATACTTTTATTTAGTACCATAGGAGCTAAACAATTTTTACCATCAACTTTTATCACGCTTGATGATATTTTTTTGATTTCAGGTCTACCCTTCCCATTAATCTTTCCACTTTTTAAACCTGATACATAAGCAGGAAGTCTAAACAATCCATGAGACATTGATCCATCTCTTTCCGCATTTGTAATTAAAGTACTTAGAATTTTTGCGTTTTCATCATCACAACCATTGGCTTTAAGTGTGTTAAAGGCAAGTTCGTATATTTGGTCTAATGAAAGTGGAACTGTGGACATTTATTTATATTTGTACCACTATTTATATTCTTTGCTAGATTATTATTTAATAAAATCTTTAAAAACTAAATATTAGAAACAAAAGGAGTAAAATGTTTTTAAAAAAATACTTAAAATGGATCAGTACATTCCTTGTATTAACCGGAATATTACTTACAAACTTAAACATCTACCCCATTAATATTTACTTTCATGGATTAGGAGTTGTTGGATGGACTATCGCTGGATTTGTTAGCAAAGATAAAGCGATACTAACTAACTTTGGACTACAAATACCATTGTTCTTAATAGGAATTTATAAGATTATTATATAGTGGAAAATATATTATTTGTTTGTACAGGAAACTCTGCAAGAAGTATCATTGCTGAATCTATAGTTAATAATAAATATAACGATAAATTTAAAGCTTACAGTGCTGGTAGTAACCCTTCTGGCGAAATTAATAAAGATATAAAACGTTATTTAAACAATAAAGGATTTAATCTTCAAGACTACTCGTCTAAAAATTTTAGTATGTTTATTGATGGAGAAATAAAAATTGATCATGTTATTACTGTATGTAATAATGCTAACAATGAGCTGTGCCCTATTTGGCCTAAGAAAAATCAAATCATTCATTGGAATATTGAAGACCCAGTAACAAAACTTAATAACATAAATGAGGATGAAAAATTTCAGATAATTACTGATACTTTTAATAATATTGATAAAAGATTTAAAAATTGGATTCTAAATGAAAAATAATAACAGAATATTTCTAGGTGAATTTATTGGAAGTAGCTTTTTAGTAATGGTTATTGTTGGGTCTGGAATAATGGCTGAAAATCTAACAAATGATAATGCTTTGAGATTAACAGCTAATACACTCGCAACTGGTGCTGGCCTATTCGTCTTAATAACTGCTTTTGCAAATATTTCAGGTGCACATTTTAATCCTTTTGTGAGTTTATCAATGTTTTTAAGAAAAAAAATCAATGGAAAACTTCTGATCATTTATATTCCTGCCCAAATACTTGGTTGTTTGGTTGGTGTTATGTTGGCTAATGTTTTTTTTGAACACGATATTCTTGAGTTATCGACAAAAAATAGAGATGGCTTACATATTTTCTTATCTGAAATAATTGCTACTTTTGGTTTAATTTTTATTATTTTTGCTACTCAAAAAGATGGCAAAATAATAATAGCTGCTAGTGTTGCAACATATATTATGGCTGGTTATTGGTTCACATCATCAACATCTTTTGCAAATCCAGCTGTTTCAATAGCTAGAACTTTTACTGATTCTTTTACGGGAATTAATTATTTGAATACGCCTACATATATTTTAGCTGAATTTTTAGGGGCTCTAATAGCTGTATATTTTATTAAAAAATTAATTAAATAAATACAACTTTTTTTAGAATAAAAAAATATTTTAAAGTAGACATCAGTACTTAATAGTTTATTGATTGACGAATCCCCACCTTAATTCTGATATTAATTTATTCTTTAATAGTATTTTTTTTATTATCACATTACATAGATCTTAAGTCATGAATCGATAGGAACCGAAAACAATAATATAAAGGAGAAAAAATGGATATGACTTTAATTTACACGGTTATAGGCTTTGCCCTTGCCGGTTATAGCGTAATCGCTAACGACTCAATTCAAACACTAGGTACATTTATTGCCTCAAAAAAGAAGTGGTTTAAATGGTATACACTTGCAGGTTCTGCATCAGCTGTAATGATTATTGCGTTAGCATGGGGATGGTATTCGTATGATGGTGATATATCTTATGGAAGATTAACTAGAATACCTTATCAAGAAATTCAATGGTATCACGCAGTAGCGCCTGCAATACTATTATTATTAACTAGAATTGGAATACCAGTTTCAACTACCTTTTTAGTTCTTTCAGCATTTGCCTCAACGGTTGTGCTTGAAAAAATGCTTATGAAAAGCGTTGTTGGTTATGGTTTAGCTGCAATGGTTGCTTACATCGCCTGGATATGTGTTTCTAAATTCATTAATGAAAAATTTGATGAAGTAGACCAAAAATGGGTAGGCTTCTGGAGAAATGCTGTTTGGATCTCTTCAGGTTGGTTATGGTGGGTTTGGTTATCTCACGACGTGGCTAATATTGCAGTATATCTTCCTAGACAATTAGACTTAACATTACTCTTAATTGTAATGGGTTACTTTGCAGCTCTATTATTTTATATTTTCTACATTCAAGGTGGACCAATTCAAAAAGTCGTTCTTGAAAAAACAGGAACAAGATACGCAAGATCAGCAACAATTATTAATGTAATTTATGCTGGTGTCTTATTCTACTTTAAAGAACTAAACGATTTACCTATGTCTACAACATGGGTTTTTGTTGGTTTATTATGTGGAAGAGAACTTGCTATAGCTAGCATGAACAAAGAATATAAGTTAGGTTACGTCTTTCCATTAATTGGAAAAGATTTCCTAAAAATGGTATTCGGCTTAACTGTTTCAGTAGGTATAGTGCTTGCAATACACTATATAATAATACCAAACAATTGGTTTTAAATATATTTTTGTGGTCGTATTAATTATTTAATACGGCCATATATTTCTTGATACCTAGCTATATCAATTTCTTTTTTTTTAAAAGAAAAAATAACAAAATAGCTATGGTGATTAACAAAACAAATGTTAAAAGTTCCATATAAAATTATCTCATTTAAATGTTACAGATTTGTTAAAACCTTTTAAGAACTTACTTTTCCTAAATAGTTTACTAGTATCACACCTATAATTATTAGAATTATACCTATTGTTCCATAAATATTAGGTAATTGATTATATTTTAAAATTCCAAAAATAGTTACAGCAGTAATGGTTAATCCTCCGTAAGTTGCGTATGTAAATCCAACGGGTATAGTATTCATAGCTTTAGAAAGGCAGAACAGACAAAGTAGGATTGAAATAGCACAAAAAATTGTAGGCAACATGGTAGTAAAACCATTAGTTGTTTTTAAGAATCCATTTGCAGCAATTCCCAGCACAACAGCTAAAATTAAATAAATATAACCAGATGAAATACTCATACTATTTTATTCTACCATAAATATCTTGGTATCTCACAATATCAGTTTCCTTTAATATTGAACCAAGTTGCGCTTCAATAATTTTAACAGGTTTTTTAAAAGGATTTTCAATTCTATGAATGGCCCCTAGTGGAATGAATGTAGCTTCATTTACTTTTTTATAAAATACCTTTTTATTTAATGTTATTTTAGGTTTCCCTTGAGTAACTAGCCAGTGTTCTGATCTATGAAAATGCTTTTGGAGACTTAAGATACCCTTAGATTTAACATACAATTCCTTCATTAAAAAATTTTTACCATTATATAAATTTGTATAGCTGCCCCACGGTCTATAAAAAACATTTTTCTTTTTAAAATATTTTGATTTATTTTTTCCATACATTTTACATATTTCTTTCCAGCTTCCTAAATCAGACCATGGAATATCCAGTTTTATCGCATTTATATTTTTTGTTTTTTCTAAAATTGCATAATCAAAAGATTTTTCAATTGACTTAATGAATGAAGATTTATTTAGATAATATATGTTATTTCGATATTTTGACTTATGAACTGATGCTAAACAATTTTTGTAAGTTTTTGGTTGAAACTTTTTAAAATTGTTAATGATTGAGTCTTTTCTTAAAAAGAACATACCAGAATTCCAGTATCCCTTTTTTTTAATAACTTGCTTTGCTTTTGCAGGCTTTGGTTTTTCAATAAATCTTGTGACTTTATTAATATTTTTTTTATCTTTTTTGGTTAAAAAATATCCGTATTCGCTAGATGGGTTAGTTGGTTTAATACCAAAAATAAATACATTTTTATTATCAAGATTGAATTTATTTTTGTTTATTTCTCTATTTAATTTACTTGGATTTTCAATTAAGTGATCCGCTGTAAAATACATCAAAGCCTGATTCTTTGGGATGTCTTTTATTAGTGCAGAAGTTAATATAGCTGGGGCTGTATTTTTTTTTGCTGGTTCTAAAACAATCTTAAATTTTTTTATTTTACTTTTTTTTAAAGCCTTTTTAACTTCTTTAATATACTTAGCATTTGTGCTGATGATGGGATAATCGTAGATATTATTTTTAATTCTCTCAAAAGTTTTGTTAATTAGTGTCCAACCGCCAAAATCGATAAATTGTTTTGCTTGATGTTTTGATCCTTTGGGCCAGAGCCTAGTACCAGCTCCACCACATAAAATTACAGGTCTTATTTTCATTAAATATCTGCGTATGTCCTGACTTCTTCTTTTGCACCTGGATGTGTAGGCGCTCCAAGGTATGCAGGTCCAACAGTTTGTGCGTACTTCCAAAGTGTTCCATTACCAAAATTAATCTTCTTTGGTTTCCATTTTTTTCTTCTTTTTGCTAATTCTTTTTTAGACAAACGAACATTTATTGTTCCTTTCTTAGCATCTAGATCAATAATATCTCCATTCCTTAATAAAGCTATTGGTCCTCCAACTGATGCTTCTGGCCCAACATGTCCAATACAAAATCCTCTTGTTGCTCCTGAAAATCTTCCATCTGTAATTAGCGCAACTTTTTCACCCTTCCCTTGTCCGTATATAGCTCCTGTAGTTTGAAGCATTTCTCTCATACCTGGGCCACCTTTAGGACCTTCGTATCTAATTATAATGATATCACCATCTTTATACTTTTTATTTTTAACAGCTTTATAAGCTGCTTCTTCTGTATCAAAACATCTTGCCTTACCAGTAAATTGTAATCTTTTTAAACCAGCTACTTTAACAATAGCTCCATCAGGTGCTAAATTTCCTTTTAATCCAACTACGCCACCATCTGGGGATAATGGTTGATTATATGTCCTCATAACTTTTTGATTTTTGTTAAACTTAACATTTTTTAAATTTTGTCTCATAGTTTTACCTGTAACAGTCATGCAATCACCATGGATGTATCCACCATCTAAAAGTGTTTTTAATAACATTGGAACACCACCTGCCTTCCACATATCTTTTGCTACATACTTTCCACCTGGTTTAAGATCAGCTAGATAAGGTGTTTTTTTAAATATTCTTGCTACATCCATTAAATCAAATTTAATTCCAGCTTCATTTGCAAGTGCTGGTAAATGTAATGCAGCATTAGTAGATCCACCTGTTGCAGCAACAATAGTGGCTGCATTTTCTAAAGATTTTTTTGTAACAATGTCTCTTGGTCTAATTTTTTTTTCTAATAAACTCATTACTGCTTTTCCACTTTTTAAAGCGTAAGAATCTCTTTGGGTATATGGTGCTGGAGTTCCTGCTGAATAAGGTAAAGCTAAACCAATAGCTTCTGAAACACATGCCATGGTATTTGCAGTAAATTGACCACCACAAGCACCAGAGCTTGGACAAGCTTTAAGTTCTAATTTTCTTAATGCATTTGCAGACATTTTTCCTGAGGAGTATTTTCCAACACCTTCAAAAACATCAACTACAGTTACATCTTTACCGTTAAATCTTCCTGGCAATATAGATCCACCATAAATAAATACACTTGGTACATTCAAACGAACCATGGCCATCATCAAACCAGGTAATGATTTATCACAACCAGCTACACCGACTAGTGCATCGTAACAATGTCCTCTAACGGTTAATTCAGTTGAATCTGCAATCACATCTCTAGATATCAATGAAGACTTCATACCCTCGTGCCCCATTGCTATACCGTCTGTTACGGTGATAGTACAAAATTCTCTTGGTGTTCCACCAGCTTGATGAACTCCTTTTTTAACCGACTGTGCTTGTCTCATTAAAGCAATGTTACAAGGAGCTGCCTCGTTCCATGTTGAAACAACACCAACAAAAGGTTTGGCAACATCTTTTTCAGTTAAATCCATTGCATAATAAAATGATCTTTGTGGTGCTTTGTCAGGACCTACTGATGTATGACGACTAGGTAATTTTTTTTTATTAAATTTTGGCATTAAAGGTTTTTTATAGTTAATGATAGTTTTTTAACATCATTTTGTAAATTATTATAATTACTTTTTTCTTGATGAACAATATGTTTCGGTGCTCGTTTGACAAAATCTTTGTTACTTAATCTAGAACTTATTTTATCAATTTCTCCCTGATATTTTGCCTGTTTAGCAATAAGATTTTGCTTTATTAAATTTAAGTCGATATTTTCTTCAAAATAAAGTTTAAATACATTCCCTTTAATTATCATAGAAGCTGAGGGGTGGCTCTTATCTTTTTCAAGAAAATTTGAAATACGTCCAAGTTTTTTTACAACTGTACTGTTTTTATTTAAAAAAGTTTTGTTTGTTTTGTCTATTTTGGCAAATGAAATATCAACAAAAGATCCAGGGCTAATACCTAATTCATTTTTAAAGGATCTAATTTCTGTAATAAAATTGATAATTTTTTCAACATCATCAAATTTTTGTTTTTTTGATTTATCAGTAATCCAATTTGAATACATAAGATAATTTTTGCTATTATTATCTAATTTGTTTTTCAGCCAAATTTCCTCTGTAATAAATGGTATAAATGGATGAAGTAGAACCAATATTTCTTTAAATACGAAACTAGCCATTTCTTTTGTCTCTTTGATGTCTTTTTTTTTATCTGAACTGAAGATTGTTTTGCTTAACTCCAAATACCAATCACAATATGAATGCCATACAAATTGATATACATTACGTGAAGCTTCATCAAATCTATAATCTTTTATATTTTTTTCGATTAATTGCTTTGTTTTAATCAATTCACCATAAATCCATCTATTTATGTTTAGTTTTGCTTTCGGTGTTTTTTTAATGTTTTTAAGTTCACATTTGTTGTGAATTAAAAAGTTATTTACATTCCAAAGTTTATTTAAAAAATTTCTATTACCTTTGACTCTATCTTCAGACAATTTAACATCTCTACCCGGTGAAGCCATTGATAAAAGAGTAAAACGTAAAGCATCTGCACTGTATTTTTCTATAAGTTCTAAAGGATCAATAACATTACCTTTTGACTTTGACATTTTTTGACCTTTTTCATCTCTAACAAGAGCATGAACATATATATCCTTAAAAGGTTCCTTATTAAGAAATTCCATTCCAAACATAATCATTCTAGCAACCCAAAAGAAAATAATATCAAATCCCGTAACCAATACAGACGTTGGATAAAATTTTTTTAGATAATCATTTTTTTTTGGCCATCCAAGTGTAGCAAAAGCCCAAAGTCCAGATGAAAACCATGTATCAAGTACGTCAGGATCTCTTTTTAATTCAACATTTTTTTTATACTTTTTTTTTGCAATTTTTATTGCTTCATCTTCGTCAGATGCAACTATAATTTTATTATCAGGTGTGTACCAAGCAGGTATCTGGTGTCCCCACCACAATTGTCTCGAAATACACCAAGGCTCAATGTTATTCATCCATTGAAAATACGTCTTTGACCAGTTTGTTGGAAAAAAATTTGTTTTTTTGTTTTTAACAATTTTTTTTGCTTTAACAGATAATTTTTTAGCATCCGCAAACCATTGATCAGTGAGATAGGGTTCGATTATCGAATTTGATCTGTCACCATATGGAACTTTATTTTTTATATTTTCCTCTTTAACAAATAAGTCACCTAAGTCATTTAAAATTCTTTTTCTTGCTTCAAATCTATCTAAACCTTGATAATTTGATGGCGCATTGTGATTAATTTTTCCATCATCAGTAAAAATATTAATAATCTCTAATTTATTTCTTTTTCCTACATCGTAATCATTAAAGTCATGTGCAGGAGTAATTTTTACAGCGCCGGTACCTTGTTCTGGATCTGCATACTCATCAGCAATAATTTTAACTTTCCTATTAGAAAGCGGTAAAATTACTTTTTTTCCTAAATACTTTTTAAATCTTTTATCTTTAGGGTGCACTGCCACAGCACTGTCTCCCAACATAGTTTCGGGACGAGTTGTTGCAATAGTAATAAAGTCTTCAGAATTTTCTATTGGATATTTTATATAGTATAATTTTGAATTAACTTCTCTTTGATCAACTTCTAAATCTGAAATTGCTGTTTTTAAAACTGTGTCCCAATTTACTAATTTCCTTGATTTATAAATTAGACCTTTGTTATACATCTCTACAAAAACTTTTATTACAGATTTGGAAAGGTTTTCATCCATGGTGAAAGCATTTCTTGACCAATCACAAGAACATCCCAATTTTTTCAACTGATTAATTATTATGTCTCCGTATTCCTTTTTCCATTCCCAGACTTTATTAATAAATTCTTCTCTTCCTAAGTCTTGTTTATTAATATTTTCTTTTTCTAATTTTTTCTCCACCAAAGCCTGTGTAGCAATACCAGCATGATCAGTTCCTGGTTGCCATAAAGTTTCATAATTATTCATTCTATGGAATCTTGTTAGTAAATCCTGAATTGTATTATTTAATGCATGCCCCATATGTAGACTTCCTGTAACATTTGGAGGAGGTATAACTATCGAAAAATATTTTTTATTTTTTTTCGGTTTAAATAGGTTTTTCTTTTCCCAATACTTATATATTTTATTTTCTACCTGGTTATGAATATATTTATCTGAGCTCATATGCTGATTTATAGTTTATAATTTAATAAACGTAATTAACAATATTCAAATTAAGATTGAATTTGAGGGCCTATTTACTATAAGCATAGTATAAATTATTTTATTAACAAATAATGGTAACGTGGCGGAATGGTTACGCAGAGGATTGCAAATCCTTGTATCCCGGTTCGATTCCGGGCGTTACCTCCAAAAAAGTAGTTGTTTTACATTTAAAAAAAAGTAAATTCTGAACTTTACATTCCTCGGTAGCTCAGTTGGTAGAGCAGTTGACTGTTAATCAATTGGTCGCAGGTTCGAGTCCTGCCCGAGGAGCCATTAATTTTTTTTTAATTTAAAAGCCACAAAAGCATCACCCTGTTCAACTAACTCAGGATAAATTTTAGATAAACTCCACCCTCCTGTCGCTGGAACAACTACATATTGTTCGTTCTTAACTTTATAAATACTTGGTGGAGCGGAACCAATATAAGGTAGTTTATGCGACCAAAGTACTGCACCAGTCTTGGCGTCAAACGCTCTTATTAATTTGTCCAGGGTTCCGCTTGCAAATATTAAGTCACCTGATGAAGCTGTAGCTCCACCAAAGTTAGCTGTACCAGTATCAGGAAACCCCTTTTCTTTTAGCTTATCAAAATATCCTAGTGGAACCTGCCATAAAATTTTACCACTATTTAGATTTATTGCTGTTAAACTTCCCCATGGAGGCTTAACACCAGGATAACCCTCAATATCATCAAGTTTGTTATTTTTGCCAATACTTAAAAAATTAGTGCTGAATTCTAAATTTTTATTTATATCAAAAGATTTAAAAACCTTAAATTTTGTTGGTAAGTTATGAGATGTTACATAAAGAACATTTTCATCTGGATCAATCGATGCTCCTGGCCATTGTGATCCACCCCATAAATTATAAGAAATTGTAAATTTATTAGTTTCATATGTAGGGTAGAAACCATAATTAGATTCTTTTACTTGATTTAAAACATAATTTCTGTCTTCGGGAGATTTATTTGTGATATGTTCGAGTTTAAATTCATTTCTTGAAAATGGTTCAGGTAATTTTAAATCGGGTTGGTATTCGCATGTTCTTTGACCTGGTAATTTAGAAACTGGAGCCTTTCTTTTAACAAAATCAAATAATGGTTCACCAGTATTTTTATCTAAAATTAGTGTATTTCCGGTTTTTGATACAGCTACGACTACATCAATTCTTTTTCCATGTTTATTAATTGTGGTCAATATAGGAGGACCTGCAATATCATTGTTCCATAAATCATGACATGTTTCTTGAAAATACCACTTTATATTTTTTTTTCTTATATCGAATGCAATTACACTATCTGCATATAAGTTTTTTCCTGGTCTTTGAATTCCAACAAGATATGGGGCAGCATTACCGGTAGTTAAATATAATATACCATTTTTATTATCTGAGGCTATACCGCCCCAAGGTGAACCCCCTTTAAAATCTCTGTAATTTGTTAATTTTTTATTTAATTTTCTTAAGTAATATTTCCATTGTAGCTTACCATTGTAAACATCATAAACTTCGACTGCAGGAATGACTGAGCCTATTATAATTTGTTCATCTACTATTACTGGTGTAGTAGGTGATGAGCCAATTTTAACAATTCCGTTTTTACCGAAATTTTCTACAGGTACTCCTGTTTTAGCATTAAGTGATATCAACTGATCGTCGTTTGTAAAAATAAGTCTTAATATATTATTTTTTTTATCCTGCCATAAAAGAAGTCCTCTTTTCGCTGCATGGAACCCTCTTTGAACTTTATATTTCCAAATCTCCTTACCAGTTGCAGCATCTAAACATACGATTGAATTTCCTGGTGTTGGAAAATATATCAGACCATCTTTTATAATTGGATTAGCTTGAATACTTTTTTTAACATCGTTTGACTTATATACCCAAGCGACCTCTAAATTTTTTACATTTGACTTATTTATTAAGTCCAAATTTGAAAATCTGAGATTTGAATACCCTCCATGGCTTCTTGTCCAATTTTCGTAATTTCTCTCAATTTCATCTTTTTTTGAACCATCTACAAAATTTTTTGTCTTAGCAGGTATTATTTGAAATTCAGGTAATTCATCTCTTGTATTTTCATCTTCAATTTTCCAAAATTCTTTATGACTATCTAAAAACTGGTAACCTAGGAAATAAGGGATTTTTTCTATATGTGTATATAATTTTTTTATTTTTTTACTGTTTAGATTATTTTTATTAAAGGTAATAGCACTTCTGTTCACATATGACGGATCATAATAAGACAGATCATATAAAACTGCTAAAAATATTAGTAATACAATTGATAATGTAGAAAAAATAAAAAATTTAAATATTTTCATTAACTCAAATTAAAATATTTAAACAAAATTAAAATTTGCTAAGTAGTCTCAGCCAGTTTTAGAAATTCCTATCTGAGAAACTTGAAGATTTTTACTAAATTTTAATTTTTGGTCCTGTGTAAGTTCAGAATATAGCTTCAAAAGAAAATTATAATTAACATTCATATGGTTTTCTTTTATTTTTTCAGCATTAATTGCATATTCGGAAAAATCCTCAAAAAAATAATTAATTGGCACTTTCAGATAATTAGACAATTGTAGAAGTCTAATAGAACTTACTCCATTTGTGCCTTTTTCATATTTTTGGATTTGTTGAAAAGTAACATTAATTGCTTTAGCTACCTTTGTTTGTGTTAAGCCAAGAGCTAATCTTCTTAGCTTAAGCTTATTACCTAAGTGTTTATTAAAATTTTCTTCCATTAAGACCCCTCTTAAAATTAAGATTGAACTCTATCCTGAAGGTTTATGCAAGCCCTAAAATATTTTTTTTTTTGCCTATTTATTGGCTTGACATAAGGCTAAAAAGCCTAAATTGCTTTTACAAAATAAAGTAAACTTATTTAGACTAATTATAAAATTTGACTTAAAAAAAGCTTAGTTCTATCGCTTTTTGGATTTGCAAAAAATTCTTTGGTCTCTGCTTTTTCTACAATCATTCCTTCATCCATAAATATAACTTCGTCAGCTACTTCTTTTGCAAAACCCATTTCATGCGTGACAACAATCATTGTCATTCCACCTTTTGCAAGGTTTACCATTGCATCTAAAACTTCTTTTATCATCTCTGGGTCTAATGCAGACGTAGGTTCGTCAAAAAGCATTATTTTTGGCTGCATACATAAAGCTCGTGCAATAGCAGATCTTTGTTGTTGACCTCCAGATAACTGACCAGGAAATTTATTTGCTTGATCAGCAATTTGAACTTGTTCTAATTGTTTCATAGCTAATTCCTGAGCATCTTTTTTAGGCATTTTTTTTACCCAAATTGGTGCAAGTGTGCAGTTATCTAAAATAGATAAATGTGGAAATAAATTAAATTGTTGAAAAACCATTCCAACTTCTGCTCTTACTTGTTCTATATTTTTCGTATTCTCAGAAAGTTCAGTACCATCAACTATTATGGTACCTTTTTGATGTTCTTCTAACCTGTTAATGCATCTAATTAAAGTTGACTTACCAGATCCAGAAGGACCACAAACAACAATTTTTTGTTTAGCAGAAACATCAAGATTTATGTCTTTTAAGACTTGAAAATCTCCAAACCATTTGTTCACGTTTTCAATTTTAATTATTGGTTCAGACATTTTATCTTTCTGTTTTATATTTTGCCTCTAAGTTATAACTATATTTGCTCATAGCATAGCAAATTATCCAGAAAATTATAGCAGCAAATATATATCCCTCCATTGCAAATCCTAACCATTTTGGATTTGTTTTTGCTAAAGCTAACATTCCAGCCAATTCTGCTAATCCAACTACAAAAATTAAAGGGGTATCTTTAACAAGTGCTAAGAATGTATTGCATATACCAGGAATTACTAATTTTAAAGCTTGGGGTAAAATTACAAATATATGCATCTTCCAATATCCCATACCCAAAGATTTTGCAGCATCATATTGACCTCTTGGTAGTGCTTGTAAACCACCTCTTATAACTTCAGCGCAATAAGCTCCTTCGAAAAGTGTAATAGCTATGATTACTCTTACAAGTTTATCCATGAAGAAATCCTCAGGTAAAAACATAGGAAACATAACTGAAGACATAAATAATACTGTTATAAGAGGAACACCCCTCCAAAACTCAATATAACCAATTGATATATATCGTATCATTGGAAGATTTGATCGCCTACCTAGCGCCAAAACCATACCCAAAGGAAAACAGAAAATTAAACAGAAAAAAGAGACAATAAATGTTAAAGATAAACCTCCCCACGCACCTGTTTCGACCCAAACTAAACCGAAAGCACCACCAGAGATTAGATAATAAATTACTAAAAATGCAATTATTGGATAAATAATTACATAGTATAATGCTAAATATTTTTTTAAATTATCCTTTAAGAAAAAACCAAAAAATCCTAAAGCAATAACAAGAATAAATGCTAAATTGATCCTCCAATGTAAATCATTTGGGTACATTCCATACATAAAACGTCTGAACCAAACTTTAACATAAGTCCAACAAGCTCCAGTCCCTGTACAAGCTTCTTTAGTATCACCAGAAATATTTGCATCAAATATCATCCAACTTAAAGATGGAGGAGTTGCTTTAATAATCGCAAAAATAATAAGAAGTGTAAGTATTGCGTTAAAATTATTTGTATTGATATTTTTATTTATAATATCCAAGCTTTTTATTCCAGAATATTCGGTTCTAATAAAATTTAATCCTACAAAACCAAGAATTAGGGGAAGAAAGATACTTAATATACCTGGTAGAAAGGATGTGATATTAATTTTTAAAAATGCATTTATCGCAACATCTATTATACTTATAGAAAATAAAAAAAGACCTAAGTATAGAAAATAATAGAAATTCTGCTTATTTGATTTTAGGAAATTTAAACTATTCATTATTTTTCCTTAATTTCTATTTTTTTGTTATACCAATTCATTATTGCTGCAATTGCTAAGCTTATAGATAAATAAGTAAGCATTGTAATAGATACTATTTCAATCGCCTTTCCAGTCTGCATTAATGCAGTACCAGCAAAAACTAATACCAAATCAGGGTATGCTATTGCTGCTGCTAAGGAGGAATTTTTTGTTAAATTAAGATATTGATTAGTAGTTGGTGGAATTATAATTCTTAAAGCTTGCGGCATAACTACTAATTTTAATATTTGATTAGGTGTTAAACCAACTGATGCAGCAGCCTCTTTTTGCCCTTTTCCAATACCTTGAATACCAGCTCTAACACACTCAGCAACAAATGTAGATGTGTATAATGATAAAGCTAAAACTAAAGCAATTAGCTCAGGTGGTAAACCTATACCTCCTTCAAACACGTAAGAAGTTTTTGATAATTGTTTTAAGACAGGAATTCCAAAATCTAAGGATACACCTCCTATAAAAAACGTTAAAGCGGGAATTACGAATATTAATCCCAAGGCAATAAAAAAAACTGGGATTTGTTTTCCTTCATTCTCTTGAATTTTTTTTGCATAAGTTGAGATTATAATAATAGAAACAATAACTGCTAAAATTGAATATAAAAAAATATCTAAATTTGTCCAAATAAATGAAGGAATATAATATCCCTTGATAGTCATGTAAGTAACACCAAACCATGGTCCAGCTTTTTCTGGAACAGGAAGTGCTCTTAATGCTGCGTAATACCAAAAGAAAATTTGAAGTAATAATGGAATATTTCTAAAAAATTCAACATACCAAGCTGCAGAATTTCTAATTAGATAATTTGAAGATAATCTTGCTACTCCAAATATTACACCCAAAATTGTACAAAAAATTATGCTTATAAAAGATACTAATAATGTATTAAGTAATCCTACAAGATAAGCCCTAGCATATGAGTGTGAGCCACTATACTCGATAAGAGAAAACTGAACATCAAAAGAGGATTCTTGTGTTAAAAAACCAAAACCAAAATCAATTCCTCTATTATCCATATTGATTTGAGCATTGAAGGTAAAAAAACCAAATATGCCTAAAACAAATAAAACTGTTATGATTTGTGGTAGAATTTTTTTGATTTTGTTATTCATTAGATCGCGAATATAAAAAAAAGGGCTAGAAAAATCTAGCCCTTTTTAAAGTATTTAAATCAAGAATTATCTTGCTGGTGGTACGTATAAAATTCCACCTTTAGTCCAAAGTTGATTTGGACCTCTGTCTGGTAAGATACCTGGGTCAGCTATATTTCTTTTATAGCTTTCACCATAGTTTCCTACTTGTTTAATAATCCTTAAACTCCAGTCATTATCTAGACCAAAAGCTGCTCCTAATTCACCCTCAGCACCTACAAGTCTTTTAATTGCAGGGTTATCTGAAGTTTTCATAGAATCAGCATTAGAAGAAGTAATTCCATACTCTTCAGCTTCGATCATAGTGTTTAATGACCAACGAACAATGTCTTCCCAAACAGCATCACCTTGTCTTACAACTGGTCCTAAAGGTTCTTTAGAAATAGTTTCAGGTAATACCATGTGCTCATCTGGGTTTTTCATTTTTGTTCTTTGAGCTGCTAATCCAGATTTATCAGTAGTGTAAGTATCACATCTACCTGCATCATAAGCAGCAACAACTTCGTCAGCTTTTTCAAAAGCTACTGGCTCATATGAAATTCCTCTTGAATTAAAGAAGTCTCTCATATTTAGCTCTGTTGTAGTACCAATGTTAGTACAAGCAGAAATACCATTTTTAAATTGGTTTACTGAAGTAATGCCTGAGTTTTTTCTTACCATGAAACCTTGTCCATCGTAGAAGTTAACTCCAACAAATGTAAGACCAATATCAGCATCTCTAGAAAGTGTCCAAGTAGTATTTCTTGATAAGATATCAATCTCACCAGAAGTTAGAGCGGTAAATCTTTCTTTAGCACTTAATGGAGTGAACTTAACTTTGTTTGCATCTCCAAGTACTGCAGCAGCAACAGCTCTACATACATCAACGTCAACACCAGTCCAATTTCCAGATGCATCAGCATTTGAAAATCCTGGAAGACCTTGAGAAACACCACATCTTACGAAACCTTTCTTCTGAGTGTTTTTAAGAGTTTTTGATTTCTTTGCCATAGCTTCAGTTGTAAATGCAAATAGCACTGCAACCATAGCTACGAAAGAAGTCAATTTTTTTATAACTTTAAACATATATTCTTCCTCTTGTTTTTAAGTTTATTTGTTAACAAATAATTCAAAATTGTTTTTGAATTTTAACAAGTAAAGCATGATCTATATCTCTCATCAATAATAAAATTGATTTTTTTTGACGATAATTTAATAAGTTTTCAAATAAAAAGGCTCAATTTGACGTACATTGGTATTAATTATGAAATAATTGAGTTCAGTTTTTTAAAATGTCTGAAATTAGTGTACTTCAAAGTATTTTTCTTTGCTTTTATCTTTTTTAAAAAATTCTCACTGTGATCTTCAAGAGCTTTAGATAATGCCCCTTTTTTATTGTTTTCAAATAGCTTGCCAGCATCACCATTTAAAAGAAATTCCTTTGGTCCATTGGAACAATTTGATGATATAATTGGAAGATTGCATAATGCAGCCTCTATGATTACAAACCCAGGATCTTCCCACAATGAGGAGAGAACATATATAGATGCATTTTTCATGTATGAATAAACATTAGCAGTATAATCTATTAGATAAACTCTATCATTTAATTTTTTTTTATTAATTAAATTTTGTAATTCTTTTTTTTGCTCACCCTCACCAATAATATAAAGATCATAATTTTTGTTTGACTCAAAGAAATTAGAAATTTCATTAATCAGATATTTAAAATTTTTTTGAGGTGTCAGTCTTCCTACTGATAGCAAAAATTTTCTATCACTTTTTTTTTCAATTTTTTCGTATTTCAATTTAACGAATTTTTTTACATTAATTATAGCATCAGGCAGAAATATTAATTTTTTTTCAATTAAAAAATTTTTATTTTTTAAGTCATTAATTAACTCAATTGAGGGACAAGTAATTTTAAAGATATTTTTTGTAGTAATCATCCAAAATATTTTTCTTAAAAAATTTAATTTTGGCAAACCAGATATTCTTAAAATTACCTTAGATTTTGGTTTTAAAAAGTAATTTATTAATAATGGTAGCGATGTGATTAAATGAATTATTAAATAATCTGGTTTTTGTTTATTTAATAATTTTATTAACGGGAAGAATGATAGGATAAAAATCAAAAAAAATGATATTCTACTTTGTATATACCCATTTTTAGGTAAATATTTGAAATAACTAAAATTTAATTTAATAAGATTTAGGTTATTTTTTTTTATTTCATCTTCATATTCATCCCACTCACCACAAACATTTATTATACCAACATTGTTAGTTCTTAAACTATATCTTGAATATGCTATTGCTGAATTAAGAGTCGATTTTACTGTGCCAACATTAGAAATAAATGGAGACCAATATAAAATTTTTTTTTTCATTCAAGAATATGGCGCGCCCTGAAGGATTCGAACCTCCGACCCACGGTTTAGAAAACCGTTGCTCTATCCAGCTGAGCTAAGGGCGCAATTTAACATACTTATATAAGTAAACTAATTTTTAAAAAAGAATTTTTTAAATATAATAAGAATAGATAATAATTCAACTCTCCCGATAATCATAAATAATATTAAAAAATATTTTGTTAAATTACTTATTTCTTCGAAATCTATACTATTTGTATCTGTCATATGTGAATTTACCGTATTCATAAGTGTCAATATCGAAAGATTAAATGATTGCTCAAAAGATAGGTTGCTCATTGATATTACGCTAGATAGAAATATGAGTGAAATTATAAATATTATAATTGACAAAAAATATTTATAAAAATCAGTTTTATCCATAATTTTGTCTGAGAATAATAATTTATTTATAAACACATTTTTAGGTTTGGCATTAGAAATTATTTCATTAATGGAAAATTTAAATAAAGAAATAATTTTTAAAAAACGTAGACCTGAACTTGTTGAAAAAAAGGATCCACCTACAATAATTAAAATTATAAATATGAATGATAAGTGCTGAGGTGTATTTTTTAATGACACACCAATATTTGAAACACAGCTTGCTATAGACAGAAAAATTATTGAAAAGTTTATTTCTTTATCAATTAGAAGAAAAAATGCAAAAATTACAATTACCAAATAACCTATAAGATAAATATCTTCTTGGATAAATTTAATCCCCTTCCTCCTATATACTGTTAAATTATATATAAAGAATAAGCTAAAAAAGAGAGTAACATTAGTAGAGAAAGAATAATAATTTGAGTTTGACTATTTAGAATTGATTCAAGATTATTTACCGGTAAAAAACCACCTGATGATATTAAAGTCATTGATAAATTTAGTGATACAAATGATCTAAAACTAAACAAGTTTAAGATAACAAAAATTATAACGGTTAAGAAAGAGTAAAAAATGAATATTTTAAGTGACTGTTTAAAAATTTCAGCTGTATTGAAAGCTAAAAAATTAGTTAATGTCTTTTTAAGATTATCATCGAAAACATCAATTAATAAGATTATTGAAAATAAAAAATATAAACCTCCTAACCATTGAGATGATGAACGCCAAAGTATTAAGCTTTCATCCAAATGCTTAATATTTTCAAATACTGTAAATCCTGTAGAGGTAAAACCAGATACTGATTCAAAATACGCATTTGCAAAGGTTATATTATAAATGCTTAAATAATATGGTAATGCTATAAATAATGGTAAAATAAAATAGCCTAAAACTACTGAGAAAATTTTTGTAAAAACACTTATCTTTGTCGTATTTTTTTTTAAAAAAAAGAAACTTAATAAAGGTAATGTAGAAACTAGAAAAGTATATAAGTATGTATCTACATTTAGGTATAAATCAAAATAATATGAATAAAGAATATTCAAAAAGCACAGAAAGCAAATTAAAATATTGAAAAATCTTAAATAGTAAATACTGAAATTAAGCATTAAATTGAGCTTATACGAAACATATTCTCAACAACCGAAATTTGGTCATTTTTAGCGAGAAACACTACTTTATCATCTTTTTGAAAAACAAAACTTGAACGTGGAATAATTATATCATCTCCTCTCAAAATAGCTCCAATTCTTATTTCGTCAGGTAAATTTGCATTTTTTAACTCTTTGTTAATTAATTCTGACGTTTCAATTATTTCCGCCTCAATCACCTCATACTCACCATTCAGTATACTGTATGCTGTCTCGATAGTTCCCTTGTGAACATGTTTCAATATACTTGAAACAGTGCTCATCCTTGGATCTATAAGATCGTCTATTTTTAACGAGGATTGAAGTAATGAATAATTAGATTTATTTGTTAGTGCTATTGTTTTTTTATTTTTTGAGAACTTTTCAACTAAAACACTAATCATTAAATTATCCTCATCGTCATTTGTAAGTGCTAAAACTGTCTCAATTTCATCAAGGTTTGCCTCTGATAGAACATCTTCATCTAAAGCATCACCATTTATAATAATTGAATTGTTTAATTCATTTGCAATAAATTCAGCTCTCTCTTTATTTTTTTCAATAATTTTAATTCTAGCTGAATCAAAAGTTTCTTCGATATTTTTTGCTAAATTATAGCCAATATTTCCTCCACCTATAATTAATATTTTACTTGATATTTTTTCGTTATGTCCAAAGGCTATAAGGGTTTTTGCCATTTGAGAAGAATTTATTATTACGTAGGCCTTATCATCTTTTTCCATCACGTCATTTTTTTTTAAAATAATAAATTTTTCGTTTCGAATGACTCCTAAAATATTTGCCTCTAAATCTGGAAACTTTTTAGTTAATTCATTTAATTTTATATTTTTAATAGGACAATTTTCTTCTATTAAAATCTCTAAAAGTCTTATTTTATTGTCAGCAAATGGAATATTGTCAAGAGCACCGGGTGCCTCAAGTTTTCTCAATAAGGATTTTGCAATTTCAAGTTCAGGTGAAATTATAACATCTATAGGAAGATTTTCTTTATTATATAATTTACTAAATTTCGGCTCCAGATAATTTTGTGATCTTATTCTAGCAATTTTTTTTGATATTTTAAAAGTGGTATAAGCAATTTGACATATAAGCATATTAATTTCATCATTTCTGGTAACTGCAATTATCATGTCAGCATCAGCACCTTTGGCTTTTTCTAAAATTGAGGGATAAGTTGCTTTTCCAACAATAGCATTCACATCTAAAGAATCTTTAATTTTTTGGATATCTTCACTCGATTGGTCGACAACAGTAATAGAATGGTCTTGTTCACTTAATAGCTTAGCTATAGTGAATCCAACTCTTCCTGCACCGCAAATTATTATATTCATTAATTCAGATCTTTTATATTAAGCCCTTTTAATTTTCTGTGTAATGCTGATCTTTCCATTCCAATAAATTTAGCCATCTTAGATATATTTCCTCCAAATTTTTTTAATTGAGATGATAAATACTCTTTTTCAAAATTTTCTCTAGCCTCTTTTAATGGTACAGATAAAGATTTTTCATGAAACACATTTTCACCTTCTGAAATTTTTAATGACTCTTTAATTATACTAAATATCTTTTCAGGGCTATCTGGTGATAGTATAGCTATTCTTTCTATCAAGTTTCTTAATTCTCTAACATTTCCAGGCCAAGAATAATCAATTAAATTATGATTATTTGGATCAATAACAAACTTTTTGAGATTATAATTTTCAGCAATTTTTTCTGAGAAGTATTTAATTAATAAAGGTATATCTTGAGCTCTTTTATTTAAGGGTTCAATGTTAATTTGAAATACA
>CACPBW010000002.1:30000-59663 GCA_902632275.1 uncultured Pelagibacteraceae bacterium | reverse complement strand
TAAAAATATTGTTTTTTGTAAAATTTTTTTTTTCAATTTGATAAGTTTATTTTAATAAATTTAATTATGTTTTCAGTTACAACTTTGCTGTTTTTTTTTTCATCAAAGTTAATGTGAATTCTTTTGTAGAAATCGTTGACTATGCCTTCATAAGTATTATGAATTAAACTATTCAAATCTTTAGTGAACTGTTTTTTATCAAAATCATTATTAATAAATTTCTCAATATCATTTATTGATAAGTTGTCATTAAATTTTAAACAACCATGAAGATATTGAAACCATGGATTTCCAAAAACTAAACATTTTTTTGAATTTATCAATGCTTCCCATCCAACTGTTCCTGCACCTGTCGCTACTAGGTCGCAATTTTTTACCAAATCTTGTGAATTGTAATGACTATTAACAAATACAATATTTTTTAAATATTCCAATCTTTTGAAAAAAAAATGTCCTCTCTGATATGATGATTGTCTAGGATTTTCTTTAACTATAATAATCCAGTCTTGATTAACTATTAAACTTAATTTCTCCAATAGATAAATTTGATCATTATATTCTTTTGAAAGCAAAGAAGTAGCCATTTCAGGTTGAAGATGTAGAGGAAAATATATCTTTTTTTTTTTTGAATTTAACAAGATCTTTGTTTCATTCTTTTTTAATTCAATTTTATTTAAATTTTTTAAAAATTCTTTCTCTCTATCTTTTCTTTTTATTAATTTAAGAAATATGAACAATTTAATAATAATTTTTTTAATTTTTCTTTTTTCGCTTAAAAATTTCTTTAGATTATATTTTTTTAGATGGCTATTTTGATAATTATATTCTGTAACAGTATTTATATATGACTGTTTGGAATCTAAAACATTTTCTAAATTTATTTTATTTTCTCCCTTGTCATTATCAAATTTTCCAAGTTCATTTATATCTGACATCATAAAAAATTTATTTGGAAAAATACTTTGATAAAATAATATTGTTTTAAGTCCCAATTTTTTTGCTAAATGATATAAAATATAATCTGGTCCATCATGAGGAAATGCACCAAATATTACTAATTCAACTTTTTTTTCAATTAAAATTTGCAAAAAAGAATGAAAGAAAATTGCGAACTCATTTTCAATTTCAAAATAAGTTGATTTATACAAGCCTCTGGTCAAAATCATCTTGTGGAAATCTTGAAAAAATTCAGTGTGAAATGATTTGTAAATCGTATAACCTTTTTTTGTAAATATTGGAGTAAAAGAAAAATTGTTATTTACTAGATCTATATTACTTATATCTTTTTTAATATTATCGTAGCAGTGAATATTAAATTTAACATCTAGATTCTTTACAAGCTCATTTAATAAATCTTTATCGCCTATTCCATATAAAAAAGTATTTATCATTTTATAAAGCCTTTTTTTAAAAACTCTCTTAAAACTCCTATATCGTTAACACCTGATCCTTGATGAAATTTTTTTAAATCAAATTTTCTCGATAGATTTTTTATATAATCATTATCGTGTAAAAAATACATATAATAACTTTCTTCTAACTCGTTTTTCAAATTTTTTCTAAATTTAATTTTTTTTTCTAGAGCTCTGTCGATTAACTTAAAATAATCTTTTTTATTTTTAGGTGTTTGCACAAAACCAAATGACATATAAGGATTATCCCCAGCTGCTATAGGCACTATATTATGAAAAGCCATTTCATGTAATACTGTACCGTAAGGCGAAAGTCCGAACAAAACTTTATTTGAAAAGATTTTCTTATTTGAAATTTCACTATCAATCCATGATATTTTATTTTTATATTTTTCTTTAAAAAAATTGGTCAAACTTTTGCTGACATATAAGGAGTTCGGATGAATTTTAACACCAACCCTTAAATTATTTTTTCTTCCTAAGTAATCTAAAGTTTCAACTAACCATTCTTGAAAATCGTTAAAAACTAAATTTCCATAGCAATGTGGTGCGTCAACAAAGTTCGGTAAAAAAATAATTACGTCGTTATTTTTATTTTTTAAAATCTTTTTATTATTATAAAAAGATTTTCTCATATACGAATACTCTGAATTTATTTTACCTTTAAATTTTTCAATCAGTTCTTTTTTGGCTATTTTTCTTTTTTGCAACCTATTTTTTAATTTAAAAAAATTTTTTTTTACGTTTTTTGGATTGTAAACATGGTATAAATCTTGAAATGTAAATTTTTTTGAGTATTGGCAACTAGTTATGCCACCAATTGTTTTTATTTTTTTATTTAAAAAAAATCTTACTGGAATACCGTGGTGAATATAACCTGCATATTGAGGTATATAGTATTCTAAATTATTTTTATTTTTTTCATAAAATTTATTTAGATTATCAAAGCTGTGCTCCACATAGTTTAAAATTCTGTTAAATTCAAATTTTTTTGTACAATCAAATGTTCCAGATCTGTAATATCTCAAGTAGTAATCATATATTAGGTCGCCAATTTTAATATTTTTATATTTAATTTTGTGAATATTTTTTTTTTGGCTTATAGATATGTTTTTTTTAATAAAATTAGTCTTTTTGTTTATAAGATTAGCGAGCAAATTATTATTAAGATCGATGCATTCCTCCACACCCATAGATTTATATAGTTTAAACCATTTTCTTTTTTCTAAAAAATTCAAAAAATAAAATATTAAAAATTTTAATAAATTTAAAATCCCTTTTTCTCTTTTAATGCATTGAGTCCATATTCCAATTATTTTTTGATTTGAAAAAATCTTTTCTTTTAATAAAAAATAATTATGTACTAAAAAGGAATAATCATGATTAATCTCTATTAATATAATTTTTTTACTATCTCTTGGTAAAATTTTTTTATTTATTTTTATAAAATTATTATCTTCCTTCTTTAAAATTGTGTGATCTAATTTGCCAAATAACCTTGTTAAACTTGAGTTTTTCATATCATATTGAGATAATATTTTGGTAATTTCTCTCATCTTTAAAATTAAACTTTCCTCTACAATCAAAAATTAATTTTGAATAACGCTTTATCTTGGAATAATTGACCTTATCATGATCTGTGACTATTATTGTAGCGTCAAAATTTTTTAAATTTTTTTCATTCAATTTTATAGATTTATATTTATTAAGATTTTTAAACTTTCTTGTATTTTTTATATTTAAAATAAATGGATCATGATATAAAGCTTTTATGTTTTGCTTTTTTAGGAGATTAATAATTTCATAAGCTGGGCTTTCTCTATCATCTTTTATATTTTTTTTATAAGCAACACCTATTATTAATACTCTACATTTTTTTAAATTGATTTTTTTTTTCTTTAAGTTTTTTACTATCTGTAAGACAGTCCACTTAGGCATGAATGTGTTTATTTTACCTGCCTGATTAATAAACTTTGAATTATATCCCAATGTTTTTGCTTTCCATGACATATAAAACGGATCTATAGGTATACAATGTCCTCCCATTCCAGGTCCAGGTATAAAAGCTTTAAAGCCAAATGGTTTAGTACTTGCAGCTTTGATTGCTTCGTGAATATTGACGTTCATCAATTTCGAAATTATTTTCATTTCATTTACTAATCCTATGTTTACTGACCGATAGATATTTTCCAAAAGTTTTGTAAATTCAGCAGTTCTTGTTGAACTTACGGGTACTAAAGTTGTAAAAGCTAAACTATAAAACATTTTACCTAATTTAAGACAATTGTTTGTATGTCCACTAATTACTTTTGGAACATTTTTATTTTTAAATTTTTTATTGCCTGGGTCTTCCCTTTCTGGTGAAAAACAAACAAATATATTTTTTCCAACGGTAAATCTGTTTTTTATTTTACTTACTATTTGTTCTTCCGTTGTTCCTGGGTAAGATGTGCTTTCCAAGCATATTAGTTGACCACATTTCAAATACGGCTTTATAGTTCTTACTGTTTGAATTAAATAACTAATGTCTGGTAATTGATTTTTTTTTAATGGAGTTGGAACGCAAATAATTACTACATCGCATATTTGTATTTTTTTAAAATTATCCGTAGCTGTGAATTTTTTAGAAATTGGACTAGCATTAACATAATTAATACCACTATTTATTTTTTTGGTTTTATTTTTATCAATATCAAATCCAATTACATTTAATCCTTTGTTTACAAAATTTAAAGCTAAAGGCAACCCTACGTAACCAAGTCCAATTATACCTATTTGAAGTTTTTTTTTTTTTATTTTATTTTTTAAATTATCCATTAAATTTTGATTAAACTTCTTTTTTAAGATCGTCGTATTCTTTCATCTTTTTTTTCATAAATTTGATTGTAAGTTTTATTCTATAATCGATACCTTTGGGTGTAACGATATAAAGATAGTTCAATTTATTTTTATTTTTTTTGAAGTTATTAATTTTAATTAAACCTTTTTGTTTTAAAGCTTTCACACAATAATTAAGTTTTCCAAGACTAAATCCTAAATCGTTAGCTAGCTTTCTTTGTGAAGATTGAGGATTTTTTTGTATTTTTCTCAATACTTCTAATTTCTCTTCATCATTATCAAATTTGTTCATAAATTGAACATATAATGTTCATTCTTTGAACAGTCAATATTTTTAAACTTTTTCTTTAATATTTTCCTAAAATGTGTAGGATAAACAACCTTAATTAAAATGTTTAACAACAAATCAATATTAATCACTGGTGGAACAGGGTCATTCGGCCAAAAGTTTACTGAAGTTCTATTAAAAAGATTCAATGCAAAAAAAATAGTAATTTATTCTAGGGATGAATTTAAACAGTATGAAATGCAATTAAAATTTAAAAATAATAGTAAGTTGAGATTTTTTATTGGAGATGTCAGAGATTACGATAGAATAAATTATGCAATGAATGAAATTGATTATGTAGTTCATGCTGCAGCATTAAAACAAGTTAACTCAGCTGAATATAATCCCTCAGAATATGTTAATACTAATATTACTGGTGCTGAAAATGTAATTAAATCCTCAATTTTAAACAATGTAAAAAAAGTAATAGCATTGTCTACCGACAAAGCAGCAAATCCGATTAATCTATACGGAGCTACTAAACTTGTAAGTGATAAATTATTTTCAGCTGCAAACAATATTAAAGGTGATAAAAAAATATCTTTTTCAACTGTGAGATATGGTAACGTTATAAATTCAAGAGGCTCGGTAATACCTTTTTTTAAAAAAATAATTCAAGAAAAAAAAAAATTTATACCTATTACTCACAAGGATATGTCAAGATTTCTAATCACTCTTGAAGAGGCCATAAACTTTGTGATAAATGCATTTAAAATTATGAAAGGAGGTGAAATTATTGTTCCAAAACTACCTTCAATTAAAATTACAGAACTTGCCAAGATTATGGCACCAAGTTTAAAACAAAAAATAATTGGAATCAGGCCAGGTGAAAAACTTCATGAAGTGATGTGTCCTAAGGATGATAGTCATTTAGTAATCGAATTCAAAAAATATTATATTATTTGCCCTACTATAGAATTTAATAAAAAAAAAAATTTTATTTTTAATTTTTATGGTGAAAAAGGTAAAAGAGTTAAACAATATTTTGAATATAACTCAAAGGATAATAAAATCAAATTAGGTAAAAATAAATTATTAAAACTTATTGAAAATATTTAATAAATTTTTTCTCTTAAACTTGCAATCGCAACATCGTTTTCTAATAAATTCACAGGATCATCCCCCGAATAATAATTTTTTGAAATTTTAATCAAGATATCATTCATAATATCAAAATATTTATTCATATAATTTTCCTCGTGTTTTACACATGTATATATGCCATTTGTTGCTAAAATATTATAATTTAAAAATTCTTGTGTAATAAAAGTTTTATAAAAATTATTATTTTTTTTAAAATTGAATTTTGGTAATGCATCAAGTCCGTAAATTTCTACAGGAACCTTATTTTCATCACAAATTTTTTTTAATTTTTTTTTATAATTAAAACCGATTTTCGATATAATTTTCCATGACTCTGTTTTTTCCATAATATTGAGAACTTTACAGGCGGCTGCGGGTCCAATTCTATCTGTCCAAAAGGTGCTGCTAATAAAACTATTTCGAGACTCTGATAAAATTTCTCTTCTACCAACAACTGAGCAAATTGAATATCCATTACCAAGTGCTTTACCAAAAGTGGCTATGTCAGGATTAACCTTGAGTTTAATATGTAATCCCCCAAAGTTTTCTCTAAATCCAGAAGTACATTCATCAAAAATAAGAACAATATTTTTTTTATTACATATTTGTCTTAATTTTTTTAAAAAGTTATTATCTTGATAATCCTTTCTAGCGAGTTCCATTATTATTGCTGCAAAATTATCACTTTTGGAAATTAAATCTAAACTTTTGTAATCATTAAAATTAAAAACAAATGTTGAGTTTTTTAATTTATTATCAACTCCTTTTACTGATAAATTATTCATTAGGTGATTACCTAAAGCATTTTTATTTTTAAGGTTAGATGAAAGATACCAATCCGACCAACCATGGTAACCACATATACCAACTTTATTTTTTGATGTTGCGGCCCTTGCTAGTCTTACTGCTACAGCATTTGCTTCGGCTCCAGTTCTCACGTGAAAAGCCATATCTGACCAGGGATGCATACCAACTAGTCTTTCAGCTAATTCAACTTCCTCTATATTATTTAAAGTACTTAAGTTACCTTCATTAACAACTTTTTTTACAATACTGTCTACTCTACTGTCTGAATAACCAAGAATATTTGTTCCTAATCCCATAACAGACATATCTAAATATTTTTTTTTATTTAAATCCCAAACAGCGCAACCCTTTGTTTTCGAAAAATAAGCTGGCCATTTTTTTGGTAGATATAAATCTGGATTTTTAGAAAATAGCATAACTCCACCTGGAATTATATTTTTAGCTTTTTGCCATTTGGCTTGACCTAAAGAATTATATTCTGATAAATTTCTAAATTTATCTTTTTTTCTTGTATTATTTTTTTTCAAGTAAATATGTAAATCTTGAAAATTAAAATTAAATCCTCTGAAGCGTTTTGCAATTTTTTTTAATATTTCTATATCCTCTGGGTAATCAACTGTTACTCTTAAGTACGATAAATTTTCTAAGTTTTTGAAGTTGAATTTTTTGTATCTTTGACTGTTAATTATATATTTAGTTACATGCTCTTTTTGATTTAAATATTTTGCATTATAGAAAGCATCTTTTAAAGCTTTAAAATTAAAAATTTCTATATCCAGGCCATCAGCAAATGTAGGGGGATTAATATTTGATAAATAGTCTACTTTTTTATTTTTATATTTTAAGATCATCATATCCAATAATTTTGGACATACAAACGGACAATCTGAAGTTATCCTTACGATATGTTTTAATTTAAATTTTTTAGCTGCAAAATAGTATCTTGATAATACATTTTTTTCTGATCCAACAAAAAAGTCAATATTTTTTTTATTACAGAAATTGATAATTTTTTTATCAAGCTTATTTTTAGTTGTAGCTATTATAATTTTTTTTATAGTTTTTGATTGTTTAAGTCTTTCAATTAAAATTTCTAACAATACTTTTTTATTTATTTTTTTAAAAATTTTACCCTTAAATCTTTTTGAATTATGTCTGGCTTGAATTACTATAGCAGTATCTTTTATTACCATAACCTAGGATCAACTAATTTAATTTTATTTTTACAAAATATATTTGGTATTTTTATGTTTTTTTTTTTAAATGAATTGTTTATATAAATTAATTGATGGATATCGTCAAAACCAATAATTAAATAATCAATATACCTGTATTTTTTGACAAAATGAATACAAGCATCCATAGGTGATAAATTTTTTTTTTCACACCATTTATGAAAATTATCGAAATCACCCCTAAATCTGGTGATGACCCTTTTATTACTTCTTTTAAAATTTATTAAAGAACCCTGCAAAAAACACGAACGCGCATAAGTCTCCACTTTTGGGTTTTTTTTTACATCCTTAAACCATTTTGTCTTAGTAATTCTGTCATCAAAAACATTTAATGGAAACTGAACTATTTCAGGTTCCAAAAAACGCTCAATTCTCTTTAAATCTAAATAAGAATAAATTGAAATACCAATCTTTTTGACTAACTCCTGCTTTTGTATTTTTTTGAAAAAATTTATTCTTTTTAATCCTTTTTTTCCAATCAAATCTTTAGGCTCATGAATGAGTAATCCATAAAAACTCTTAATATTTAGTTTATTTTTTATAAATAAAATATGTTTTTTAAAACTTTTATAGTCATTTAATTTTTTATTTTTAAATTTTATTTTTATAATAACTTTAAATTTTTTATCTATTATTTTATTTATAAATTTAAATGAATTTTTATAATCTGTGCTAGTATCGATATGTAAAATTTTTTTTTTAATACAGAAACTTTTAATTTTTTTTATATCTTTTCTTTTTAAACTTTTATTTAAAAAACCATATTTTATTCCAAAATTAGCAGTTCCTAATGACAACCTCATAAAATTATTTCAAATATTTTTTAATACAAGATACAACTTTTCTTAAATCTTTATAATTTAAATTATAATGTATTGGCAAACTGACAGTATTATGGAAGTACGAATTAGCATTTTTAAAAATTTTGGATTTATTAGAAATATTTTTTCCAACTTTAAAAGTATGTATGGGAATGTAATGATATTGTAACACTATTTTTTTTTGAAGCATATATTTGAAAAATTTATCTTTATTTTTTTTTTTATTTTTAAAATTTATATTTATAATTGCTAAATGATAACTTGAATTATTCTTTTTATAATAATTCGGAAATTTTATTATATTATTATAATTATTAAGTTCTTTCTTATAAAACTCATATATTTTTTTTCTTTTATTTAAAAATTTATTAATCTTTTTCAACTGGCTTAAACCCAGTGCGCAATTAATATCACTCAATCTATAATTATATCCACTTAGGAGCACATCATACTTCCAGTGAGATTTACTTTTTGAGATACCATGAGACCTTAAGAGTTTCATTTTTAAATAATAATTTCGATTATTTGTTGTAATTAATCCACCCTCTCCAGTCGTAATAGTCTTTATAGGATGAAATGAAAAAGTTGATATGTCAGAATGTTTGCATTTACCAATATGATAATATTCATCTTTAAATTTATATTTAGCACCAAACGCATGACATGCATCTTCTATAATTTTAAATTTAAATTTCTTTTTAAGATTATAAATTCCTTCTATATTTTCTGGAAATCCCGCCAGGTACATGCTTATTAGTAAATCAACTTTTTTGATATTATTTTCTTTAATACATTTTTTTATTAATTCTGGTGTTATTTGTCCTGTAAACCTATCTACATCACATAAATAAATTCTAAATTTTAATTTTTTGCATATATTAAACGAAGATATAAAATTAATTGTAGGAATTATTACACAACTTCCAACGGGTAAACCTAAAGCCTCGATTGCAAGATTCAAAGCAGCGGTTCCCGAGCTACATGAAAGAGCATATTTTGATCCAACATATTTTTGAAGTTTTTTTTCAAAATCGATTACTTTTGGACCTGTAGTTAAAAATTCACTTTTAATAGTTTTGTCAAGCGAAGCTTTATCTAACGAGTCAATATATTGTTTACCATAAGTTATTTTGGACATTTTATATCTCTAATTTTAACACTTTAATTAAATCTTTTTTTAATCTTTGACCATGATAAATATTATAAGGACTTTTTTTGTTTAAAATTTTTTTATAGTATTTTGGGCTTAGACTAAAACCTGGTCGAATTATTTTTATATTTTGTGGAGAAAATTTATCTCCTTTTTTAATATTTTTAATACAATAAATTGACCTTTTTAGCTGGTATGCATTTTTTTCACTATGCTTTCTAATAAAGTTTTTTTTACCAAGAATACTATAAATTTTTTTAAGTTCTGATATTAAATTTTTTATCTCTTTAGCTGTAGATGAAAATTTTAAATCAAATCCTGTTTTCTGATTGGGTAATTTTATATGCTTTTCAATTAATTCTGCTCCAGCCATTACTGCTAGTTTAGAAATTTCATCTCCAACAGAATGATCTGATAAACCAATTTTACAATTGAATCTTCGCTTTAAAAAAGCAATATTATTTAAGTTAAAATCCTCTGATTTTGCTGGATAGTTGCTCACACAATACAAGAGAGTAATATCAGAACATCCATTCTTTTGAGCAGTAAAAAAAGCATCATCAATTTCGTTCAGTTGTGCGGTTCCGGTAGAAATGATCATAGGTTTTTTGAGTTTTGCTATTTTCTCAATCAATGGTAGATGGTTTATTTCAAAAGATGAAACTTTATAAATTGGACAATTAAGTTTCGCTAGTATATCAACAGCTGTTTCATCAAATGGTGTGCTGAAACACTTAATTTTATTTTTTCTAGCAAAATCAAATAAATCTTTTTGCCATTCGAATGGTGTTTGTGCCAATTGATATAATTGCCATAAATTTTTACCTCTCCATATGCCTTTTTTAATTTTAAAATCTTTTTTTAATGAATCTATTGTCATTGTACTTGGCGTATATGTTTGAAACTTAACAAAATCGGCACCCGATTTTTTTGCCTCTAAAATAAGTTTTTTTGCATTTTTTAATGATCCGTTATGATTACAAGATATTTCTGCAATAAAAACCGGATGAGTTTTAAGTATATTATTTATCATGTGTTTTAAAAATCTTTATTAAATATTTTTTATTTTTAAAGTAAAAAAAAGCTGGCCATTGAGAATTATTGCAAATTCTAAGTAAATTAAATTGACTTTTAATTGTTTTAGATATGTTTAATTTTGAGTCTTTTAGATGTCTTTTTCTGTAATATGTTTGCTTACCTTTCTGAATGTATTGACTAATTTTGGGATAATTTTTTAGAAATTTTTTTATAAGTCTCTCTGTGCAATAAAATTGCTTTTTTCTAATTTCATCGTAAAGTTCTGTTCCATCAAATTTTATTCTATCTCTTAAAATAATAGGACCACTATCAAAACGCTCAACTAGTCTAATAAGACAAACATCTATTAAATTTATTCCTTGTAAAATTTGCCATTGAATTGGTGAAAAACCTTTACCTTTTGGCAATTTACTTTCATGTATAAGAAAAATATTTTTACATCTCTTTAACAATTGTTTTTTTAAGATTTTTGTATAACCTAAAACAAATACAATCTCATATTTTGCAAGATTTTTTGGATTAAAGACAAGACTTATCTTATAAAGATTATTAAGATAATTTTGAAATTTTTTTGTGTTAAGATATTTAAATAACCAATCGTTTTGTTTATCTAGAAGAAAAGCTACTTTAACTTTATTTTTTTTCATTTATAATGTTGTTAAATACTTATAATTCGAATATGTCAAAAAATAGAATTAACATCAAAAGCCTAAAAATAATCGATAAAATAGAGGGTATAAGAAAAAAAAATAACGTAAATTGGATGAATGTTTTAAGGCTAGCTTTTAAATATGCCCCAATAGAAGCATCAGACATAATGTCAAAAATTTATAAAGATGATGCAAAAATATCAAAATTAGTAAAAAAACTCTCAAAAAAGTGAAAAAAAAAATCCTAATTGTTGTGGCTCATCCAGATGATGAAACTTTTGGAATGGCTGGTACAATAGCAAAACATATAAGCGAGAGAAATAAAGTCTTAGCAATATCTTTTACAGACGGAGTTTCCTCAAGGGATAAAGGTAGATTGACATATAAAAGTCGAATAGCAAGTCTAAAAAAAGCAGAAAAAATTCTCGGATTTAAATGGGTCAAAAATTTAGATTTTGAAGATAATCAATTAGATAAAGTTGGTTTACTTAAATTGGCAAAAGAAATTGAAAAAATAAAAAAAAAAATTAAATTTGATATTGTTTACACTCACAACTATTCTGATTTAAATATTGACCATCAATTAGTATCCAGAGCAACTCTTACGGCTTTTAGGCCTGAAAATAAAATAAAAAATCCTGAAATCAGGTTTTTTGAAATTCCATCATCAACAGACTTTGCAAGTTATAAAATTGACGGGAGTTTTAAACCAAATTTGTTTATTAATATTACAAAATTTTGGAAAAAAAAGATTAAAGCAGTTAAAGCTTATAGGCAAGAATTAAGAAAAAAACCTCATTCTTTATCATTATCAGGTATTACAAATCTTGCAAAATTAAGAGGTAGCCAATCATCTAAATTATATTCAGAAGCTTTTGAAATAGTGAGAAAAATCGAAGAATGATAAATGTAATATGTTCCTCAAAAAAATGGTTCATCAAATATAGTTCTAATAAATTTAAAAATAAAAATTTTATTTTTATAAAAAAAAAAGAAAAATTAAATTTAAAATATTTAAAAAAAATAAAACCAAAATTTATATTTTTTACTCATTGGAGTTACAAAGTGCCTAGAAATATTTTGAATAGTTATAATTGTATAAATTTTCATGTTGCTCCTTTGCCTTTTGGAAGAGGTGGATCTCCAATCCAAAATTTAATTATTAGAGACTTTAAAAAATCTCCTTTGTGCGCAATAAAAATGATAGAAAAATTAGATGCTGGACCAATTATATTAAAAAAAAAATTAGACTTAAGTGGAAATCTTGAAGAAATTTTTAAACGAATGACAAAAATTATAGAAATAATGATTTTAGAAATTATAAAAAAACTACCCAAATACAATATCCAAAAAGGGGAAATTTATAACTTTAAACGAATTAAGCCTAAAGAATCAAATTTGGTCTATGAAAAAAAAATAATTTCAATATATAATAAAATAAGAATGCTAGACTCAGACGAATATCCTAGAGCTTTTTTAAAATTAAATGGACTAAAAATTATTTTTAATGACGTATTAAAAATTAATAAAAATACCTTAAAGGCAAATTGTATAATAAAAAAATTATTATAAAAATAAGGCAAGATTGATTTTATGAAAAGATACCTGAATTTTGTAGGCAGATTGTTTAAACATGAATACTTTTTACCTAAAACTATAGTTTCTAAATTTAAATTTATATTTGCATGGGAATATGGATTTATTCGTTTTGTATATTTTATGATATTTAAGAAGTTAAAGAAATATTCAAATGTACACCAATCAACTGGTTCTGGGGGAGCTGATTATTCTGAAAAAGCTTTCTTTGATGGAAGGATACCTGTCTACAGACCTTCTGATAGAACTATGTTGTTATTAAATTTTTTAAACTCAATACCATATTTAAATAAAAGCGATCTATTAATAATTGGACCAAGATATGAAACTGAAATATTGATTGCAAAATCTTTTGGATTTAAAAATATAAAAGCTTTAGACACCTTTTCATACAGCCCTTTAATCGATGTGGGTGATATGCACAAAATGCAATATAAAGATAAATCATTTAACTCAATAATTTGTGGATGGACTTTGACCTACTCGGATAATCCCGAGATTGCAGCTAAGGAAATGATGAGAGTTATGAAAAAAAACTCAATTTTAGTAATAGGTGTTCACAAAATAGACGAAAACTTTGATATAAGCAAAGGAGTTAAAGGTCAAAACTATGGTGAAAGCAGACCACAAAATAAAAAAAATCTCAATGAAATTTTTGGTGAATTAAAAAATATCTATTATTTAGAGGAAAAAAATTACGTTATTGCGTCATATAAAAAAGAGAATAATTAATTATACTTTAAGTTGTGAACAAAATCATCTTTTTCTAAACCAAAAATTTTTTCATCAGCGTCCATATTTTGAAAAATTTCGAAACATAGAGCGTCTCTATATTTTGTTTTTTTTGGTATTGATGCAGCATGTAAACAGTTTTGAGTATTCATGATATAAACATCTCCTTTATGACCACTGCAATAATATATTAAATCTTCTTTATTAAGATAATCCTCAAATTTTTCATTAATTAAACTTGTATGTTTAAATTTAAAATTTTTAATTAATTTTTTTGAATTTTTTCTCGATATTATTCTTGTACAACCAGAATCTTTATCAGTATTATCGTTTAATAAGACAAAAACTTTTAATTTATTTGAAATAAAGTCATCAAAATGCCATAGATTAGAATATAAATATCTTGGTCTCTTCCAGTCAATTGAGTCATCTGTAAAATTTCTAAATGCTCTTATTTGTTTAATTGTAAATGAGCTACTATAATAATCTAATATTTCGTCTTTAAAAATTTCAACTAATTTTTGTATTTCAGGGATGTTTTTTAGAGGGTCAATTATAAATTTTTTCTTATTATTTTGATAACTACATGAGAACTTCTCGTCATTAATTAATTTGTTATACTTTAAAGAAATTTGATCAATTAGGCTAGGATCTAAATTATAATTTATTTTTTTAAAACCATTTTGATTAATCTCGTTAGAAAAGTTATTTTTTTTTTTCAAATTATTTAATAATGGTTTTAAATTATGTTTGAAGGATAAAACATTTCCAAAAATTATTCTACTTGGTAGTGTAGATAATATTGAAAAAAGGATAGTAAGATATTTTAAGACTTTTTTTATCATAATTCACTAATTCAACAAAATAATACATTATAAAAAAAATGTAAATGCGACTTTTGTCTAAATTTTAATTACTGGATGACTAAACTTAATTAATTTTTTAATTATAGTGTCACCCCATATCATTGATTCTTTGTTGCTAATTTTTATATTTTGCATTTTTTTAGAAAAATATTTCCTATTATATAATTGTTTATATTTTCCTGATTTTAAAAAAAAAGATTTATGACCATCTTTGTACTTAAAATTATATATTTTTTTATTCCTCCAATGATGGTTTGGATGTGCGAAATTTTTGCTGGGCAAAAAGTCTCTAAAAAATATTATACCATTTGGTCTGAGTATCCAGTCTAATACTCCAAAAGTTGGTAAGATTATATCTCTATCGACCCAAGCTAAAATATCATCACAAATAATTACATCAAATTTTTGAAAATTCTTTTTTTTAAAGTTAAAAAATTTTGAATTTAAAAATGTTTTATTTTCAATTTCTATTGAAAAATATTTTTTTGCAAACTTGCATGCTTTTTTTGAAGGTTCTATACCAAAAATTGATGAACCATGCTTTTTTTTAATATAATTTAAAAGGTCACCAAAATAGCATCCAATTTCTAATACCTTAGTTTTTTTCTTAAATTTATATTTTTTATTAATGAGATTATATATTTGTTTTTTATTATTTCTAATTTTTTGCTTTTCAATATTTTTTAAAAAAAAACTATTTTTTTTACTATTTCTTGCAAAAAAAGAATCTGACTCGATTTGCAAATAGAAATTATCTTGTTTAATCATATTCCAATTTTAGCATCTTTTATAGAGTACATCCATGCTTTTGCCATATTGATTGGACCAAATGAGTATCTCATATGAATTTTAGTTTTAAAATTATTTTTCCAATTCTCAATAATTTTGGTACTTTTAAGATTCCACTTTTGATCTGGAAAAAACATAGATCTTGAATTTTTGTAACCTAAAAAAATAGGTTTATTTTTTAAATTGAAAATTTTTTCAATCTCATTTTTTATTTTTTTTATATCAATAGAATTAAGCGTTTCTTTATTTTGGATAATTTCTAATTGCAAAATTGATTTTTTATCAAAAGTATTTTTTTTTAACAAAGAGATTCTGTTTAACGATTTAAGATTATGATTTAGACATATCATTTCTGTAAATTTCTCGTTATTATCAATCTCAAGTAGTACGTTTATTAGATTTCTTTTATGTTTTTTCAGTTTTTTTAGATGATCAATATCAATTGATTTTAGAAGAAAAGCTAAGGGTGCACAAAAAAATATTTTATTAATATTTTTATTTTTAATGTTTAAATCATTATTATTTTTTCTTAACTTAAAATTATTTTTATCAAATTCAAAAGAAGTATTTAAACTTATTTTTACACCTTTGCTTTTTAAAAAATAATAAAATTTTTTTTGTAAGGAGCTAAATAATCTATTGTTTGGAACTGCATATTTAAATAAAATTTTATTATCTCTAGCCTTTTGTCTAAATACATCTCCTTCATCTTTACTTAGAATTCTATACTCTTTTGGTAGAAACCATGGGATAAATAAATGGGAATATTCATTGCTTTTATTATTAAATCTCGATGAACAAGCATTTACTAGTTTAAGTAATTTATTTGAATAAAAGTTTTTAAGTTTATCTTTTTTTTTAATTATAAATTTTTTTTTTAAATCCTTTTGTAGTTTTTTTGGCCATTTACTATAACCATCTTTAAAATCTATTATTGATCTACCTATAAGAAGTTTCTGTATCTTTTCATTTACACTTAGTTTTAGTTTTAATTTATTTTTAAGAAAATCAACAAGTGAAGAAGCTCTTGGTATTTCTATAGCATGAAATCCATTATTTATTTTTATATTATTTATTTTTATAAAATTAAGGGAATTTAGTAGCTTTGAAGATCCATCTACAAGATGAACTTTAACATTTTTATTTTTGGAGTACTGGTATGCAAGTAAACATCCATATAAACTTGCTCCAATAATTAAAATATTTTTTTCAAATTTTGTTTTCATAGAATTTTTTTAAATATTTACATTCAATTTAGAATATAAACTAAATAATGACCAATTTTCCCTCACAAAAATACATAGTTAATTAATTTTGTTGATTGTTCAATAAATGAACATTATAACTTTTTTGTTTAATGAAAACAATATTTATTACTGGACATAGAAAATCTGGAACTACATTACTTTCAAACCTTTTTGATGGTCATGAGGATTTTGCGGTCTATCCAACTGATTTAAGTCTAATGTATGCGTATTTCCCATATTTTAATAAATCAAGTATTTCTTACAAGCAAAAAATAAAAAGAATAAAAAAAATACTTAAATTAAGTCTAGAAAAAAATTTAAATTATAGAGTTAAAAAAGAAAATGTAAGTATTTATAAATTTATAAATTGTGTTTTAAAAAAAATAAATATCTGTTAAAAATTACAAAATGTAAGAAGTAATACTAAAGTTTATTTATTTCTTAAACTATAAACAAAATCATCTTTATTTAAATTAAAATATTTTTTTTAAATCATTTTTTTTTAAAACTATCATGGAAAAAGAACTCTTTATTAAACCACTGATAAAAGCTAAGAATAAAATCATAATTAATTTTTTTATATGCAGGTTTATACTTGTGTAGCAACATTTCTTCTTTCATAAAAAATTCAACAATTTGTGCTTCATTAGGATTTATTCTATTTCTCCATTTATTTACTTTTGCATTAGATATTTTTTTTGAAAAATTTTCACCTTCATAACTGTTTCCAATAGTCTTATATCCAAGTATACTTGGATATAAAAGATTGTTATTAAATTTAACATTTAAGTATTTACAAATTTTTTTTAACTCTTCTTTAGGTTTATTTACTAGGTTTTCATATTTTATGGTTTTATATTTTTTTTTACCAATTAATTTTTGATTTATTATCGAAAACTTTAAATCTAGTTTTGCCCTATTGATTAAGCTTGCTAGAAGTTTTTTTTCACTTTCTCCAAATTTAGAATAATGTTTTTTGTGTTTTGCTTTTAAGCTAGAATAATTATCACGTGGATCCCTGACTATTTGAATAAATTTTATTTTTTTAAACCAATTTTTAATTTTAAAAGCAAAGATATCTGCGCTTGTTTCTTTAATTACCAAATACCGAAAATTGTTTTTAGGTTTTAATGTTTTAATGTAACTTTCTAAAAGTAATTTTGTTATTTTTGAAATATTATCGATATTTTTAACATTTATTTTTTTTTCCATTTCTTTTAAAAATATTTTTAAATTAAATCTTTTTAACAAATCGCCCTCGGACAATACATTCGACAAATCATTTTTCAGTACACTAATAATTCTTTCTTTTTTAAGTTTATAAGAATAACCTTTGCCAATAAAATTTGGATAATAGGCATATAAAATACATAAATCTGATGGGTAAACACAAAAACTTTTATGGTCATCAAATAAATTTGCGAACATAGTAGTGCCTGATCTTCTATGACCAGTAATAAATAATATTTCTTTATTCATAGCAGATGCATTTTTAAATTAATAACTTAAGTAAGATATATATCATCATTTAAACAAGTAAATATTTTTTTAAATAATGTAGTTGACTGTTCAAAAAATGAACAGTATATACATCATAAAATTAATGCCTATTACTATTTTTCTTCAAGCTAGAATGTCATCAAAAAGATTGCCAGGCAAAGTTCTTTTGGAAATTAAAGGAAAAACAATAATAAATCTTATAATTGATAGACTTAAAAAAGTAAATTTTAAAAAAAAAATTATTATTCTTACATCTAATAATAAGTCTGATGCTCCTATTGTTAAATATTGTATTAAAAATAAATTAATTTTCTTTAGAGGAAATTTAAATAATGTTTACAAAAGATATTATGATGCAGTTAAAAAATATAAAGTAAATGAATTTATAAGAATTAGTGCTGACAGCCCTTTGATCAATCCTGAAATTATAGATAGAGCAATTAAATTATATAAAAAAAAAAAATATGAGATAGTTACGAATTGTATGGAAAGAACTTTTCCAAAAGGTCAAAGTGTCGAAATAATTAACTCAAATGTATTTTTAAATTCCTATAAATTTATAAAAACTAAAAAAAATAAAGAACATATTTTTACTTATTTCTATAAAAATAGAAAAAAATTTAAGATTTATAATTTTAAGTCTAAAATAATAAAAAATAAAGTAAATCATTCTATTGACACATTTAAAGATTACTTAATTTTAAAAGATAAAATTGAAAAAAAATTATGAATGTAGGAATCATTGGACTGGGTGTGGGAGCGAAACATTTAGAGTCTTTAAAAAAAAATAAATACATTAATAAAATTAAAGTTTATGATTATGATAAAAAAAAGGTTAAATATTATTCAAAAAAATTTCAAGTTTTGTCTTGTAACAATGAAGATGAAATATTTAAAGATAGATCAATTAATTTAGTTTGTATTGCTAGTTATGATAACTTTCATTACGGTCAAATTAAAAAATCCATAATAAATAAAAAACATATCTTTGTTGAAAAACCTGCCGTTGATAGCTTTTCTTCTGCAAAAAAAATACTTAATCTTTTAAAAAAAAATAAAAAAATATTTTTTTGTACTAATTATATATTAAGAAAATCTCCCAGGTTCATTCAGATAAAAAAACTAATTAAAAAAAATTATTTAGGTAAAATTTATTATATTGAAAGTGACTATAATTATGGAAGAGTTCATAAATTAACAAATGGTTGGAGAGGAAAAATTCCTTTCTATTCAATCACTAATGGGGGTGGAGTTCATATTATTGATTTAGTAAATTTTTTATTTGAAAGTAAAATTATTGAAATTAAAAGCTACGCTAACAAAATAGTTACAAAAAAAACAAGATTTAAGTATCCTGATTGTATTGTTACTATCGCAAAATTTCAAAACGGAGCAATAGGAAAGTTTGTTAGTAACTTTGGTTGTGTATACCCTCATTTTCATAAACTAAATTTATATGGAACAAAAAAGACGTTTGAAAATTATTTAAATAAAGGGATATTTTTTAATAAAAGAGATAAGAATAAATTTATTTCAATTAAATCAGTTTATAAAACTAAAAAAAGTCTTCTTTTAAATGAATTTATAAATTCGGTAAGAAAAGGTTTAAAAAGACAATATTATATTAATAACGCATTTAACGCTCTTAGCGTTTGCTTTTCAATTGATAAATCATTTAAACAAAATAAAAGTATAAAAATTAATTATTTAAAATGAAAATTCCATTCGCAAAACCTTTGATTACTGAAAAAGAAAGATTTTTTATATCTAAAGTTATAAAATCTCCAATTTTAACACACGGGGAGAATTTAAGTAATTTTGAGAATGATTTTAGAAAAAAATTTAATTTTAAATATGCTCATGGTGTATCTAGTTGTACAGCTGCTTTACATTTAAGTTTTATGGCAATTAATTTAAAAAAAGGTGATGAGGTAATTGTTCCTAATCAAACACATGTATCAACTGTACATACCTTTCAAATACTGGGTGCAAAACCTGTATTTATCGATTCAAATAACTCTGACGGTAATATTGATACAAATAAAATTGAGAAAAAAATTACAAGAAAGACAAAGGCTATAGTTGCAGTTCATTATTTAGGAAAACCTGCTGACATCATAAAAATTAAAAATATATGTAATAAAAAAAAATTATATTTAATCGAAGATTGTGCTTTAAGTATAGGTGCAAAAGTTAATAATAAATATGTTGGTGGTTTTGGCCATTTTGGTTGTTTTTCATTCTACCCAGCAAAACATATAACAACAGCAGATGGTGGGATGCTTGTATGCCAAAATAAAAAATTATATGAAAAAATTAAATTATTAAAAGGATTTGGTGTAAACAAAAATTTTAATGAAAGAAAAATTCCTGGTGAATATGATGTAAAATTATTAGGTTTAAATTATAGACTCGATGAAATCAGATCTAGACTAGGAATTACTCAACTAAAAAAATTGGATAATTTTATTTCTCTTAGAAAAAAAAATTACTTATTTTTAAAAAATTCTTTAAAAGAAATGAAACAATTTAAATTTTTAAATTTAGAAAGTGAAAATAATATAAAAAGTTCTTATTTTTGTGCTTCAATAATTTTATCAAATAAATTAAAAAAAAATCGATATAAAATAATCAAAAATTTAAAAGATATTGGTATTGGCACAAGCATTCATTACCCAAAAATTGTAAGTGATTATACTTACTACAAAAACAAATATAAAATCAGTACAAAAAATTTTCCAAATGCGGCTATTCTGAGCTATCGCTCAATTAATTTGCCAGTAGGACCACACTTAACTAGAAAAGATTTACTTTATATAATATCTAAAATAAGAGAAATATTTAAAAAATTTACATGACAAAAAAAGTTTTAATTATAGGTGGATGTGGCTTTATTGGACACAATCTAGCTATATTTTTAAAAAAGAAAAAGTTTGATGTAACTATATTTGATAGTCTTTCAATAAATAATTATTTTAGTTTTAAAAAGGACAACTTACCAAACAAAAATTATTATCTAAAAATTTTAAAACAAAGACAAGATTTAATCAAAAAAAATAAAATAAAATTAATAATAGGTGATGCAAGAAATTATTCTATAATTTCAAAAAATGTTGATACTGTAAAACCAAATTACTTAATTCATTTAGCTGCTGTTGCTCATGCAAATATCTCTAATAAAGATCCATATTCAACATTTGACAATAGTATGAGAACTTTGGAAAATACATTAGATGCATGTAGATCTTTAAAGTATTTAAAAAGATTTATCTATTTATCTTCAAGTATGGTTTATGGTAATTTTAAAAAAAAAATAGTAACAGAAAAAGAAATATGCGATCCACTTGGAATTTATGCAAGTTTAAAGTTTGGCTGTGAAAAATTGGTTACTGGTTACAATCAGGTTTTTAAATTACCTTATACAATAATAAGACCTTCAGCACTTTATGGTGAAAGATGTGTAAGTGGAAGAGTTGTTCAAAAATTTGTTGAAGCCGCAATAAAAAAGCAACCATTACAAATGGTTGGTGATGGAAAAGAATTTTTAGACTTTACTTATATTGATGATTTGGTTGAAGGAATTTATTTATCAATGATTAAAAATAAATCTTTAAATAATACATTTAATATTACATTTGGAAAATCAAGATCATTAATTGATTTAATCAAAGTCATAAATAAAAATATAAATAACGTGAAAGTGAAAAAAATTAAAAGAGATAAATTGATACCTTTTCGTGGTACTCTTTCAGTAAATAAAGCAAAAAAGTTAATTAACTATAAACCTAAATATAATATTGAAAAAGGAATACCTAAGTTAATAAAATGGTATGAAAATACAAAATTTTGATACTTTAAAAAAAATTTTTTTAATTGCTGAAATTGGAAATAATCATGAAGGCAATTTTAAACTTGCTAAAAAATTAATTCTCTTAGCAAAAAAAAATGGAGCAGATGCAGTAAAATTTCAGTTTATAACACCTAAAAATTTAGTTAATCCAAATAATAATGAAAAAAGAATTAAGCAACTTAAAAAGCTCTGTTTATCATTAAAGGAAATTTTCGAATTAAGACTTTATGCAAAAAAAAATAAAATAATTTTTCTATGCTCATTTTTTGACCTAGAAAAAATATATAAAGTAAAAAACAAATTTCCAGCATTTAAAATTCCATCAGGTGATAATAATAATATAAGTATGATAAATGAATATATTAATACTAAAAAACCAATTTTATATTCATCTGGAATGCTAAGTTCAAAATTACTAGAAAAAATTATAAATAGACTAAAAAAAAATAAAAATTTTAGTAAAAAAAAAATATGTTTGATGCATTGTGTTTCAAATTATCCATTAGAAAACAGAGACTCTAACATGAATTCATTAATAGATATTAAAAAAATGGGTTTTGAAATTGGATACTCAGATCACGCAATTGGTATAGATAATTGTTTAGTTGCAGCTGCTTTAGGAGCAAGAGTAATAGAAAAACATTTTACTTTATCACACAACTTTAGCAAATTTAGAGATCATAAACATTCAGCAAATCCTAAAGAATTAAAAGCCCTATCTGAAAAAATAAAAAAAATTAATTTTATGCTTGGTTCATCAAAGAAAATTATTGGTAAGACTGAAGAAAAAAATATTAAATCTTTAAGAAGAGGTGTTTATGCGTCAAAAAATTTAAAAAAAAATGATAAACTAAGTTTAAAAGATTTTATATTATTAAGACCAGAAACCAGACTCAAAATTGAAGACGTCGATAAAATTATTGGAAAAAAACTTAAAAAAAACTGCAATAAATACAGCGAAATATATTTAAAGAACCTATATTAATGACTAAGGAATACGAAAAACTTTTCGATAAATTATTCCCAATTAACAGAAGCATAACTGGAAAAGGTTATGATATTTCATTAAAAATATTAAAAAAAAAAATTCCATTTAAAATACTTAAATTCAGATCTGGTAAAAAAGTTTTTGATTGGAAAATTCCGAAGATATGGAATGTGAAAGAAGCATATTTGATTAGTCCAAATGGAAAAAAAATTATAGATTTTAAAAATAATAATCTTCATTTAGTTGGTTATTCACAAAAAAAAATTAAAGGATTAAATTTAAAACAATTAAAAAAAAACCTCTTTACAAATAAAAATTTGCCTAATGCTATTCCTTACGTTACTTCGTATTACAAAAAAAACTGGGGATTTTGTATAAGTCACAAAAATTATAAAAAACTTAAAAAGGGTAATTATAAAGTAAATATTAATACAAATTTTAAAACTGGGTATTTAAAAGTTGGATCATACTTGATTAAGGGTAAATCAAAAAAAGAAATTATTATATCAAGCTATTTATGCCACCCATCAATGGCTAACAATGAGTTGAGTGGACCACTTACATTATGTGCGCTTTATGAAAAAATCAAAAATAAAAGATTTAATTATTCTATAAGATTATTAATCAATCCAGAAACAATAGGTATGATAGCTTTTATAAGTAAATTTAAGAAACATATTCTGTCAAATGTGATTGGTGGATGTGTTCTGACATGTTTGGGAAATGATGCCCCGCCCATTTATAAAAAGAGCAAAAATTTTTCTTTAATCGATTTGGCTTTTCAAAAAGTTTTAACGAAAAAAAAATCATATAAAATTTTAAATTTTTTTCCTTATGGTAGTGATGAGGTTAGATACAATTCTACAGGGATAAACATACCATATGGTGCATTTATGAGAGCCAACCCAGGAGATTATAAAGAATATCACAGCTCTTTGGATAATAAAAAAATTATGAAATTTCAAAATATAAAAAAAAATGCTGAAATATTATTTGAAGTATTAAAATATATTGATGGTGCTAAATTTTATAAAAATCTTTATCCTAATTGTGATGTTTTTTTAACAAAAAGAAAACTTATTGATAGCCTGTCTAATTATGCAGGTAATAAAAAAGTAGATAAAATATTAGAATCAATTTTTTGGATACTAAACTATTCAAATGGAAAAATATCTGACAAAGAAATTATAAATTACTCTGGTATTTCTAAAAAAAACTTTGATTTGGCTATTAAAAATCTTTTAAAGAAAAAAATTATAAAAAAAATAAAATAATTTTAAATAAAAATAAATGAAAAATAAACTAGCAATTTTTTTTAATAACCATAGAGGTCTTGAAGTTTATAAAAAAATATCAAAATTTTATAAAACAGATATATTTTTAACTAAAAAAAATCTAAATTTAAAGATAAAGAAAATCCTTAAAAAAAAAAAAATAAAATTTAAATTTTTAAACAAAATTAATAATAAGACTTACTCAAATTTAAAAAAAAAAAATTATTTTCTTTTAATTACTGCAGGCTGGCCTTTAATTTTCAATAATAAAATAATTAGCGCAGGTTTTAAAGGGACAATAAATCTTCATGCTGGAAAGCTTCCTAATTATAGAGGTGGATCTCCAGTTAATTGGCAAATGATAAATGGTGAAAAGTATATTTATATTAATGTAATTAAAATGATTAAAAAATTAGATGCTGGACCAATTTATGAACAAGCAAAAATTAAAATATCAAATGATGATAATATTAATAAAATTCAAAAAAAAATTAATAAAATTTTTCCACTGTTAACACTTAGAGCCTTAGAAAAAATTAAAAATAACATAGATCCCAAAAAACAAAAAAATATAAATATAAAATATTTTAAACAAAGAAAAGACTCTGATGGTTTGATACATTGGAGAAAAATGAGCTCAAAACAAGTTTTTAACTTTGTAAGAGCTATATCTAAACCTTATCCTGGAGCATTTTATTTTAATAAAAATGGAAAAAAAAATAGAGTCTTTAGCTGCAAGATATCAAAAATAAAATTACAAGGTAAACCAGGCTCATTTCATATTATTAAAAATAAAGTTTATGTGAAATGTAAAAAAGGAAGTGTACAAATAAGATAAATTTATGTGTGGAATTGCTGGATATATTGGTTCAAGAAAGTTTTCAATAACCGAGATCAATAAAATATTGTCAATAATGGCAAGACGGGGACCTGATTCTAATGGATATAAGCTTATAAAAAAAAGAGGGCAGGATATAAATTGTTTTTTTTCAAGACTATCAATTTTAGATAACAAAAAAAGATCAGATCAACCATATGTTTATAAAGATAAAGTGCTTATTTTTAATGGAGAGATATATAATTATTTAGAAATTCAAAACTTACTTAAAAAAAACGGTTATACCTTCAATACTTCATCGGATACAGAGGTATTAATAAAATCATTAGATTTTTGGGGTGAAAAAGCTATAAAAAAATTTGAGGGGATGTGGTCTTTCTTTTATTATGACCTTAAAAGAGATATTTCAATTCTTTCAAGAGACAGATTTGGTGAAAAACCGCTTTACTATCTTAATAGAGGAAATGAATTTTTATTTGGTTCAGAAATTAAATTTATTCAAAAAATTTATAATAAAAATTTAGAAATAAATTTTGAAAAATTAGAAAATTTTTTAAAGTATGGATATAAAATTTTATTTAAAAAAAATAATGAGTATTTTAAGAATATCTATTCAGTTCCGCCCGGGCACTATATAAAAATTCATAAGAATAAAGTTGAATTAAAAAAATATTGGAATATTTCCTTTGTAAAGAATTCAATGAACGAAAATCAAACTATTAATGATTTAAAGAATAAACTTTTTGATTCAATACAATTGAGACTTAGATCAGATTTTCCAATAGCATTTCTTTTAAGTGGTGGAATAGATAGTAATGCATTAGCCCACATATCAAAAAAAATTTTTGGATATGATGTAAATACTTTTAGTATAATTAGTAAAGATAAAAAGTTTGATGAAAGCCATCTAATAGACTATTCTTTAAAATCTTTAGGATCAAAACATAAAAACTTAAAAATTAATTTTAAAAATTGCGATTTTTTGAATAAATTAAGGCAACAAACTAATTATCATGACTCACCTGTTACAACTATAAACTCTTTTCTACAATTTCTATTATTAGAAAAAGTAAAAAGTGATAAATTTAAAGTTTGTATAAGTGGAATAGGAAGTGATGAAATTTTTTCAGGATACTATGATCATCATTTACTCTATTTAAATGAAATAAAAAATAATAGAGAGATCTATAAAAATTCTTTACAAAATTGGAAGCAAAAAATTCATCCTTTGCTATTAAATAAATTTTTAAAAAATCCTAAATTATACCAAAAAACTCCAAATTTTAGAGACCATATTTTTCAGCATAGTTCTTTTAAAAAAGATATATTCAAAAAAAAAATAGAAAAAAAATTTTTTGAAAATAAGTATGTAGATAATCTGATGAAAAATAGAATGGTAAATGAACTTTGTCATGAAATAGTGCCTGTTGTTTTAAAAGAAGATGATCTCAATTCAATGTATCATTCAATTGAAAATAGATCTCCTTATTTGGATTCTAAGCTTTTTTCTGCATGTTTAAACATGAGCTCGAAATTTTATATAAAAAATGGATTAGCAAAGTGGCCATTAAGAAAAATTATTGAAAATATAGTACCAGATAAAATTAGATTAAATCCTAGAAAAGTAGGTTTTAATGCTTCACTCAAGGAAGTTTTTAATCTATCACTTAAGGATAATTATGACTTTATTAAAAAAGATAGCCCTATTTTTCAAATTATTGAAAAAAAAATGCTTTTAAAACTTATAAATAAAAAAAATTATAGTGGTATCGAAAACAATTTTTTGTTTAATTTTATTTCATCAAAAATCTTTATAGAAAATTTTGAAAAATGATTTATTGCAATAATTGTATTTTACCAAACACTAGACCAAATATATATATATTACCAAGCGGAGAATGTACCGCATGCAATTCACACTTTAAAAATAAAAAAATCAATTGGAAAAAGAAGAAAAAAGATTTTTTACAAATTGTTAAAAAAATAAAAAATAAAAAATTACTTTATGACTGCTTAATACCTGTTAGTGGAGGAAAGGACAGTACTTGGCAAGTTTTACAGGCTCTAAAGTATAATTTAAGTCCATTAACTTTTACTTATAAACCACCTTTAAGAAATAAAATAGGACAACAAAATCTTGATAATTTAAAAAAAATTGGGGTGCATCATATCGATTTTACAGTTAATGAAAAAACAGAAAAAAAATTTTTAAAGAAAGCATTTATAAAATATGGAGCTGTAGCTATACCGATGCATATGGCTATGTGGAATATGTCTTACAATTTAGCAAAAAAATTTAAAATTCCTTATATTTTATGGGGTGAAAACTCTGCAAATGAATATGGTGGAAGTAAAAAAGATCGAAAGTTGAAATTCTTAAATGCTAATTGGGTCAAAAAATATGGAGTTAACTTTAATACTACAGCAGAGAACTGGATAAGTGAATCTTTATCAATAAAAGATTTGGCTCCTTTTATCAAAGAAAAATCTTCGCATAATGAAAACGAACCAAAGTCTATTTTTTTGGGAGATTACTTTAAATGGGATCCAATAAAAACTTATCGTGAAGCAAAAAAATTTGGTTTTGTAGGTATGAAAAAAGCCCCAAAAATTGGCATATATAGACATACGGATATTGATGATAATTTAATTTCTATACATCACTTCTTAAAAATTTATAAATTTGGATTTTCTAGATCCTATGACAATTTAAGTTTAGAGATCAGAAATAAAAGAATTTCGAGAAGAAAAGCTGTAGAAATTATAAGAAAAGAGAAATTTAAAAAACCAATAAATGATATTAAGCTATTTTGTAGATTTATAAATATTACCATAAAAGAATTTTATATAATTTGTGAAAAATTTAGAAATAAAAATATATGGATCTCAAAAAAAAATAAATGGAAATTAAAATATCCATTAACTTAAATGAAAAGAATAAATCATAAAAAATACTGTTTTGATTTAATGTGTATGAAAAATATTCAAAATATTAAAACAATTCATACTTTTTTAAAACCACCTAATAATGAACCAAATTATAAAATAAAAAATTACAAAAGATCTATTTTACAATGTAAAAATTGCCACCATTTTTTTGCAAAACATAAAATTAATACGGATAATTTATATAAAAAAAACTATTCTACTATTTCACATGGTACCAATATTAAATTAAAATTTGATAAAATTAATAAACTAGGAAAAAAATCAGATAATTTTCATAGAGTCGAAAGATTTATTAAATTTTTTAATAAAAAAGATAAAAAAAAAATAGATATGATTGACATCGGTTCTGGAATGGGAATTTTTTTATATAACTTAAAAAAAAAAGTAAAATGGAGGCTTAATGGACTTGAGCCAGATTTAAACTTTGCTAATTTTTGTAAAAAAAATTTAAAGCTAAAAATAATTAATAAACACTTTAAAAAAAAATTATTTAAAAATAAAAAATATGATATTATATCTTTAAATAAAGTGGCAGAGCATGTAAAAAATCCCTTTAAGTTTATTAATGATATTAAAAGTTTATTAAAAACTAACGGCTCTATTTATATTGAAGTTCCCGATGGAATTGCTGCACTAAGATCAAAACAAGGTGTTAGTAGAGAAGAATTTTTTTTAGACCATTTACATATATTTAGTATTCAATCTTTTTCTAACTTATTAATAAAATGTGGTTTTAAAATTCTTAGGATTAGAAATATAAAAGAAAAGAGTGGTAAGTATACTTTATATGCTTTTGCAAAAAAAAATGTTTAATGATATTAAAAAATTCAAAGTAAATAATGAAAAAAAATATTTACCAAAAAAAAAATAAAAATTATTTAAAAAAAAAAATACAAAACAAAGAATATTTTAAAAAAATATCAAATTATTTAAAAAAATATAAAAAAAAGTTAGATATTATCGACGTTGGATGTGCATCTGGAGATTTTTTAAAAAACATTTCAAAAAGAAAAAACTTTAATTTAACTGGGATTGACTTTTCAAAAGAAGCGATATTGCTTGCGAGAAAAAAAGTGCCTAGTGCGAATTTTTTTCTAAAGGATATAAAAAAAATAAATCTTAAAAAAAAATATGATGTTTGTACTTGTTTAGGAACGTTATCAATATTTGATAATAAATTTAATATTATCAATAAACTAATAAATATTACAAAAGCTAAAGGTGAATTAATATTTTTTGACCCTGTTAATGAATATAACATTAATGTTTTAATGAGATATCAAAATAATTTAAAAAAAGACAAAAAATGGCTTTCAGCTTATAATATTTTTTCAAAAGAATACTGGGTTTCAACTATTAAAAAAAATAGAAAAGTGAAAAATATAAGTTTTAGTAAGTTTAAAATCCCTTTTCCAATAAAAAGAAATTTAAAAGATCCGATGAGATCTTGGACTTTTAAAATTAAAAACGAGAATCAGATTACTGCAGGAACTGGTCAGCTATTAAATTTTTACATAATTAAGATAAAGCTTAAATAGAATTAAAATCCAAATAATTTATACTATGAACTATTAAGATTTAGTTATAAACTTTTTAACACCATTGGTTAATTCAACTAAAATAATTTGATTATCATTTTTACAATATTTTTTAAAACTCTTCATTTTATTTT
>CACPBW010000002.1:0-27500 GCA_902632275.1 uncultured Pelagibacteraceae bacterium | reverse complement strand
CCCTATTAAGACTTGCTTTCGCTACGCCTACACCTAGATGGCTTAAGCTTGCTTAATAAATTAAGTCACTGACCCATTATACAAAAGGTACGCCGTCACTCTAAAAAGAGCTTCGACTGATTGTAGGCATGCGGTTTCAGGTTCTATTTCACTCCCCTAATAGGGGTTCTTTTCACCTTTCCCTCACGGTACTAGTTCACTATCGGTCACTGAAGAGTATTTAGGCTTAGAGGGTGGTCCCCCTATATTCGAGCAAGATTTCACGTGTCCCGCTTTACTCAAGAAATATGTTAAACATTACTCTTACGGGACTATCACCCTCTTTGGTAAGCCTTTCCAGACCTTTCTGATTTTTTTAACATACCTACAGGCCTATTCCGATTTCGCTCGCCACTACTAACGGAATCTCAATTGATTTCTTTTCCTCTGGTTACTTAGATGTTTCAGTTCTCCAGGTTTTCTCTTTAAACCTATTTATTCAGTTTAAAGTACCACATAAAGTGGTGGGTTTCCCCATTCGGAAATTTTCGGATCAAAACTTGCATACAGTTCCCCGAAACTTTTCGCAGTATACCACGTCCTTCATCGTCTTTCAGTGCCAAGGCATCCGCCACACGCCCTTAAACGCTTGATTTATGCACAGAAAAAAATTCTGTGTCGAATCAAATTTTGTTGGAATGTTCATCTATTCGAACATTCATTGATTGTTCATCTATTCGAACAATCGGATATAGATATTGATAATAATAAAATATTTACAAATAAAATAACTAAGTGTTTATGGTGGAGGATAGCGGGATCGAACCGCTGACCTCCTGAATGCAAATCAGGCGCTCTCCCAGCTGAGCTAATCCCCCAGAAAATTGGTGGGCCGAGAAAGACTCGAACTTTCGACCCCACCCTTATCAAGGGTGTGCTCTAACCAACTGAGCTACCGGCCCTATTCAGTTAAATTAAACACTAAATTCTTAAAGAAGAGAAATGAGGACGGTCAACATTATCCTGTAAAATATTTAAATTAAGAAAATTTTTCTTAATTATCCTTAGAAAGGAGGTAATCCAGCCGCAGGTTCCCCTACGGCTACCTTGTTACGACTTCACCCCAGTCGCTGACTATACCGTGGTCAAAGTTTATAAGCTTTGCCTTAAGGTAGAACCAACTCCCATGGTGTGACGGGCGGTGTGTACAAGACCCGGGAACGTATTCACCGCGGCGCGCTGATCCGCGATTACTAGTAATTCCAGCTTCATGCACTCGAGTTGCAGAGTGCAATCCGAACTGAGGCATCTTTTTAGGATTTGCTTGATGTTGCCATCTTGCTTCCTATTGTAAATGCCATTGTAGCACGTGTGTAGCCCAACACGTAAGGGCCATGAGGACTTGACGTCATCCCCACCTTCCTCCAGCTTATCACTGGCAGTTCTTTCAGAGTGCCCAACTAAATGATGGCAACTAAAAGTGAGGGTTGCGCTCGTTGCGGGACTTAACCCAACATCTCACGACACGAGCTGACGACAGCCATGCAGCACCTGTGTTTCGTCCGGCCGAACCGAAAACTTTAATCTCTTAAAGTCGCGACGAACATGTCAAGTGTTGGTAAGGTTCTGCGCGTATCTTCGAATTAAACCACATGCTCCACTACTTGTGCGGGTCCCCGTCAATTCATTTGAGTTTTAACCTTGCGGTCGTACTCCCCAGGCGGTGTGTTTATCGCTTTCGCTGCGACACTGAAAATAAATTTCCAACGTCTAACACACATCGTTTACAGCATGGACTACGAGGGTATCTAATCCTCTTCGCTACCCATGCTTTCGTTCCTCAGTGTCAGTAATGATCCAGAAAGCTGCCTTCGCAATTGGTATTCTTTCTAATATCTACGAATTTCACCTCTACACTAGAAATTCTGCTTTCCTCTATCATACTCTAGCTAAAAAGTTTTGATAGCAGTTCCAGAGTTAAGCTCTGGGATTTCACTACCAACTTTTTTAACCACCTACGAACTCTTTAAGCCCAGTAATTCCGAACTACGCTAGGTCCCTTCGTATTACCGCGGCTGCTGGCACGAAGTTAGCCGGACCTTCTTATTCGGGTACAGTCATTTTCTTCCCCGACGAAAGAGCTTTACAACCCAAAGGCCTTCTTCACTCACGCGGCATCGCTGCATCAGAGTTTCCTCCATTGTGCAAGATTCCTTACTGCTGCCTCCCGTAGGAGTTTGGGCCGTGTCTCAGTCCCAATGTGGCTGATCATCCTCTCAAATCAGCTATTGATCACAGTCTTGGTAGGCCATTACCCCACCAACAAACTAATCAAGTGCGGGCTCATCCATTGGCGCATAAAGCTTTCTCCGTAAAGACTTATGAGGTATTAGCACAAGTTTCCTCGTGTTATTCCTCACCAAAGGGAAGATACCCACATGTTACTCACCCGTCTGCCACTAAGTATTGCTACTTCGTTCGACTTGCATGTATAAGGCGTGCCGCCAGCGTACGTTCTGAGCCATGATCAAACTCTCAAGTTTAAAAACGGCGCACACTAGCTTCTATATAAATTCTAAGAATAAAATTTATATAAATGTTGAAGTGTGTACGACAAATTTTGGTAACCTTAACCGTCCACACTTCTCTTCTTAAAACTAACAATTAACACAACTAATTGAGCTATAAACTCAATGTTCACAATTTTTTTATTGAGAAAGTGTGACGCTTATAATCTAAATTAGAAGTAAATCAAGCGGTATAGGGGAAAAAAATTGATAAAAAAGCTAGTAAAATCGCGGTTTTTTCGTAAATTATAATATAAATTAAATTTTTAATTGTAATTATTATGAAATTAAATCTTAAGCTCAGAAACTTTAATATTGTAAAAAATTTTGAATTTTTTTTCGTCTTATTGCTAATATTAATTTCGATTTTAATAACACAAATATACAATTCCTCAAAAAAACAGGCTCAAAGTGAATATTTAAAAGTATTGAATAATCTGTACTTTCAGAAAACATTTAACAATATCTTTAACAATTTCTCACCCAAATATTTGAAAATAGAACATATAGTGGCTCCTAACGAGAGCATTAACGGTATTTTAAAAAAATATGGAATTAAAGATAATGAGTCAAATTTGATCAATAAAGAGTTGAAGTCAAAACTTAATAAATTCACTTTAAAAGTAAATCAAAAAATTTCTTTCACAATTGATAAAGAAAATAATAAAATATCAAAATTTATATTTCCTGTCAGCAAAACTCGGCAACTTTTATTCTCTAGAGATATAAAGTCTGGTAAATTTATATTTACAAATATTGTAACAAATTTAAATAAGCAAACTGTCTATAAAGAAGGTAAAATTACACAAAGCCTTTACAGAAGTGCAATTAGAAATAAAATTCCGGCAAATATAATAGTAGAATTTGCTAGAATTTATGGTTTTCAAATTGATTTCCAAAGAGACATAAGAAGAAATGACACATATCAAATTGTTTATGAAATATTTGAAGATGATAATAAAAAAATATTTAGTACGGGTAATATAATATATGCAGACTTAAATTTAAGTAATCAAAGTAATGCATTTTATTATTTTAATGATAATGGTGATGAAGGTCATTATGATATAAATGGAAAAAGTGTAAAAAAAGCTCTCATGAAAACTCCAATAAACGGTGCACGCCTTTCATCTCCTTATGGAATGAGAAAACATCCTATAGATGGTTATAATAAAATGCATAAAGGAACTGATTTTGCGGCGCCTATGGGAACACCAATAATGGCCTCAGGAGATGGTGTGGTTGTAAAAGCAAGTTGGTGTGGGGGTGGAGGTAATTGTGTCAAAATTAGACATAATTCTTCTTATAGTACAGTTTATGCGCATATGTCTAAGTTCGCAGCAAACATTAAAAAAGGTAAAAGAGTCAAACAAGGTCAAACTATTGGCTATGTAGGATCAACTGGAAAATCAACAGGCCCACATTTACATTACGAAGTAATTCACAATGGTAAACGAATTAACTCACAAACCTTGAAATTACCATCAGGAAAAATTTTAAAAAATAAATCCAGAGAACTGTTTGAAGTAAGTAAATTAAAAATTAATGTCTTAAAGTCTGAAATTATTGCAGGCGTTAACTAGTAGCTATTTTTTTTTCTTCAATTCTCTCATTTTTGACATCATTAGATTTTTCGCCGTTTAGTTTGTCTTTAAATCTTGTCTCTGTATTTTGATTTTTTTCTTTTTCATTAAGAACTCTAAGGTAGTGATCTGAAAATTGATAATAATTTTCAGATAGTATTTTATCACCGCTTGACAAAGCTTCGCGAGCAAGATTAGCGTATTTCTCAATCAACCTAGATGCATTTTGATTATTATTTCTGTGTGGCTTTCTTTGAAAGTTTGCATTAGAGATAATTGAATGATTATCTAATTTCCTATTTATACCTCTATCAGTATTATTTCTGAATTTTTGCCTTTTGTGATTATTTTTATACTGCCTCATATCTAGTAATTATATTTTAGTAGCGATGATACATCTATCATTATTCGAGTAGTCTTTTACAATTTTATTTATATGAAACTTTTTTTTCATTAATAAATCCATTACAATATACTTTTGGTTATATCCAATTTCCAATACTAATTTCCCACCTATCTTTATTAAACTAGAAGACCTTTTAATCACCTTATTTAATACAGAAGAACCATCTCGGCCTCCTTTTAATGATACCAGCGGTTCGAAACCAAAAATATCTTTTTCCAAATATTTTATTTTTAAATTGTTAATATAAGGAGGATTGGAAACAATTAAATCATATTTACCTTTGAAAAAATTGTCAACAGATGAATTATAAAATTTAATTCTATTTTTTAAATGATGCATTTTTGCATTAAATTTGGCCACATTTGTAGCCTTTTTGGATATATCTATGGCTGTTCCATAAATTTTTGGAAGCTCTTTTGCTATAGAAATTATAATACACCCAGACCCAGTTCCTATATCTAAAACAGATATTTTTTGATCTTTTTTAAATATTTTAAGTATTTCTTCAATAATGATTTCCGTATCGGGTCTTGGTATCAAAACATTTTGATCTACATAAAAATTATATTTCCAAAACTCTTTATTTCTTAGAATGTATGCTATTGGCTCTCCAGTCATTCTTCTATTTATTAAAGATCTAAATTTTTTAACTTCATAATCTTTAGCTCTAAAATCATAATCTAGTATCATTTCTTTTAAATTTTTATTCAGGACATGAGATAGAAGGATCTCTGAGTCAAGTTTCGCGCTCTTGATAAAAGAGTTTTTGAGATGATTACATCCAATATTTAAGATATTATTAATATTTTGCATTTTAATTAATGCTCATTTGTTCTTCTTGAGCTTGCAGGTTTATATTTTCTATCATTTCATCAAAGATTTCGCCCTCCATAAATTCATTTAGTTTATGTAAGGTTAAATTTATTCTATGATCCGTAACTCTACCCTGTGGAAAATTATATGTCCTTATTCTCTCTGATCTATCACCTGTTCCAATTTTGCTTTTTCTATATTTAGAACGTTCGTCGTCTTTTTTTTTTCTTTCAAACTCATATATTCTTGCCCTTAAAATTTTTAGCCCTTTTTCTTTATTCCTTATCTGTGATTTTTCATCTTGTTGGCTAACGACTATGCCAGTGGGTACATGTGTTATTCTAACTGCTGAGTCTGTTGTATTTACACTTTGTCCGCCTGGCCCACTGCTTCTGAAAACATCAATTCTTAAATCTTTTTCCTCAATTTTAACATCTATCTCCTCAGCTTCAGGTAAAACTGCCACAGTTGCCGCAGAAGTATGGACCCTTCCTTGTGTTTCAGTTTCAGGCACTCTCTGGACGCGATGTACTCCACTTTCATATTTTAGTGTTGAATAAATATTTTTTCCTTTTACTGATGCTATCACTTCTTTCAAACCACCCGCATCGCTTTTAGATATACTTATAACCTCAAGAGACCAATTTTTTATATTACAGATTTTTTCGTACATTTTAAATAGATCTGCAGCAAATAGACTAGCCTCGAGACCACCTGTTCCAGCTCTTATTTCTAAAATTGCATTTTTCTTATCTGCTTCGTCTTTAGGCAAAAGAAAAAGAGTAAGTTTTTTTTTAACTTTTTCATTTTTGGAAATTAACGCTGAAAGCTCAGAATTTGCAAGGTCTATCATATCTTTATCACTTGCTTTGTCGTTAATGATTTTTTCTAATTCTTCCTTTTCAATGTGAAACAATATATAAAATTTAGCATCATCAATGACTTCATTTAAATCCGAATATTCTTTTGACATTTCAGCAAACTTTTTTTTATCAATGTTGGTTGCGGATAGATCTATTTCTAATTTAGCATGTTTATCTATTATTTTTTTTACTTTTTCTAAAGGTATCATTTATTTTTATTTTTAATTTGCTCTGCTTTTTGCTCAACTAAATCAACTACTTTAGAAATTATATCTTTGTTACTCAACTTTTCAGTTTGAACTCCGTTTAAATAAAGCATATTGCTTTCTTTACCTCCACCTGTGACACCAATATCTGTAAATGCTGCCTCTCCTGGACCGTTTACAACACAGCCAATTATTGAAAGCGTTATAGGTTCGTTTATATGAGAAAGTTTATCCTCTAATATTTTTACAGTATCTATGACTTTAAATCCCTGCCTGGCACAGGAAGGACAAGATATAATTTTAACTCCTCGATTTCTAAGTCCAATAGATTTAAGAATTTCATTTCCAATTTTTACCTCTTGAACAGGATCATCAGATAATGAAACTCTTATAGTATCTCCAATTCCCTCCATCAGCAAATTACCTAGTCCTATTGCAGATTTAATACTCCCTGGTATATAACTTCCCGCTTCAGTGATGCCAAGATGAAGAGGGTAATCCGTTTTTTCTGATAATTGCTTATAAGATTTTACAGATAGAAAAACATCTGATGATTTAACGCTTATTTTAAAATTTTTAAAATTTAAATCCTCCAAAATTTTTATATTTCTCAAGGCGCTTTCTACTAAAGCCTCAGGACACGGTTCTTTAAATTTTTCTAAAATGTCTTTTTCCAAAGATCCAGCATTAACTCCAATTCTCATTGAACAATTATTATCCTTTGCTGATTTAATAACCTCTTTAATTTTATTCAAATCACCTATGTTCCCTGGATTGATCCTTAAACAATCAGCTCCGTTCTCGGCTGCTTCTATTGCTCTTTTATAATGAAAATGAATATCAGCTACAAGAGGAATATCTATATGTTTTAAAATTTCTTTTAAAGCTTTTGTAGAATTTGTATCAGGACATGAAACACGTACAATATCTGCACCTGCTTTAGATATTTCTTGAATTTGCTTTATAGTGCTTTTTACATCACTAGTTAAAGTATTAGTCATAGATTGAACGCTTATGGGATTATCTCCTCCAACGTATACTTTGCCAACTTTGATTACATTGGTTTTTCTTCTTTTAATATCTCTAAAGGGTCTTATGCTCATTTTTACAAATTAAATTCTTTATGAAGAGCATTAACAGCTTTTCTTATTAGTTGCTTGCCTATCAAAACAGAAATTTTGATTTCTGATGTTGATATAACCTGAATATTGATTTTTTGTTTAGCTAATGCCTTAAACATTCTATATGTCACCCCAGGAGTAGTAATCATACCAACACCAATTATAGATATTTTAGAAACATTTTTTTTTATCAAAATATTTTTGAACTTAATATTTTTATTTTTTTTCAAAAGTTTTTCAGTTTTAATTGTATCTTCGTTTTTAACAGTAAAAGTTAAGTCTGTTTGTTTTCCATCTGCAGATATATTTTGAACTACCATATCTACATTTATAAAATTTTTTGATAATGGTTCAAATATCGAAGCGGCAATACCAGGCTTGTCAACAACACCAAGCAAAGTTATTTTTGAGTCATTTTTTGTAAAAGATACCCCTGTAATAATTTTTGCTTTAGAAATATTTTTTTTTTTAGTAATTAGAGTGCCTGCTTGATTCACAAATGATGATCTTACATCAACATTAATTCTATTTAACCTTGCATCCTGAATAGATGCAGGTTGCATTACTTTTGCTCCCAAAGATGACATTTCTAACATTTCCTCATATGATATTTTTTGTATTTTTTTTGCATTTTTGAATACGTTTGGATCTGTTGTATAAACACCCTCCACGTCTGTATAAATTATACATTTCTCAGCTTTGAAATATTTAGCAATCATTATTGCGCTTGCATCAGAACCTCCTCGTTCTAATGTAGTTATCCGATTTTCAAGATTAACTCCTTGAAAACCAGTGATTATCGGTACACCGCCTGTTTCTAAATATTTTAAAATTCTTTTTTTTAATATATTTGTAATTCTTGACTTCTTAAAATCTCCCTCTGTTAAAATAGGCACCTGCCAACTTAGCCAAGATCTAGATTTTATTCCTAAATGGTTTAATCTTCCCGCGATAAGTGCGCAGGACATTTGCTCACCAGAAGATACCATAACATCGTGCTCAGATGGACTAAAATTATCACTAATTTGCTTAGTTTTTTTTATTAATTCATTAGTAACTCCACTCATGGCAGATGAAACTACAATCACTTTTTTTTTTGTTTTAATGTGTTGGTGGATAATTTTAGCAATTTTTTTAATTCTACTAATAGAGCCAACTGAAGTACCACCAAATTTTAATACAACGATTTTCATTGAATACTCTTTAATTTAATTTAAAATTACTTGATAAATTACATTTTAGTTATTATGTCCATTAAAAATGAAAATTAACACAATTAATAAAAAAGAAATAGAGAAATTTTCTAGAATTGCTTCTGAATGGTGGAATCCTGAAGGTAAATTCAAACCTTTACATAAATTTAATCCTGTGAGAATTAAATATATTAAAGATAATAGCATTAAACATTTTAAGATGAAATCTGGTAATTTTCCTTTAAGAAACTTAAAAATTCTTGATATTGGTTGTGGTGGTGGACTGCTTAGCGAGCCAATGAGCAGATTGGGAGCTGACGTGACTGGTATAGATGCATCGCAACAAAATATTAATGTGGCTAAGATTCATTCATCAAAAAAAAAACTGAAAATTAAATATATTTGTTCATCACCCGAAAAACTAAATATCAAAGAAAAATTTGATATTGTATTAAATATGGAAATTATAGAGCACGTAAATGATGTAAATATTTTCCTTAAAAATAGCTCAAAATTTTTAAGAAAAAACGGCATTATGTTTGTTGCGACTTTAAATAAAACTTTTAAATCTTATATTTTTGCTATTGTTGGTGCAGAGTATATATTAAAATGGCTTCCTATAGGAACTCATGAGTGGAATAAATTTGTAAAACCATCTGAACTAATTGAACTTGCGGAAAAAAATTCAATGAAAACTCAGAAAGTTGATGGTGTAGTTTTTAATCCATTAAATCAAACATGGAATATTAAAAGTGATACATCTGTAAATTATATTGCTCAATTCAAGAAGATCTAATTATTCTTATCTTCAACCCAAGGTATAATATGTGTTTCGATGCCTTCATCCCTAAGCTCTTTGATTTCTTCTTTAGAAGCTTTTCCATAAATTCCTTTTGATTTATTTTTTGAATTATAATGTATTGTTCTTGCCTCATATGCAAAATTTTCACCCACATATCTCAAATTTTTTTTTATAAATTTTTGATATTTTTTTATTTCTTTCTTGAAAAAATTAAATTTTTTATAATTAATATTTTTTTTATTTTGAAAATCATCCTTGATACTATTTAATACATTTGGTGCCATAAGAGATTTAGTAACACTTAGAGAATTACAGTAGTTACAATTTAATAATTTCAATTTTTTGAGCTTCTCAAATTCTTTTGAAGAAGAAAACCAGCTATCGAAGCTTTTTTTACAACTTTTGCAAATTAATTTATATTTAATCATTATTTTTAATTAAACTTATATCAGCTTCTATAATCAGAATTAATTTCAATATATTTTTTTGTAAAGTCCATAGTATAAACTTCAAATTTCTTTGATCCCATTTTTAAATCAATTTTTAGATCAATCTTTTCATTTTTCATGGTTTCTTTTAATACGGTTTCATTATAATCTTTTACTAGTTCACCTTTTTCAATAATTTTATTATCACCAATTGATATATTAATTTTATTTAAATTAATCTGCACTTGGGACTTTCCAATTGCCATTATTATTCTTCCCCAGTTAGGATCTTCACCAGCAAAGGCTGTTTTGACTAAAGGAGAATTTGCAATGGAAAAAGCAATTTTTTTGGCGTCAATATCTGTTTTTGCATTTTCAACTGATATTGATATAAATTTGGATGCTCCTTCTCCATCAGCTGTAACTCTTTTTGCTAAATTTAGCAAAACATCATGTAGACTATTATCAAAATTTGTAATTCGATCGTCATTAATATTATTTATAATCGTATTTTTAGCTGTACCTGTGGCAAATAAACTTACCATGTCATTTGTACTGGTGTCGCCATCACAACTAATTGCATTAAAAGTAGTCTCTATATTTTTCTTTAAAAGTTTCTTTAAAATCTTAGAGGAAATTTTTGCGTCGGTAAAAATATATCCAAGAGTTGTTGCCATGTTTGGATATATCATTCCTGATCCCTTGGCTACACCATATATTTTTACATTAATATTTCCAATTTTACATTCTTCCATTGCTATCTTTGGTACCAAATCTGTTGTGGTTATTCCAAGTGCAGCTTTCATCCAAAGATACTTATTTTGATTATAAGTAATCTTATTCATTAATTCAGGTAAAGAATTCATTATCTTTTGAGTTGGAAAAACTTCTCCTATTGTGCCTGTGCAACCAAATAAAATTTCCTTAGATTTAACTTTCTCATAATCTTCATCATCACTTTTTTTCTTATTTGAGAGTTGCATTGATAATTCTTCTGCAATATCTTTTAAACCCTGAAAGCCATCTTTCCCTGTAAATGCATTTGCGTTTCTAGTATTAATTAATAGAGCTTTTATTTTTTTACTATTTATTTGCTTATTCCATTTTATGTTTTCGGAAATAATCGTAGACTGTGTATAGACTGAAGCATAGTTTGCTCCATTTCTAAAATAAAACAAAACCAGATCATCTCTTGGGGGATTGTATAATTTGGCATTTACTACTGATATAGCTACTCCATCTAAATGATCTAGATCTTGAAAGTCGCTTATTTTTGAGTTTTTATTTTTTTTACTAAAAAAATTACTAAAATTCATACTCATTCTATTTAAATTATCAATATAAGCCTTATATTATTGATAATATTTAATATATATATACCGAAAATATAAATGCTTAATCCATTCAAGATCATATCAAAATTTATCAGGTCTGATAATCAAAAAAATTTAGATAAACTTAGAGTTATTGTTAAAAAAGTAAATGAGTTTGAAATTGAAATTGCAAAACTTGAAGATGATGAGTTTCCAAAGAGAACTTTGCTATTAAAAAATCGACTTAGTAAAGGCGAGAATATAGATGATATATTGCCTTTAGCTTTCGCTTTAGTGAGAGAGGCATCTAAAAGAACCAGAGGTGAGAGGCATTTTGATGTTCAGATTATGGGTGGGATAGTTCTCAATAATGGAAATATTGCAGAAATGAAAACAGGTGAAGGTAAAACATTAACGATAGTTTTGGCTGCATATTTGAATGCTTTAAAAGGTGATGGTGTGCATATTGTTACAGTTAACGATTACTTAGCTAAAAGAGACTGCAATGAAATGGGGGTCATCTATAAATTTTTAGGTCTTACTGCAGGTTATATTAATAATGATCAAAATGATGATGAGAGGAAAAAAAATTACAATTGTGATGTTACATATGCAACAAATAGTGAACTTGGTTTTGATTACTTAAGAGATAATATGAAATTTTCTAATAGGGAGTTTGTTCAAAGAGGGCATAAATATGCCATAGTAGATGAAATAGACTCCTGTTTAATTGATGAGGCAAGAACTCCTTTAGTCATTTCTGGAGCTGCTGAGAATAACCAAGGCCAATATATTGCTATTGATAAGCTGGTTAAAAGATTAAGCAAGTCAGACTATGAATTAGATGAAAAAGATAAAAATATATTTTTGACAAACTCGGGAATAACTAATGTTGAAAAAATTTTTGATGAGGCTGGATTATTAAAGAACAATAACCTTTATGATCCAAATAATTTATCTTTAGTGCATTTTGTAAATCAAGCATTGAGGGCTAACCATTTATTTGCGAAAGGAAAAGATTATTTAATCAGAGATGGGGAGCTTAAAATAATAGATGAGCTTACTGGAAGGATTTTAGAGGGTAGAAGGTATGGGGATGGCTTGCATCAAGCATTAGAAGCAAAAGAAAAAATTGATATTCAGGTAGAAAATCAAACTTTAGCATCGATTACATATCAAAATTATTTCAAGTTATACCATAAATTATCTGGTTGTACTGGAACCGCTATAACCGAAGCTGAGGAATTTCGGGAAATTTATAACCTTGGTGTAACTATTATTCCAACGAATAAAAAAATGATAAGAAAAGATTTTAATGATCAAATATTTAGGACTGAAAATGAAAAAAACCAAGCAATTTTAAAAAAAATAAAAGAATGTTATCAAATTGGACAACCAATGTTGGTGTTTACTTCAAGTGTAAATAAATCTGAAATCTACTCACAGCTCCTAAAAAAAAATAAAATTCCTCACACAGTTTTAAATGCAAAAAATCATGAAAGAGAGGCTGAAATTATAGCTGATGCTGGTAAACTTAAATCTGTAATTATAACAACTAGCATATCTGGAAGAGGTGTAGATATTAAATTAGGTGGAAAAAAAGTAAATAACGATCAAGAAGAAATAAAAAATGAGAAAAATAAAATTAAAAAATTAGGTGGGTTGTTTGTTTTAGGCACCGAGAGAATGGAGTCAAGAAGAGTAGATAATCAAGCAAGAGGTAGATCTGGTAGACAAGGAGATGAGGGAGGTTCTATATTTTACGTAAGTTTAGAAGACGATTTAATGAGAATATTTGGCTCAGAGTCAATGACAAACGTTTTAGAAAAATTAGGATTAAAAGATGGTGAAAGCATAGATCACCCATGGATAAATAAAGCTTTAGAAAGAGCCCAACAAAAAGTTGAGTCTAGAAACTTTGATATCAGAAAGACACTTTTAAAATTTGATAATGTTTTAAATGACCAAAGACATGTTATTTTCAACCAACGAAAAGATGTTATGAATTCTAACTCAATTTTTGATTATTCTAATAACTTTTTAGATGAAGTCATTTCTGAGTTAATTCAATATAAAAATACTAAAGATTTTGAGACACAAATAAGATCTTTGCTAGGCAAAAGTTTGCCTGATGGGGACATTAACGACTTATTGCAAAATGATGAAAAAGTTTTTAAGGAAAAAATAGCAAATATATTTTCAGAAAAGAGGAAAGATAGAATTAATTTAATTGGAAATGAACAGTCGGCGGAAGTTGAAAAAAGAATCTTATTACAATCAATCGATATAAATTGGAAGCTTCATATTCAATATTTAGAACAGTTAAGACAAGTGATTGGTCTAAGATCATATGGTCAAAGAGATCCTTTAATTGAATATAAAAAAGAAGCATTTACACTATTCGAAAATTTACTAATTAAAATTAAAAATGACTTAATTAAGATACTTATTAATATTACTGTAGTAAATACAAATGAAAAAAGTGCTTTGAATGATAAAAAAAACAAAATTGAACCAAAATATATTGGTAAGAAAATGGGAAGAAACGAGCTTTGTTATTGTGGGTCAAAAAAGAAATTCAAACACTGTTGTGGAAGACTTTAAAAGTTAAGTTAATAAACCTAATATTACTAAAAACAATATAAGAAAAAAAATTATAATATATTTTTTTTTATTAATTTTAACTTTTTGGACTAGCTTATATAATGAATTTGTTTGGAGGGTTAGCTTGTCTTTATTATTCCCACTTGTATACAGTCCCTTTGTTCTTCCAATTGATAAGAATTTATTTTTTCTTTTTTCTAAAATCTCGTCACGATTTAAATCTGTAAATTCGATTAGACTTTTTTCAATCGAGACTTTTACATTTTTCAATATTTTTTCCCTGTCTCTATGTGCTCCGCCAGTTGGCTCCTCAATAATTTCATCTATAATATTTAAATCTAGTAAATCTTTTGAAGAAAGCTTCATTGCAGTTGCTGCTTCTAATGTTTTCTTTGGATCTCTCCATAAAATTGAAGCACATCCTTCTGGTGAAATAACAGAATAAATAGCATTTTCTAACATTAAAACTTTACTTGAAGATGCAAGCGCAATTGCTCCACCTGATCCACCTTCACCGATTATTATTGATATAGTTGGAACTTTTAATTCCATGCAACATTCTATCGATTTAGCGATAGCCTCTGCTTGCCCTCTTTCCTCTGCGCCTACACCAGGATAGGCTCCTGGGGTATCAATAAATAAGATAATAGGTAAATTAAATTTATCTGCGAGTTTCATTAATCTAACAGATTTTCTATATCCTTCTGGTTTCATCATTCCAAAATTTCTTTCAATCCTAGTCTCCAAACTGTCTCCTTTTTGTTGACCTATTACCAAAACAGACAAATTTTTAAATTTTGCGAATCCTGTTATTACTGATTTATCTTCTCCATAATATCTATCACCACTTAATGGAATAAAATCTGAAAAGATGTTATCTATGAAATATTTTGATTTTGGTCTATCCTCGTGTCTTGCTACCATTGTTTTTTGCCATGGATCAAGATTTGAGTAAATATTCTTAAGCTTGTTATCTATTTCCTCTTGAAGCTTTGAGATTTTGCTTGTATCAACTTCGGAAAGGCCTCCTTTGTTATAAGGATCTTTTAAGTTTTCAAGCTCAGCCTCTAGATCTTTGATATTTGTCTCAAAATTTAAGTAATTTTTCATAATTTAAAATATATTTCTTTATCAATTTTTAATAGTCAATAAAATACAAAAATAAAAAATCTGTAAATTATTGATTTGAGTATGAAAAAACAAGAAAAATTTGTAAAAATATTTGAATTATCGGTATCAAAAATATTATTTGATTTTGTAAATAATGAAGTTTTGAAGGGTACAAATATTTCTTCAAAGAGATTTTGGAATGGATTTAACAAAGCAGCTAATCAACTTGCTCCTATAAATAATAAACTTATTCAAACAAGACATAAAATGCAAAGATCGATTGATAATTATCATCTCTCGAGAAAAAATCAAAAATTTAAAAAAAATGATTATAAAAAATTTTTAAAAAAAATTGGGTATTTAAAAAATACTGGTCCCAATTTTAAAATACAAACTAAAAATGTTGATAATGAAATTTCAAGTGTTTGTGGACCACAATTGGTTTGTCCTGTTTCAAATGCAAGATTTTTGCTTAATGCAGCAAATGCAAGATGGGTAAGTCTCTACGATAGCTTATATGGTGCTGATATAATTCCAGAAACAAGGGGGGCACTCAAAGGAAATACTTATAACCCGATAAGAGGAAAAGAGGTTATTTTATACTCAAGAAATCTTTTAGATAAGATTATTCCTTTAAAAAATAAAAGTTGGAAGGATTTAAATGAAATACCCAAAATTTTAAATAATAAGCTTAAGTTAGACTTATTAAGTCCTAATCAATTTGTAGGATATTCAAAAGTATCTAATAAGATATCTTCTTTATTATTCAAAAATAATAATTTACATATTGATGTATTGTTTGACCAGACAGGAAAAATGGAGGTTAATAATCCAGAGGGAAACCAAGACCCATTAAAAATTCATGATATTTTTTTAGAATCAGCAATAACAACTATCTGTGATCATGAAGATAGCGTAGCAGCAGTAGATGCTGAAGATAAAGTTCATGGCTATAAAAATTGGTTATTATTAATGAAAGGTAAACTTAAATCTTCATTTATTAAAAATGGTAAAAAAACTTTAAGAAAACTAAATAAAGATAGAAATTATTTTTCTACCAATGGATCAAAATTCAAATTGCATGGAAGATCACTTTTATTAAATAGAAATGTCGGTCATTTAATGACTACTCCAAGTATTTTGTTGAAGGACGGATCTGAATGTCCAGAAGGTATATTGGATGCTTTTATCACGTCAGCTAGCTGTTTGCATGACTTTAAATTAAGAGGTAATTCAAGAAAGAAAACTATTTACATTGTAAAACCAAAAATGCACGGGCCAGAAGAATGTTCTTTTACAGATTTAATTTTTAAAAATGTAGAAAAAGTTTTAAAACTAAAAAATAATCAAATTCTTTGTGGAATAATGGATGAAGAAAGACGAACCTCAATAAATTTAAAAGAATGTATCAGAGCATTAAAAAAAAGAGTTTTTTTTATAAATACTGGATTTTTGGATAGAACCGGTGATGAAATTCATACATCAATGGAATTTGGACCGATGATATTAAAAGGTGATATGAAATCTTCAAAATGGATACGCGCGTACGAAAATAATAATGTTGATGTTGGATTATCCTGTGGATTTTCTGGTAAAGCTCAGATTGGTAAAGGAATGTGGGCAATGCCTGATCTTCTTAATGACATGATGAAGCAAAAGATTTCTCACCCACTATCTGGGGCTAATTGTGCATGGGTTCCATCACCTACTGCTGCAGCTATCCATAGTTTACACTATCATCAGATTGATGTTTTTTCTAAACAACGTGAGATTATGAAGAGGAAAAGAGCAAAATTAGATGATTTGCTTGAAATACCTATCAACTCCCCAAAAAATAAATGGTCAAAATCACAAATATCAGAAGAGCTTAAAAATAACACACAAGGTATTTTAGGATATGTAGTTAGATGGATTGATCAATCTGTTGGGTGTTCAAAAGTACCAGATATAAATGGTATAGGATTAATGGAAGATAGAGCTACTTGCAGAATAAGCAGTCAGCATATAGCAAACTGGTTGCACCACGGAGTTTGTAGCAAAAAGCAAGTTTTGGAAATTATGAAAAAAATGGCTAAAATTGTAGATAATCAAAATCTTAAAGATAAAAGTATGAAGGGGCAAGATCCATATCAGTCTATGGGGGCAAATTATTATCAATCAATTGCTTTTAAAACTGCTTGTGATTTAGTTTTTCATGGCAAAAGTCAGCCCTCTGGTTACACGGAACCATTACTTCATTTTAACAGAATTATGAAGAAATCAATCTGAATCGATATCCAATCCTACTCTATTTTTAAAAGCAGAGTGCAAAGTCCCGTCATCGAGGTTTTCGATTTCACCTCCAACTGGAAGACCCTGGCCTAATTTTGAAATTTTCACATTCAAATGTTTTAAACTATCTCTAATATAATATGCTGTTGTCTGACCTTCTACTGTTGCACTTGTTGCAATTATAACTTCCTCGATTTTTTCCTTCTCAACTTTTTGTAATAAAGAGTTGAGCAATAAAGTTTCTTTAGAATTTTTACTAGAATTTATAGTGCCACCTAAAACATGGAAGTATCCCTCAAAAATATTTGAAGCTTCTATACTCCATTGATCGGCTATATTTTCAACAATACAAATTTTTTTAAACTTTTTTTGTATCTGATTACAATTACTACAATTTTCTTCAGACTTTAAAGATCCACATTTAATGCATCTTGATATGTTAATATCCGCATTTTTTAGAGCCTTAATCATTGGTTTAAGTATACTGTCTCTATTTGAAATAAGTTTTAAAATAATTCGTTTGGCTGACTTAGGGCCTAAACCTGGTAGCTTTGAGATTAATTTAACTAATTGATCAATTTCATTAAGAGTTTGCATTATTTTATAATGGCCATTTAAAGCCAGGTATATTTAAACCTCCAGTTGCTTTTGATATTTCATCTGAAGTTTTTATTTTAAGCTTTTCTTTTGCATTATTATGTGCCGCAGTAATTAGGTCCTCGATTATTAATTTATCTTCTTTAAGAGTTTCTGGTGAGAGAAAAATATTAGTCATTTCTCCATCTCCATTTAGAGTTACTTTCACAGACTCAGTACCAGAAGTTCCAACAACAGAAATTTTTTTTAAATTCTGCTGGCTTTCTTTCATTTTTTCTTCAAGCTCTTTAGCTTTTTCTAATATTTTAGAAAAGTCATTCATTTTTTTTTAATCTCAACTAATTCTGCATCTGAAAAAGTATTCAGAATTCTTTTATACTCATCAGTTTTCTTTTCATCCTCAAAATTTTTTTTTTTTGCTAAATCATCTCTTTCCTTTTTTGATTTCTCGCCAGTTTTTGAGGATAAAGAAATCATCCATCGCTTATTTGTCCATTCTAGTAACTTATTTGAAAGAATTTTTATAAAATTTTTTTCTAATTTTTCATTAATGGAAATTTCAATTCTGCCATTTTCAAAATTTACTAAGTTAACGTTGTTTTCAAGTTCATATTTTAATTTAATTTCTCTGTTTGTATTACATAATTCAATCAGGTCATTAAAACTTTCAATTTTAATATTTTTAATATTACCTTTATTTACATCTGGACTCACTGATTTTTTTTCTTGAGTAATATTTTTTATTTGACTTATTGTTTCTTTATTTACATTTTTTTCTAAAGATAATTTTTTATCATCCAATTTTTTATTTAAACTGTAATTTTTTTCGTATCCATCAATTTTTAAAGATTTGATATGAAGCAGTCTGATTAGAAACATTTCTACTGATATATTTTGATCAGAAACGACATTTAACTCCTCTAGGGTTTTAATTGTAAATTGCCAAAATAATATAAGTGTCTCAGTATTTATCTTGTCAGACAATGATTTAATAAGTTCAAACTCTTTATTATTTAAGTCAAAATTTTTAGTATTTTTTTCGAATAAATTTATATTCTTTAAATAATATAATATTTCTAAAAAATCATTTAAAAAAATTTTGGGTTCAACACCTTGATTGTATATATTTCTGTAAATATCCAAAGTTTTCTGCTGGTTGCCTATAAAAATATTTTCAAAAAGCTCAACCAAATAAGATTTGTCGAAATAACCAAATATTTTTTGAAGATCTGATAATTCGAGTTTTTTTTCAATTTGGTTTGATAATAAAGCCCTATCCAAAAGGGATAAGGCATCTCTTACAGATCCTTCAGAAATTTTAACAATTAGTCTTAAAGCATCATCAGAAATATTGCCATTTTCTAATTTGCATACGTTCTGAATATATAAAAATAATTCTTCTGATCTTACTCTTGATAAATCAAACCTTTGGCATCTAGATAAAACTGTAATAGGTATTTTTTTAATTTCTGTAGTAGCAAATATAAATTTTAATCCACCTCCTGTTTGATATTGAGGGGGTTCTTCTAAAGTTTTTAATAATGCATTAAATGCTTGTTTACTAAGCATATGAACTTCATCAATTATAAAAATTTTATACTTTGAACTAGTTGGACCATATCTTGATAGATCAATTAAATCTCTTACATCGTCGACTGAGGTTTTGCTCGCTGCATCAATTTCAATAACATCTATATTATTTGAATTTGATATTGAGTAACAATTTTCACATAAATTTTCTTTGCATAAATTATCAACTTTGTTTTTACAATTTAGCGCTTTTGCAACTATTCTTGCGAAAGTAGTTTTGCCAACTCCTCTTATGCCGGTGAATAAATAAGCATTTGGAGTCTTATCGTTTTTAATTGCATTAAAAATTGCATCACTAACTATTTTCTGGCCAATTATATCATTGAAAACAACTGGCCTATATTTTAGAGCTAAGACTTTTGATTTTACATCCATAATTCATTAGGAGACTAGAACCTGAAAATCTGTCTTTACGACTGCTTCCGTTAAGATCTGATCGGGTTCAAGCAGAATTCACCTCTAGCCTCCAAATCTATTATATCAGTAATAAATTTCAATCTTCAACCACCAATATTATCGAATTTACAATTTTCTAAATTTGCTTGCATTGTACACTCCAAGTATTTCAAGGCTTATTGTGTGAAAACCTAGCTCCTCTAAAGATTTTTGAACTTTAGAATCCTCTATATGCCCTACTATATCGCATAAAAAAAGGTACTGCTCAAAACTACTCTGATCCGAGAAACTCTCCAACTTACTTAACGACACGTCGTTAGTAGCAAAACCACCAAGACACTTGTACAAAGCTGCAGGTTTGTCTTTTACTTTAAAAATACAACTAGTAATAAAATTTTCTTCTTTTTTAAATTCAGGATGTTCAATTTTTTTCCCCATAAAAAGAAATCGCGTAATATTTTTTTTATCATCTTCTATGTTACTTTTTAATATTTCTAAATTATATATTTTAGCAGCTAATGTTGACGCTATAGCAGCTTCGTCCTCAAGTGAGTTTTCGCTAATATATTTTGCACTTCCAGCTGTATCGGCTGCTATAATTGGTTCCAATTTATAATCATTAATTAATTTTTGACATTGAGAAATTGCTTGTGAGTGAGATCTAACATATTTCAAATTATCTATTAAAACACCTTTTCTAGCCATCAAATTATGTGAGACCTTATGAAAGTGTTCAGCATAAATTTGAAGTTTATATTTATTCATTAAATATTGAATATCTGCGACCCTACCTGCAATTGAATTTTCGATTGGTATTATAGTTCTTAAACTTTCATCATTTAAAGATTTTTTAAAACATTCTTCGAATGTTTTACAAGAAATCAATTCTGCATCTGGAAAAATTTCTTTTGCAGCAAGTTGAGAATATGCTCCTTCAGTTCCTTGATACAAAATTTTCATTTATTTTTTATATTCTAAAATTTTTTTTAATTCTATATAATCTTCTCTTGTATCAATACCAACTACTTTTTTTTTAGCAAGAATTACATTAATAGGTATTTTGTTATCTAAAGCTCTTAATTGTTCTAATTTGTTTTTTTTTTCATTTATTGTTCTTTTTAAAAGAAAAAACTTTTGTAGAGCACTCGTACTATATTGATATATTCCAATATGATGATAAAAATTTTTATATTTCTTTTTTGTATACCTATAAAAATCTATTGCCGCTTGTGAATTTCTAAAACTTATTTTTTTTTTAGTTGCAACTTTTACTATATTTTTATTTTTTAAAACTTTTTTGTTTGTTATTTTAGTTGCTAATGTTGCTATATCAAATTTGTTTTTTTTTACTATTTTATTTAAGTTCCTTATATCATTAACATCAATTAATGGCTCGTCCCCTTGAAGATTGATAATATATTTTATCTTGCTATTTTTAACTTTTTTAAAGGCTTCCCAAATTCTGTCTGTTCCAGATTTGTGTTTGTTTGATGTTAAAATTGCCTTACCTCCATTTTTTTTTACTTCCTTCACAATTACTTTATCTTCAGTTGCAACTATTACTTTTCCAACTTTGCAAGCATTTGCTTTTTTTAAAACATGTGAAATTATTGATTTTCCATTTAATCTTAATAAAGGTTTTCCTGGCAGTCTTTTTGCGGCCATTCTTGAAGGTATTATGATTAAGGTGTTGCTCATAAACTATATATTTTATGCGTCTAACAGACGCAAAGTTGCTAATATAAAATTAAGCATTTTTCTAAATTACATGTTATACGTTCAAATATTATATTTACAAAATGGATTCATTTGAAATTAATAAAATAATAGCTGCAATCTTAGTTACAATAGTTGTAGTGCTCGGTATAGGCAAAATATCAGATTATATATTTAATATAGATAAACCATCAGTGGCTGCCTATAAGGTTGAAGCTACTGACCAGGAAGGAATAGCAAGTCTAACTAGCACTGAGAGCAGTGTAGATATGACTGCACTTTTAGCTCTCGGTAGTGTTGACCACGGTCAAAAAGTTTTTAAAAAATGTAAAGCTTGTCATAGTATAAAACAAGGTGGTGGAAATAATATAGGTCCAAAACTATGGAATGTCATGTTTAGACCCGTTGGAGCAATATCTGATTACAAATATTCAAAAGCACTTACAGATTACAAGAAAGAATGGAGCTGGGAAGAGATGAATGGTTTTTTGATAAAGCCATCGAAATGGATAAAGGGAAACAAAATGGGTTTTGCTGGACTTAAAGATGAAAAAGACAGGGCATCTGTAATGTTGTACTTAAATCAAAATAGTGATCAGCCAAAAGATTTACCTTAATTTATCAAAACAATAAAGTAAGATACTTTTCTGTACATGAACTCTATTTGAAGCTTGTGTCCACACATGAGATCTTTTTCCTTGAAAGACTTTTTCTGAAACTTCATTACCTCTGGGGAGACAATGTAAAAATATGGATTTAGGTGCTAACTTTAATAAATTTGAATCTATATAAAATTTTTTAAATTCTTTTGTTTTCTTTTTAATATTAACTTTATCATTTAATGAAATAACTTTATCAGAAAAAACAACGTCTGCATTTTTGACCGCCTCTTTAGGGTCGTTAAATATATTCAAAATTTTTTTATTTTTCTTAACCCAATTTATTATAGATTTTTTTGGTTTATATTTTTTAGGGCATCCAATTTTTAATTTAAAAGAAAATTTTATTGAAGCAGCGATAAGACTGTTAAGTACATTATTCGAGTCACCTATCCAACAAATATTTAATTTAGAAATTGGTTTTTTTTTAATTTCTTCAATCGTAAAAATATCTGAAAGAACCTGAGTTGGGTGAGATGATGGGCTTAAGCCATTGATTAGAGGTATTTTGATATGTTTTACAAACTCACTAATTTTTTTATCACTGTCAGTTCTCAACATAAATCCATCTCCATATGTAGAGAGAATTTTTGCAGTGTCTGCTAAACTCTCACCGCCTTTTCCTATATGCAGTTCGTTAGACCTTAAGGTTATTGTGCCACCACCAAGTTGTCTTATAGCTAAATAAAAACTAAGTCGTGTTCTTAAACTTGGTTTCTCAAACATTTGAATTAGTATTTTTCCTCTAAGTGGAGCGCCCTTATCTAAATCAAGTGTATTTAGTTTTTTTCTTTTAGATTTCCTTTTTTTTGCATCTTTCAAAATTTTTTTAAGATCTTTTGCTTCAATGTCTTTAAGATTAATAAAATGTTTCATCTTTATTTGTATTCTTTGCAGACTTTTCTGATTATCTTAATGCTGATATCAATTTCAGCTTTTTTTACATTCAAAGGTGGTAAAATTCTTATAACATTATCTGCTGCTTTAATCGTTAACAACTTATTCTTCTCAAGTTTTTTGATAAACTTTGTTTGATCATTAAACAGCTGAATACCGATTAATAATCCAAGACCTCTTACTTCTTTAATGATATTTGGATAATCATTTTGGATTTTATTTAATTCATTTAAAAAATATTTAGAAATTTTTTGAATATTTTTAAGAAATTCTTTTTTCATAATTTTGTCTAAAACTGCATTTCCTATTCTCATAGCTAACGGATTTCCGCCAAATGTTGAACCATGAGTTCCTGGGGTCATGCCGGTTGCAACTTTTTTGTTCATTAGCACTGCACCTAAGGGGAAACCGCCTCCTATCCCTTTCGCAATCGGCACAATATCAGGCTTAATCCCTGAATACTCAAATGCAAAAAATTTTCCTGATCTACCTATTCCACATTGTACCTCATCACAAATAAGTAATATTTTTTTTTGATCACATAATTTTCTTAAACCTTTTAAGCACCACTCTGGTATGACTTTAATCCCACCTTCACCTAATATTGGTTCTACCATAATAGCCGCTGTTTTTTTTGATATAGATTTTCTCAAAGATTGATGATTCCCAAATATAAAATGATCAAAACCGGGAATTTTTGGACCAAACCCCTCTGTCATTTTTTTTGATCCACTTGCATGAATAGCTGCTAGAGTTCTACCATGAAATGAATTTTTAACACAAAGAATTCTATTTTTGTGAGGCTTTTTTTTCGTATAAAAAAATTTTCTAGCTACTTTAATTGCAAGTTCTGTAGCCTCTGCACCAGAATTCTGGAAAATAACATAATCAGCAAATGTATTTTTTGTTAATCTCTTAGCTAACCTTTCTCCCTCAGGGATTTCAAAAGCATTTGATACATGCCAAACTTTTTTTGATTGACCATGTAAAGCTTTATTTAAATAATTGTTTGAGTGCCCTAAAGAGTTCACCGCTATTCCTTGAATAAAGTCTAAATACTTTATTCCCTTAGTGGAATATAGAAAGCTACCTTTCCCTTTTTTAAAAGAGATTTTTCTTCGTCTGTAATTATTTGCAAGAGATGACATACTATGTTTTAATTTTATATCCATTATTATAAAGCACAAATGAAACCAACCACGCTACAATAGATAGTGCTGGTAAATAAATAATACCAAAAAACATATCGCCGTCTGATATGCCAAGAAAGCCATATCTAAAAATATTAATTATGTGAAAAAAAGGGTTAAAATAACTTATTGTTTGAAAGATAGAGGGTAATTTGTCTATTGTATAAAACACTCCAGACAAAAAGGCTAATGGAGTAATTAAAAAATTAGTAATCGTTGCAGTATGGTCAAATTTAGTAGCCCATAGGCCAGTAATAAAGCCTAAACTTCCAATAAAAAAAGATCCAAAAAAAGCTGAATAAAAAATGTAACCTAAATTGTATATTTTTAAATCAACTATTAAAAAGAATACTAAAGTCGATACTATTCCTATTATTATGCTTCTTGTTACTGCAGCTAAGATTATAGAAATTGTTACTTCAATTGCAGATAGAGGTGCATATAAAATATCAACTATATTTCCCTGCATTTTGGATATCATTAAAGAGCTGGTAGAGTGCGAAAAGCTTTGCAGCATCATTGATTGAATAATTAAACCTGGAGCTAGAAAAACAATGAAAGAATGACCCAAAACATCTCCTCGTTCATTCCCAAGTGCAATACTTAGCACAGATAAAAATAACAGACTAGACACCAAAGGTGATAAAAGCGTTTGCGCCCAAACTACAAAAAATCTACTGCATTCACGTGTATATAATGAAAAAAAACCAACAATGTTAATAAATCCAAATTTATTAACTCGTAAATTATATTTTTTTTGTAATTCAACCATAGATTAATATTTTTATATCTTTTTTAATTATTTGTTGAAAAAACAAAATTAAATCTTGTTTTTTGTTTCATATATGTGTTTATATAGTATTAATTTAATTTTAAAACACAACATATTGTGTCTATGTGGACTGAGGAAAAAGTTAAAATATTAAAAGATTTGTGGGGAAAGGGAAAAACTGCAAGTCAAATTGCTGAGATAATTGGGGGAATTAGTAGGAATGCTGTGATAGGAAAGGCTCACAGGTTAAACCTATCTGCAAAATTGAAAAATAAAAGTTTTAAAGAAAATAAACCTCCAAAAGATTTTAACAGTAGTAATTTAGAAAGTAAAAACTTTGGTAAAAAAAGATTAACTAGATCCAGATTTAAATCATTATTAATTGAGAAAGACTTTGAGCCAGAAAATCCAAAACAGCTTGAGGAACTAGATGAAAATTCTTGTAAATGGCCAATTGGTCATCCCAACGAAAATACATTTTATTTTTGTGGTAGGAAATCTTTAAAAGATTTTTCATATTGCAAATTACATTTGCTATACGCTTTTCAACCTAAGGGCAAAAAAGAGGACTTGGTAGATAAAGAAGATGAAGTTCCTAAATTTATAGAGAAAAAAATAAAATCCGCTTAATTATTTAGAATTTTTTTTTTTGCTTTTTTAAATTCTTCTTTTGTAATAGCACCAGTTTTATAAAGATTATTTAGATTTAAAAGTTCACTAGTAATATTTTTTTTTTTAAATTTTTTATCAGGTTTGTTTTTCTGTTTTGCTTTAATGCCATAACTAACAGCCTTTAAACCTAAATAGGCTACGAATATTAATATTAAAAAAATTAAAATATAAATTAAATTTATCATAATGCTTTTATTTTATTTTTTCAAAAAACTTGAAAACTGCCCTCCTTCAGCCCAATTAAATGCATATTTCATAATGCTTTCTTCAAATTTCAGTTTACTTGAACACCCAATATCAAAATTAGTAGTACTATTTTCAGATGTTACATTATCATATTTTAATAAATTTATTTGATCTTGTGTGATTGGTGGCTCTGGCAAAATTTGCATTAAAAAAGCTGTCAATCTTGCCAAAGGTAATGGCATAGGTAAAAGTATACGGTTTTTTCTTATACATTTCATTAATATTTGTAAAATTTCTTTAAAACTTAGCGTCTCAGGTCCAATAGCCTCAATGTCCACTGCATAAATTTCTTTAGAGATAACATGAAAAATTATCTCAGCAATATCTGATACGTGGATAGGCATAAATTTAGTTTTTCCAGAATAATATAACGGGAAGATTGGTAGCACACTTAGTAAGCTCATGAACTTTGTAGTAAAATTATCATCCACACTATACACCAGAGATGGTTTAATTATTGTTGCATCAGGTAAAATATCTCTTACAAATTTTTCACCAGACACTTTGCTAGTGGCATATTTGGAGTCTATTGCCTTTTCTAAACCAAGTGCAGATACATGCACAAATTTTACTTTTTCAGAGCGACAAATTTCAGCTATTTTTTTTGGAAAGTATGAATGTATATTTTTAAAAGTGCTAGATCTGCCTTTTTCATGTAAAATTCCAACTAAATTCAAACATATATCTGCTTTGCAGATTAATTCCCTCAATTTTTTTTCATCAAACAAATTAGCTTCAACAATGTCCAGGTACCCTATTGGTGCTTGAGTTTTAAGTACATATCCTTTTCTGTGAAGGTTTCTTGTTACAGCGGTAATTTTATAATTATTTTTGGCAAATCTTCGTATACAATAACGACCAATCTGACCACTTGCACCAAATATAAGTATTTTTTTTGTTATCATTATCAAAAAATAGACAATATTGTTTTGTCTATATATATAAAATAAAAATGAGTAACATTAAAGTTTTTGAAAATGATTTACCAGATATTGATTTATCTGAAGAAAAAACAATAAGTTTAGACTGTGAGGCACTTGGTCTTGTATTGGGAAGGGATCCGCTCACACTTATTCAATTAGGTTTAGAATCAAATAAATTTTTCATAATTAAATTGAATAGAAAAGATTATAAAGCGCCAAATTTAGTAAAACTTCTGTCAAACACAAAAATAGAATTCATTATGCATTACGCCAGACAAGATCTCTTATGGCTAAAATATCACTTAAATGTAAATCCTAAAAATATTTTTTGTACTAAAGTTGCCTCTAAAATTGCAAGAACAGCTAGTTCATCACACGGATACAGAGATTTAGTTAAAGAAATATGTGGAAAAGATATCTCAAAAAAAGAGCAACAAAGCGATTGGGGTAATCCTAATTTATCTGAAAAACAAATAAGTTACGCTGCTCAAGATACTGAGTATCTATTCGAAATAAAAAAAAAACTTTTAGAAACGCTAATTAGAGAAAATAGAAAAGATTTATTTGAAAAAAGTATGAAAGT
>CACPBW010000001.1 GCA_902632275.1 uncultured Pelagibacteraceae bacterium | reverse complement strand
TCTTATCTAATACGACTCTTACTGGAGAATGTTGCTCTAGTGAATTTAATCGACAATTTAGTTTAGGGTTATCCGAATTTAATGTTTTATAAGATATTAAAATTGCATGAGATCGGTACCTCAATAAGTGTGATAAATCTTGAGAAAAATTGTTAGTTAACATTTTGCTTTTTTTAGATTTGATAAAGTTATCCTTAGAGGACGCTATTTTTCCAATTACGTATGGTAATTTATTTTTTCTAACATAAAAATAGCTTTTATAAAACTTATTAAGCTTTATGCTTAAAACACCTTCTTTCACTTTAATTTTTTTATTTCTAAAAAATTTTTTTGCAGTTTTACTTGTTCTTGGATCAATATCATTTATTCCGTATACAACTTTTTTAATCTTTTTTTTTTTAATTAAATTTGTACATGGTGGTGTTTTACCATAATGATTACAAGGCTCGAGCGTAACATATAAAGTTGAACCATGTACATTAATCAATGAATTTTTAATTGCATTAGCCTCCGCGTGCGGTCTTCCATTAAGACCCGTTACACCTGTTGAAATAATTTGATTATTTTTGACTAATACACAACCAACAGAAGGATTTTCGCCCGTGAGCCCGTGATTGTTTATAGCCAAGCCTAGGGCTTGTTCCATATAGAAATTATCATTTAAATTTGAATTATTTCTTTTTGAAGACATCTATCTTGTCAACAAACTGGATAAAATCTTTTTCTTCTCTGAAATTTCTGTACACAGAGGCAAATCTAACATAAGCCACAGGATCTAAATCTTTTAAACCTTCCATTACCATAGTACCAATTGTATTGGATGCTATTTCATTTTGGCCTAACTCTTCTAAAGATCTTGAAATCTTTGTAATAAATTTTTCAACAGTATCAGTATCTATTGGTCTTTTTTTTAATGCTATATAAATTGATTTTGACAATTTTTCTCTATCAAATGTAGATTTTCTTCCATTTTTTTTAACAACAGTTAATTCTCTAAACTGAACTCTTTCAAATGTTGTAAATCTTTCTCCACATACACAAAGTCTTCTACGTCTAATACTTGTACCATCTTCAGTTGGTCTTGAATCAACAACAGAAGTTTCACCTTTTTTACAAACAGGACAGATCATAAATTTTATTTTTAAGTACTATCTTAAATGCTTATATATAGGGAAGTTTGAACAAAGATCTACAACTTCTTTCCTTACTTCAGCTTCAACCTTACTATTATCTTCTGGATTTTCTGATAATCCTTTAATGACTTTAGTAATTAAATTACCAACTTTTTCAAATTCTTTTAAACCAAACCCTCTAGTAGTTGCTGCTTGTGACCCTAATCTAATTCCTGATGTAACCATTGGACTTTCTGTATCAAAAGGTATTCCGTTTTTATTACATGTAATATTTGCTTTTGATAAACTATCGGCAGCTATATTACCCTTTACATTAAAAGGTCTTAAATCAACTAACATTAAATGTGTGTCAGTACCGCCAGAATAAATTTTGAAACCATTATTTTTTAATGTTTCTGCTAGCATTTTAGCGTTAGCTAAAACAGAGCTGATGTATTCTCTAAATTCTGGTTTTAAAGCCTCAAGAAATCCTACAGCTTTTGCAGCAATTATATGCATTAATGGTCCACCTTGATATCCTGGAAAGACAGCTGTGTTAAATTTTTTAGCAAGATCTTCATGATTTGTTAAAATAATTCCACCTCTTGCACTTCTAAATACTTTATGAGTAGTTGATGTAACTACGTGTGCATGATCAACAGGATTAGGATAGCCTTTACCAGCGACTAAACCAGAAAAATGCGCCATATCAACCATTAAGTACGCACCAATTTTATCACAAATTTCTCTAAACCTTTTAAAGTCAATAACTCGTGAGTAAGCGCTTGCTCCAGCAATAATTAACTTTGGTTTATGTTCTAAAGCCATTTTTTCGATTACATCATAATCAAGAAGCTCAGTTTTTTTATCCACATCATAGGAAATTGCATTAAACCATTTTCCAGACATGGATATTTTTAGACCATGTGTTATATGACCACCAGAATCCAAACTCATACCCATGAATGTGTCCCCTGGTTTTAATAAAGCTAAAAATACTGCTCCATTTGCTTGTGCGCCTGAATGAGGTTGGGAATTAGCAAATTTACAATTAAATAATTTTTTTAATCTTTCATTAGCTAAAGATTCAGCTACATCAACGTGTTCACATCCATTATAATATCTTTTGCCAGGGTACCCTTCTGCATATTTATTAGTCAATACAGATCCCTGAGCTTCTAATACTGCTTGAGATACAATATTTTCAGATGCAATAAGTTCGATATGATTTTGTTGTCTAATAAGTTCATCAGTAACTGCCTTGTAAACTTCCGGATCTGTCTCTGAAAGTTTTTTTTCAAAAAAATTTTTATAGTCTACGTTTAAATACTTTCCTTCACTTGACATGTTTACTCCTATATCTTTTTAACTCTTCTTAAATGTCTTCCACCTTCAAATTTTGTATTCAAAAAAACGCTAATATACTTCATGGCGTTATTTTTTGAAATTAATCTAGAGCCTAATGTAATAACATTTGCATCATTATGCAATCTAGATAATTTAGTAGATTTAATGCTAAAGCATTGAGCAGCTCTTATATTCCTGTGTTTATTAGCCGCTATATTCATGCCAGTTCCTGAACCACAAATTAAAATGCCAACGTTTCTTTTATTTTTCTTTACATTTTTTGCTAATTTATGGGCATAAAGCGGATAATCGACACTTTTATCGGAAAAAGGTCCTAAATCTTGAAAAGATAATTTTTTCTTTTTTAAAAAATTTAATACTTTTTTTTTTAAAGCAAAACCGGCATGATCGGATGAAACAAATATTTTTTTCAATAAAATATTATATTAAAAATTTAATTAAATTTATAGTCCAAAACGCATGCAACTAAATGAACTCTATTTTCTTCACCACCATTAAATGCGTTGTGATATTTAATATTATTTGTAACCCACACTGATCCGTCTGCTGGCATATGCTCAGCTCTTTTGTCTATTACCATAATAGCACCTGGATTTGTGTAAATGGGTATATGCATTCTTGGTTCAGGATCTCTGTGCCAACTTAATGTTGATCTTGGTTCTTTTAATAGAAGTCTTACTCTTCCAAGCTTATATCTTTTTGACAGCTCATCATAAACTTCTTTAAAATAAGTATGTTCGAATTCTTTAACAAATTCTGTATATTTACTCTCATCAATTTTTACATCTCTAGAAACTTCGACACCTGTTGCATCAGGCTTTGTCCAATAAACTCCTCTTACTTTGTTTCCTTTAATTGACTCTGGATCTCCTGGTATCTGGTTTAAAGAGATACCCGCAAAGTGTGGTATTCCTAAACTTGTATCAAAACCTTTAATCTTTAAAACTTCATTACAAGCATTTCTCAGTTTATCGATATCAAATTTTATGCTTTGTTTTTGGAAATCATTTGGAAGGTTTGATTTAGAAAATTTGTTTAAATGAGTTACGTTGTTCATGTCAAAATTATTACTTTATTTCCTCTTATATTACATATAACTATTGTCGCATATAAAAAAATTATTGAGAATGATTATCACTGGAAAGTACCCCCAACTGAGATTAAGAAGAAATCGTAAAAATGAATGGTCTAGAAGATTGACTAGTGAGAACAGTTTATCTGTAAACGACCTAATTTTACCAATATTTATTGTCGATGGAAAAAATAAAAAAATACCAATTAAATCTATGCCTGGTGTTTTTAGATATTCTCTCGACAAGTTAAATTCGATTGTTCAGTCAGCTATTAATTCAGGCATTCCAATGATTGCTCTTTTTCCATATACCAAAAGTTATCTAAAAAATTCTCTTGGCACAGAATCACTAAATCCAAATAATTTAGTATGTAGAGCATGCAAATTAATCAAAAAAAAATTTAAAAATAAAATTGGAATTATGTGTGATGTAGCATTAGATCCTTACACATCTCATGGGCACGATGGTATTTATCAAAAAAATGATGTTGAAAATGATGAAACTATTAAAATTTTAGTAGAACAATCTTTAATCCAAGCATCATCAGGATGTGATGTATTGGCACCATCTGATATGATGGATGGCAGAATTGGTAAAATACGTAAAGCTTTAGATTTTAATGGTTTTAAACATGTTCAAATTTTATCTTATGCTGTGAAATACGCATCTGGATATTATGGACCATTTAGAGATGCAGTAGGTTCTAAAAATTTACTTAAAGGAAATAAAAAGACATATCAAATGGATTTTAAAAACTCTGATGAAGCCCTAAGAGAAGTGGCTTTAGATATAAAAGAAGGTGCTGATATGGTTATTGTCAAACCTGGATTACCATATTTAGATATAATTCAAAAAGTAAAGAATAATTTTAAAATTCCAGTAATAGCTTATCAAGTATCTGGCGAGTATAGTATGATTACAAATTCAATCCAAAAAAAGATTTATAATAAAGATGTAATAATTGAGACCCTAACTAGTTTTAAAAGATCAGGAGCTAATGCAATAATTACATATTTTGCAGATAAAATTGCAAAGGAATTATAATTATTGTTTATTTAATAAATTTTCAAATTCTTTTCTTTGAGCAGGTATTTTCATATTGTTTGGTGAAAAAATGTTCTTTTCCATATAATTAGTCACAATTGTAAGACCTTTTAATATTTCAATTTTATCAACAACTTCAATATTTTCTTTAATTAGAAAATTAGGTACAATTTTTTTTTGTGTTGAGGATTTAACATAATAAACCTCAGTATTATTTACGTTTTCTTTTTGAACAATATTTTTTAAATTTAAATCATAACCTAAATATTTTAATAACATTAATTCCCAATTTATATAATTTTTAAGCCAATTTTTTTTTTCCAAAATGTAAAAAAAATTTTCTATTAAATTAAAAATTTCAATATTATTCTCGTTTTCAGGTGTCAAATTTTTAATTAAACTCATAGCAGATATTATGCAATGTAATTTTTTTTGATTATTGAAATAAATCGGTGTGTAGGCTTTTAAAATTTCTGCCTTAATAGTTAATATTTTTGAATCATTTTTTGAATTTAAATTTAAATGAAAATAATTACCAATCTCAAGATAGCCTTTTATTTTTTTTGATGTGCCACCAAATATTATTCCTGAGATCCTTCCATTTTTTCTTGTATAAAAATCCGCAATTATAGAATTTTCATTATATTTCAACTTATTAATTAGAAAGCCTTGATCAATTTTGATCATAAATTATTAATTTTGTCTATTAATTTTTTGGCTGCATTCTGTTCTGCAATTTTTTTTGAAGATCCATGACCTAGCTCTGCTTTTATATTTTTAATTTTTACTTGGATTTTAAATGTTGGTTTATGATTAGGCCCCTTGCTTTCTATGAGTTTATAAACAGGCAAAATCTTGAATTCTTTTAGAGAATATTCCTGCAATCTCGTTTTAGCATCAATTTGAGTTTCAACTGAATTTTTAAGATCCTTTGACCACAAGTTCAAAATGGTTTTCTCGGCAACATTTATTCCATGTTCTAAGAAAATTGCTCCTATAATAGCTTCACATGCATCTGAAATAATTTTACTTTCAATATTATTATTAGTTTTAGCTGAATTGTTTGTTTTAATAACTTTATTTAATTGTAGAAATTTACCTACATCATAGCATTTTTTTTTATTTACTAATGAAGCAAGTTTTTTATCTAATATTCCTTCTTTTTCATCAGGATAAAGTTCTAGAAGTTTTTTTGCAATTACAAATCCTAAGACTCTATCACCTAAAAACTCAAGTTTCTCGTTATTTAAATATTTATCATAACTCTTATGGGTTAACGACTGATGTAACAAATCTCGATTTTTAAATTTTATTTTCAATGTTTTTTCAATATCATCAACTTTCATATCAAATAATTTTTTTGAAAAATCTATCAAATCTAATCAGCTTATTCCAACGCCATATTTCGAATATACTCCCTTTTCTGCTATCGGATGAAAAAAAAATAAATTGAGCTTTACCAACTAGGTTGTTTTCATGAACGTAACCCACACTACTTAAAAATCTACTGTCTTTCGAACAATCTCGATTATCTCCTAGAAAAAAATAATGCTTATCAGGAACTACAAATTTTTGTGAATTTTGAAATGTATAATATTTACCATAAACAGTCTTAAATTTTTTATTAGATAGTTTTTCTTCAAAAGTATTTACATCAATTGGATTATCACCACAGAATATGGTGTCATTATCTGATTTAAGATCTTTAAATACTTCTAAATCGTTAATATAGATTATCCCATCTATAAATTGTATTGTGTCACCTGGGCCACCAATCAATCTTTTAATATAATCGGTTCGATTATCGGCTGGTGTTTTAAATACTACTACATCTCCAATTTTTGGACTCTTGCTTAAAATTCTATCTTTGAATAAGGGTGGACTAAAGGGAAATGAGTGTTTGCTATAACCATAACTATATTTAGTAACAAATAATCTATCTCCTACAAGTAAATTAGGTTCCATTGATGATGATGGTATATAAAATGGTTGAATAAATATTGATCTTATGAATACAGCAATAATCAATGCATAAAATAAAGTTTTTAAATTTTCGTGAATTACTTTTTTCATAATTTATTTACAATAACGTACGCAATAGAATAATATTTTTCGTCAGATAAAGAGACGTGTACATTAAATTTTTTTGATTTAAATTTTTTGTTTAAAATTTTTTTTACCTTATTATTGTAAGTAATTATTGGTTTGCCTAGCTTATTTTTTTTTACAGAAATATCCTTGAAATTAATTCCTTTTCTAAAACCAATACCAATCGATTTTACAAATGCTTCTTTTGCTGCAAATCTTTTAGCGAAAAAATTTGTTTTATTTTTAATTTTTTTTGAATCTTTAATTTCATTTACTGAAAATATTCTTGAAAGAAATTTAGGATTTTTAATTAAATTCTTGACTCTTGAATTTTTAATTATATCAACACCGTTGCCAACTATATCCATTTATTTGCAAATATTTTTAAATTTTTTAATTACATTTTTTAATCCAAAAAAAATCGACTCTCCAATTATAAAATGTCCTATATTAAATTCTGATATTTCGTTAATTTTAGATAATAAAACCGTGCTTTTATAATCAAGTCCATGACCGGCATGTACTTCAATACCTAAAGATTTTGCGTATAAAGCACATTTTTTTATTTTTTTTAATTCATTATTATAATTTTTTTTCGACCTAACTAATCTTGATAATTTTCCTGTGTGAATTTCTACACATTTTGTCTCTATTTTTTTAGAAAGTTTAATATCCTCAATGCTTGGGTTGATAAATAAGCTAGTTCTTATTTTATTTTTATTAAATAATTGAATTATATTAGAAATTTTTTTAGAATTTTTTTTTAAATTAAGTCCACCTTCCGTAGTAACTTCGTTTCTTTTTTCAGGAACCAGGCAAACAAACTTTGGTTTACACTTTATAGCTAATTTAATGATTTTTTTATTTGTAGATAGTTCAAGGTTTATTGGAATTTTTTTAAACTTAGATAGTGTGATGAGGTCTTTATCATTAATATGTCTTCTATCTTCTCTCAAATGTATTGTAATAGAATCTGCACCAAGTTTCATTACGTATTTAGCTGCATTTAATATATCAGGATGGCCCTCACCTCTTGCATTACGTATCGTTGCTACATGGTCAATATTTATACCTAGTCTCTTCATTATATTCTTCTACTGCCTGGACTACTAATAGGTATTTCTTTTAAATATGAAGGAATTTTATTTTTTTTGAATGTTTTGGCTTCAATTTTTAATTGAGAAACTAATGGTTTATTTTTTATTTTTAAACTTGATTTATTCGAGCGGTCAATAATACAAGCATAACCAATTAATCTGGCTTTTGCTTTTTTAATTAAACTTACACATTCTAAACTTGACTTACCAGTTGTAATTACATCTTCTACAATTAAAACGTTGGCATTTTTTTTTATTTGAAATCCTCTTCTTAATGTAAATTTTTTGTTTACTCTTTCACAGAAAATAGTTTCTTTGTTTAAAATTTTTCCTATCTCATAGCCAATAACAATTCCACCCACTGCTGGGGATAATATTAAATCAATTTTTTTAAATTTTTTTTTAATTCTTCTACTTAGAGATTGACAAATTTTTTGAGACAATCTTGGAAAACTTAATAATTTGGCACACTGGATATATCTATCAGAATGTAAACCAGATGATAAAACAAAATGTCCTTCTAAAAGTGCGTTAGTTTTTCTTAAAACCTTTAAAGATTCTTTGGAAGAAAGCATATTTTTTATCTTTTTGTCTAATAATTTTAAAATTATATTCTTTTTGTTTTAACTCACTTATAAGTTTTGTAAAGTTTTTGAGATCTCCAATAATAAGATTAAATTGAAAATTTATACTTTCTTTAGTTTTTTCTACCATTTCAACACTTGATATATTAAGATTATTTTCTCCAATAAGGGAAGTTACTTCACCAAGCCTGCCTGGCTGATCAGGTAGAGATATCCAAAGTTTAGTATTGTAAATTTTCTTTTTTGTTAAATTTTCAGCATCGCGGTACTGCCAGTATCTTCTTATAGCCGCTCTTGCCTTGCCTGTTTTGGTAGATGTCAGCCAATGAAGTGATGGTGAAACTTTTTTAGAGGTAATTATTTTTATTACATCGCCATTTGTTAAAGTAGATTGTAGAGGACTTTCTTTACCATTTATTTCGCATCCAATCGCAGTATCACCCACTTGAGTATGAACTGCATAAGCAAAATCAATAGGTGTAGCATTTTTTGGTAGTTTAATAACTGATCCTTTGGGTGTAAAACAGAAAACGTTTTCTTGGAACATTTGCAATTTTGTAAATTCATAAAAATCCTCAGGATTTTCATTTCTATCTATTATTTCAACTAAATCTGCTAACCAATCATACTCTTTCCAAGTAAGTGAATTAAATTTTTCTGATGATTTATATTTCCAGTGTGAAGCAATCCCTCTTTGAGCAAATTCATGCATTTGCATTGTTCGTAATTGTATTTCAATTGGTCTTTTATTGGGTCCTATAATTGCTGTATGTAAAGATTCATATTTATTTATTTTAGGTGAAGATATATAATCTTTAAATCTACCTGGTATGCAATTCCATTTACTGTGGAAAATACCAAGAGCCCTATAGCACGATGGAACATCATCTAAAATAATTCTAAAACCAATAATATCTGTTATTTGCTCTAGGGAAATTCTTTTTTGTTGTATCTTACGCCATATTGAAAAAGGCGTTTTTTCCCTTCCATATATTTTAGCAATAAGTTTGTTTTCTTTTAATAAATTTGAAAAATCTTCAGATATAGTATTAAAATTATTAAGATTATTTACTTTTATCTGATCTAATCTATCTTTAATTAACTTTCTTGCATTTGGATTTAAAACTTGAAATGATAAATCCTCTAATTCATCCCTTATCCTGTTCATTCCCATTCTATCAGCTAATGGTGCATAAATTTCCATTGTTTCTTTTGCTTTTCTAATTTGTTTTTCTTTTTTAGATACAAACTGTATAGTTCGCATATTGTGTAATCTGTCAGCCAATTTAACTAAAAGAACTCTAATATCTTTTGATGTAGCTAGGATTAATTTTCTAAAATTTTCTGCTTTTGAATCGCTTGCAGCTTGATTTTCATAAGCTGATATTTTTGTAACACCATCAACAAGATCAGCAACTTCTTTTCCGAATTCTTTCTCTATAGTCTTGTAAGTTGCTTGTGTATCCTCAATAGTATCGTGCAGTAATCCGGTTGCAATAGTTGCACTATCAAGTTTTAAGTCCGTTAATATATTAGCTACAGCAACAGGATGAATTATATAAGGTGAACCTTCATCTCTTTTTTGTTTTTCGTGGGCTTTAAGAGCAAAATCGTAAGCTTTACTTAATGTTTCTGGATTAAGAAATTTATTATAGGATTTTACTTTATTTATTAAGTCGTCAGATTTAAGCATTAATCTTTTATATCATGAAATTATAAAATTTTAATACTTCTTAGACTTGTAGTGGGTAAATTGTTTAATAATTGGGTAATTTTCTTATTATTTTTTGGGTGTTTCCATTTTTTATCAATTTCAAATAACGGAAATAAAACAAAACTCCTATTATGCATCCTTGGGTGGGGTATTTTTAAATCAATATTACTTAATAGTATATTTTTTTGTGAATAATCTATTATATCAATATCACAAATCCGCGGAGCATTTTTATAAGATTTTGATCTTCCTAAAGATTTTTCAATTTCTTTAATAAATATAAATAATTCTCTTGGATTAAAGGTTGTGATGCATTTTAAAACAATGTTTAAAAAATATGGATCCTTTTTATTAGGCCATGAATCTGTTCTATAATAGCTAGAGGACGATATAATTTTAATTTTTTCATTTGAGTTTATCAAATACTTTGACTTCTCTATGTTATGTTGTCTATTACCAAGATTTGATCCTACTGCTAATATGATATTATTAGCTTGTTTTACGAACATACCTAGCCCTATCTCTATTCCAGTCTCTTGTTTTTTTTGTTTGTCTTTTATCGTACTGCTTTTTACCTTTGGCTACTGCAATTTCAATTTTTGCTTTACCTTTTTTAAGATATAATTTTGTAGGAATTAAGGTAAAACCTTCTCTATTTACCTTACCGATTAATTTATTAATTTCTTTTTTGTTAAGAAGAAGTTTTCGATCATCCATAGGATTATGATCTGAATAACTTGCCTGCTTATAGGAAGAAATATGAGCATTAATTAAAATTATTTCACCATCTCTTTCAATTGCGTATGCATCAGAGATGTTAACTTTTCCAGATCTAATAGATTTAATTTCAGACCCCTTTAATACTAATCCAGCCTCATAAATATTTTCAAAAAAAAAATTAAAACTTGCTTTACGATTTAAAGAAATTATTTTTAAACCAGGACTGGTCTTCTGTTTCATTAGCTTAATAATTTAGCTGATATAAGTGCCTTTTTGACTTGATCCTCAGTTTCTTTTTTTATTTTAACTAAAGGAAGTCTTATTTCATCACCACATAACCCTAAAAGCTTCGCAGCATATTTAACAGGTGCAGGATTGCTTTCTATGAATAAAGATTTGTGAATTGGTTGTAATATTTGATCAATTCTCTCTGCTTCCTTAATTTCATTATCAGTTTTAGATTTAGAATATTTTTGAAAGTCAGAACATAATTTAGGAGCAATATTTGCTGTAACAGAAATAATACCAACCCCTCCTCTTCTATTAAATTCTAGAGCAAATCCATCTTCTCCAGTTAATTGAATAAAATCTGGCCCTAGTTTCTTAAGAGTTGCGTCAATTCTATTTGGATCACCAGTTGCATCCTTTACACCAGCAATATTTTTTAATTCAAATAACCTAGCCATTGTATCAACAGACATATCAATGACGCATCTACTGGGAATGTTGTAAATTATGATTGGTAAACTTGTATTATCATTTATAGCTTTGTAGTGATGATATAAACCTTCTTGTGTTGGTTTATTATAATATGGAGTTACTATTAGAGCACCATTAGCTCCAACTTTTTCTGCATGCTTTGTTAGAGAAATTGCTTCATCTGTTGAATTAGATCCGGTACCTGCAATAACGGGTATTTTTCCATTACTTTCTTTTATACAAAGTTCTATTACTTGTTCGTGTTCTTCGTGATTTAATGTCGGAGACTCACCTGTAGTGCCTGCAGGTACAAGTCCATGAGTTCCATTTTCAAGATGAAAATGAATAAGCTTTACATAAGCCTCTTTATCAAGCTTATTATCTTTAAATGGTGTGATTAATGCAACATTTGAACCTTTGAACATAAATACTTATAGCATATATATCGTATAAATAGATACGAAATTATGAAAAAAATTTGTTTTTTACTTTTAACATCAATATTATTTTTAACTGTAACAAAACAAGTTTTTTCAGATGAAAAAAATATAATTCCAAAGAAAAAACCTATTTTAGTTCCTGAAATAAAACAAAAAAAGTTATCAAAAAATATTTTATTACCTATTAAAAAACCTACTAAAAAAGACAAAAAGGAAACAAAAAAAGAGGAACTTGTCAAAGAGATAAAAAAAACAACCAAATTGGGTATAATTGTACCAAAAAATAAGCCTAAAATTGTATCCAAAAAAATCAAAACAGCTGAAGTTAAATCAAAATATTTTTCTAAGAAAAAATTTAGACTTGCACAAAAGTCAATAGAAGCTTTTGAGAAAGGAAAATGGACTGAAGCTTTATCGTTGGCAAAAAAATCAAAAGATAAAAGTATTTATAATTTTGTTCAATGGAGACATTTATTGACTAGAGGAAATAAGGCAAGTTACTATGATTACCAACAATTTATATTAGATAACCCAGATTACCCACGAATAGGAAGAATAAAGTATTTATCTGAGCATAAATTATCAACTGAAAAAATTTCACCAAGCAAAATAATATCATTATTTGAGAATAAAGATCCTTTAAGTGGATATGGTGAAATGATTTATGGAGAAAGTTTAATTTCTCAAGGTAGATACGATGACGGTGTTGAATTAATTAAAAAAGGATGGATTACTGCAAAACTAAGTAAAAGTGATTTAAGATATTTTAGAAAAAAATATAAAAAATATCTTAACAAACAAGATTATATTAAGAGAGCTGATTATCTTGCATGGGAAAATAAATATTGGGATTTACAGAGAATGTTACGATATCTTCCTAAAGACGAGCAACTATTATATACAGCACGACAATTATTAATGAGCAGATCCTATGGTGTAGATAATGCTATTTCTAAGGTACCACAAAAATATAAGAATGACCCTGGATTAAATTACGATAGACTTAAATGGAGAAGAAAAAGAGGAAGAGTGGACTCATCTTTAGAAATATTATTAAAAGTAAAAAATAATAAAGATTACTTAGTTAGGCCCGATAAATGGTGGGTTGAAAGAGAAATTATATCTAGATCATTAATTTATAAAAAAAAATATGAATTAGCATATAAAATTTCTAGCAATCATGCACTTTCAGAGGGACCGGAATATGCAGCTGCAGAATGGATGAGTGGTTGGATTGCACTAAGTTTTTTAAATGATCCAATATTAGCAATTGAGCACTTTGAAAATTTTTATAACTCTGTGGGTTATCCTATTAGTCTTTCTAGAGGAGCTTTTTGGCTTGGCAGATCATACGAACAAATTGGAAATGCTAAACTTATGGAAAAATGGTATCAAGAGTCTGCAAAATTTCCAACAACTTATTATGGACAACTTTCATTTATGAAAGTCTATCCAGATAAAAAGTATGAACTTAATATGGATGAAAATTTTGATAAAGATTATAAAAAAAAATTTTTTGATAAAGATTTAGTAAAAATTGTATACCTTCTTGATGAATTAAATAAGTCGAAATATACTAAATTTATATTACGTGGTTTAGCAAATGATAATATAGAGAAAGGAAGTGAAATATTCGCTGCTGAACTAGCAACAAATATTTCTCGTTATGATTTTGCAATTCAAATTGCTAAACTAGCTTCGTATGAAAAAAGGTTTATAAATAATTATAATTATCCAATCATAAGTACACCAAAATTGATTAATGGAAGAAAAATTCCTGACAGTGCATTTATATTATCAATAATTCGGCAAGAAAGTGAATTTGATATATCAGCAAACAGTTCAGCTGGCGCAAGAGGTTTAATGCAATTAATGACCTACACCGCAAAAGTAGTTGCAAAACAAGCTAAACTTCCTTATTCAAAATCTAGATTAACTACTGACCCAGAATATAATATTAATTTAGGTTCTCATTATATAGCAGGTCTCATACTAGAGTATGATGGTTCCTATCCATTTGCTATAGCAGCATACAACGCTGGACCGAAGAGAGTAAAATATTGGAAAAGAATAAATAAAAATCCCCAGAAAAAACAAATCGATTATGTTGACTGGATAGAATTGATAAAATTTAAAGAAACAAGAAATTACGTCCAGAGAGTTCTAGAAAACTATAATGTGTACAATTATATAGTTCAGAGGAAACCAGTTGATATTATTGACTTTTTTAAGAATAAACCACTTTATTAATGGCGGAAGGAGAGGGATTCGAACCCTCGGTACACCTTTTCAAGCGTACGGCGGTTTAGCAAACCGCTGGTTTAAACCAGCTCACCCATCCTTCCGTATTACCCTGTGTAACTTGAAATCATTGAATATTCAATATTAATCAAGTAATTTTATCAAAAATGAAAAACAAATATTCTATATTTTCGCTAATTAAAAATGCTTTTAGCAGCCACGAAAATTGGCAAAGAGCATGGCGTGATCCTGAACCAAAAAAAGAATATGATGCAATAATCGTAGGTGGTGGAGGACATGGATTGGCAACAGCATATTATTTGGCAAAAAAACATCAAATGACAAATATAGCTGTTGTTGAAAAAGGTTGGATTGGTGGTGGAAACACTGGAAGAAATACAACTATTATAAGATCAAATTATTTATGGGATGCTAGTGCGGGATTATACGACCACGCACTTAAAATTTGGGAAGGTTTATCTCAAGAACTAAATTATAACGTTATGTTCAGTCAAAGGGGTGTTATGAATTTAGCACATAACCTTCAAGATGTTCGAGACCTTAAAAGAAGAACGCATGCAAATAGATTAAATGGTATAGATGCTGTTTGGTTAAATACTGATGAAGTAAAAAAATTCTGTCCAATCATAAATACTTCTCCTGATATAAGATATCCAGTTTTAGGTGGTACATTACAAAAAAGAGCTGGCACAGCACGTCATGATGCAGTTGCTTGGGGTTACGCTAGAGGAGCGGATCAGCTTGGTGTAGATATAATTCAGAATTGTGAAGTTAAAGGAATTAAAAGAGATGGTGATCAAGTCATTGGTATTGATACATCCAAAGGGTACATCAAATCTAAAAAAATTGGAGTAGTTGCTGCAGGTCATTCAAGTGTACTAGCGAACATGGCCGGATTAAAATTACCACTAGAAAGTAAACCACTTCAAGCTTTAGTTTCAGAGCCAGTTAAACCAATTATTGATACAGTTGTAATGTCAAATGCTGTTCATGCTTATGTTAGTCAATCTGATAAAGGTGAATTGGTTATTGGTGCTGGAACAGACTCATATGTATCTTATACTCAAAAAGGAAGTCATAATATTGTTGAGGAGACTTTAAGAGCAATATTAGAACTGTATCCAATTTTTAGTAGAATGAAAATGCTAAGGCAATGGGGAGGTATAGTTGATATATGTCCTGATGCAAGCCCAATAATAAGTAAAACACAAGTCAAAGGTCTTTATTTCAATTGCGGCTGGGGTACTGGTGGTTTTAAAGCAACACCAGGCTCTGGTGATCTTTTTGCACATACTATCGCAAATGATGAACCTCATAAATTAAATGCAGCATTTAATATAAATAGATTTGTAAGTGGTGATCTTGTGGACGAACATGGGGCAGCTGCGGTTGCACACTAAAGATGTTTATAATTAATTGCCCTTATTGTGGAGAAAGAGATCAAACAGAATTTTCTTCAGGTGGAGAAGCACATATTGTAAGACCTAAACAGCCTACTGAACTAAGTGACGATGAATGGGCTGAATTTTTATTCATGAGAAAAAATATTAAAGGAATTCAATTCGAAAGATGGAATCACAGCCATGGCTGTAGAAAATGGTTTAATGTGGTTAGAGATACTTCTAATGACAAAATTCATGCTGTTTATAAAATGGGTGAAAAACCTCCGGTAAATAAATAATGACTCAAGAATTAAGAATAAATAATAAAAAATTTATTGATCAAACAAATAGATTATCTTTTAAATTTAATGGTGAAAAATTATATGGTTACAAAGGAGATACCTTAGCCTCTGCATTATTAGCAAATAATATACATTTGGTAGGTAGAAGTTTCAAATATCATAGACCAAGAGGAATAATGACATGTGGATCTGAAGAACCAAATGCAATTGTTCAAATTGGAAACGATCCATCTCTTACAGACCCAAACGTTAGAGCTACTGAAATAGAACTTTACGAGGGTTTAGAAGCATTCAGTCAAAATTGTTGGCCTAATGTAAAATTTGATATTGGAGGTATAAACAATCTTTTGTCCCCTCTTCTTCCAGCTGGATTTTATTATAAAACATTTATGTGGCCTGCAGGTTTTTGGGAAAAATACGAATTCTTTATTCGTCATTCTGCAGGACTGGGTAAATCACCAACAAAACCTGATCCAGATATATACGATCATAAGTATTATCACTGTGATGTCTTAGTTGTTGGTGGAGGTATTTCGGGCATAATGGCTGCAAAATTGTCAGCTGAAAATAATAATGAAACCTTACTACTTGATGATAAAAATATTTTAGGTGGTACAACAATTTATCAAAATAATGATTGTTTTACAATTGACGACAACCATACAAATTATTGGTTAGAAAAAGAAATTAAGAACATTAAAAATATTAAAAATTTAACCATTAAAACAAGAACAAGCTTAGCAGCTTATCATGGATATAATTATCTATTGGCTAAGGAAAATATAACTGATCATTTAAACCCGGATGAAAGAAAAGGTAAAATAAGACAAAGACTTTGGAAGATAAGGGCTAAAAAAGTTATAATTGCAACAGGTTCTATAGAAAGACCATTAATTTTTAATAACAATGACAGACCTGGTATTATGCTTTCGTCTGCAATAAAGAAATTTATTGATTTTTATGGTGTAAAAACAGGAAAAGAAATCTCATTATTTACTAATAATGATAGTGCTTATGAAACTGCAATTTCGTTAAAGAAAAGTGGAGTAAATATTGTATCTATTATTGATATTAGAGATGAATCATCATCTAAAATAGTTAAGGAAGTTGAGAAACATAATATAAAAATTTATTGGAATCATACAATTGTAAATACTGAGGGTTATAGAAGAATTAGTTTTATAGAAATTATGCAGCTATCAGATGATGGGTCTGGTGTAATAGGAAAAAAAATTAAGTTAAAAACTGATTGCTTAGGGATTTCAGGTGGTTGGACACCAATGGTTCATTTATTCACACAATCTGGGGGGAAATTAAAATTTAGATCAGATGATAATGTTTTTTTACCAGACAAGAATAAAACCCCATCGGATCAAATAAGTATAGGGTCGTGTAATGGGGATTTTGATATTAAAGATATAATTCTAAACTCTAATAAAGATGTTAAAACATTTTTAGGTATAGAAAATTCACCTTTTGATAATATTAAAGTTGAATCATCAAAAGAAGAAAAGAAAAGAAATATTTGGTTGCTACCTTCAGATAAGCCGATCGGAAAAACAAAACCCTTTTTAGATTTTCAAAACGATTCCACTGCAAAAGATGTCAAACTTGCATTACGTGAAGGATTTAAATCTATTGAACATGTAAAAAGATATACAACAACTGGAATGGGCACTGATCAAGGAAAATTATCTAATATGCATGCTTTAGGTATTATAGCTGAAACAACTGGAACAAATATGGGTGAGCTAGGTACAACAACTTTTAGACCTCCCTACACTCCTCTTACTTTCGGTGCAATTGTTGGAAGAAATGTTGGAGAATTTTTTGATCATACAAGAAAAACTGCAATGCATAATTGGCATGTTCAAAATAAAGCTCAATTTGAAAATGTAGGTCAATGGAAAAGAGCCTGGTATTATCCAAAAAATGGTGAGTCAATGTATGATGCAGTTCAAAGAGAAAGCAAAGCTGCTAGAGAAAGTGTTGGTATACTTGATGCTTCAACGCTTGGGAAGATTGATATCCAGGGAACAGATGCATCAGAATTTTTAAATCGTGTATATACAAATGCTTGGTCAAAGTTAGCAATAGGCAAATGTAGATATGGTCTAATGTTAAATGAGGATGGAATGGTTTATGATGACGGAGTAACTACAAGATTAGATCAAAATCACTATATAATGACGACTACAACTGGTGGTGCAGCAAATGTACTTTCTAAACTAGAAGATTATCTTCAAACAGAGTGGCCTGAGCTAGATGTTTATTTAACAACAGTTACTGATCATTTTTCAACAATAAGTATCTGTGGACCTAACTCAAAAAAAATATTGAGTAAAGTCATACCAGATTTAGATCTATCAGATCAAAACTTTCCTCATATGTCTTTCAAAAATTCTATAATAAATGGAATTAAATGTAGGGTGATGCGAATTAGTTTTACAGGTGAACATAGCTATGAAATTAATATTCAATCAAATTACGCTAAACATGTTTGGGAATTGTGTATGGATGCTGGCAAAAATTATAATATAACTCCTTACGGTACTGAAACTATGCACCTATTGAGAGCAGAAAAAGGATTTATAATTACTGGTCAAGATACGGATGGAACAATGACACCATCAGATTTACAAATGGATTGGATTATTGGTAAGAAAAAATTTGATTTTATTGGTAAAAGATCGCTTTATAGAAGCGATACAATAAGAGATGATAGAAAACAATTAGTAGGTCTTTTGACTGATGATCCTAAGGAGATTTTAGAGGAAGGTGCACAAATTGTTGAAAAGCTAAATCAAAAGCCTGTCGAGATGTTAGGGCATGTAACATCGAGTTATTTTAGCCCAAATTTAAATAAATCAATTGCTTTAGCAGTAATGAAGAGTGGAAAAAAACTAAAAGGTAAAAAATTTTTTGTACCAATGGAAAATAAAAACATTAACGTAACTGTTACTGACACAGTTTTTTTTGATAAGGAAAATAAAAGATTAAATGCTTAATTTTGAAACTACAGTGCAAGATAGTAAATCATATGGAGATCTAACTTTATCTGAGGTGGAACCTATTTTAAAAATTAACCTAAGAAGTAACAAAAGAGAATTTTCAACTAAAATAGGCAAAATTCTTTCAATCATACCACCTATAGAAGCAAATACCTCATCTAGTAATGAGGATTATTCTATTTTGTGGTTGAGCCCTGATGAGTGGTTAATTTATTCAAATAACAAAATCTCATATGAACAACAAAATTTATTGGAAGAAAATTTATTTAAAAATATATCTAGTATAAATCAAGGCTCAGTCACTAATGTTACAGATCATTGGGTAATGATCAATCTTAAAGGTTCTAAAATTTATGATTTATTATCGAAATCTTCACCATATGATTTTAAAAACTTTAAAATGAAAAAAGGTTCTGTAGCTCAAACTTTGTTAAATCATACTGATGTTATTTTACATAACATAGACGATAATAATTTAAATTTATTTGTGAGAAGGTCTTTTTCTGAAGATTTATGGCTGTGGATTAACGACAGCGCTCGTTTTCTCTAATCTTAATTTTAAATATAATATTAAAATACTAAGATAAATTCCTGAAAAAATCCAATTTACTCCTGCCCAGAGCCAAAAAAAAGTTTCAAAACTTGCATTTATATATCTTGCAAAAAGAAATACCATTATTGGATTAAAGCCATTTCTAAATAAATTTGAAATCATTGCATTTTCCGATTTCTTTATTGCCATAAATAAACCGTTTGAGAGAAAAAATATTGGGTATGCAGGCAAAATAAATGCACAAATTTTTAAGTATTTAGAACCAAACTCGATAACAACTGGATCACTAGAAAAAAAACTTATTATAAGATCTGACAATATGTACAAAAATATTCCAGATACAATCATAATAAGAAATGAATATTTTATAGAGGTAAAATATGTTTCTTTAACTCTATCGAAATTTTTAGCACCAAAATTTTGAGAAATGATAGAAATAATTGCTGTATTAATACCTAATATCGGAAGTAATACTACTTGCTCAATTCTTGTACCTGCCCCATAACCGGCTACTGCATATTCACCAGATTGACCAATATAAGCAAGAACAATTGCTGCTGTTATAGAGTATGCAAATATTGAAACTACAATAGGCATTGATGTAAAGAAAATATTTATGAAAAAGAATAATTTTGGAATAAGAAATTTATTAGTAATTTCTTTAATCCTAGGATTTTTTAAAATTTTAAATAAAATTATAAAAAAAGCTACTGACTGAGAAAATATAGTAGATATTGCTATTCCTTTAACACCTAAAGCTGGAAAGAACAAAAGACCAAATATTAAAATTGGGTTCAATATTAAATTTATAAAGAATGATAAAATTAATACATTTCTGTAGGTTTTTGTATCTCCTTCAGCGTGTAACAATGAATTTAAAGCTACAACTAAAATAAATAATATTGATCCCGAAAAAATTATATCTGTATATTGAAGACCTAGTTCAGTAACTTCTTTAGTCGTTACCATTAAAAAAAAAATTTTATCGGAAAAATTTAAACCTATTAGTGTAATTACAACTGATATTAAGACTCCAAAATAAATGATATGCGTGAAATAATTTAAGATATTTTCTTTATTCTTTTCACCAATACTATTTCCTATCAAGGAGGTTCCTGCTACAGTAATTCCTATGGAGGTTGCTACAATAATAAAGTATATTGGAAATGATTTACTTAATGCCGCTAATGCCTCAGGTGATATTTTTCCAGCATAAAAAGTATCAACAATATTATACAAGGTTTGAAATAACATCCCCACCATAGCAGGTAGTGCTAATTTACGAACTAAATGAGGAATGTTGTCCTTTAGTAAATTCATTTCAAGCTTCTCTTTGGAAAAAGTATTTTTTTCCATGTTTTTTTGCTGTTAATATCTGCTTTTGTCTCATTCTAAATCTCTGTTTTTGTGAATTTGTTAAGTTATTATAACAATTTGGACAACTAACACCTTGCTCATAAAAGTTAGATTTTCTCTCAGAATGTTTGATTGGATTTCTACAACCCGGACATATTTTTAAATTTCCAGGCTTCAATCCATGTTTAATTGATACACGATTGTCAAATACGAAGCAGTCCCCACTCCATAAACTATCCTTTTTCTTAACATTATCTAAATAATTTATTATTCCACCTTTTAATTGGTAAACATTTTTAAAACCTTTTTTTTTTAAATAAGCACTAGCCTTTTCACATCTTATACCACCCGTGCAAAACATACCTATGTTTTGTTTTTTTTTTAAAGTTTTAAAATATCTTGGAAAATCTCTAAAATTATTCAATTCTGGATTAATAGATCCTTTAAATGTTCCAACTTTAAATTCAAAATTTTTTCTAGTATCAATAAGAACAGTTTCTTTTTTTAATATAAACTTATTCCAATCTTTAGGTTCTATCTTGTTTTTTGTAACAATTTTATTTAATTTCATTCCTATTGGAACAACTTCTTTTTTAATTTTAATTTTGCCTTTTTTAAAAGCTTGATACTTATAATAGGATATATTTTCATTATCTAACTTTCTGATATTTAGTAAATTTAAAATCTTATTCTTGACTTTTTTATATTTAGTAGGCTTGAAACTAATTGTACCGTTTATCCCTTCAGTAGAAATTATAATGGCACCCCTAACCTGTTCTTCTTCAATGAAATTTTTGAGATTTTTTTTTAATAATTTTATATTTTTAATCTTCTTAAACTTATAAAAACCAAATATTTTATACATTATAATTTCCTACATATAGACAAACCGTCACCAATAGGAAGGATTAGAGACTCAACTTTATTATTTTTTTTTATATATGAATTGAATTCCCTTATCTTTACCGTAAGCCTGTCATTCTTATCTTCATTAGCTACATCCCCATACCATAATACATTATCTGTAATTATAATTCCCGACTTATTAGTAATTTTTAAAGATTTTTCAAAATAATCTATATAATTCTCTTTATCAGCATCAATAAATACTATATCAAAATATTTATTTGAATTTACTAAATCTTCTAAACCTTTCTTGGCATTATTTACTAATAAATTAATTTTTTTACTAAGATTAGCTTTGTCAAAAAATGATCTTGCTGTTTTAGAGGTTTCCTCGTTTTTATCTAAAGCCGTGATCGAAGTATCATCATTTGATGCCAAGGCCATAGTTAAAGTACTTAACCCTGTAAATGTACCAATTTCCAAAATATTTTTTGGATTAGTGATTTTAATAATAAAGTGTAAGAAATGACATTGGCTAACTGATATTTGCATTTTTTTAATTTCACCAAGTTTTTCATTATATTTTATGATCTCTTTTTGAACTGGGTGTAAATCTATTGAATTATTATTAATATAATTTTCAATTTGACTGTTTAACTGAAGATTTGAACCCATTTTAGTTCAATTTTTTTTTTAGTATTTCATTAACTAATTGTGGATTTGCTTTTCCACCAGAGCTTTTCATAACCTGGCCAACAAAAAAGCCAAATAATTTATCTTTTCCAGATTTGTACAACTCAACATTTTTTGGATTTTCAGATATTATTTTATCTATAATTTTTTCTAATTCTTTTGGATCGCTTTGTTGTTTTAGACCCTTTTCTTCAACAATTTTTTCTGGATCCTTATCTCCATCAGACATTAATTCAAAAATTGTTTTTGCGATTTTTCCTGAAATTGTACCCTTTTTGATGAGATTTATTAATTTTGATAAATTTTTAGATGAAATAGGACTTTCGGTAATTTCTAAATTTTTTTCATTTAATAATGCAAATAATTCACCTGTAATCCAATTAGTAGCGAGTTTTATATCAGAATTTTTTGATACTTCCTCAAAATATTTTGATGTATCTATATCAGATACCAAAATATTAGCCTCATAAGATGATAGCTTAAACTTTTCTATAAATCTTTTCTTTTTTTCATCTGGTAATTCTGGAATATTTTTTTTAATATCTTTAATAAAATTTTCATCTAACTCCAAAGGAAGCAAATCTGGATCTGGAAAGTATCTATAGTCGTGAGCATCTTCTTTAGATCTCATAGATCTAGTTTCATTTTTTTTTGTATCAAATAATCTGGTTTCTTGATCTATAGAACCGCCTTCTTCTATAACATCAACTTGTCTATTTGCTTCATAATCAATGGCCATTTGCATAAATTTGATTGAGTTAACATTCTTTATTTCACATCTTGTTCCAAGTTCCTTACTACCCTTTTTTCTTACTGAAACATTCACATCAGCTCTTAATGATCCCTCTTGCATATTACCATCACATGTACCTAAATATCTCATTATAGATCTTAGTTTTTTTATATATAAATTTACTTCATCTAATGATCTTAAATCGGGTTTACTTACGATTTCCATCAATGCAACCCCTGATCTGTTTAAGTCAACTAATGTATTATTTGGATCTATATCATGAATGCTTTTACCGGCATCTTGCTCAAGATGTAATCTTTCAATTCCAATTTTTTTTTCACCATTTGGTAAATCTAATGTGACTGTTCCTTCCCCCACAATAGGATTTTTGTATTGTGAAATTTGATATCCCTGAGGTAAATCGGCATAGAAATAATTCTTCCTATCAAAAATTGATTTTTTATTTATTTTGGCATTAAGTCCTATACCTGTTTTAATTGCTTGTTTAATGCAAAACTCATTTATAACAGGTAACATTCCAGGAAAAGCAGCATCTACTAAACTTACTTGTGTATTTGGTTCTGAGCCAAATTTTGTTGGAGAAGTTGAAAATAACTTAGACTCAGACAATACTTGAGCATGTACCTCAAGACCAATAACTACTTCATATTCATTAGTGTTTCTTTTAATTAAATATTCTTTATTTTCCTTACTCAATTTATCCACCAATCATTAATATTATTTTTAAAATTAATATTTTTTTCAATTGAATAAGCTATATTAAGAATATTTTGTTCATCAAAAGCTTTGCCTATCACTTGAAGTCCTAAAGGGTAACCTGATTTATCATGACCAGCCGGTATAGATATAGCTGGTAAGCCTGCTAAGTTAATCGGTACAGTAAATATATCGTTTAAGTACATTGAAACAGGGTCATTTGTTTTTTCACCAATCTTAAAAGCTGAGCTCGGAGTTGACGGTGTTAATATAGCATCAACCTTATTATAAGCTTCATCAAAATCATTTTTAATTAATCTTCTTACTTTTTGTGCTTTTAAATAATATGCATCATAATAACCAGAAGATAGAACATATGTTCCAATCATTATCCGTCTCTTTACTTCATCACCAAATCCTTCAGATCTCGTCTTTTCATACATGTCAATCAGATTTTCTCCCTTTGATCTAAACCCATACTTTACGCCATCGTATCTAGCTAAATTTGATGAAGCTTCTGCAGGAGCTACTATGTAATAAGTTGGTAAGGCATAATTAGTGTTTGGTAAATTAATTTCAATTATTTCTCCTCCATTGTCCTCGATTATTTTCATACCTTTTTTCCAGAGTTCGTCTATTTCTTTAGGCATTCCATCAACTCTATATTGCTTAGGTATTCCTATTTTTTTTCCTTTGATATTTTCATTAAGATCTTTTAGATATTGGCCTCTTTTAAAATCAACAGATGTTGAGTCTTTATTGTCATAAGAGCTAATAACTTCTAGCATCAAAGCACAGTCCTTAACGTTTTGAGTCATTGGACCGGCCTGGTCCAAAGAGGATGCAAAAGCTACGATGCCATACCTTGAGCAGCTTCCATATGTTGGTTTTAGTCCAACTGTACCAGTGAAAGAGGCTGGTTGTCTAATTGAACCACCCGTGTCTGTTCCTATTGTAACAGGTGTTAACTTTGCTGCAAGAGCTGAAGATGAACCACCAGATGAACCTCCTGGAACTAAATTTTCATATATAGGATTTTGTACATTTCCAAAATAACTAGTTTCATTAGACGATCCCATTGCAAATTCATCACAATTCAATTTTCCAATGATAATGCCGCCTTCATTTAAAATATTTTGGGTAACGGTCGATTCATATGTGGGAATAAAATTTTCTAAAATTTTACTACCAGCAGTAGTTCGAATATTTTTGGTACAAAAAAGATCTTTTACTGCTAAAGGAATACCGGGTAATTTTTTATTAAAATCTGGTTTTTCATCAAATTGTTTAGCTTTTTGTAATGCGTTTTCAAAATTTTCTGTAATATAAGAATTTAGTTTTTTTGATTTTTGTGACCTGTCAATAAATGCTTTAGCAATTTCTGTAGATGAAATTTCTTTTTTTTTTATTTTTTCAACTAACTCAAATAATTTTAAATCAATTATATTAGACATTATTCAACAACCTTTGGGACTACAAAAAAATCTTTACTATCTTCAGGTGAGTTTTTAAGTATATCTTCTCTTATATTTTTTGATTTAATTTCGTCCTTTCTTAGTTTTAAATTTGTTTCAGCAATTGATGTAAGTGGTTCAATTTTTTCAGTATCTAGCTCTTCTAGTTTTTCGATAAATTTAAATATTGAATTTAAATCATCACTTAATTTTTTAGCTTTATTATCATCTATCGATATTCTGGACAATTTAGAGATATGCTTTACTGTTTTAAGATCTATAGTCATATGATAAGGATATTGAAAACTATCATTTAATCTGAAAATTACAATATGATCACAATTGATGCCCTGAAAGATAAATTAGATAATAATTCAAGATTGTTAGGTTTAGACCTAGGATCTAAAAGAATTGGCGTTTCTGTCTGTGATGATAGGAGGAAAATTGCCACTCCTTATAAGACTATTCAATTTACCAACATAGAAAATTTATCTTCTGAACTTGCTAATATAATAAAAGAAAATAACATTTCGGGTATAATTGTTGGAAATCCGTTAAATATGGACGGGTCATTTGGTAAAAGTTCACAATCAATCAGAGATAAAGCTAAAATTATTGAGGAAAAAACTGCTATTCCGGTTTGTTTGTGGGATGAAAGGCTATCGACATCAGGGGCTTATAGTTTGTCGAGTGATCTCGACATAAAATTTTCTCAAAAAAAAAAGAAAATCGACGAAAAAGCGGCTACATTTATACTTCAAGGAGCTATTGATTATTTAAATAATTAAACCCTTGCCTTAGTGGCATTTAAAGTTTATAGAGTTGGTTTTAATGGCAATTAATAAAAAAGCTATTAAAATTTCCAAAAAACACCTTCTAGGAATACAAGACCTTTCTATTTCTGATATAAATTTAATTTTAGACGAAGCTAAATCATTTATAACTTTAAATAAGAGCAAAAATAAAAAAATTGATATTTTGAGAGGTAAAACTCAAATTAATCTCTTTTTTGAACCGTCAACAAGAACGCAGAGCTCTTTTGAGTTAGCAGGTAAGAGATTAGGCGCAGATGTAATGTCAATGAATATTGTAAATTCAGCAATTAAAAAAGGTGAAACCTTAATCGATACTGCAATGACATTAAATGCAATGCATCCAGATATCATTGTTATCAGACATCAGGATTCTGGAGCATGTAATCTACTTTCACAAAAAGTAAATTGCGCTGTATTAAATGCTGGAGACGGAAGAAGAGAACATCCAACTCAAGCTTTATTAGATGCATTAACAATAATAGATAGAAAGAAAAAAATCAGTGGATTAAAAATTGCAATTTGCGGTGATATTCTACATTCAAGAGTAGCAAGATCAAATATTTATTTGCTTAATATGCTAGGTGCTGAATTAAATATTGTTGCACCATCAAATTTAATGCCAAAGGATATTGAAAAATTAGGAATAAACAAATTTACCAATATGAAAGATGGTGTCAAAGATTGTGATATTGTAATGATGTTGAGATTACAAAATGAAAGAATGACAAGCTCATTTTTATCATCAAATAGAGAGTATTATGAGTATTACGGCCTGACACCAGATAAACTTAAATTAGCAAAAGATGATGCCCTAATAATGCATCCTGGACCTATGAATAGAGGTATCGAAATAGATACAAAACTCGCTGATGATATTAACAAAAGTGTTATTAAGGAACAAGTTGAACTTGGGGTAGCTGTACGAATGGCTTGCTTAAAAATTTTTGGACAACAATGAAGAAAAAGTTTTTTTTAAATGCAAATATAATAGATCCTTATAATGCAATTGATGAAATCGGAGGATTGATAGTAAATGAGGAAGGTAAAATCGAGGCTGTTGGAAAAAAAGTAAATAAAAATAATATTCCGTCTAGAGAAAAATTTATTGATTTAAATGGTAAACATATATTCCCGGGACTAGTAGATATGAGAGTATTTGTGGGTGAACCTGGTTTTGAATATAAAGAGAATTTTAAAACCCTAAGTAATGCTGCTCTATCTGGAGGTGTAACATCAGTTGTTACAATGCCAAATACATCGCCAGTTATAGATAATGTATCTATTGTAGACTTTTTAAAACGTAGAGGTAGAGATAAGTCCAAGATAAATATTTATCCCTCTGCATCACTGACTAAAAATTTAGAAAGTACAAACATGACTGAATTTGGACTTTTAAAAAAGAAAGGAATTATAGCATTTACAGACGGTATTCAAACAATTCAAAATACTCGATTAATGTCCAGAATTATGAGATCAGCTTACGATCTTGATTGTTTAGTAATGCAGCATGCAGAAGATTTTGAATTATCAAAAAATGGAAGCGTAAATGATGGTATAGTTGCAACTCGTTTAGGTTTACAAGGTATACCTGACTTAGCAGAAAGAATAATTATTGAAAGAGACTTAACTTTATTAGAAGATTTTAATTGTAGGTATCATATTTCACAAATTTCATCATCAAAGTCAGTAGATGTAATAAAAAAAAAGAAAGATTCTGTAAAATTTACTACTGGAGTATCAATTAATAATTTATCTTTAAATGAAAATGATATTGGTGATTTTAGAACCTTCTTAAAATTGTCTCCCCCATTAAGAACTGAAGAGGATAGGAAGTCACTTGTAGATGCAATTAATAAAGATCTTATCGATGTAATTGTTTCGGACCATAAACCGGAGGATGAAGAGTCAAAAAGATTAACTTTTTCACAAGCTGCAACAGGTGCATCAGGTATAGAAACACTTTTACCACTGGCATTAGAACAATATCACAATAATTCAATTAAACTTTTTAAAATTATTGAATTATTGACAAGTAATCCAGCTAAAATACTTAAAATAAATAAGGGAAATCTTACAATAGGAAATGATGCAGATTTTTGTGTAGTAGATATAAATAAACCATGGATAGTTAAAAAAGAAAATTTAGTTTCTAAATCTAAAAATACATCTATTGAGGATAAAAAAATGCAAGGAAAAGTTTTATCGACATTTGTAAACGGTGAAGAGCTATATAAATCGAATTAAATATGTTATACTTAATTTTACTTATTAGCTATTTAATAGGATCTATACCATTTGGTTTTTTACTAACAAAAATTTTTTTAAAAAAAGATATACGTGAAATTGGATCAGGCAATATTGGTGCAACAAATGCATTAAGGACAGGTAATAAACTAATTGGCTATAGCACATTAGTTTTAGATATAAGTAAAGCAGTGACTTTACTTATTATAATAAAGTTGAATTTTTCTGAATACTTATTTACATCATCAATTGCAGTTTTTTTAGGACATGTTTTTCCTATATGGTTAAAATTTAAGGGTGGAAAAGGAGTGGCTACATACGTTGGTATACTTTTTTGTATAAATATTTATTTAGCAGTTATTTTTATAATTGTTTGGTTTGTAGTGTTTATTATATCAAAATATTCCTCTCTAGCTTCAATGATAGCATCATTGTTTGTTCCTCTATCAAGTTATTTTTTATTTAATGATATCAACTATTATTTTTATATTATTTTATTTTTGCTCATATTGATTACCCACAGAGAAAATATAAAACGCCTAAAAAATAATACAGAATCGAAGACAAAAATTTATTAGTTTGACTAAAAGTATAATTTATGTGTAGTTTTAGTCTTTATGAATCTTGTTATTGTTGAAAGTCCCGCAAAAGCAAAAACTATAAATAAATATTTAGGAGATAATTATACTGTTCTAGCAAGTTATGGTCATATAAGAGACCTTCCATCAAAAAACGGATCTGTTGATCCTGGAAATAAATTTAAAATGATATGGGAGATTGATAGTTTTTCTAAAAAATATTTGAAAGAAATTACAGATGTTGCAAAAGAGTCTGAAAAGATAATTCTTGCAACCGATCCTGATCGTGAAGGTGAAGCTATTGCCTGGCATGTAAAAGAATTTTTAGATGAAAAAAAACTTTTAAAAGATAAAAAAATAGAAAGAGTAGTTTTTAATGAGATAACTAAAAATGCAGTTACAAAAGGTATTGAAAATCCAAGAAAAATTGAAGATCAATTGGTAGATGCATATATGGCAAGAAGAGCCTTGGATTATTTGGTTGGTTTTAATATTTCACCAATACTTTGGACAAAACTTCCAGGTTCAAAATCGGCAGGTAGAGTTCAGTCAGTAGCTTTAAAATTACTTACGGAAAGAGAGCATGAGATAGAAATATTCAAACCAGATGAGTTTTGGACTCTTAACGTAAATTTTAATACCAATGATAATTCAAAAATTAATTCTACAATTTTACAACTAGATGGAAATAAAATTGAGAAATTTAGTTTTAAGAATAAAGAGGATATTAATTTAGCAATCGAAAAAATTAAAAGTAAAAAATATAAAATTACTGATATTACATCTAAAATATTTACTAGAAATCCTGTTGGACCATTTACAACATCTACTTTACAACAAACAGCGTCAAGCAAATTAGGTTTTGGTGCCTCACGAACTATGCAAATAGCACAGAGATTATATCAAGGTATAGATATTGATGGCGATACAAAAGGCTTGATAACATATATGAGAACTGATGGAACGAACATTTCCAAAGAAGCTGTAAATGAGTTTAGATCTTATATAGATGATAATTTTGGCAAGGGTTATTTACCTGAACAACCATTAAATTATTCTGGTAAGAAAGCTAAGAATGCCCAAGAGGCGCACGAAGCTATACGACCAACTAATATCGAAAATTCACCTGAAAAAATGAAAAAATATTTAAGCTCTGATCAAAATAAACTTTATAATTTAATTTGGTCAAGAGCCTTATCTTCACAAATGGAATCTGCAAAATTTGATAGAAAAACTATATCTATAGAGTCAGATGACTCTAAAAATGTTTTGAGATCAAGTGGATCTGTAATTAAATTTGATGGTTTTTTAAAACTTTATAAAATTGAAGACGATCAAAGTGATGAAAAAATACTTCCAGAGGTAAACAAAGGTCCAATAAATATTGAGAGTTTTATCGATGAACAGCATTTTACTCAACCGCCTCCAAGATACTCTGAGGCTAGTTTAGTTAAAAAACTTGAAGAATTAGGTATTGGAAGACCATCAACTTATGCAAGTATTATCTCAGTTATTGCTAATAGAGGATATGCAGATATCGTAAATAAGAGATTTTTTCCAACAGATAGAGGAAAGTTAATATCAGCATTTTTGGAAAAGCTTTTCACTAAATATGTTGATTATGGGTTTACAGCCAAGCTTGAAGATCAATTGGATGATATTACATCTGGTAAGGAGGACTGGATTAAAGTTCTTGAGCAATTTTGGGCAGATTTTAATAAAAACGTAACAACTGTAAAGGAAAAGAGAACTCGAGAAGTATTAGATTTACTTAATGAAAGTTTAGGTAGTCTTGTTTTCGAAACAAATAAGGATGGAAAAGTTGATCGAAAATGTAAGCTGTGTGCTGATGGTATTTTGAGTTTAAAAAATAGCTTTAGAGGAGGTGCATTTATAGGTTGTTCCAACTATCCAGAATGTAAATTTACAAGACCACTTTCAAAAGCTAAAGCAGCTGAACAATTAAACTTAGCTGAGCCGAAATTAATAGGAAAGCTCGAAAATGGGAAAGATATATATTTAAAAAATGGAAGGTTCGGTCCATATCTACAATACGAAATTGATAAAGAGGAAATTGAAGAAAAACCTAAAAAAAAGAAAAAACTTAAAAAACAAAAAGATGATAATTTTAAAAATGTATCTATACCCAAAGGTATTGATATTGACTCAATAGACTTAGATAAAGCGAAATATTTATGCTCTCTACCAAAAAATCTTGGTTTAAATCCTGAAAATCAAAAAGAAATTTTTCTAAATTCTGGAAGATTTGGTCCATACTTAAAATGTGAAAATAAATCTGCAAGACTAGAAAATGTCGAAGATATTTTTACAATAGGATTAAATAGAGCTATAACGTTAATAGCTGAAGCGAAACCAGGAAGAATCTCTTCGTCGTTAATTAAAGATTTGGGTGAACATCCAGAAGATAAAAAACCAGTCAGAATAATGAAAGGCCAGTACGGACCATACATTAAATATAAATCTTTAAACGCGACTATACCTGAAGAAAAAGATCCTACCGAAATTAATATGGAAGAGGCCTTAATTTTAATTGAGAAAAGAAGAGAATACGATAGAAATAAAAAAAAGAAAAAAAAATGAAAAAATTTTTATTAATTATTTTGTTCATTTATTTTTCCAGTCCTATATATTCTAATGAAATAGACTGTAGCGAATTAGATAAATTATCTACAGATTATGCAAAATGTTTAGCTGAAAAATCTAAGGAACAAGGTAAAGTGATAAAGGAAAAAATCGATAAAAATTTGGAAAAATCTGGTATAAAAGAAAAATATAAAAAATTTGATAGTAAAAAAACGTTGAAGGATTTATTCAAAAAAAATGAATTTTGAAGAGAATATTAAAAAAAATAATATTACATTGCCTAGTGCAGCCGACCCTGTTGGTTCGTACGTAGCGACCAAAATAGTTGGAAAGTTACTTTATATTTCAGGACAAATTTCTATAGACGCTGATGGTAAACTCATCAAGGGTAAAATTGGTAAAGAGTTATCATTAGATCAAGGTTATCAGGCTGCAATTCGATGTGCATTAAGTATAGTAGCACAATCCAAAAAAGCTACTAATGGAGATCTATCAAAAATTAAAACTTGTATAAAACTAACCGGGTTTGTAAATTCAACTGATACTTTTACAGACCAACCAAAAGTAATTAATGGTGCATCAGATACTATTTCAAAAATATTTGGAGATTCAGGAAAGCATACAAGAGCAGCTGTAAGTGTAAATAGTTTACCCCTAGGTGTAGCGGTTGAGGTAGATGCTATATTTGAGTTAAATTAATTTATATAATTATCTACCAACACCAAAATATTTAAATCCTTGCTGTTTCATTTTTGATGGTGAATAAATATTTCTCATATCAAATATAATAGTTTTCTTACTTTTAATATATGATTTGAAATTAATTGATTTAAAATCATTCCATTCGGTGTGAATAATTATCATATCTGATTTATTTAAAGCGTTTTTAATATTTTTTTCAAAGGTAACATTTTTATATTTGTCAAATTCTTTCTTATACCCTGTGGGATCATAATAACTAACTTTGGCTCCTTTTTTACTTAATGCTGGAATCATAATGAGACTTGATGAATCTCTCATATCATCTGTATTGGCTTTAAATGTAACTCCTAAGAAACATATTTTTTTATTTTTAATTCTGTTTTTTAACAACAGATTCACACGTTTTAGTAAAAGATTAGATCTATTTTCGTTTGATTTGACCACACTTTTAATAACTGAAAGTTTTATTTTGAACTTATCAGCGGTGTTTATTATTGCTTTTGTATCTTTTGGGAAACAAGAGCCCCCATATGCTGGTCCTGCTCTCAAAAATCGTCCACCAATACGTTTATCAAGGCCCATTCCTATTGATATATCTTCGATATTAATATCTGTTTGTTCACACAAGTTAGCTAATTCATTAATAAAAGTTATTTTGGTTGCAAGAAATGCATTAGAGGCGTATTTAATTAATTCTGCTGCTCTTCTTGATGTATTTAAATATTGAGCCCCTTTAGAAATTAATGGTGCGTAGAGAGTTTTAAGAATTCTATTTGACTTAACATCTTTAGTGCCAACCACAACCCTATCAGGATAAACGAAATCTCTAATAGCCTCCCCTTCTCTTAAAAACTCAGGATTTGACACTATCGAGAAATTTTTTTTTTTATTTTTTTTTCTAATAATTTTTTCAATTTCATCTCCTGTCGTAACTGGAACAGTTGATTTAGTAATTATTATTTTAAATTTATTGATTGATGTACCAATCTCTTTTGCAACATCATATATTTGACTTAAGTCAGCACCACTACCACCCTTTTTCGTCGGTGTACCCACGCATATGAAAATTATATCTGATTTTTTTACAGACTCTTTTAGATCAGTAGAAAAATTAAGTCTTTGGTTTTTGTAATTTTTTAATACCAATTCCTCTAAACCTGGTTCGTAAATAGGAATTATACCTTTTTTTAATGATTTAATTTTTTCTTTATCTTTATCAACACAAATAACATTATTTCCTAAATCTGAAAAACAAACACCGCTTACTAGACCCACATAACCAGTACCTATCATACAAAGTTTCATGATTTAGCAATCTCCAATGATGATTTAATATATCCATGCATTGTGCCACAGTCTAAGTATTTTCCATCAAAATTATGACCAATAAATTTATTTTTTTGTTTTATCAATGTTCTAATAGCATCTGTAATATGAATTTCCCCACCTTTGCCTTTTTTTTGATTTTTTAAAATTTTAAATATTTTTTTGGGTAAAATATATCTACCAATTACCGCATTGTTTGAGGGTGCATCTTTAGTGTTAGGTTTTTCAATTACATCTCTTATGAAAAAGTTTTTTTTATCTATGTTATTTTTTTTCATATAAATGCCCCACCTATTTACAGTTTTTCTTTGAACTTTCATGCTAGCCATGACAGAACACTTTTTCTTTTTATGGATAGATATCATAGCTTTTGAGCAATTTTTTTTTATTATCAGGTCATCAGGCAGCAGCATTAAAAAAAAATTATCTTTGATAAATCTTTTTGTTTTATAAACCGCATCACCTGTGCCTAAAGGTTTGTTCTGATAAACAAATTTGATCATTTTCTTGTACCTTTTAATTTTTTTATATTCATCTATTAATCTTTTATCTCTTTTTTTTTTTATTATTTTTTTAAAAAAATTATCATTATAAAAATATTTTTTTATAATTTTCTTTTTATTTGAAATAATGAATACAACTTCTTTAATTCCAGCATCAATACATTCATCCAGTATATATTCAACACCTGGTTTACCATTCATTGGGAGAAGTTCCTTTGCAAAGACACTTGTAAGAGGTAAAAGTCTTGTGCCTAAGCCTGCTAATGGTATTATAGCTTGTTTAATCATTGGTTATTGTATTATTTAATGGCTATCATAAATGATAATTTTTAAAAGTATTAATAAATTAAAAAATCAAGTTAATTTTAAGGCAAATGTTGGCTTTGTTCCAACAATGGGATCATTACATAAAGGACATGTATCTTTAATAAAAACGTCAAAACGAAGATGTTATAAAACTCTTGTTAGTATTTTTGTAAATCCAGCTCAATTTAATAAAAAAACAGATTTTAAAAAATATCCAAGAAACATAATTAATGATCTTAAAATCTTAAAAAAATTAGGAGTTGATTACGTGTTAATTCCATCAATTAAGGATATTTACAAAAACAAAAAACAGATGAAAATTAAACTTAAAGAAAACGACAAAATACTATGCTCTAAATATAGACCTGGTCATTTTGAAGGTGTTTTAGCTGTTATTTCCATTTTTTTAAAAAATATCAAAGCAAAATTTATGTTTTTAGGTGATAAAGATTTTCAGCAAGTATATTTAATTAGAAAATATTTAAGCAATAAATTTAAAACAAAAATAATTAGTTGTAAAACTATAAGATTTAATAACTCATTTGCCTATTCCTCAAGAAATAAACTGCTCACAAAAAAAAATATTAAAAAAGGTATTTTGATTTCTAATATTTTAAAAAAATATCGTAAACAAATAATTAAACATTTTAATAAAGCAAAAGAAATTGAGATGATTACTAATAAAATTTCTAGAATATGTTCTCGAGTTGATTATTTAGAAATAAGAAATAAAAACAATTTAAAAAAAAATATTAATAAAAAAAATTTTAAGATTTTTATAGCTTATTACTTAAATGATGTTCGGTTGATTGATAATTTCTAATTATAAAAAAAGAAAGCACCAACTCCTAAAAAAGACAAAAAACCTATAACATCTGTTATTGTTGTTACAAAAACACTAGATGCAATAGCCGGATCTATATTAAATTTTTTGAGAGAAATTGGTACTAAAATCCCAAAAAGACCAGCCACAATCATGTTTAAAACCATGGATATTGAAATAATTAAAGATAAAGTAAGATCATTGAACCATATGTGAACAACGATTGCGCTTATTATTGCAAAAATAATTCCGTTCAAAATTCCTATTGAGAATTCTTTAATTACGTTCTGACTAAAGTTATTTTTTGTTAATTCATTTGTTGCAATACTTCTAATAGTTACAGCTAAAGTTTGCATTCCAGCATTACCACCCATTGATGCTACAATTGGCATTAATACAGCTAATGCCACAACTTTTTCGATATCTTCTTGAAAAAAACCTATTACCACTGACGCAATTATTGCTGTAAATAAATTTAGTAAAAGCCAATTGAATCTCCGTTTAGTTTTTTTAAATATTCCATCTGTTATCTCCTCATCGCCAACACCAGCAAGTCTTAATGCATCTTCCTCTGCCTCTTCTTTAAGAACTGTTAAAACATCATCACTTGTTATCATACCTACAAGTTTATTGGCTTTGTCGACTACACAAGCAGAGTTTAAATTATAATTTTCAAACAAATGGCCAACTTCTTCTCTATCCATATCAACAGGTATTAAAAGTTGAGACTTGTTCATAATAGAGATCATTTTGGAATCTCTTGGTGTTCTTAAAACTTTCGATGATGGAACAGTTCCAATTGGTTTAAATTCACTATCTACAATAAATATTTCTAAAAATTCTTCAGGTAAATCCTTATTTTCTCTCAAATAATCTATAGTTTGACCAACGGACCAATTACTAGGTATTGCTGTAAATTCTCTTTGCATTATTCTTGCAGCAGAATCCTCAGGATAACTTAAGCTTTCTAGCAATACAAACCTGTCTTTTGGTGGCAACGATCCTAGAATATCGTTTTTATTTTTCTCCTCTAAATTTTCTAATATTTTAATAGCATCATCAGATTCTAAATTTTTAAGAATATCTACTATAGAGTCGTTTGATAAATATTTTATTATCTCCGTTTGTATAGATTCATTTAATTCCACAAATACTTGTGGATCCAACTTAAAATTATTAAGTTTTATTAAATTTTCTCTATCTGTTTCATTTAAGTGTTCAATAATATCAGCAGCGTCGGAGGGATGCATTTCTTTAAACGAATTTGTAATAAAATTGGCATCATTATTTGATATTTTTTCAGTTACAACTTTGATATATTCTTTATTGAATTCAAAATTTACTTTTTTATCTTTAATTTTTTTTTCTAAAGTCATAAAATTCTATAATTAAATTATATGCCTTATTAATGCATAATTTATAGAATACAAATATTTAATGAGTATTGAGATCAAAATATCAAAAAAACCCATAGAATATAATAAAGCTATTAATTATCTTGAGAAAAGAGTTAGGTCCGTACAGGAAAATAATGGGGATGAGTTATTATGGGTATTAAGTCATCCAAGTACATATACAGCTGGAATTTCCTCAAAAAATACTGAAATTCTAGATAAAAAAATTAAAGTGATAAAGACAAATAGGGGTGGAAAAATAACATGGCATGGACCAGGGCAAAAAATTTTTTATTTTGTAATAAATTTATCAAAAAGAGACAAAGATATACGTAAATTTATAAATAATATTGAAAAAATAATTATGAAGACACTTAAAGAATATAAAATTGAGTCATTTGCTGATAGGAAAAATGTTGGTATATGGGTAAAAAAGAAAAATAAAATTTTGAAAATTGCTGCAATTGGTGTCAAGGTTAGAAAATGGATTGCATATCATGGTTTTTCAATAAATATAAACAATGATTTACAAAAATATAATAAAATTATTCCCTGCGGTATAAAAAGAAGAGGATTAACCAATCTTTCTAAAATTAAAAAACAAAATTATAAAACATTTGAAAAAAAATTAATTAAAATTTTTTTAAAATATTTTGAATCTTAATCTTTTTACTTTAAGATATTTTTCAAAATATACGGGTAAAGGAGCATTAAAAGTAAACTTTTTACTATTAATCATAAATTTAATTTGACTAGAATGAAGCATTAGATTTTTATTTTGGTTAATATGATTTTGTAAGTTATATTTGCTATCACCAATAATTGGATGACCCAATAATAGCATTTGTTTTCTTAATTGATGTTTACGTCCTGTAATAGGTCTCATTTCAACAAAAGAACAGTATCTATTTTTATCAATTACTCTAAACATTGTTTCTGCATTTTCATTTATTTTTTTTTTGTTATCATATCTAACTAGAATATTTTTTAAAACTCCTTTCGAACTATCTATTGATCCATGGCAAATAGCTAAATATGATTTATGAACTCTTCGAAGTCTGAAAAGTGAGGTTAGCAATTGTGCAGTTTTTCTGTTTTTTGCAATTATAAAAATTCCTGAAGTATCTTTATCCAATCTATGAACAGAAAAAGGCTTCGTGTTTTCAAATATTTTACTATTTCTAAATATATCAATTAGGTTTTTATTAGATTTCGTGCCACCTTGAACTGAGATACCTGCATCTTTATTTATTACAACAAAATTCTCATTATTTTCAATAATAAGTCTTTCGTTTGATTTGATTACTGTTTTTGTTGGCTGGAAGAATTTTTTATTCTTTGAGACACCTTCATTGAAATTCAGATTATAAAATGTTAATTCATCTCTAATCTTAACTCTTTGTGAACTTTTTACTTTTTTGTTATTAAGTTTTATCCTTCCGTTTCTTAAACTTTTCTCAATTAACCCTTGTGGAATATCTTTAATAGCTTTTTTAATATATCTATCAATTCTCATGTCTGAGAACTGTTCGTCTACTGTAAAAGTTTTTATCATTAAAATGATAATACTGTTTTAGGCTGAAGCTACTTTTTTTTCCTCAATCTTTTCTTTATCAGTAACCTTTGATGAATCCTTTTTCTTTTTATCAACCTTTTTTGCTTCTAGGTCTCTATCAACAAATTCTATTATAGCGACAGGAGCTTTATCACCATATCTAAATCCAGCTTTAATAATTCTAGTGTATCCACCATTTCTTTTTTCATATCTTTTAGATAAAGTTTTGACGACTTTTGATGCTGATTTTTTATCTTGAAGTTTAGAGATAAGTATTTTTTTATTTTTTAAGCTCTCTTTTTTACCCAGGGTAATGATTTTTTCTGCCTCAGGCTTTAAAACTTTAGCTTTTGGCAAGGTAGTTTTTATTTGCTCATATTTAATTAAAGAATTAAGCATGTTTTTTATTAATGCTTTCCTATGTTCTGACGTTCTATTGAGTTTTTTATAACCAAATTTGTGGCGCATTATATTGCTTCCTCAAGTTTTTTTGATAATTCTGCAATATTATCTGGTGGCCAATTTGGTATTTCCATCCCTAAATATAGCGACATACCTGTTAAAACTTCTTTAATTTCATTTAGAGATTTTCTACCAAAATTAGGCGTCCTTAGCATTTCACCTTCAGATTTTTGCACTAAGTCACCAATATAAATTATATTGTCATTCTTCAGACAATTCATAGATCTTACTGATAGTTCTAACTCATCAACTTTTCTTAGAAGATTTTTGTTAAATTCTGGTTCTGTAGGTTGCTCTCTAACAATAACTTCTTGAGGTTCATCAAAATTTACAAACATGCCCAACTGATCTTGAAAAATTCTAGCAGCATATGCTACAGCGTCTTCAGCTGAAATCGACCCGTTAGTTTCTACCTCCATTGTTAACTTATCATAGTCTAATGCTTTTCCTTCTCTAGCAGTACTTACTGAATAAGACACCCTTTTTACAGGGCTATAGAGAGAGTCAATAGGTATTAATCCTAGTGGAGGATCTTCAGGTTTGTTCATATCCGCAGAAACATATCCTTTCCCTGTTCCAACGTTCATTTCCATATGAAAATTGGTATTTTCATCTAGATTACATATTACAAGATCTGGATTTAATATCTCTATATCAGCAACTTTAGATATATCTGAAGCTTTAATTTCACCAGGACCCTTAGCGTCCAATATTAATTTTTTTGTTCCTTCAGAATGATTTTTGAGAGCTAACGATTTTACATTTAACACTATATCAGTAACATCTTCTCTTACACCTTTTATAGAACTAAACTCATGAAGAACTCCATCTATTTGAATAGAGGTAACTGCTGCACCTCTTATTGATGATAACAAAATCCTTCTAAGTGAGTTTCCAAGTGTAAGTCCATAACCTTTCTCAAGTGGTTCAGCAGTGATCTTAGCAAATGATTTGTCATCATTTAGTTTAATATCTAGTTTTGGTGGTTTAATTAATGATTTCCAGTTTTTAACATTTACATCCATACTTTCCATTTATACTCTCCTCTTTTTTGGTGGCCTTGTCCCATTATGTGGTAAAGGTGTTGTATCTTTGATTGATAAAATTTTGAACCCTCTAGCCTGTAAAGCTCTTAACGCAGTTTCTCTTCCAGAACCTGGTCCCTTAATTTCTACTGTTAAAGTTTTCATACCATATTCTAAAGCTTTTGCTGCCGCAGTGTCTGCTGCAACTTGTGCTGCGTATGGTGTAGATTTTCTTGAACCTTTAAAACCTTTCTGTCCTGCAGATGACCAAGAAACAACATTTCCGCTAGTATCAGAAATTGATATAATAGTATTATTGAATGTTGATAAAACAAATGCTTTACCATTGACTATATTTTTCTTTACTTTCTTCTTTTTAGAATAAGTGCTTTTCTTTAAGGACTTAACCTCTTTCTCCTTTTGGTCTTTTTTTTCAGAACTCATAATTTACTTTTTCAATGGTGTAAGTTTTTTACCAGCTATAGCAATTGCCTTTCCTTTTCTTGTTCTGGCATTACATCTTGTTCTTTGACCTCTTACTGGTAATTTTTTTTTGTGCCTTGAGCCTCTGTAACAAGCTAAATCTATTAATCTTTTTATACTTAAGGATGTTTCTCTTCTTAGGTCACCCTCTACAGTAAAATTTTTATCAATGTATTCACGAATTTTCAGAATTTGATCATCCGATAATTCATTTACTCTTTTTGCTTTTGGAATTTCTAAATCCTTACAAATTTGCCGTGAAAATTTATCTCCTATACCGTGAATATAGGTAAGCCCTACTTGGACAATCTTATTTTGTGGTATATTAACACCTGCAATACGAGCCATATATAGTGATTAAAAATTTAGCCTTTTATATAAGAAGATGTTTTAATGTCAATGAATTAAACGTTAAGTATTTCCTCAATTTTCTTTGAAATATCAGTTATTTCCATAGATCCGTCTATTTCATGAAAATTTGGGTTTTTTAGATAATAGTCTAAAACAGGTTTTGTAACCTCCATATAATTATTATATCTTTTAAGTATAGTCTCAGCATCATCATCTGATCTTTTTTCCAAAACCTTTCTTTTTTCAATTCTTTTTACAATAGAGTCCTTATTTACATTTAAAAAAAAAACATAATCTATTTTTTGATTAGACCTATTAAGTAATTTTTCTAAGTTTTTAGCTTGATTAATTGTTCTAGGGTATCCATCGAAAATTAATTTGTTTTTTTTGTCCTTATCAAACACAATATTTTCAAGTAACTTATTAACTATTTGGTCATCTACAAATTTACCATCATTCATATTATTAATAATTTTTTTTCCAATCTCAGTGTTATTTTTGATTTCATCTCTTAGCATATCACCAGTTGATACTTGAAAATTTTTTAATTTACTTACAAGATTTTTTGCTTGAGTACCTTTTCCGGCTCCTGGGGGACCAAAAATTATAATATTCACCTAACTATTTACCAAATTTTGTTTTTTTAATTAATTGTTCATATTGAGAACTCATTAATCTAGTTTGAATTTGAGTTACAGTATCTATTGCTACAACTACAACAATTAAAATAGATGTACCACCTAAATAAAATGGTATTGGATAATTCGCAATTAAAAATTCAGGCATTAAACAAACTAAAGTTAAATACAATGCTCCAATAGTTGTAAGCTTAGTCAAAATATTATCTATATACAAAGCTGTACTTTCACCCGGTCTAATACCTGGTATAAATCCTCCATATTTTCTTAAATTTTCTGCTGTCTCATTTGGATTAAAAACTATTGAAGTATAAAAAAAAGTAAAAAAAATTATTCCTGAGGCATATAATAACATGTAAAGAGGCTGTCCTTGTGAGAAGAAAGAGGAAATATTTAAAAAAGTTTCATTTTCAGAAATACTAAAATTAGAAAAAGTTACAGGTAATAATAGTAATGCAGATGCAAATATAGCAGGAATTACACCGGCAGCATTTATTTTAAGTGGCAAATGCGAAGAGTCACCACCATACATTTTGTTTCCCATTTGTCTTTTTGGATAATTAATCAAAATTTTTCTCAAAGCCCTTTCCATAAATACTATGAACATAATAGTAGCTACTAGCAGTACTAATATCATAAATATCATAAATCCAGAGATTGCCCCTGTTTTTCCAAGTTCGAAGGTAGTTACAAGTGCCCTTGGTATCTCAGCAACAATACCTGAGAAAATAATTAATGAGATACCATTTCCAATTCCTCTTTGAGTAATTTGTTCACCAAGCCACATTAGAAATATTGTTCCAGCTACTATAGTGGTGACTGTCGATATTTTAAAAAAAATCCCAGGATTAATAACTAAATTTGCTGAAGACTCTAAACCAACAGCTAAACCATATCCTTGTACTGTTCCAAGTAATACAGTTCCATATCTAGTAATTTGTGTAATTTTTTTTCTTCCAATTTCACCCTGATTTTTTAAATTTTTAAAGTAATCCGAAACTCCTGTTAATAGCTGAACTATAATTGAAGATGAAATATATGGCATTATTCCTAAAGCAAATATTGCCATTCTACTAACAGCTCCACCCGCGAATACATTGAACATTCCTAACAAACCCTTTTGGTTTCCTTCCATCATTATTTGTAACTGCTCTGGATCAATTCCTGGCAACGGAACAAAAGTACCCAGTCTATATATGGATAGTATAAAGATTGTGAATAAAATTCTATTTCTTAAATCATTTGAAGGAGTACTTGAGCTCATTAAATATTTTTAACTTTAATAGTACTTCCGTTTTTAGATAGTTTATCTTTGGCTGATTTTGATATAAAATCAACCTCAATATTAATTTTATCTTTAAGAACGCCATTTCCTAATATTTTAATTCTTTTTATTTTTTTATTAATTAATTTTAATTTTTTAAGCAGAGATAAATCAATTTTATCGGTATTTTTAATTTTTTTTGAATCAATTAATTTTTGAATATTCTCTATATTTAAAACAGCTACAAAATTATTTTTAATCGGATTAAAACCTCTCTTTGGCAATCTTCTGTAAAGTGGCATTTGTCCACCCTCAAAACTTTTTATTGCAACACCCCTTCTTGATTTTTGACCTTTATGACCCCTACCAGAAGTTTTTCCTTTACCCGATCCTATACCCCTACCTGGTCTAATTTTTTTTTCTTTTACAGAGTTTGTTGAATTTAGATACATTTTATCCTCTTTTTTCAATTATTTCCGAAATTTTTTTATTTCTTATGTTTGATATCTGTTTAGGTGAAGTTTGTTTAAGTAAAGCCTTCATGCATGCTCTTATAACGTTATGCGGGTTAGCAGTACCTAAAGATTTAGCTACAATATCTTTTATACCCAAAACCTCACATACTGCTCGAACAGGACCACCTGCAATAATTCCTGTACCTTTTGGAGCAGACCTTAATTTAATTTTACCAGCTCCATCTTTACCAAATATATCATGATGTATAGTTCGACCTTCTCTTAGTGGTATCTGGATTAAATTTCTTCTAGCTAGTTCATTTGCCTTTTTAATTGCATCTGGAACCTGTTTAGCTTTTGCATGAGCAACACCAATTTTACCATTTTGATTGCCAACAACCACTAATGCTGAAAAACCAAATCTTCTTCCTCCTTTTACGACTTTAGTAATTCTGTTAATGTGAACTAATTTTTCTACAAAATCTGTATTTTTTTCCATAATTAAAATTTCATTCCATTTTTTCTTAATGTTTCAGCAAAGATTTTTACCCTGCCATGATATTTGTAAACACCTCTATCAAAATATATTTTTGTTATATTCTTTTCTTGAGCTTTTTTTGCAAGTTTTTCAGCAACAATAACAGAAATTTCAGTTTTATTTTTTTTAATTGATTTAAAATCTTTTTCATTTGAGGATGCAGATAATATGGTAGCCTGATTTTTGTCATCAATAATTTGGGCTGAAATATTTTTGGTCGATCTACTTATTGACAATCTCAATCTTTCATTGCTTGAGATTTTTTTAAGTTTATTTCTAACTCTAAATTTTCTTCTGATTGTTGCTGTTAGTTTCATTATTTCTTTTTACCCTCTTTTCTCAAAATATATTGTCCTTTTTCTTTTATTCCCTTACCTTTGTATGGCTCTGGAGGTCTAAATGATTTAATTTTTGAAGCAACCATGCCTACTTCTTGTTTGTCAACACCGCTAATTTTTATTGTTGTTTGTTTTTCAACAGTTATTTTAATATTTTTAGGGATATCAAAATTAATATCATGACTAAATCCTAGTTGTAAATTTAATTGAGTGCCTTTTAAAGCGGCTCTATAACCTACTCCAACTAGCTCCAGTATTTTTTCATATCCTTTTGCTGCACCAATAATTGCATTATTTAACAAACTTCTATTCATTCCCCATAGCCTTTTTGAGTCTTGATCGTTTTTCTTCGGTTTTATAGAAATAGTTTTTCCTTCATCGATTTTTAAATCAAAATTATCTATATCTATCGGTAAAGTTTTTTTACCATAAGGTCCTTCTACGTTTAAAATATTACCTGATAGTACTACTTTAACTTTTTCAGGGATAGATATGCTTATTTTACCAATTTTAGACATTAAAATACCTTACAAATTATTTCTCCACCAATTTTTTGTTTTCTTGCATTTACATCTGTCATAACGCCCTTTGGGGTAGATATAATTGCAATTCCTAACCCATTGTTAATTTTTGGCAAACTTTCGGCACTTGAAAATATTCTTCTACCAGGTTTCGATACTCTCTCTATAGTATTAATTACTGGATTACCAAAATTATATTTGAGTGTAATAACCAGATTTTGTTTTTTATCATTATCCTCGACTTTATAGTCAATAATAAACCCTTCTTCTTTCAAAACAGCTGCAATTTTAGTTTTGAATTTAGATGAAGGCATTTCAACTTTTTTTTGACTTCTAATCTGAGAATTTTTAATTCTCGCTAACATATCTCCTATTGGGTCACTTAAGCTCATAAATTTTCCTCCTTACCAACTAGATTTAACCATCCCTGGAATTTTACCCTCAAGTCCAAGTTTTCTTAATGCTATTCTTGATATTTTTAATTTTCTGTACACTCCGTGAGGTCTACCTGTGATTTGACACCTATTCATTACTCTTACTTTCGCTGAATTTCTGGGTAATTTTGATAGTTTTTGTTGTGCTTTAAACCTTTCTTCCAAAGAAAGCTTTTTGTTCATAACAATCTTTTTCAATTTAAGTCTTCTTTTATAAAACTTATTAGAAAGTTTTATTCTCTTATTATTCTTGTTTATTGCGCTAAGTTTTGCCATTCTTTAATTGCTCCTTTCACTTTTAAATGGAAAATTGAGTTTTTTAAGTAATTCCAAACTATGTTCTTTACTTTTTGATGATATAATAATTGAAATATCTAGACCTCTAATTTTTTCGACTTTATCAAAATTGACCTCAGGAAAAATTATATGCTCTTTTACTCCAAAAGTATAATTTCCAAAATTGTCAAAACCTTTTAATGACAGTCCTCTAAAATCTTTAATTCTTGGTAGAGCAATATTAACTAGTCTATCAACGAATTCATACATTTTATCTTTTCTAAGTGTAACTTTTAGTCCAGCATTAGAGTTTTTTCTAGTTTTAAAATTAGATATAGATTTTTTAAACTTTGTAATAACTGGTTTCTGACCTGTTATTTTTCCTAGGTCGTCTTCACATGATTTTAAAATTTTATTGTCATTTCCATCTACACCAAGCCCCATATTTATTACAACCTTTTTAATTTCTGGCGCCATTAATATATTTTTAAGACCAAAATGATTTTTTAAATCTATTTGGATTTGCTTTTTATATAATTCTTTTAATCTTGGTATCATTTTTTAACCTTTTCTTTTTTATTTTTTTTTTCACTTTCTATCAAAGCTAAATTTGAAAGATTTATAAAATTTTCTTTTTCAAAAATTCCACCTTTTTTTTCTTTTGTAGTTTTCACATGTTTTTTTATTAAGTTTAGACCCTTTACTTTTGCTCTAAACATTAGTCTATTAATCTCTATTATCTCTCCCTCTTTATTTTTATCTTTACCAACTAAAATTTTTACTTTACTTCCTTTTTTTATATTCATTATAAAACCTCAGGTGCTAGTGATATGATTTTCATCTGACCTCTACTTCTCAATTCTCTAGTTACTGGCCCAAAAATTCTAGTTCCTACAGGTTCACCTTTATCATCAACTAGAACTGCAGCATTGTTATCAAATTTAACCTTAGATCCATCATCTCTATGAATTCCTTTTTTTACTCTCACAACTACCGCTTTGTGAACAGAACCCTTTTTAACTTTACCCTTAGGAATTGCTTCTTTGACAGCAATGACAATAGTGTCACCTATACTTGCATATCTCCTTTTAGATCCCCCAAGAACCTTGATGCACTCTATTCTTTTTGCTCCTGTGTTATCAGCTACTAATAATTCAGTTTGAATTTGTATCATCTCTTATCCTCTAAAACTTCAAATTTCTTATTTTTAGAATGTGGCTTACATTCAATGATTGATACTTTGTCTCCAATTTTAAATTTATTCTTCTCATCATGAGCGCTGTATTTTTTTTTACTTTTGACAACTTTTTTAAATAATGGATGTTGATACTTTCTTTCTATCATAACTTTTATGGTTTTGTTCTCTTTGTCACTCACAACTATACCATGTAATATTTTTTTAGGCATTTGTCTTCCTATCAATTATAGTTTTTAATCTAGCAATATTTTTTTTAGTTTCATTAATTTTAGATGAATTAGTTAATTGACCATTCACTTTTTGAAATCTAAAATTAAATAAATCTTTTTTAAATTTATCTAAATCTTTTAAAGCTTGTTCTTTTGTTAATTTTTTTGCTTCTTTTTTTTTCATTATCCAAACCTTTTTATAAATTTTGTTTTAATAGGTAATTTAGCAGAAGCTTTATATAATGCCTCTCTTGCTATTTGCTCAGACACACCGTCTACTTCAAACAGTATTCTTCCTGGCTTAACTCTACATGCCCAAAATTCAGGAGACCCCTTACCCTTACCCATTCTTACCTCAGTTGGTTTTTTTGATACTGGGATATTAGGAAATACTCTTGTCCATACTCTGCCTTGTCTTTTCATGTGTCTTGTCAGAGCAACTCTTGCTGCCTCAATTTGTTTTGATATCACTCTTTCTGGTGACATTGCCTTTAAACCAAATGCTCCATAATTCATAAAGTTACATCTAGACGCATTTCCGTGTATTCTACCTTTATGAGCTTTTCTAAATTTTGTTCTTGTCGGTTGTAACATAATTATTTTTTATTAGTTTCTTGGCTAAATTCTTTTGTGAATATCTCCCCTTTATAAATCCAAACTTTTATTCCAATTATGCCATATGTAGTAAGGGCCTCAGCTTCAGCATAATCAATGTCGGCTCTTAAAGTATGAGAGGGAATGCTTCCATCTCTTAACCACTCGGTCCTTGCTATTTCGTTTCCACCTAATCTACCACTTACAGAAACTTTGATACCTTTTGCTCCAAGTCTTAAAGCTGACTGCATAGATCTTTTCATGGCTCTTCTGTATGAAACTCTTTTAACAAGTTGTTGAGCAATATTTTCTGCAACGAGATAACTATTAGTCTCAGGTTTTTTTACCTCTTTAATATTTAGATTGACTTCATTAGTTGTGAGTGCTGATAGTTTATTTTTAATTTTTTCTATGTCGCTACCTTTCTTACCTATCACAAAGCCTGGTCTTGAAGTATAAATGGTTACAAAGCACTTTTTGGATGTTCTTTCTATCATAACTTTTGATACACCTGAGTTAATTACATTTTTTTTGATGTATTCTCTTATTTTAAAATCCTCTATAAGAAAATTTCCAAAATCTTTTTTTTTTGCGTACCAGACTGAGTCCCAACCTCTATTAATACCAAGTCTTAAACCAACAGGATTAACTTTTTGTCCCATGTTTCTCCTCGTTTTTTTTTGTTTCAGTTAAAATAATTGTTAGATTTGAATAAGGTTTTTTAATCGGTGCTGCTCTACCTTTAGCTCTAGCCCTAAATCTCTTCATTACAACCTGTTTTCCACAAAACGCCTCTTTTACAATGAGTTTATCAATATCATACTGAAAATTATTCTCTGCATTTGCTATTGCTGAGGATAATGTTTTTTTTACATCGTTTGAAATTCTTTTATCAGAAAATGATAAATCCCTAACAGCGATATCAACTTTTTTGCCAACAATTGATCTTAAAATTGGTTTTAACTTTCGTGTGCTTGATCTAACGTTCTTATTTATAGATTTTACAATTTTTTCTGTATTTTTATCTTTTTTTATCATTATTATTTTTTCGCCTCTGGTTTTGAATCTGTACCTTCTTTAGCTTTTTTATCTGCTGGTGTGTGCCCAAAAAACTGCCTTGTTGGTGCGAATTCACCAAACTTATGTCCTACCATATCTTCTGATACTGTGATGGGAATAAATTTTTTTCCATTATATATTAAAAAGCTAATACCTACAAAATCAGGAATAATTGTTGATTTCCTTGACCAAATTTTTATTGGCTTCTTGTTAGGATCACTTTTTTGTTTATCGACCTTTTTGATAACACTTTCTTCTACAAACGGTCCTTTCCAAATTGATCGTGCCATATCTACCTATTTTTCTTTTTTCTTCTTCTTGAAACAATAAACCTATCGGTTCGTTTATTATCTCTAGTTTTTAATCCTTTTGCCGATTGTCCTGTTGGTGAAACTGGATGTCTACCACCTGCTGACTTACCTTCACCACCACCATGTGGGTGATCTACGGGATTTTTTACAACACCTCTTGTATGAGGTCTAATTCCCAACCATCTAGATCTACCTGCTTTTCCAATTTTTATATTTTTTTGATCAGGATTAGACAGAACCCCTATTGTTGCCATACATCTTGAATTTATCTTTCTTACTTCCCCAGAGGTCATTTTCACTAAAGAATAATTTCCATCTACTCCAGATACAGTCACTGAGGTTCCAGCAGATCTTGCAATTTTACCGCCTGCTCCAGGTTGTAATTCAACATTATGTATTTCAATACCAGTAGGTATTTCATGCAAAGGCATACAATTACCAACTTTAATTTCAATATTTGAACCATTCTGTACTTTATCTCCTACTTTAATTTTTTGTGGAGCTAGATAATAAAACTTTTTACCATCTTCAAATTTAACTAACATGATATGACAAGATCTATTTGGATCATATTCTATACGTTCTACCTCAGCAGTAGAATCGAACTTTCTTCTGTAAAAATCTACATTTCTATATTTTTGTTTATGTCCACCACCGTGATTTCTTGATGTTATTCTACCAAGATTGTTTCTACCTTTAGAAGAGTTATTAACAGATGTAAGTGGTTTATAAGGTTTTCCCTTCCATAAACCTGTTCGATCAATCAAAACTGTACCTCTTGTAGTTTTTGTATACGGTTTAAAAGATTTTAGTGCCATGATTAAATTCCTGTAGTCAAATCAATTGTTTGACCCTTTTTTAATGTAATAATTGCTTTTTTGTAACCTTTCACTTTAACTTTTCTTCCTCTAGTAAGTTTGATTCTGGGTTGTTTAATAATTATGTTCACTTTGGTGACGTTAACTTTAAATATTTTTTCAATATTTTTTTTGATTATTTCCTTATTTGTCGAATTTGGGACTTTAAAAACAATTTTATTTTGATCAGACATGTTTGTCGACTTTTCAGTAACTATAGGAGACAAAATTTTATCGTATGAATGAAATTTATGCATATTTTTTCTCCAATTCCCTCATGGATGTCTCTGTAAATATAATTTTTTTGAATTTTATCACATCATAACTGCTAAAATGGTTAATGTCTGTTACCTTAACATTTGGAATATTTTTTACTGATCTTAGAATTTTGTTTTTCGAGGCTTTATCTAAAATCATTAATGAGTTTTTTGCCTTAAATTTTTCTAAAATTTTATTCATTTCTTTAGTTTTTGAAATTTCATTTTTAAAGTCAGAAAAAATAATTAAATTTTTCTCATTATTTTTTTCTGTTATTAAGGATGTAATACTTTTCTTTTTTTCACTTTTGTTTATTTTTCTTATCTTGTAATTATCTTCACCTTTTGGACCGTGAGCTATACCACCACCAACAAATATTGGAGCCTTTCTACTTGCGTGTCTAGCATTACCAGTACCTTTTTGAGCATATATCTTAGAGGTAGATCCTATAATTTCATTTTTTTGTTTGGTTTTAGCTTTTCTACCTTTGTAATTTGCATTAGTTTTATAAAGCAAATTACTAACAAGTTTTCTGTTTATTTTGGATGCTATTATTGAATCTAGAATATCAATAGAATCTTTTTTACCGTCTAAACTTAATTTATCAATTTTCATTTTATTTCTTTTTTTTTTCAGGTACTTTTTTCAATTTTTCAATTGCTTCAATTTTTTCTTTAATTGTAAGTTTGTTAATATTTTTTACTGATGTTTTTACTAAAATTTCAGTATTTTTTGTGCCAGGTATTGACCCTTTTATAAACAGAAGATCATTTTCTAAATCTGACTTAATTATTTCTATATTTTGCATAGTCCTTATTTTATCACCCATGTGACCTGCCATTTTTTTTCCTTTAAATACTTTACCTGGGTCTTGTCTTTGACCTGTAGAACCATGCGATCTATGGGAAACTGAAACACCGTGAGTTGCTCTTAAACCGCTAAAATTATGTCTTTTCATGCCGCCAGCAAAACCTTTTCCTATGGTTTTTGATCTAATGTCTACAAATTTAACATCTTTAAAAATCTCTAATCCAAATTCATTGCCAGCTTTATAAATAGCAGTATCCTTGACTTTAAATTCTTTTAGCCTCTTTTTTGGTTCAGTATTTTTTTTTGAAAAGTATCCTTTCATAGCCTTTGTCAGTTTAGAATTTTTTATTTTTCCAAATCCTAATTGTATTGCTTTGTAACCACGGTCTTTTTCCTCAATAACATTTATTATTCTTCCTTTTTCAATCTTCAGAACAGTTACAGGGACAGACTGTCCAGTTTTATAAAACTCTCTAGTCATTCCAATTTTTTTTCCTAATAATCCAATTTCATTCATAATTTTTTTAAATTTTAATTTCTACATCTACTCCAGAAGCAAGATCTAATTTCATTAATGCTTCTACTGTTTGAGGTGTTGGTTCAATTATATCAATCAATCTTTTATGTGTTCTAGTTTCAAACTGTTCTCTACTTTTTTTATCTATATGTGGGGATCTTAAAACTGTATATCTCTCAATTTTAGTTGGCAAAGGTATTGGTCCTTTAATGTTAGCTCCAGTTCTTTTTACAGTATTTACAATTTCTTCAGTCGATTGATCTAACACCTTATTGTCGTATGCTCTTAATTTAATTCTTATATTTTGTTTCTGCATTTTGTTTATCCAGTTTTTTTGGTTACCTCATCTTGAACATTTTGCGGTACTTTTGCATAGTGATCAAAAAACATTGAATATTGAGCTCTTCCTTGAGACATAGATCTTAAATTATTAATATATCCAAACATATTTGCTAAAGGCACCATTGCTGTTATTACAGTTGCATTTCCTCTTTGCTCTTGTGTATTTATTTGACCTCTTCTACTATTTAGATCACCTATTACATCACCCATATAATCTTCTGGAGTTACTACCTCTACTCTCATTACTGGCTCTAATAATTTTAAAGTTGCTTTTGTGCACGCTTCTTTAAAGCACTGTCTTGATGCTAGCTCAAAAGCTAACACACTAGAGTCTACATCATGATGTAATCCATCAAGTATAGTTACTTTATAATCAATCAATGGGAAACCAGCTAAAATTCCATTGTCTGCTACTGTTTCAACTCCTTTTTCTACACCTGGGATAAATTCTTTTGGAATTGCTCCACCTTTAATTTTACTCTCAATTTCTCTTCCTTTACCAGGTTCTAATGGCTCTACTGAAAGTTTAACTCTAGCAAATTGCCCAGCACCACCACTTTGTTTCTTGTGCGTATAATCAAATTCTGTGCTCTTTTCAATTGTCTCTCTATAAGCGACTTGTGGAGCACCAACATTTGCTTCAACTTTAAACTCTCTCTTCATACGATCAACAATAATATCTAGGTGTAATTCACCCATTCCTTTAATTATTGTTTGACCAGACTCTTCATCTGAACTTACTCTAAATGACGGATCTTCCTTCGCAAGTCTACCTAGAGCTTCGCCCATCTTTTCTTGATCTCCTTTTGTTTTTGGCTCTACAGCAATTTCTATAACCGGATCAGGAAACTCCATAGGTTCAAGTAAAACAGGATTGTCTTCATCTGACAAAGTATGACCTGTAATAGTATTTTTGAGTCCTGCTAATGCAACAATATCTCCTGAATTAGCTTCCTTGATATCTTCTCTTGAGTTGGCGTGCATTAACAGCATTCTTCCAACTCGTTCTTCTTTGTCTTTCGAAGTGTTGTAAATTGCCGTACCGGTTTTTACAGTTCCTGAATAAACTCTTATAAATGTTAGGGATCCTACAAATGGATCGTTAGCAACTTTAAATGCTAATGCAGAAAATGGTGCATTATCATCAAATTTCATTGTCATTTCCTCTTCAGAATTTGGTTTAGTACCTTTAATTGAACCAATATCTTGAGGGCTGGGCAGATAATCTACGACTGCATCCAATAATGGTTGTACACCTTTGTTTTTAAAAGCGGAACCTGTAAGAACAGGTACAAAATCAAAGTTTAAACAACCTTTTCTAACGCATTTAATTAAATCCTCAGAAGAAATTGTATCTCCATTTAAATAACTTTCCATTAGTTTTTCGTCTTGCTCTACAGCTGTTTCTACTAATTCTTGTCTATATTTTTCACATATTTCTTTTAAATCTGATGGTATATCTTTTTCTTCCCATTCTGCACCTAAGTCTTCGTTTTTCCATACTATAGCTTTCATCTTTATAAGATCTACAACACCTTGTAATGAAGCTTCAGCACCTATCGGAATTTGCATAACTAGGGGTTTGGCACCTAGTCTATCTTTTATCATATCTACACATCTAAAAAAATCTGCTCCAGTTCTGTCTAGCTTATTAACAAAACAAATTCGCGGAACTTTATATTTGTCAGCTTGTCTCCATACAGTCTCTGACTGTGGCTCAACGCCTGCAACACCATCAAAAACAGCTACAGCACCATCTAAAACTTTTAAAGATCTCTCAACTTCTATTGTAAAATCCACGTGACCAGGAGTATCAATAATATTTATTCTATAGTCTCTCCAAAAGCATGTTGTTGCTGCAGAGGTAATAGTTATTCCTCTTTCCTGTTCCTGTTCCATCCAATCCATTGTAGCCGCACCATCATGTACTTCACCAATTTTATGGCTTTTTCCCGTGTAATATAAAATTCTTTCTGTAGTTGTTGTTTTTCCGGCATCTATATGCGCCATAATTCCAATGTTTCTATATTTATTTAATGTGTGTGTTCTACTCATAAATTTTTACCATCTAAAGTGTGCAAAGGCTTTGTTGGACTCTGCCATCTTATGTGTATCCTCTTTTTTTTTAATAGCCGATCCTCTATTTTGATAAGCATCGAATATTTCATTGAATATTTTATCTGACATATTTTTATCTTTTCTTTTTCTTGATGCGTCTATAAGCCATCTCAAAGCAAGTGCTTGGGATCTTTTCGCTTTAACTTCAACAGGAACTTGGTAAGTTGCTCCTCCTACTCGTCTTGATCTTACTTCTACTGTTGGCTTAATATTGTTTATTGCTTGATTGAAAATATTGATTGGTTCATCTTTTGTTTTAGATTTAATTTTGTCAATAGCATCATAAATTATTTTTTCTGCTATTGTTTTTTTGCCATCATACATTATAGAATTAATTAGTTTAGGAATAACTGCAGATTTAAACTTTGGATCTACTATTGGTATTTTTTTTGGAGCTTTTCTTTTCCTTGACATAATTATTTACCCTTTTTAGCTCCATATTTTGAACGTTGTTGCTTTCTTGCTGTAACACCTTGTGTATCAAGATTTCCTCTTAAAATGTGATATCTTACACCGGGTAAATCTTTAACACGACCTCCTCTTATTAAAACAACTGAATGTTCTTGTAAATTATGTCCTTCACCTGGAATGTATGAAGTCACTTCATGCCCATTAGACAATCGTACTCTGGCTACTTTTCTTAAGGCTGAGTTTGGTTTCTTTGGAGTTGTAGTATAAACTTTTACGCAAACACCTCTTTTTTGAGGAGACTTTTCAAGTGCAGGGACTTTATCTCTTGACGAAGGCTTTCGTCTTCTTTTTCTAAGCAACTGATTAATTGTCGGCATAAATTATTACAATAGTTTATGGATGAAAAGTTAAACAACTGATTATGTTGTGGCAGCGTTTAATACCCCAATGGTATTACATTCCAACCAAAAATTATCGCCAAATTACTATAGAATCTATATTTGTCAATTCAAAATGCTGAATATGAGATGAAATTTTTATTGATTTACTTGAGTTTCTGTCGGATCCACAGATTGCTGCTCTGATAAAAATTTTTCATCGTCTTTCAAAGCTTTTCTGTTCCAATCATTTTTAATGCTTCCTGTTCCAGCAGGTACTAATCGACCAACAATGACATTTTCTTTAAGCCCCTGAAGAACATCTACTTTTCCTTTTATAGCAGCATCAGTCAAAACTCTTGTAGTTTCTTGGAATGAAGCTGCAGAAATAAATGACTCGGTTTGCAAAGATGCTTTGGTTATACCCATCAAAACTCTCTCACCAAAAGCAGGTTTTTTGTTGTTTTTCTTCAACTCTTCATTCATACTTTCAAATTTAATCCTATCTATTATTTCACCAGGTAATAAACTAGAATCACCAGAATTTTTAACCTCTATTTTTTTAAGCATTTGTCTTAAAATTGTTTCAATATGTTTATCGTTAATAACTACTCCCTGAAGTCTATAAACTTCTTGAACTTGATTTACAAAATACTCTGTCAATTCTTCAATACCTAATATTCTAAGAATATCATGTGGTAATGGTTGGCCATCTAGTAAATACTCACCTTTTTTAATTTTTTCGCCTTCATTAAAGTTAATATGTTTCCCCTTTGGAATTAAATAATTTGAACTTTCTCCATTATCAGAAACAATAGATATTCTTTGTTTCCCTCTCACTTCTTTTCCAAATAATACCTTTCCATCATTCTCAGCAATTATTGCGCTGTCTTTTGCTTTTCTGGCTTCAAATAATTCTGCTACACGAGGTAAACCTCCTGTTATATCTTTTGTTTTAGATGTTTCTTTTGGTAAACGTGCGATTACATCACCAGCTGAAATTTTTTGTCCATCTTTAACAGATAAAATTGAGTCTGGGACTAAATAATATCTTGCTTCATTATCATCAGCTTTTTTAATTACATTTCCTTTTTCATCTCTAAGAGTAATTCTTGGTTTAAGATCTGTGTTTTTAGATTGTGATCTCCAATCTAATACTGACTTAGATGAAATACCAGTAGCATCATCAACTGTTTCTGATAATGAAACACCATCAATTAAATCAACAAAGTTAGCTATTCCACTTTTTTCTGCGATGACAGGTGTCGTATAAGGATCCCATTCACAAATTTTTGAATTTTTCTTTATTTTTTCACCATTTTTAAAAAATAATTTTGAGCCATATGGTACTTTGTAAATTGCTATTTGCAGACCTTTGTCATCCTCTAAGGAAAGTTGAGTATTTCTTCCCATTACAATTGAATTTTTTTTGGAATCCTCAATTAAATTTGTATTTATAATTTTTAATGTTCCTTCGTTTTTACTTATGATTTGAGAGTCTTGTTTAATTGATGCTGTTCCTCCAACGTGAAAGGTTCTCATGGTGAGCTGTGTTCCCGGTTCACCGATTGATTGAGCAGAAATCATTCCAATTGCCTCACCTACGTGAACCATTTTTCCTCTAGATAAATCTCTTCCATAACAAGTTGCACAGACACCTTCCTTTGATCCACAAGTTATAACTGAGTAAACTCTAATAGATTTAACACCTGCTGCATCAATTTTCTCACAGCCTGCCTCATCAATCATTTCACCTTTTTTGATAATTGTTTCTCCTGAAATTGGATTTTTAATATCACTAGCGGTAATTCTTCCTAAAGCTCTTTCTGATAATGCAACTATAACATTTCCTCCCTCTATTATCTCTGATAACGCTATACTTCCTCTATTTTTAGAATCGCAGTCTTTCTTTGTTATAGTTAAATCCTGAGCAACATCACATAATCTTCTTGTTAAGTAACCTGAGTTAGCTGTCTTTAAAGCAGTATCAGCCAGTCCTTTTCTTGCCCCGTGAGTTGAATTAAAATATTCTAATGCTGTCAAACCCTCTTTAAAATTAGAAGTAATTGGAGACTCTATAATTTCACCAGAAGGTTTTGCTATAAGCCCTCTCATACCAGCTAGTTGTTTCATTTGAGCAGCTGATCCCCTTGCTCCTGAGTCAGCCATCATAAAGACTGAGTTAATTTTTAAACCATCCTTAGTTGTCTCTGTTGCAGAAATCCTTTTCATCATTTCTCCAGCAACTCGATCAGTACATTTTGACCAAGCGTCAACTACTTTATTATACTTTTCGCCTCTAGTAATTAAACCTTCCGCATATTGATTTTCATAATCAGCTATTAATTTTTTCGTTTCATCAATTAATTGAGATTTGTTTTCAGGAATTATTAAATCATCTTTTCCAAAAGAAATACCAGCTTTAAAAGCATGTTTAAAACCAAGATCCTTTAATTTATCACAGAATATTACTGTGTTTTTTTGACCAGTAAACCTAAATACAATATCGATAACTTCCGACACAGTTCTTTTTGGTAAAAGTCTATCGATTAATGAAAATTTAATATCTTTGTGCTTAGGAAGTAAGTTGGCAAGAAGAAATCTTCCAGCCGTACTTGTAAATTTTTGATTAATTATCTTTCCTGTTTCATCAACAGTTTCAAATCTTGATATAATTCTTGAATGGACATTTATGCTTCCAGACTCTAAGCCTTGTTCAATTTCAGAGTTATTTACAAAATATCCCTCAACGTTCTCTGTTTGATATGGGGGTTGGGACAAATAGTATATACCTAAGATCATATCTTGACTTGGGACTATTATCGGTTTTCCATTTGATGGACTTAAAATATTGTTAGTAGACATCATTAATACTCTTGCCTCTAGTTGTGCCTCTAAACTAAGTGGAATATGTACCGCCATTTGATCACCATCAAAGTCAGCGTTAAAAGCTGCACATGTTAGTGGATGTAATTCTATGGCATCACCCTCAATTAGTTTTGGCTCAAATGCCTGAACACCCAATCTGTGTAAAGTTGGTGCTCTATTTAATAAAATAGGATGTTCTCTTACAATAAGTTCAAGTGCATCCCATACTGCGTTTGTTTCTTTTTCGACTAATTTTTTAGCTTGTTTTATTGTAGAGGCTAGTCCAAGTTTATTTAATCTTGCGTAGAGAAAAGGTTTAAACAATTCAAGCGCCATTTTTTTCGGTAAACCACATTCGTGTAATTTTAAATCAGGTCCAACAACAATTACAGATCTACCAGAATAATCTACTCTTTTACCAAGGAGGTTTTGTCTAAATCTTCCTTGTTTACCCTTCAACATTTCTGCAAGTGATTTTAAAGGTCGTTTTCCAGTGCCTGTGATTACTCTGCCTCTTCTACCATTATCGAATAATGCATCAACCGATTCCTGAAGCATTCTTTTTTCATTTCTTACAATTATATCAGGAGCTTTTAAATCCATTAATCTTTTAAGTCTGTTATTTCTATTTATCACTCTTCTGTAAAGATCGTTAAGATCTGAAGTAGCAAATCGTCCACCATCGAGGGGAACTAAAGGTCTCAATTCAGGTGGAATTACAGGAATTGTAGTTAATATCATCCACTCCGGCTTGTTTCCAGTTTCAATAAATGAGTCGATTAATTTTAATCTTTTAATGGATCTTTCCTCTGCAACTTTAGATTTAGTCTCGTTTATATTTTTAAGAAGAATTTCTCTTTCTTTATTTAGGTCTATTGATTTTAAGATTTCTAAAATAGCTTCGGCTCCAATACCTGCTGTAAAAGCCTCATCACCAAATTCTTCTTGATATTTATTTAACTCATCTTCATTTAGAAGCTGATTCTTTTTTAAACTTGTCAGACCAGGTTCAATAACAATAAAACTCTCAAAATAAAGAACTCTTTCAACCTCTTTAAGTTTCATGTCTATAGCTAATGAAATTCTACTAGGCAAAGATTTTAAGAACCAAATATGGGCAACTGGAGTTGCTAGGTTTATATGACCCATTCTTTCTCTTCGTACATTTGATTTTGTAACTTCAACTCCACATTTTTCACAAATAATTCCTCTGAACTTCATTCTTTTGTATTTTCCACACAAACACTCATAATCTTTGATTGGTCCAAATATTCTTGCACAAAATAGGCCATCCTTTTCAGGTCTAAAAGTCCTATAGTTTATAGTCTCAGGTTTTTTGATTTCACCGTAAGTCCAGGATTTAATTTTTTCAGGACTTGCTAATGTAATTTTAATACTATTAAAATTTTGTGCCTCTGAAATATCTGTATCTTTGAATAAATCTTTTAAATCTTTTTTCATATTAATTTAACTCTACATTTAATGCTAACGCTTTTATTTCCTTAACTAAAACGTTAAACGATTCTGGAATACCAGATTCGAAATTTTCTTCACCTTTCACAATGGTTTCGTAAACTTTTACTCTTCCTGCAACATCATCTGATTTTACAGTTAAGATTTCTTGTAATGTATAAGATGCACCATAAGCCTCTAATGCCCAAACTTCCATTTCTCCAAAACGTTGTCCACCCAATTGAGCTTTACCGCCCAATGGTTGTTGAGTTACCAAACTATAAGGTCCTGTTGACCTAGCATGGATTTTATCTTCCACCAAATGGTGTAACTTAAGCATATAAATAGTTCCAACGGTGACCTCTCGATCAAATCTTTCACCTGTTCTCCCGTCCCAAAGCATTGTTTGACCAGATTTTGGCAACGTAGCGAGGTCCAACATGTTTGTTACATCTTGCTCTTTTGCTCCATCAAAAACAGGTGTTGCTATTGGAACACCACCTTGTAAATTTTCGCAAAGATCTTTAAACTCAGTTTTTGAGAGTTTGTCCAAATTTTCAGAAAATATTTCTTTACCATAAACTGATTTCAAAAAGTTTGAAATTTTCTCATTTTTTTCAACTCTTTTTTGATTCTCATTTACTAGTTTTTTCATGTTTTCACCTAGCTCTGAACATGCCCAACCTAAGTGTGTTTCTAAAATCTGACCAACATTCATCCTGCTTGGAACACCAAGCGGGTTTAAAACAATATCAACTGGTTTACCGTTTTCTCTATAAGGCATGTCCTCTACAGGAACAATTTTACTGACAACACCTTTATTACCATGTCTACCAGACATTTTATCTCCAGGTCTTAATCTCCTTTTTATTGCAACAAAAACTTTTACCATTTTCATTACACTTGGAAGAAGTTCATCACCCTGTCGAATTTTAAGCACTTTGTCTTCAAATCTTTCCTGTATATCTTGTTTTGCCTTATTATATTGATCCTTAAGTTGATCTAAAGCAGCCGTTTTTTTATCATCTGATAATGATATTTTTAAAATATCCGAAACAGTAACTTTCTCTATTGTTTCACTTGATAGCTTCGTTCCAGCCTCTAAGTCTTTTGTTTTTTTATTTATTGGAATTCCATCTAATATTTCCAAAGCTCTTTGTTTAATACTTCTCTCTAAAATCTCTTCTTCAACTATTTTATCTTGCTGAACTGAATCAATCTCAGCTCTTTCTATTGTTATAGATCTTTCGTCTTTCTCTATACCATGTCTATTGAAAACTCTTACATCAACTACAATACCACCGCTTCCACTAGGCATTTTTAAAGATGTGTCTGTAACATCTATTGCTTTTTCTCCAAATATAGATCTTAGTAATTTTTCCTCTGGACCAGAAGCTGAGTCGCCTTTAGGTGTAACTTTTCCGACTAATATGTCTCCTGGTTTAACTTCTGCTCCAATATAAACTATTCCGGACTCGTCAAGGTTTTTTAATGCATCCTCACTAACATTTGGTATATCTCGTGTAATATCCTCTTCACCTAACTTAGTGTCTCTAGCCATTATTTCATATTCCTCTATATGGACTGATGTGAAAACATCATCGGTCACACATCGCTCCGAAATTAAGATAGAGTCCTCAAAATTATAACCTTGCCATGGCATGAAAGCTACAGTCACATTTTTACCTAGAGCTAATTCACCTAGTTTTGTTGAAGGACCGTCAGCAATTATATCTCCAGATTTTACCTTATCACCTACACGCACAAGAGGTTTTTGATTTATGCACGTATTTTGATTTGATCTTTTAAATTTTTGTAAATTGTATATGTCGACACCTGATTTGGTAAAATCACTTTCAGAGGTAGCTTTTATTACTATCCTTTTACCGTCTATCTTGTCTACAATTCCTTCTCTTTTAGCAACTATCGTTACACCCGAGTCCAATGCAACATCGCTTTCAATGCCAGTTCCAACTAAAGGAGATTCGGGTTTCAATAATGGCACTGCCTGCCTCATCATATTTGAGCCCATTAGAGCACGGTTTGCATCATCATTTTCCAAAAAAGGGATTAAAGATGCAGCAACTGATACAAGTTGTTTGGGAGAAACATCGATATAATCAATATTTTCTGGTTTTGACAAAATAAAGTTTAAATTTTGTCTGCACGACACAAGCTCTTCTGTAAACTTTCCATTTTTATCTATTTTAGAATTAGCTTGAGCAATAGTAAATTTAGTTTCCTCCATTGCTGAAAGATATTCTATTTTATCTTCAACCTTACCATCTTTAACTTTTTTATATGGACTTTCAATGAATCCATATTTATTTATCTTTGAGTAAGTAGATAAGCTGTTAATTAATCCAATATTAGGACCTTCAGGAGTTTCAATTGGACAAATTCTTCCATAATGAGTTGGGTGAACATCTCTAACTTCAAACCCTGCTCTTTCACGTGTTAGACCGCCTGGACCTAAAGCAGACACTCTTCTTTTATGAGTTATTTCTGACAACGGATTTGTTTGGTCCATAAATTGTGATAACTGCGAAGTTGCAAAAAAGTCTTTTAGTGAAACAGTTAATGGTTTAGCATTAATTAAATCTTGAGGCATAGCTGACTCCACATCAAGTGTAGTCATTTTTTCTTTGATAGCCCTTTCCATTCTGTATACTCCAATTCTAGCTTGGTTTTCTACCAATTCTCCAACAGATCTCACTCTTCTGTTCGCTAAATGATCGATGTCATCAATTTCATCTTTGCCATCTCTTAGATCTAGCATCTTTTGAATGATTGCTAAAATATCATCATTTCTTAGAATAGTTATTTTGTCTGAGCAATTTAGATTTAGTCTGGAATTCATTTTTACTCTTCCAACATCTGATAAGTCGTATCTATCTGAACTAAAAAAAAGATTGTTAAAAATCTGGGTTGCAATTTCAACGGTTGGGGGTTCACCTGGTCTTAATACCTTGTAAATCTCATTTATTGAGTCATTTTTTGTTTCATTTTTATCATTGAATATTGTTTGAAGAAGATAAGGGCCTTTACTAATAGAGTTTGTTGAAGAAATAGATATTTCGTTAATATCATTAGTTAAGAATTTTTCAATTATTGTCTCATTTAATTCTGTACCTATTTTAAATTTTTCATCTTTAAACTCATAATCTTTGTGAAGATATTTTCCGTTTAATGAATTGCTAGATACAAAGATTTCTTTTAATCCATCATTAAATAGTTTTTTTGCTGTAAGGAAATTGATTTTATCACCCATTTTAACTACTGTCTTTTGAGTTTTTGCATCAACTATTTCTTCGGAAAAATTTTTAGATTTATAGTTTTCAGGATTAAACTTGGTTTTCCATTTATTAATTTTCTTGTCAAATGTGTAAACTTCTTTGTCATAGAATTCGTTTACAATATCATTTTTGGAATAACCTAGTGCTAACAGTAAAGTAGATACATAAATCTTCTTTTTTCTATCAATTCTAAAATATAACAAATCTTTAACATCATATTCAAAATCTAACCACGAGCCTCTGTTTGGTATTACTCGACAATTAAATAATAATTTTCCACTTGCATGACTTTTTCCTTTGTCATGGTCAAAAAACACACCTGGACTTCTGTGCATTTGATTTACAACAACTCTTTGAACCCCATTGGTAATAAATGTACCACTGTTTGTCATCATTGGAACTTCACCCATATAGACTTCTTGTTCTTTCGCGGATAAAATTTCTTTTGTATTATTTTCTTGATCTATTTCGTATACCACTAGTCTAAGAGTACACTTTAATGCGGATGAATAAGTTAATCCTCTTTGTATGCACTCCTCTACATCAAATTTAGGTTTTTCTAATCTATATGAAACATACTCTAAAGTTGCTTTGTCATTTAAATCTTCAATTGGAAATATACTTTTAAATACTCTATCAAAACCTTTTACTAAATTTGTATCAATATTGTCTTTAAGTTCCGTCAACTCTTTGTAAGAATTTTTTTGTACCTCAATTAGATTAGGAATAGATAATCCCTCTTTAAGTTTACCAAAGTTTTTCCTGATATTTTTTTTCTCAGTAAAAGATAATTGCATCAATGTTCTTATTGCTAATTAATAAATAATCAGCAATTTAAATTTTGTTTATTACTTAAGTTCTACTTTTGCTCCAGCAGCTTCTAATTTAGCTTTGATTTCCTCTGCTTCTTTTTTATTCACACCTGATTTGACTTCTTTTGGTGCGCCTTCAACTAAATCTTTTGCTTCTTTAAGACCAAGAGATGTAACACCTCTAATCTCTTTAATTACATTAATTTTTTTATCACCTGCAGACGCTAATACTACTGTGAATTCACTTTTCTCTTCTGCTGGTGCAGCTCCTGCTCCACCTGCCGCGGGTGCTGCTGCAACTGCCGCTGCCGCTGTTACTCCCCATTTTTCTTCAAGTTGTTTCGAAAGCTCAGCTGCTTCAACAACAGTTAAGCTTGATAGATCTTCAATGATTTTATTTAAGTCAGCCATAATTTATTCCGGTTATTTTTTTGATTTTTCGAGCGCTAAAATAGCGATTTTTGAGGCAGGTGCAAGTAAAATACTTGCTATTTTTTGAGCTGGAGACCTCAATATTCCAACAATTTTAGCTCTTGCTTCATCAAGTGTGGGTAAAGTTGCTACATTTTGTACACCTGCAACGTCTAAAATGTCAGATCCCATTATACCGCCAAGAATCTTTAACTTTGAATTTTCTTTAGAAAATTTGGTTAATATTTTTGCAGATGTAATTGCGTCCTCTGAAAGAGCAACAGCTGTTGGTCCTGAAAATAAATCAGATAACTCTTTGCATCTTGTTTTTTGAAGTGCGAGTTTAGTAATTCTGTTTTTTGTAATTTTAAATTGTATACCATGCTCTCTCATTCTATTTCTTAGGTCGTCAAGCTGCTGCATTGTTAATCCTTGATAGTGGGTAACTATTACAGCTTCGGATTTATCAAACTGAGAACTCATTTTCTCAATATATTCCTGTTTTTTTACTTTATCCATCATATTAGATATTTTTATTTAATTTAAGTTTATAGGAAACACCCATACTAGATGTAATGAATGAGCTTTTAATTAAATCACCTTTTATTGTTGTGTTAGATTTTTCTTTTTCTAAGGTGTCAATAATAGCATTAAAATTTTTAATTAAATTCTCATCAGAGAAAGATTTTTTTCCTATTGAAACTCCTATATTCCCATCTTTATCATTACGTAATTCAACCTGTCCAGACTTAGAATCTTTTACAGCTTTTTTAATATCCTCAGTTACAGTTCCTAATTTTGGATTCGGCATTAAACCTTTAGGACCCAATACTTTTCCTAATTTAGATAATTTAATCATCATAGATGGAGTACAAATTAATTTTTCAAAATCCAAATAACCACCTTTAATCTTTTCAATCAGCTCGTCGCCACCTACAATATCTGCCCCTGCATCTTTTGCATCTTTATTTTTAGTATCTTCACAGACTACTGCTATTTTAACTTTTTTACCTGTTCCTCCTGGCATATTAATTACAGTTCTCAAATTTATTTCATTTTTCTTCTGTTTATTGTTAATTTGAAAACTTAAATCAATTCCCTCATCAAATTTTGTAGTGCAATTTTTTTTTATAATTGGTAATAATTTTTCAATACTCTCAGAATTAATTTCTCTTGTATTTTCTGGAAGTTTTTTAAATCTTTTTGAAGTCATTATTCTTTTACCTCGATACCCATTGATCTTGCTGATCCCATTATTATTTTTGTTGCTTGATCTAAATCATGAGCGTTTAAATCTTTCATCTTTTTTTTTGCAATCTCCTCTGCCTGTTTTTTGGTAATAGATGCAACAATATTTCTACCTGGTTCTTGAGATCCACCTTTAAGTTTTGCAGCCTCTTTAATAAAATGAGATGCTGGTGGGGATTTGATGATGAAATCAAATTTTTTATCTTTATAAACTGTTATCACAACAGGGACAGGTTTACCCATAAAGTCTTTGGTCTTTTCATTAAATGCTTTGCAAAATTCCATTATGTTAATACCTCTTTGACCTAGTGCTGGACCTACTGGTGGAGCTGGATTTGCTTGACCGCCTTTAATTTGTAATTTTACATATCCACTAATTTCTTTTTTTGCCATTAGCTAACCTTTTCAACTTGATTATATTCTAACTCAACAGGTGTTGGTCGACCAAAAATTAAAACAGAAACTTTTAACTTTGATTTATCTTCATCAACATCCTCTACCAAACCATTAAAAGATGCAAAAGGCCCGTCAATTACTTGAACCTTTTCTCCAACAGAATATTCAATTCCGGTTTGCGCTTGAGTTATACCGTCTTTGATTTGACCCAGTATCTTTTCAATTTCCTTATCTGATACGGGTGATGGGATACCTTTGGCACCTAAAAATCCACTGACTTTTTTAATTCCTTTAATCATATGATAAATATTATCATCCATTTCACTTTTTATTAAAATATATCCAGGGAAATATTTTTTTTTTCTTTGAACTCGTTTGCCTCTTTTAACTTCTGTTACATCTTGAGTTGGTACAACAATTTCCTCAAATTTTTCGGAAATTTTAGCCTTTTCAGCCTCATCTTTAATATTCTGAGCTACTTTATTTTCAAAACTTGAGTGTGATTGAACAATATACCAATTTTTCATTACAAACTTACCTTTAAAATTATATCTAATAAAGATTTAAAAATTTGATCAACTAAAAGAAAAAATATTGCAGCAATGATAGCCATAGCTACTACCATCAGACTGCCTTGAACTGTTTCTTTCCCAGTGGGCCAAGTGACTCTGAAAGCTTCTTGTTTTACTTCCTGTATAAATTTTAATGGGTTTTTCATAATTCATTTTGGCAGGAGCGGAGGGAATCGAACCCCCAACCTCCGGTTTTGGAGACCGGCGCTCTACCAATTGAGCTACACTCCTATTGGTAGCTTATTTAATAATTTTTGTTACTACTCCAGCTCCTACTGTTCTACCACCTTCTCTAATGGCAAAATTTAATTTTTCACTCATTGCAATAGGTGTAATTAATTTCACTTTAAATTTAGCATCATCTCCAGGCATAACCATTTCTGTTCCTGATGGAAGTTCCACCTCACCTGTTACATCTGTTGTTCTAAAATAAAATTGAGGTCTATATTTTGTGAAGAAAGGTGTATGTCTTCCACCTTCTTCTTTTTTAAGAACATATGCTTGTGCCTCAAATTCAGTATGTGGAGTAACAGATCCTGGTTTAGCTAAAACTTGACCTCTTTCAACATCTGTTCTTTCAACGCCTCTTAGAAGAGCTCCTATGTTGTCACCAGCTTCACCGGTATCCAATATTTTTCTAAACATTTCTACTCCTGTGCAAACTGATTTTTTTGTTTCTCTTATTCCTACTATTTCAATTTCTTCACCAGTTTTAACAACACCTTGTTCTACTCTTCCAGTTACAACTGTTCCTCTTCCAGAAATTGAAAAAACATCCTCAACAGGCATCAAAAAAGGTTTATCCTTTGGTCTATCAGGTTGAGGTATATGTTCATCAACGGCTTTCATTAATTCCATGATAGCTTTTTTTCCGATTTCTTCATCTTTACCCTCGACTGCAGCTAATGCCGAACCTTTAATGATTGGAGTTTTATCTCCAGGGAATTTATAAGAAGTTAATAGCTCTTTTATTTCTTCTTCAACAAGCTCTATTAATTCTTTATCTTTAACCTGATCAACTTTATTTAAAAAAACTACAATAGCAGGTACACCAACTTGTCTCGCAAGAAGTATGTGTTCTCTTGTTTGTGGCATAGGTCCATCGGCAGCATTTACAACTAATATAGCTCCATCCATTTGTGCTGCACCAGTTATCATATTTTTTACGTAGTCTGCGTGGCCTGGGCAATCAACGTGTGCGTAATGTCTTTTGTCTGTTTCATATTCTACGTGTGCGGTAGAAATAGTTATTCCTCTTTCTTTTTCTTCTGGTGCTTTATCAATTTGATCATACGCTACAAATTGAGCTCCGCCAGCCTCAGCAAGAACTTTTGTAATTGCTGCTGTAAGAGTTGTTTTTCCGTGGTCCACATGTCCAATAGTTCCAATATTGCAATGTGGTTTACTTCTATTAAATTTTTCTTTCGACATTACTTTTTTTACCTCATAATAATTTATAGTTTTTGGAGCGGGTAAAGGGAATCGAACCCTTACATCCAGCTTGGAAGGCTAGCGTTCTACCATTGAACTACACCCGCATAACCAAGTTACACTCCAAGTCTTTAATACTTTATGAATGGTGGAGGGGGAAGGATTCGAACCTTCGAAGACCGAAGTCAACGGGTTTACAGCCCGCCCCATTTGACCGCTTTGGTACCCCTCCTTTTAAGTTGGGGAAGCGTCCCCTTGTTCAATAAAGCTTAAACAACATGCGTTTTATATATTTTTATAACGTAAATGCAATAATAGAAATTGAGGGAAATTAGCAAAAAATTAGATATAAAGGGCTAAATTTTATGTCAAAATCGTCTTTTTTTATAATTGGCAAGCATGCAGTCATTGAGGCGCTAAAAAATCCTAATAGAAAAGTTTTACGACTTTTTTTGACTGAGGAAAGTAAAAAAACTATACATAGGGTCAGTCCAAGAATTAATCTTTTAAAAAATCAGAAAATTTTTTTTAAAACTAAAAAGGAATTGGATAAATATACAAGAAATGAGGGTATTCAACATCAAGGTTTTGTAGCAGAGATAGAACAACTAGAAAAAATAGAGTTAAAAGATTACATAAAAGATAAGACAAATTTAACATTTGCATGTTTAGATGAAATTACAGACCCAAGAAATATTGGATCTATTATCAGAAGTGCAGCTTCATTTAAAGTTGATGGAATAATTATAAAAGAAAGGTCATTTCCTTCTGAAAGTAAACTTATGTATAAATCAGCCAGTGGAACGATTGAAAATATTAATATTTTTGAAGTACCAAATATTAATACAACCTTAAAATATTTAAGAGAAAATAATTTTTGGATATATGGATTTGATTCAAATTCGCAAAAAGATTTTACAGAAATCGAATGGACAGGAAATAAAATATTACTATTTGGCTCTGAGGGTTATGGTATTAAAGTTCATACAAAAAAATATACTGATTTTTTAGTTAAAATAAAAATTGATAAAAATGTTGAAAGTTTAAATGTTTCAAATAGTGCTGCAATTGTATTTCACCATATAAATTCTAAAAAAATAACTTGATAATATTTTAAATAATATTAAAAACTCAGTATGCCCTTGTAGCTCAGCTGGTAGAGCAATTGATTTGTAATCAATAGGTCCGCGGTTCGAGTCCGTGCGGGGGCACCATCAATCAATAAAATCAACGTTAATTTTTTTTATAATTTTAATATCATTCAAATTTCTCTAGTGAGTGTGACTATAGTGTGAACAGATTGTGTATTAATCAAGTATTCTTTTAGTCTTTTTAATCTACGTATTTTAATTTAAATGTTTCAGGATTTCTTATACTTGCTCTTTCACAGTTTTGATAAAACTCTATAAATCCAATCAGGTTTCTCTTCTTTTTTAAAGATAATTTTGGAATTTTTTTTTTTAAAAGATCACTTCTTTCTAACATATATGGCATCGTATTGATTATAAAAAAAGGGTTCTTTGAATAATTTTTAATTTGTACATAATTTTGATGTAGAATTTTAACTTTTTCATCAAAAGATTTTGAGTGGATACCTTCTATTTTTTTATAATATTTTGATTCAGGGATTATATTGGGTAGTTCTTGTACCATTTTTTTTGTTTTTTCTAAAAATTTTTTGTCACTAAGTATCACCCAGTCATTTTCTGTATAATAATATTTATTAGCTCTCATTCCCTCACCATCTTCTAAATAAGTTTTAGTTGCACAATTTTCTAAAGCTGATTTATTTTTTAAATCTGAACAGGAATTTATCAACAAACCTAGAACCACGATCCCTAAAAGTTTTTTCATATTAATCATCAAAAATTTTTTCAATACCGTATTTTTTTTTATTATCTAACCTTTCTCTGCAGTCACAGTATGCATCATTTTTTTGAAAGCTATCTCCATCCAAAGATCTTGCATACTTTCCACATATCTTATGTTCTTTTGAAAAATCAAATAAGCCAGTATAAAAGTCTCCACCACAAGCCAAAGCTTTGCTAGTTAAGAACAAGCCCAGAACCACGATCGCTAAAAGTTTTTTCATTTTAAAATATTCTTTTGGCTTCTTCTTTTAATTTTTTTGTTATTCTAATATTCCACTTATTTTCTGGTGGCTTCATTCTTCTAAATTTCAAAAATTGTTCCCAATTTAATTCATAAATTTCTTTTAAAACATATGCTTTATCAAAAAGAACTAAAACTACATATTCAAAAAGTGGTTTTGTGTCATCATTTATAGGAATACTTGCAAAAGTACTTGTCCCTGATCCTGATGTAGATTTAATTGCATATCTTTCGCCTTTAACGCTGATTGCATCAATATTTTTTGTGCTCTCCGGAGCATCTTGAAGTTTAGGTAGTCCCGCAATCTCATTATATTTTTTAATACACCAATACTCTCCTAAATCTCCAACTAAATTATTTGTTCTTATTATTTTTCTATTTTTTAATTCTTGCAAAGTTTTTGGATACAAAGAAATAACTTCTTGGTCAGTTAAAGACTTGATATCAAAATCTTTCATAAGAAAACTTTATCATTGTGACTATAGTGTGTACAGATTTGTAATAACTTTCAATTAACGTTGATAGTGTTTGTCTTTTTGAGTTTAGATTCTTGATTTGTAATCAATAGGTCCGCGGTTCGAGTCCGTGCGGGGGCACCAATAAATTTAACTTTTTAAATATTTTTCAACAACAAGTAAATACTGATTTAAATTCATATAATAATCAAACTTTTTAAGTGATTTAAAATTATAATTAATTTTTTTAATAAATTTATTTTTATTTTTACTGTAAGAAATTATTTTTTCTGAAATTGACTTGAAGTTACCTATTTTAACTAATTCTCCACCTTTGCCATTTGATAATATTTCTCTTGGTCCTGTGGGGCAATTCGTTGAAATAATAAACTTTTTTAACACAGCTGCTTCAAGAAGTACATTTGGAAGACCCTCGAATTTTGATGTTAATATAAAAATATCAGAATTTCTAATATATTTAAATGGATTTTTTTGATAATTTAATATTTTAATATTTTTTTTTAAATTATATTTTAAAATATAATTTTCTATTAAATTTCTATTTGGGCCTGTGCCAATTAACACCAAACGAAATTTAATTTTTTCCTTAATTTTCCTCATAGCATTAAGTAAAGTCAAATGATCTTTTTGGTCTGTAAGTCTTGCTATATTAATAATTTTAATTGAACTTGTTTTTAGAAAATTAAATTTTAGCTTTTCTTTTGATCTTTTAATTATCTCGTTTTTATTTAAAGGGTTATAAATACATTTAGCATTGATTGAAAAAGATTTTTTTAATTCTTTTTTAAAATCATTACTATTTACAATTACCTGGTCAGCAATCATCAAAATTTTTTTGTAAAAGAATTTTTTAATAAAGTTTTGCGACCATCCAATAGAAGATGTGTTTGATCTTACTATTATTTTTATACCGAATAGCTTACATATAATAATACAGTATAAGTTAGCCTGAAATGCGAATACTACATAATTTTTACTTTTTAAAAATAATTTAAAAAGTATAACTAAACATATAAAGTATTTTGAGTATCTACTAGTATTTGACCAAATTTTTGATTTTGGTCCTAATATATTTATTTTTTTAAAATGTTTGTGATCTTTGCTTGCTGTAATTAATTTGACCTTATTTATTTTTGTTGCAAGAAAGTTTGATATTAAAAATAAATTTTTTTCAACACCACCCTGCTCAATAGATGGAATGAAGATTATTAAATTTTTCTTAATCATTTTTAAATTTATATATTTTATAACTAATAATTTTGTCAAAATGGTGGGACTGGTAGGTTACGCTCCTACTACCCCCTCGATGTCAACGAGGTACTCTACTATTGAGCTACAGTCCCTATAAAATTTGATTTTGACATTCTATTTATTCTAATAAAATATTCTATAAGAATTAACTATTTTACAATTACTATCTTTTTTAAATTCATTTTTACATTGATTAGTTTTTTGAAGAATTTCTTCTTTTTTTATTTTTAAATAATAATCTTTTTTATTAATATTATATCTAGGTGATTTTATAGGGTTGTAATTATAAATTTTATTTTCATCAATGATTCTATCAATATTTCTAACAGAAAATATTGTAATACCTATTAATAAAATAATATTAATTTTTTTAAAGTTTTTTGAGTAAGAATAATTTTGATTTTCTAAAATAATTGCTGAAGGAATGAAAAACAGTAAAGCTAATAAATGGTACCCCCCATACCGAAGTGAAGGATGATAAAAAAACCACTCAATGAATAAAAAAAATAGGAGTAATAGGATTATGTTATATTTAGAATTAAAAGTAAATTTTATCCTTTTTGGTTTAAATATAATTAAAAAGACAAATACTGTTAGTATTATGCCACCTATTGTGTCAGATACTTTATTAAAAAAATAATTATCTATCCATACACCTAACCAATTTAAACCTTTAATATAATTTATTGGATCATCCACCCTATAATTGGGTGTGGCACCTGCCTTTGACCATAACTCATACCAAACTGCTGCTGACTCAATTCTTTCGATGTCCATGCTCCAATAAAAATTTTCAAAGCAAGTTACTGTCAATGGATATATCAAGCATCCAGTATAAGCTATATTATAAAATAATATCAGCATACCAAAAATAATTGAAATATTTATAATTTTAAAATTTTTATAGAAATTGGAAATTTGTGATAATTTAAAATATTTAAAATAAACTCCAAAAAATAATAAACCATAAATAGCATAAAACGACTTTAAACTTATTATAAGTGTGAGAAATATTAAAAAATTTTCAAATGCTTGATGTGATAATTTCCTATTTTGAAGTATCTCAAAAATTATTATAATACTGACAAAAATCAAAATTATTGCTGATCTATCTGTTCCATGCTCTGCTAGCCTATAAAATAAAGTATTTATAAATATAAAAGTAAATAATTTTAAAAAAAAAATAAAATTTAATTTTTTTTTATCTTCGAGAATACTTTTGACAAGTATTATATTGGAAAAAACCATTATTAAAACTGGGCCTAAAAAGTAAAAATAGTCTTCCGTAAAAGGAAGTTTGAACAATGAATGAAAAAAAAATAATGATGAAACATGATTAAACGCCAAATCAAAGTTTCCAAGTCCAAATTCAAGCTTATTTAAAGTTAAATTGTGTATAAAACTCAAATGATAATATGGAAAATCATCATGACTCTTGAAATAGAAAATTGAAAGTGTTGATATAATTAAAAAAAATAAAAAATATTTGATGTCCTTATTTCTTTTTGATTTTTTATTAGAAAAAATATATTGGATAAACAAAAATATACCTATAAATAATATAATAAAATTATGTAAGTAATCATGTTTTATAAATAAATTTGTTACATATGAAATTAATGTAAGTGAAAAAATTCCATATAATCCTATATACCCAATATTTGAATTACTATTATAAGTAGATATATTTTTTGCAAAAAAAGAACCGAAACCAATTACAACAGATGTTAAAAGAAAATATGTTAAAATAAAAAAGATAAACTCCATTCTAATTAGTTTCTTTTCTTAATTGTTCTATTTTGATTTTTTTTTGGAGCCCTCTATTTTTGTCATATAAAAGTTTAAATTTAATTTTTTTATTTATTTTTACCTCAATGATTTTTGCATTTCTAACCTCAATATTATCAGCAACTGCACTAATCGGTCTTTTATTTATATTTAAATTTTTTATTAAAACTTTATGGCTTTCATTAATTATTTTTCCATTCCATCTCCTTGGTCTAAACGGGCTTATAGGTGCTATAGATAGTTTTTTTGAATTTAAGCTTAGAATAGGTCCTCTTACTGATAAATTGTAAGCAGTGCTCCCTGCAGGTGTTGAGACTAAAACACCGTCAGAAATTAAACGCTTCATTATTAATTTTGATCCTACCTTAATCAAAACTGAGGCTGCTTGCCTACTTTGTCTTAAAATTGAAACTTCATTTACTGCTAAATATTTTTTCTTCGATCCTTGCTTATTTGTTACTTTCATTTCTAATGGAGAGATAGTAATTAAATTAGCCTTATTAATATTTTTTATAATTGTTTTTGATGAAAACTTATTCATTAAAAAACCATAATCACCAGAATTCACTCCATAAAAAAAATTAGATGAATGCTTATTTCTTTTTAAAGTTTTGAGCATAAAACCATCACCACCAATGACTATGTTTACATATTTTAATTTTATTTTCGAAAGTTTGTTTTTTATAAAAGATTTAATTCTTAATGATTTTTTATTAGTGTCAGAAATTATTTGTGGTTTTGACATTTAGTGGTGCCCTCGGCCAGACTCGAACTGGCACTCCCAAAAGGGCAAGGATTTTAAGTCCTTTGTGTCTACCAATTTCACCACGAGGGCATGAGTTATTTTCATGAGTGTTTATGCCAATATTTATAATTGAACAAGACCTATAAGTAAATTTTTTTTATTTTATCTCCCTATGTCCAAGAATGGTACGAGTTTATTTATAAAATATCAAAACAAATTCAATCTATTATTTATCAAAATTATCATAAGCAATTTTTCGCCAATAATTTACCTTTTTATTATATAGATCTTGAAATTCATGTTCATCTCGGCCTTTTATCAACTTTCCATCATTAAAACCTAAAACATCCTCTCTATAATATTTTAAAATATCGTTAAAGAAAACTTTTTCAGAAATTTTTTTATCATAAAAATCTATTACATGATGAAGACTATAATCAAAATCTTTTTTCTTTTTTAAATCAAAAGGATGGAAAACAATATGATAATATGTTTTATTGAACTTTGAGTAAATTAAACTGGCAACAAAGCAATTCATAGGAAAATGATAAATCAATTTAAAATTATCATTAAAAAATTCAAATATGGATCCATCAGCTATTTTTGTGATAATTTCTTCTCTGATCTTGGAGTTTTTTTTACTACCAAATTCCTTATCTATAATATGATAATCTTTGCCAAATTCTGAAGTATCATCTGCTTCCATAACAGTATTTAATAATGGGACTTTTTGGTAAAATGAGAAATAAATAAGATATTTATAAATACCAACTTGTTCTTTATAAAGATCCCAATTTTCATATCTGAGCCCTACTAAATAATCTAGTTCTTCACAGAAGTTTTTAAAATTAAAATTTTTTTTAAGAGTATTTAAATTAAAATCGTATTTTTTCATTAATGTGTCCTTCTATAAATATAAACAAATAGTTTTGTGTTACTGAATTTAAAATTCATTTGCATTTCTTCATTTTTATATTTTTCTTTAAATTGCAATACAAATTCATCTAGTTTGAATAAGGATATGTTTGAATCAAATTTAATTATAAGCATGATTATATTATCTTTTTTTCCAACCAATTATTTTAAATATGACAACAAAAAATGCTGGAATTAGAATAACAAAATTAAATAACAAGCCCCACTTATATACCTTTGGTAACCTAAAACTTGTATCTGTTATTTGTTCTCTTGCACCAAACTCTGTGAAGGTTCCAAAAAAAATTTGCACAATTATAAGAACCATCCAATATATAATTATAATTTTAATTAAATTTATATTTGTAAAGAATTTCATAAACTCAATATATCATTTTATCTTTCTATGTCCGAGAATGGTCCGAGAATCTGAAAATTAATTAGTAAGAATTTCCAATAAAAATAATCCAATGATTTTAAAAAATATAGGATTATGAGGGATTAAGACCATTAGAGACTATTAGAGACACTGGGATTCCTCAACTCAAACTATTTTAAGTCCTTTGTGTCTACCAATTTCACCACGAGGGCATAAGTTATTTTCATGAGTATTTATGCTAATATTTATAATTGAACAAGATTAATAAGTAAAATTTTTTTATTTTTCTCATTTAAATAAATTTAAATTATAAATTATAAGCTTTTTCTAATATTTTTCGTTTATCAAAATCATTAATTCGACCTAGTATGTCAAATAACATAATTTCTAATGCATTCTTATAATGTTGAAATTTTTTATCATTGCCTACATTGGTAAATTCAAAAGAAGAAAGTTCAATATTTGATTGTTTTGGTATTGATGAAATTTTAACAAATGCTTTTCCATTAATAATATAGCTCTTTAAAATTAAGAAATTTATATCTCTAATTTTTTCAGGCCAAACTTTATCAGGCACTTTATTATTGATCTTTTCAGCTATACCAATATTATCTTTAAAAGTACTTTCAACATTTTCTTCTTTATTATCATCAGATGTATTTTTTTTTTCAATAATTTCTAAATAAAATTCTGGGTTTTCTATTTTTAATTCATTAATTATAACAAGTTTTTTAAAAAGGTATGAATTTAAATCTATATTTAAGAAAATTTTATCTGCATTAAAAGTATTTTTATAAAATTTTGTATCTTCATTACGTACCTTAAATCCTTGAATAGATATATAGCCTGGAAAATTATATTTAAATTCATCAAAATCTACTCTTCTTTCTAGCCATTTAGAAACCTTATAAAAAAAATATTTCTCAACAACTTTTTCTTTAATAAAGAATATAAAAATTAAAAATAATCCAATGATAATAAACCAATTAAATTTTTTCATATCTAGCTTTTGTTTGCTACGCTCCGTAAGCAGTAACACTTAACAAAAAACCCAGAACCACAATCTCTAAAAGCTTTTTCATATATTATGAGGCTATATGCTTAATTAAATAATAAAGAATACCAGTAATCGCTGTTGCATAAACAAAACCTTCGCTAAAAAGTTTAATAATCATTTTATTACTTTTATAGTTATGCCTTAAATATACATAAACTAGTGTATATATCCCAACGATTGCTATACTAAGTAATATATCTGTTGGGTTCATATTTTAATTTTATCAAAAATTTTTAATAAGTCTAAAATTTATTCGATATTTCTAAATTTGCACCATAATCTGGGATTTCACCGATGAAATTATAATTTGAACTCATTTTGATATCAAAACTGTTTAAAATTTTTTTATAAGTTAGAGATGCTTTGTCATTATCTAAACTCATAGCATATTCGGTATCATCTATTGGAATATATCCTAATAATAAATATAGCTCATTAACATAACCTTCTCCAGATGCACCAAATCTTTCAAAATTTGTTACTATCGACCAACCTGATTTAGAGGTTATGTCAAAACCGTAACCAATTCTATAATTGTGACTAGATTTATTGTTTGATTTATATTCATAATTAGTACTTTGATTATTTACGTAATAAAATTCAGCGTTTGAAGATGGACTAAAATCTGCTACGTACTCTAATCTTCCATGATGATTGGTAGTTTTTTCTTCTTGCTGATTTGCTGTATCAAAAAGTAATCCAATTGTTGCTAATGCGGTTTTAATATTTTGTTCCTTGTAGATTAATGAGTCAGTTAAAGCATTTCCTACTGTAGTTTTTTCTCTAAAAGCTTTTAATTTTGTATATCCTAAATCTAATTTTATTCCTGGATTATAATTAATTTCTTCCTCAACTAATCTTTTTCCAAAATTAATTGAACCATATATTTGCTGTCCCTCTCTATCACCTTTTAAAGTGTTGCCATAGGTCACTCTTTGATGGTCAATATGTAATAAATTAAAACCAATAACACTATCTGTAAAAAATTGATCATCTCTTAACTTAGTTTCGTATAAAGCTAAACCATATGAGTCTGTATTGAGATTTGTACCATTGCCTCCAATTTCAACATCATCATTTGTATATTGAAAAACATAACCATACATTGAATCTCTATCTCTTTTTTTAATCTTATCTGCACCAATGGAAAAACCATAACTATAGATATCTCTTGAAGATGCACCATTTGTATCTTTTTTACCAAAGCTAATTCTTCCTTCGCTCCATTCAAACCAATCATCGCTATTATAGGTTCTATCTTTTTCTTTTTTAAGAGTGTTTAGAGCATTAGCTATTTTTTCAATTTTTTGATTTGTAAAATCAATTTCTGCATTTAAGTTCGAAAGGTTATCTTTATTTTTATGTCTTCTTAACCATTCAGTTCTATGAAATATTGGAAGAGTATTATTTTTTATTATTCTTTTAGCAGTATCAACATTTGCCTCGATGATAGCTTTAACATCAGCATTAGTTGATGCATCAAGACAAGTTATAGTTCCAGCACAATCAAGATCATATTCATAAATTACATTGTCATCTGAACTGCTTCCGTCATCTCCGGTAACATATAGTTTTGTAAAATTAGCTGTAAATTTAAATCCTCGCATCTCACCTGTTTGTGCGCTAATTGAAAAAGTAGTTTCATGTGTAATTGTGCTTATATCCCATGCAATTGGCAGCTTATATCTATTAATATCATCTCCCCCATTTCCACCTAAATACATAAAGGTTCCATCTGAACTAAATTGTATATTTCTTAAATTATTTTCTTCACCTGAAAAAGAATTTGACTCCACTTTATTAGTTGCACTCGATAGGTCCCATGGTGTTGTTAAATCAAATTGTTTGACTTTTCCATAATCTCTTTGCGCGATATACACACGAGTACCATCAGATTTAAAAGCTAGAGCTCTTATCTGAACATCATCAGAAATACTTAAGCTAGTATCATATGATAAAGTTTGAGTATCCCAGGCAGTAGTAAGATTAAACTGTTCTACACCAACCGATCCTGAATTACTATGAATTACATACATGACTTTTCCATCAGGTTTAAATTCTATTGCATGGGGCTTATCCATAGCAGCACCTCCTGAAACCAAAAGATTGGTTTGAGAAGTTTTAGAAGCAGTACTGATATCAAATGGGACATTTAATGAATATTCAATGACTGTAGGAGTTGCATCATCAGAAGTAACGTATACCCTTGTTCCATCTGGTTTTATAAAAATTCCTCTTAAGTCATCAGTATCATCAGAAATATCTTTTGATTGTTTAAATTGCAAATCAGCAAAAGAATCAGATCCAAAAATATAGAGGAAAAAAAGTAAAAATAAAAAAAAATGTTTAGACGACATTAAATACTCGCAAAATTATTTTCCAATTTATGGTTAATTTCTTTTAAAAGTAAAGTTTTAATGACAACTAATATTGAACTTTTTTAATCTCCAATAATTATAAGGCCAAGGGGTTAAAAATCCTACTATAAGCATAATTGGTACAACCCACCATGTAAGTATCGCGCCGCCAGTAAGTAGATAATCAGTAAAATTCATCGCAACTTCCATGCTAATCATAGAGATAAAGCTCATTCCTAATGCTGTTTTTAAAGCATTAGAAAATTTAAAATTTTGTCGTAACAAAATTATAGTTTCTAAAATAATACTTGTTATCAATCCATTGATGATAGCAAGTGTCATAATTCCTAGTACAGGAAATGGTATTTTTGTAATTTGAAAAAATAAAATTGTTCCAAAATCCCCAATTGCACAACCAAGTAAACACCAGGCAGTATTTTTAGCGCTTCTTCTCCAAGTATGTTTGCAATTCCAGTTAAATTTAATCGCTTCAGAACTCATTATTAAAAAACTTTAGTCTAGATTAACTGCTGCAATCATGCCAGCTTGATAATGACCAGGAACATTGCATGCTATCTCGATATTTACAGCGTTTTCAAATTTCCAAATTAAAGTCCCCTCTTCTTTTGGAGCTAATAAAACACTATTGCTGTGGGAATGGCCCATTGATTTATCCATTGCAGCCATTTTTTGCATTTTGTCTTTATCAATTCTATCACCTAATAATATCTCATTCTCAACCATGAGTTCCATCTCTGGCTGATGTTTAATATGCATCATTGGATTAGCAATATTAAATTCATGAACTAATTCACCTAAATTTTTCACTTTAAATTTTACAGTTTCACCTTTTTTAATTTTGAAAACATTTGGTTCATAATAATTATCATACATTTTTACTTCTATAGTTCTTGTTACATCAGATAATTTACCCTTAGAGCCAATCTTCATATTTTTATCAGCAAATAAAGTTGTATTAAACAATATCGATATTACTAAGATTAAATAAATTTTTTTCATATTTAAATTAAGTTAGCATTCCATTTATTTTTTTTAAAAAGTTTTCTGACCATTCTTCAGAACCTTCATCAGATCCATCGCATTCTTGTCTGTCTAAAATCTTATTGGCACCTGATTTAATTAATTTTTCATCTAGCTTCTTTCCAGCTCCACAAAAAATATCATGCGACCTATCACCTAACGCACATATACTATAATTCATTTCTTTAAGGTCTAAATCTTTATTTTCAATATCTTGCCAAAATTCCTCACCGTTTGCAGGAAAGTCTCCTTCTCCAAATGTTGAAGTCACTACTGCAACATTTTTCATTTCTGAAAATTTTTTTATTGATACATCATTCAACTCTTGTTGATCTATTTTAATTCCTAATTGACCAGCTTTTTCATTTAATCGATTTGCAACGCCTTCTGCATTACCGCCAGTTGATGCCCACAGAATATTTAAATTTTTTTCCATTTTAATTTTCTTTTACTTCCTGATTAGTGCTGTCTTTATTAACTTGCTTTTTATTTTTTTTCTCAATATTGATTGATTTATAAATCCTTGTTCGTCTATCAATCACGTCAGCAAAGTTATGATTAACATCCCTGTGACCTGCTTCATCATCTCTTATAACTTTTACAACATCTTTTAAAGTAGAGTGTAAAGGTAAATTCCAATAGTTTATTGCAATTTCAGGTGCTGGTTGATCTTTAATCTTACCTGTTTCTAATTCATGTAAGTACTCAGTATAACTTCTAACTGCCTCTTCCTCAAAATATCCTACAATCCTGTGAGCTGTTCTTTGTGATACTAAGTATATAAATCCATAAGTTATAATAAATATAAATTGTGCAATTAAAATAATTATTCGTTCAATCCAAGTTGGTTTTGCTATATGAATAAATGTCATCAGATGCATTCTTTCATTTTCAGCTTCCTCCAAAAGCGTTTTTATCCAACCTTTATCATCCTCCATCTTTCGTAGTGATTTAAAATGAATTAACATTCCTGCGACCATACCAGGAACCGCAGCAACAGTTTCTAAAACAACTGCCCTGTGCCCATATCTTTTTCTAAAAAAAGTATCTGCTAAAAATCTTAAAAATTTAGTGAAACCTAAAGCTACCTTGTCGCTTAAGTTTTTTGGTTTTAAATGTTTACTTAAATCATCCATACCCGACTGATCTAGTCGGATTTTTTAAAATTCCAATGTGCTAAAAAGACCCTTTTTTTTAGTTTTAAGAACTATTTCTTACAATTTTCAAAAGAAATTGAGATATTTTTAATCAAATCAAAGTATAGGTTTTTTCCTTTAACAAGATTAGCTCCTAATGGATCCAAAACTCCCATGTTTGTGTTTGTATCTTTCGCTATTATTTCAATTATCTGAGGGTTAAACTGAGGTTCTGAAAGAACACATGTTACTTTTTCATGTTCAATTACTTCTCTAATCTCTGCAAGTTGTTCTGCACCAGGTAAAACATCAGTATTTACAGTTAATGCTCCAATAATATTTAAATCAAATCTTTTTTCAAAATATTGGTATGCATCATGGAATACTACGACCTTAACGTCTTTGTTAATGTCTGATTTTACTTGTTTAATAAGATTATCAATTTCTTTTAATGCTTTTTTAGAATTTGATTTATAGGTTGAGCTGTTTTCTTTATCTAATTTTGATAACTGATTTGTTACTTTTTTAACAATTATTTTTGCATTCATTGGGTCTAACCAAATATGTGGATCAAACTCACCATGTCCGTGTCCATGGTCGTCATGTCCGTGATTATCATGATCCTCTTTCTTTGCTTTTTTGCCATGGTCGTGATCTTCATGATCGTCTTTTTTCTTTTTTCCGTGTCCATGGTCGTCATGATCATCGTGACCTTCAAAAATATTTCTTTCTCTGAACTTTAATTTTTTCATTCCACTTTGCTTAAGTAATTCAAATTTAACTGCGTTCTGAGCTAAAGACTCCAAAGGTTTTTCTAAGAATTCCTCAAGACCTTCACCAACATATATTACAATATCAGCCTCTTGTAGCATTTTAGCATGAGATGGTTTTAAGCTAAATCCATGTGGAGAATTGTATCCATCAACTATTAAATCAGGCGAGCCAACGCCTTCCATTATATAACTTACCAATGAATGTATTGGTTTTATTGAAGTTACTACCTTAATTTCTGCTTTTAATGCAGAAAAATAAAATAAAGCTGAAATTATTGATATAATTAGAGGAATTTTTTTTTTTAAGTGCATAATTTTAAAAATGTTATATTATAACAAAGCGTAATATTATAACAAATATGATTAGTCAACAAAAAAATGAGTTTAAATAATAATATTCTAGTTAAGTTAGAAAACACCGGTGTTATGCTTGATAACAAGTGGTTAGTAAAAGGTGTTTCCTTAGAGGTTAAAAAAGGGCAAATTGTTACTTTAATAGGACCAAATGGATCTGGAAAATCTACAACAGCTAAAATCGCTTTAGGAATTTACAAAAATATAGAGGGAAAAGTAGAAAAATATACAGATAAAATTGGCTATGTACCTCAGAAAATTTCAATTGATTGGACATTACCTATTAGGGTATCTGATTTTATGTTGTTAACTGAAGTTCTCACTAATGATGAAATTAATAATGCGTTAAAACTTACTGGTGTTGACCACTTAAAAAATAATGATTTAAGAAATTTGTCTGGTGGTGAATTTCAAAGAGTGTTGATTGCAAGAGCTATATCAAAAAAACCGGATCTTTTAGTATTAGATGAACCTGTTCAGGGTGTAGATTTTAAAGGTGAACTAGCGTTGTACGAATTAATAAAAGAAATTTCTGAAAAACTAGGTTGTGGTATATTACTTATATCTCACGATTTACATGTGGTTATGTCCGCAACGGACCATGTTTTATGCCTTAATGGACACGTGTGTTGCTCTGGAACACCACAAACAGTTGTAAAAGACAGTAAGTATAAAGAGTTATTTGGTGATCGTGCATCAACAATTTTATCAGTTTATGAACACGACCATGATCATACTCACTCTCCAGATGGAACAATAGAAACAAAAAAATAAATGTTTGATGATTTTTTTATAAGAGCACTTTTTGCTGGTCTTGGTGTAGCTTTAGTAACAGGGCCACTAGGATGTTTTGTAATTTGGAGAAGATTATCCTTTTTTGCTGGAACATTAGCTCACTCCTCATTATTAGGTGTAACTCTTGCTTTTTCATTTGATATAAATATTTCTTTTTCAGTATTGTTAATTTCATCTGCCGTAGCATTAATTTTATTAAGATTACAAAAAACAACTAAGCTCCCAAGTGATGCTTTATTAGGTTTATTGGCCCACTCATCCCTTGCAATAGGATTGGTTGTTATAGGCTTTTTATCATATATCCGCTTTGATATAATGGGTTTATTGTTTGGGGATATTCTTGCGGTAAACAAAAAAGATTTATTAGTTATATGGGTAGGTGGCGCAATAATACTACTTATCCTTAAGTTAATTTGGAAACCTCTGTTCGCATCAACAGTAAATTATGAACTTGCTGAAGCTGAAGGAATGAAACCTGAAAAAATAAATGCAGTATTTACAATTTTGATGGCAGCAATTATTGCGATATCAATTAAAATGGTTGGAATATTATTAATTACAGGAATGCTTATTATACCTGCGGCAATGGCTAGAAATTTAGCTAATAATCCAAAACAAATGATTATTATTTCAATTATCGGTGGACTTTTGGCGGTGGTTTTAGGTTTATATTCATCACTGGAATTTAATACGGCATCTGGTCCATCTATTATAACAGCGGCGTTAGTTTTGTTTATTCTTTCTATGTTTAATATAAGAAAATTCAAACAATTGAAAAAATAATGTGAACTTGATAAAATAACTTATGACACAAAAAATAGATTTCCTCTCAAAAAACCAACAAATAGTTTTAGAAATTATTGAAAAAGCTAAAGAACCTTTAAAAGCTTATTCAATTTTATTTAGTGTCCAAAAAAAAGGAATAAAAGCACCTCCGCAAGTATATAGAGCGCTCGATAGATTAATTAAACTTGGAAAAATTCACAAAATTGAGAGTAAAAATGCTTTTGTAGCATGTAAAAACGATAGTTGTACAATATCTAACGCAACAGCATTTTCAATATGTGATAACTGTGAAATGGTTACAGAGATAAGCAATCCGAAACTTTCTAAATATTTAGCTAATTTTCAGGATGAGACTGGTATGAGATATAATAAGTATAATTTAGAATTTTTTGGATTATGTAAAAAATGTAAAAAGTAAAACATGATATTTTTTACATTTAAAATAATCATAGCAGCATTAATAATAGCTTTTTCAAGTTGGTTATCTGGTATTTACCCAAAATTAGCAGGATTTATTATTGCATTACCAATCGTCTCATTAATAGCAATTTTATTTTCATACTACGAATACAAAGACGTAGATAAAACTGTAACTTTTACTAAGAGTATATTAATTGCGATTCCAGTAAGTTACTTGTTCTTTTTGCCTTTTTTCTTTTCAAAGGCTTTTGGTATGAATTTTTATTTAATTTATGGATCAGGAATACTGTTATTGGTAGTTGGCTATTTAATACATAAATATTTTGTTTCTTTTATCTAGTATTCTTTAACGCAGTAATTAAATATTTCATATCTAAATTACAATCTTTATAACCTTTTTTTACTACATTTAAATATCTTTCGGTTGGATACCTAAATTCAGTCTTATCAACCATGGTATAGGTCATCATTTTTTTATTATAATAATTGATAAAGATTTTTTTATATAAAATTGGAAAGTCTTCATAAATATCTAATTTTTTTTCATCACTTTTTGAAATTTCAAAAATACCACCTGGAACAATTGAATTTTTTTTTCTTTCTATATCTGCGGCTCTATATTTGCTTCTAAAAGTTAGTTTAAAGTCCTTAAGGTTATATTTTTTTAAAAATATTGAGTCTTTGCACCTTCTCTTCATTTGAAAGTGATTTAAATTACTTCCGTAAGCAAAATAAAGCATCAACTATTTTCTACTAGTTCAATATTTTTTTCTTTTACAAATTTGAGTATCTCTGAATTGCACTTATCAATTTTTTTTTGCTCTGGTGATCTTAAAACAATTGATACTCCTAATTTTCCTGCTTTAAAAAAAGGATAACTGCCTATATCTACATCTTTATTATTATCTTGCACGTTTGATAAAGATTTTGCAATTTCACTTTCTACAGTTCTTAAGCTGAGTGTGTGACTTATAATTGGATCTCCACCAACAAGTTCGTTTGTTAGGCCTCCAATCATAGATTTAAGTATGGATGGCACACCTGGTAAGCAATAAACATTTTCAACATTAAAACCTGGTGCGCCACTACTAGGATTATAAATTAATTTTGCTGAAACAGGCATCCATGCCATTTTCTGTCTACCTTCTGAAAATTCTCCTGGTTGGTAATAATTTTCTAAAATCTTCATTGCTTCTTTGTGAGGTCCGTATTCAATATTAAAAGCCTTTGAAACAGATTGAGCAGTGATATCGTCATGCGTTGGTCCAATTCCACCAGATGTAAAGACATAATTAAATCTTTTTTTAAATTCATTTATCGTATCAATGATTGTTTGCTCTATATCAGGTATGATTGTTACCTCGGTTACTTTAATACCAATAGTATTCAACCATAAGGATATAGTTTTAGTATTAATATCTTGAGTTCTACCAGATAATATTTCATTACCTATTATTATAATTCCTGCAATTATTTCTTTTTTATTTGTCATTTACAAATATAAATAAATTTCAATGAAGTTTACCAATAGTTTAATTAAAGGCAAATTAATCAAAAGATATAAAAGATTTTTTGTTGATATAAAAGTAAAAAATGAAGTCATAACTGCTCATTGTCCAAATACTGGTTCAATGCAAGGATTACTAGATAAAGATAATGAAGTTTGGTTAACGAAAAATGATGATCCAAATCGTAAACTTAAGTTCACATTAGAAGTTATAAAAGTTAAAAATAATTTAGTTGGAGTGAATACTCATAAAGCAAATAAAATTGTAAAACATGCACTTGAAAATAAATTAATGGAAGAGTTTAAAAATATAAAAAATATAAAACCAGAATTTAAATATTCAAAGGATACAAGATTTGATTTCTTGTGTGATAAAAACTTAATCGAAGTCAAAAATGTTACTTTAAATCGTGAGAATGATATAAGTGAATTTCCAGATGCAATAACAAGCAGGGGGTCAAAACATTTACTTAATCTTAAAGAATCAATCAAAAAGGGCTATAAACCCTATGTCTTATTTTTAACTCAAATTCAGGGTATAAAAAAATTTAAAATCGCTAAGGATATTGATGAAAAATATTATGAAAATTATCTTTTAGCTAAAAAACATGGTGTTAAATTTATTGCTTACAGATGTGAAATTAACAACAAAGAAATTAAGATAGAAAAGAAAATTAAAATTATTGATGAGTAATTATTCTGAGAAATTTGAAAAAATGAGGATTGCAGGAAAACTTGCATCCAATACATTAGATATGATTACCGATCATATTAAACCAGGAATAAGCACCGAAAAAATTGATAATTTATGTTTTGAGTATATTAGAGATAATGGTGGATATTCTGCACCTTTGTTTTATCGAGGATTTAAAAAATCTGTTTGCACATCCTTAAATCATGTTATTTGTCATGGAATTCCATCAGATAGAACGCTTGTTGAAGGTGATATATTAAATATTGATGTTACTGCTGTCGTAAATGATTTTTATGGTGATACAAGTCGAATGTTTGTTGTGCCAGATATTTCTGTTAAAGCAAAAAATTTGATTGATGCAACTTACGAGTCATTAATAAATTCAATCAAAATTCTAAAACCTGGAGTAAAACTTGGAGATATTGGACACGAGATACAGACTTACGTTGAAGCTAAAGGATTTAGTGTTGTAAGAGATTTTTGTGGCCATGGTATTAGCGATGTATTTCATGAACCACCTAATGTCTTACACTATGGTAATAAAAATACTGGAAAAGAGTTAATTCCTGGAATGACTTTTACTATTGAGCCGATGATAAATGCAGGCAAATTTGAATCTAAGCTGTTAAATGATGGATGGACAGCAGTAACAAAAGATAAATCACTTTCTGCACAGTTTGAACATACAGTTGGAATTACAGAAAATGGTTATGAAATTTTTACAGAATCTGATAAGGGTTATACAAAGCCCCCGTACTAATGATATCTCGTTATTCAAGAAAAGAATTAGTTAAAATTTGGTCAGAAGAAAACAAGTATAAAGTTTGGCTAGATATAGAAGTTGCAGCTGCACAAGCAATGGAAAAATATAAAATTATTCCAAAGGGTGTATCTAAAATTGTGCAAAAAAAAGGTAAAATTAAAGTTAAAAGAATTCACGATATTGAAAGAAAAGTTAAGCACGATGTAATAGCTTTTTTAACATCAATCACAGAACAAGCGGGAATTAAAGCAAGATATTTGCATCAAGGCATGACCTCGTCAGATGTTTTAGACACAAGTTTTAATATTCAATTAGTTCAATCAGGAAATATTCTTCTTAAAGATATTGAAAAAATACTTTCAGTTTTAAAAAGGAAAGCAAAAAAATATAAGTTCACTCCATGTATTGGTAGAAGTCATGGAATTCATGCAGAACCTATAACATTTGGTTTAAAACTTGCATCTTATTATGCAGAATTTAAAAGAAACAAAAAAAGGCTTGAAAATGCAATTCATGAAATATCAACTTGTGCAATATCTGGTGCTGTTGGGACATATGCTAATATTGATCCTAGAATTGAATTACATGTTGCAAAAAAACTAAAGCTAAAGCCTGAAACAATTTCTACACAAATAATTCCGAGAGATAGACATGCATATTATTTTTCAGTCCTGGGAATAATTGCGGGATCAATTGAAAGAGTCTCTACTGAGATCAGACATTTGCAAAGAAGCGAGGTTTATGAGTTACAAGAATACTTTTCTAAAGATCAGAAAGGATCTTCAGCGATGCCTCATAAAAAAAATCCTATTCTGAGTGAAAATTTAACAGGATTAGCAAGAATGGTTAGAAGTTACGTGTTCCCCGCATTGGAGAATATTGCTCTATGGCATGAAAGAGATATTTCTCATTCAAGCGTTGAAAGAAATATCGGACCAGATGCTAATATTACTTTAGATTTTGCTTTAGTAAGACTTGGAAACATCCTGGATCAAATGATTGTTTATCCAAAAAAAGATGTTGAAAAATCTTAATTTGACAAATGGAGTGGTATTTTCCCAAGAAGTAATGCTTAAACTTACCCAAAAAGGCATAAGTAGAGAATTAGCTTATAGAAAAGTTCAGAAAAACGCCAAAAAAAGTATTGAAAAGGATATTAATTTATTGGATTTACTAATTTCAGATAAAGAAGTTTCAAAACTAATTTCAGAAAAAGAATTGAAGCAAATTTTTGTTTATAAAAAACATTTTAAAAATATTAATCGTATTTTTAAAAGAGTATTTGGTTAATGTATTGTTCTATACTTATATCTAATTACAACAAAGAAAAGTATCTTAAAGAATGTTTATCTTCTTGCATAAATCAAGATTATACTGATTTCGAAATCCTAATTGGAGATAATGGTTCACAAGATAAATCCATTGAAATAATAAATTCTTTCAAAAATATTAAACTATTTAATATAGAAAGAAAATTTCCAACTGCTGAATTAAATCAAATCAATATTATTAAAAATCTATTTCAGTCGTCAAAAGGAGAAATAATTTTATTATTAGACTCGGACGATTGTTTTGAAAAAGATAAGCTAAAAAAAATATCTAAAATTTTCAACGAAGATAAATCAAAAGAATGTTTGTGTGATTTACCACAAATTATCAATGATAGTAAAACAACAAAAAAATTTAGTTACACAAACAACACGAACTTTAAAGAAAGATGGCCTACTATTTTTCCTACTAGTACAATTTCAATAAGGAGAGATAGCTTTTCAAATTTTATAAATGAAGAATTTGAAAAAGAATACTCTGAGCTTGCTATTGATTTTAGATTAGTTTCTTATTTTTTTAATTTTAAACAGAACTTATCAATAACTGATCAAATGCTTACAAGATATTTAAGTAATAATGAGGGAAATGAGAATAACTATAAAAAATACACTCCTAGGTGGTGGAAAAGACGAAGTCAATCTTTTGATTTTTTAATAGAAATTTTAAAGAAAAAAAATATAGATCATGATAAAACATTAGATTACAGAGTAACTAGATTCTTTAATAAAATATTTTAACCAATGAAAAAAGGCAAAAAACTATACGAGGGTAAAGCAAAAATAGTTTATGCAAGTAGTGAGAAAAATTTAGTTATTCAGCATTTCAAAGATGATGCGACAGCTTTCAATAATAAAAAGAAATCAGTCATAGATGGCAAAGGTATTCTAAATAATAGAATATCTGAACATATTCTTACATATTTATCTCAGGTAGGAATTAAAAATCATTTAGTAAAAAGATTAAATATGAGGGAGCAGCTTATTAAGCGTGTAGAAATTATACCTATTGAGTTTGTTGTTCGTAACATTGCCACTGGATCTCTTACAAATAGACTCGGTATCGAAGAAGGTACTGTTTTAGACTCTACATTAATTGAGTATTGCTTAAAAGATGACAAGCTAGGCGATCCTCTTATTTCTAAGGAACATATTTATACTTTTAAATGGGCAACTAGAAGAGAAATCGAGAAGATTGATCGACAACTATTAAGAATTAATGACTTCTTAGTAGGTCTGTTTAGAGGAATAGGAATTAAACTGGTGGATTTCAAAGTTGAGTTTGGAAGATACAAAAATAATAGTAAAAATGAAATTCTATTAGCTGATGAAATAAGTCCTGATACTTGCAGGTTGTGGGACATGAATACTGAAAAAAAACTTGATAAGGATAGGTTTAGAAAAAATTTAGGTAATCTTATAGAAGCTTATCAAGAGGTCGCAAAAAGACTAGGAATTTTACATGAACAATCTAATGTTAGACCACTAAGATTTCCAAAACCAAAAGCTGTAAAAATAAAAAATAAATGAAAATAAAAGTAATAGTAACACTTAAAAATGGTGTTTTAGATCCACAAGGTAAAGCGATACAGCAAACATTAAATGGGATGGGCTTTTCCTCTGTAAATGAAGTTAGACAGGGTAAATTCTTCGAGGTTGACGTTAATGAAAAGGATGAAGCTAAGGCAAAAATCAAAGTTGAGGATATGTGTAAAAAACTTTTAGCAAATCTGGTAATTGAAAATTTTGAAATTTTATAATCAATAATGAAATCAGCTGTTATTATTTTTCCAGGCTCAAATTGTGATAGAGACATGGATGTAGCGCTAAAAAAATTCGGTTTTAAAAATGAGATGGTATGGCACGATGATGAACAATTACCTAAATCAGACTTAATTGTTCTACCAGGAGGATTTTCATATGGTGATTATCTTAGATGTGGAAGTATAGCTGGTAAAAGTAAAATTATTAAATCTGTTATAGATTTTGCAGCAAAAGGTGGATTAGTTCTAGGTATTTGTAATGGTTTTCAAATATTAACAGAAACTGGTCTGCTCCCTGGTGTTCTACAACAAAATAAAAATATTGAATTTATATGCAAAAATGTATTTGTAAAAGTTAACAATAAAAATAATAAATATTTTAATAGTATAGATAAAGACGTTTTAGAACTTCATATTGCTCATAATGAGGGTAATTATTTCTGTACAAATGACGAGTTAAAAATGCTTAAAGATAACAATCTTATAGCAGTTTCATATTGTAATGAAAAAGGTGAAGTAAATGAGAAATCAAATCCCAATGGAGCATTGCAAAATATTGCTGGTATTTTTAATAAAGAAAAAAATATTTTAGGGATGATGCCCCATCCTGAAAGGATGATTGATAAATATCTTTCGGGAGAAGATGGATCAATTTTTTTTAAAAATTTAATTAATAATATTAAATGAAAATTAGAATTAAACTATATTATATATTGATAATTTTTTTTATGATGATCGGTGTTGTATTTGCCGAAGTTATATCAAAAGATCCTAACTATATAAAAGATAGAGGTTATGCTGGTGGCGTTAAGTTTAATAAGGTACATATTGCTAACTATCAAAAGAAGGAATTAAAAAATCACAATTATACTATCATTAAAGATCCAACAGGTAGATTCGATATAATTGAAAGTATTAGTCCTAGAACAGGTGATTGTGGTACAGCAGGACATTTCTGGCAGGCAAACAAAGTTAAGATAGGTACCGGCACTACTGATTGTAATAGTAATAGATTAAGACTTGAAGTGTCTTTTGATAAAGAGATTAGAACAGCTAAGAAAGAAAAAAATATTTGGTTCAGTTATTATATCTATGTACCTGATACACCTGATAATTTAGTTGATCCATTGTTACAACCTTATATTACACAATTCTATGGTTCAAATCATAAAGAGTATGGTGGTCAAAACAGAGGTGGTTACGGACCTCAATTTTCTGCTTCTATATATAACGGCAAACTAACTATGGATGGTGTTACATTAGTTGATAAAGAAAATCTAAAAGGTAAGTGGCACTTGATTGAGTTTAATATATTGTATTCCAGAACAAAAGGTTATGTAAGAGCATATATTAATGGTGAATTAAAAGTAAACAGAGAAGGCTTTCAAACATCAAAACATAGTCATACCCATGTTAAGTATGGTACATATATGCATCCTGAATATGGCGGTGCTGGTTATCCTGAGGGATATAAGTTTCCTGGACACACTATATACTTTGCTGAGGTTTCTTTTGCAACAGAGAGAAGTAAATTAAAGACGTCTAAATAATGCTTGTTAACGAGAAAATTGCAATTGAACATGGTTTGAAATCAGATGAATATAAAAAAATTTGTCAGTTACTGAAGAGAACTCCAAATATTACTGAACTCGGAATTTTTTCAGCTATGTGGAATGAACACTGTTCATATAAATCTTCGAGGAAGCACTTAAAAAATCTTCACACGCAAGGTAAAAGAGTGATACAGGGACCAGGTGAAAATGCTGGTGTTATCGATGTTGATGATGAAGATGCTATTGTTTTTAAAATTGAAAGTCATAATCACCCCTCATTTATAGAACCATATCAAGGTGCTGCAACTGGTGTAGGTGGTATCATGAGAGATGTTTTTACAATGGGTGCAAGACCTATTGCTAATTTAAATTCAATACATTTTGGATCAACTCAACACAAAAAAACTAAAAATTTATTAAGAGGAGTTGTTAAAGGAATTGGTGGTTATGGAAATTGCATTGGTGTTCCAACAATTGGAGGTCAAACCTGTTTCGATGAGTCTTATAATGGAAATATTTTAGTAAATGCGATGACTCTTGGTTTGGTTAATAAGAAAAAAATTTTTTACTCAAAAGCAGCTGGTATTGGTAAACCTGTAATTTATGTTGGATCAAAAACTGGGAGAGATGGAATACATGGTGCTAGCATGGCATCAGCAGTATTTGACGATAAAATTGAGGAAAAAAAACCAACTGTTCAAGTTGGAGATCCGTTTACAGAAAAACTTTTACTAGAGGCATGTTTAGAATTAATGGCTGACGATTCTATTATATCAATTCAAGATATGGGTGCAGCTGGATTAACATCGTCAAGCATTGAAATGGCTTCAAAAGGTAAACTAGGAATAGAACTAGACTTAAGCAAAGTTCCATGCAGGGAAGAAAAAATGACGCCATATGAAATTATGCTATCTGAGAGTCAAGAAAGGATGCTCATTGTGCTTGAGAATGGAAAAGAGGAAAATGCGAAAAAAATATTTGATAAATGGGATTTGGACTTTGCTGTAATTGGAAAAACAACAACTTCAAAAAAAATTGAACTTTATTTCGATAGTAAAAAAGTTGCGGATATTCCAATTGATTTTTTAGCTGAAGATGCTCCAGAATATGATCGTAAGTGGAAAAAAACAAAACTTCCTCAAAAAATAAAATTTAAAAAAGAGAATTTTAAATCTCTTAAGATAAATAATTGTTTAATAAAATTACTTTCAAATCCAAATATTTGTGAAAAAAAATGGATATGGAACCAGTACGATCACACAGTCATGGGAGACACCATACAAAAACCTGGTGGAGATGCTGGTGTTGTAAGAATTCATGGAACCGAGAAAGCAGTTGCTGCAAGTGTGGATTCTTCAGCAACATATTGTTTTGCCCATCCTTTAACTGGAGGAAAACAAGTGGTATGTGAAAGTTGGAGAAATCTAATTTCAGTGGGTGCTGAGCCAATTGCAATAACTAATTGCTTAAATTTTGGAAATCCTGAGAAAGAAAAAAATATGGGTGAGTTTGTTGAATGTGTACAGGGTATATCCGAGGCGTGTAAATATTTAGATTTCCCGGTCGTTTCTGGGAATGTTTCTTTTTATAATGAAACAAAAGATAAAGGTATTAAGCCCACCCCATCAATTGGTGGAGTTGGATTATTAAAAAATTACAAAAATATTTTAACTATGGATCTAAAAAACGAGGGTAATGTAATACTTGCTATTGGTAAAACCGAAGGTCATATAGACCAAAGTGTGTTTGCGAGAAGTATTCTTAATGAAAAAAAAGGTCCTCCACCAGAAATTAATCTTTTTAACGAAAAAAATAATGGTTCTACAGTTATGAAATTAATGAAAGAAAAACTTATATTATCTTGTAGAGATGTATCCCTTGGTGGAATTCTTATAGCTATTGCGAAAATGTGTATCAAAGGAAAAAAGGGAGTTAAATTAAATAAATTGAAAAGTTTGATAAATAAATTTGAGTTTTTTTTCAGTGAAGATCAAGGAAGATACATAATTGAAGTATCTAAGAAAAACTTAAAAAAAGTTGAAAATATCTTAAAAGAGAACTCAGTACACTTTGATAATTTAGGGGAAGTTCAAAAAGATAATTATATTAATATAGATAGTGAAAAGATATCAGTTGACGAATTATCTAAACATAATAAAAATTGGCTAATGGAGTACATGGCGCAATAATGGCAATGAATGTAAAAGAATTGGAAGCTCTTATTAAAGAGGCCTTTCCAGATGCAATAGTTGAGATCCAAGACTTAGCAGGTGATGAAAATCATTATTCTGCGACAGTAATCTCTTCTCAATTTGCAGGAAAAAGTAAAATAGAACAGCATAAAATGGTATATAGTTCCCTTAAGGGCAAAATGGGAAATCAATTACATGCGCTTGCCTTAACAACGAAGGAGAAAAATGGATCAACAAATTAAAGAAACAATTAGTAACGAGATTAAAGGCAATGACGTATGCCTCTTTATGAAAGGTTCGCCTGATGCACCTCAATGTGGTTTTTCTTTAGCGGTAGCTAATATATTAAAAGTTTTAGAAGTAAATTTTAAAAGTGTAGATGTTTTGCAAAACCAAGATATACGACAAGGCATAAAAGATTATAGTGATTGGCCAACTATACCTCAACTATATATCAAAAATGAATTTATTGGTGGGTGTGATATCATCAAAGAAATGTTCGAAAATGGCGAATTGAAAAAAGTTTTAAAGGATAAAAATATACCTCATAAATCATGAAGCAATTCATTTATAAAACTTTAATAGCAGTTATTGCTATAGTTTTAGTTTATGAATTAACGATTGCAAAGCAGATTAAAGAATTTACATCTCAAAGTGAGGTTCTTATGACAAAAGAAGGTCGTAAGGATGGAGTAAACAAAATCAGAGAAGAATTAAAAAAAGCTGTAAAAAAAGAGCGTTATTTATCTAAAGAAGATGCCAAATTAATAAATCAATTTATTCAAAAAATTAAAAAAGAAATTAGAGAAAGCTCAGATTAATTACAGTACCATAAACTACCAGCACTTATAGATCTTAAATCAAATAAATAATTAAACGTTTCATTTTTGACCAGTTCACAGTCTTTAGGATTTGAACGTTTTATATTTCTAACATTTTTTATTACATAATATGGTCTATCTTTAGCAGAGTCTAACTTACTATATGATTTAAAACACTTGAAATCATAATTTTGTAAAAAAACGTCTGAATATTGGCCTCCATAAATACAATTACTTTTTTTAAATTCTTTTGTTTTATAATCTTTTATTATCTGATTACTTAATGATTTATTACTTATACCCCAATAATCTACTTCAAAGTTTTTATTTATATTGTAAAATTTTGCAAAAGAATTCATCCATGTGTACTGATAAGGGTTTATAGAAACATTTTCAGCTACAAAAAATATTGAAGTTATAATCCCAAATATTAAAAATATTTTTTTATTATATAAATAAATACAGCTTAAACTTATTATAAATATTAGAGGTATTAAGAACATAATATGTCTAAGTTCATCGTAAATAGCGACCTTGAAAATAATAAAAATAGCTAAAACAGAAATTGATGTTATCAAAAGAGATATTATAATAAAGTTTGCAAATTTATTTTTGGATAGTTTACTTTCACAAAAAGGATATAAAGCTAAACCAAATAATACAATAATTGGTAATTTAAAAAATAACCATATAAAATAATAGCTCGCAGGAAGATCCAATGCTTTCATACATTTTCCTAAAGTTGTTGTACAAACATCTTGTTGATACTTTCCCATCCACGCAATCGAATTAATTATTTCAAGTGGATTATGCCAGAAAATTGGGTTCATGATATAAATCAGAAATAATGTAGAAGTGGTGAATATTAATAAATTTTTTCTTTGTTTTTGGATTAATGTTAAAAGATCTTGTTTATATGTTTCAGAAAATACAATTAAAAATATTAAGTATTGTAAAAAAATAAGCAACCCAAGAGTCCTTATAGAAATTAAAAATGCAGTTAAAGACGATAAAATTAGAAGCAATTTTAAAGATAGATAATTATTAGTTTTAAAATTTTGAATTAATATAATTATATAATAAGTGCAAATTACCCAAACTGACAAAAATGGTATGTCTTTTGGGTTAAATAAAGAATGACCGAATAGATAAGGAAATAGAAAATAAATTCCTGTAGAAATGATAGCAAAGTTATCATCATCATTAACAATTTTAAAGATTTTAAAGAGAAAAATTCCTGAGGTAAAAAAGATTAAAAAAACAGCGATGTGCTTTGAGATTAATAATCCTCCATATTCACTTAATTGATAAGTTTTTCCTACAAAATCAGAAAATAAAAACTGCACTGGTTGACTAATATAATGGAAGCCTATGCCGTGATATCTGTCCTTGAAACCTAAAAAACTATCATATTGACCTGTCCTTAAAAAATCTTTAACTGCTTGAACATTGTAAGTCCAATTTTGTTGTTCATGAAATTCATCATGAGATATTCCCGTATTTATGGAAAGATAAATGCCTAAAACTAAATAAGCAAAAGCTAGAAAAACTGAAATTTTTTTAAAAGATAAATTCAACTACCTTGAATAATACTCTATTACTAGGTTTGGTTCCATAACTACTGGATAAGGAACTTCTTCAAATTTTGGAACTCTGACAAATTTTACTTTTTTATTTTTTTCATCAACTTGTAAATATTCAGGTACTTCCCTTTCTTTATTTGCAAGAGCAACATCTATTAAAGCTAATTGTTTAGATTTATCTCTAACTTCTATAGTGTCTTCCTCTCTAACTTGATAGCTTGAAATGTTAACTTTTTTTCCATTCACTTTAAGATGTCCGTGGTTAATAAGTTGTCTTGCTGAAAATATTGTAGTGGCTAATTTTGCTCTATAAACAATTGCATCCAATCTTCTCTCAAGTAAACCAATTAAATTTTCTGCACTATCACCTTTTTTCATAATTGCTTTTTTATAAACATTTCTGAACTGTCTTTCGTTCATATTTCCATAATAACATTTAAGTTTTTGTTTAGCTTGCAATTGAACACCAAAGTCAGACGGTTTAGCAGATTTACTTTGTCCATGCTGTCCTGGTGGATAACCTCTAGTATTGAAAGGACTCTTAGGTCTTCCCCAAAGATTTACTTTTAATCTTCTGTCAACTTTATGTTTTGAGTTTAATCTTTTTGTCATTTAATAAATGGGTTTATAAACTTACTCTTCATTTTGTCAATCGACCTTTTTTAGCTAAACTTGCAAATACACTAGATAAAATACGTGTTTCTTTATCTGAAAGTTCCATTCTATAAAAAATGTTTCTTAAATTTTCAAGCATTATAGGTTTTTTTTCTTTATGCTTAAAAAAATTTATTTCATGCAGATTACTTATGCATAAATTAATCATTGATTGAATTTCTTTTTTAGAAGCTTTCTTTACCTTTTTTGACTTTTTAAAATTGTTTGATTTAGAGTTTAAAATACTTGATATGAATTGTGCAATTATTATTACACTATGTGATAAATTTAGAGATCTAAAATTAATATTCGTTGGAATTTGCAAAGTATAATTTGCATAACTAATCTCTTTATTTGATAGCCCTGATGCTTCAGATCCAAATAAAAATCCAATTTTTTTTCTAAAATCTATTTTCTTTAAATTCTCAAGATTAATATGTTTTACATTTTTGTTTCTAAATCTTGCAGATGTTGCAATTAATATATCAATATCACCAAGAGAACTTTCTAAATTAGTGAATACTTTACTTTTCTTTATAATGTCTTTTGCTCCTACCGATGTTGCTAATATTTTATCATTAGGAAAGATTGGTTTTGGTTCAATCAGATACAATTTTTGAAAATTAAAATTCTTTATTGCTCTTGCACATGCACCAATATTTTCTGAAAGCTGAGGCTTGTGTAAAATAAATGTAACTTTATTCATGATCATTTATTTGATGCCATGATTTCTATTATAATTTGACGTTGTCGAAGGATTAATTCCTTTTAGAAATTTTTTATCAACATCCCAAATGGAAACCTTCAACGGGTAACATTTTGCAACATCAGATGAATGTTCTGACCCACAGTCTCCTCCTGGACAAGCAGATAAAACACCTAATAAATCTGTTTCTGCAAAAAATTCTAAAAAATCTCCAGGTCTTACTGGACTGGACTTCATAAAATATTGTTTGGTTTCATTGGTAAAACCAGTGAGCATAAATACATTTAAAACATCATGAACAATTTTTTCTGCATCATCTAGTTTGATTTTTTTTTCTGATACTAAAGCTCTAGTTAAATTTGAATGACAACAGTAATGATAATCATTATTTGATGTTAGCTTATATGTGTAAGGATCACATCTTGTACCTATGACGTCATGAACAGAACCTCCATCCTTATCATAGCCATACCAGTCTAATGTATCCCAAGTAATTGTAGCTAATGATCTTAGATATGGAAAACTACTAAGCATTTTATCTCCAACTGAAATATGTGTTCCATAAAGTGCTCTGGTTTTTCCAGAATAAAACTTTTCTTCTAAATTGTCAGCTTGAAATAGATTTAAGTCTCCAACTTGTGGTCCCTCAATACTTTCTATTCTAAAAAAATTACCTGATTTAACTTTAAAAGTTTTTGCATCTCTTGGTGGGACTATAATCTCATCAATTTGTTTAATATATTTTCTTGCTTCATGTAAAATTTGAAGATTGTCATTTATATTATCATTTGGATAACAAACAACAGGTTCAGCTCCTACCCTGCTTTTAATGTCAGTAGGTTTCTTTGAAAACTTCTTAATTTTCATTTATTTACTTGCGGGAGCCTTATCCTTAAATAATTTGAAATCTAAACTATCAATAAGAGCTTTAAACGATGCATCTATTATGTTTGGCGAAACTCCAATAGTAAACCAATTCTTCCCTTTAGAATCTGTGCTTTCAATCGAAACCCTAGTAGTGGCCTCAGTTCCTGTATTTAAAATTCTTACCTTGTAATCAACTAATTTTAGATCTTTCAAATATTCTGAATATTTTTCTAATCTGGTAACATTTTTTCTTATAGCGTTATCTAAAGCATGAACAGGTCCATTACCTTCACCTTCACAAACAATCTGCTCTCCATCCACCTCTAATTTTGCTTTTGCTCTAGAAATGATTTTATCTTGATCATTTTTTGAAACTGAAACGTCATATTCTTTTATTGATATATACCTTGGGATTTCTCCTATTACTCTTCTAGCTAATAGTTCGAATGAAGCATCAGCTCCATCATAGCTATAACCTATAAACTCTCTATCTTTTACTTCTTCTAATAGTTTTTTGACTTTTGGATCATTTTCCTCAATTTCTATTCCAATTGTTTTCAGTCTAGATAAAATATTTGATTTACCTGACTGATCTGAAACAACTATGTTTCTTGCATTACCAACATCTGAAGGATCAATGTGTTCATATGTTTTTGGGTCTTTTTGTACTGCTGAAACATGCAGGCCACCTTTATGCGAAAATGCTGCAGCTCCAACATATGGTAAATGTTTATTTGGCTTTCTATTTAAAATTTCATCAAGTAATCTTGAACATTGAGTAATGTGCTTTATATTTTTTTCTTTAATATTTATTTCAAACTTATCTGATAATTCTTTTTTAAGATGAAACGTTGGAATAATTGACATTAGATTAGCATTACCGCATCTTTCACCTAAACCATTAATAGTACCTTGTATTTGACGAGCACCAGATAAAACAGCAGCAATTGAATTTGCAACAGCATTGCCAGTATCGTTATGTGCGTGAATACCCAAATTTTTTCCTGGTATATGTTTAGATACCTCTTTCACTATTTCAGTTACTTCATGAGGCAATGTTCCACCATTAGTATCACATAGAACTATCCATTTAGCTCCATTATCATAAGCTGCTTTAATGCATTTTAAAGCGTATTTTGGATTTGATTTATAACCATCAAAAAAATGTTCTGCATCAAACATGAATTCTTTATTATTTTTAACAAAGTGTTTGGTGGTTTCGCTTATGTTTTCTAAATTTTCCTCTTTCGAAATACCTAGTGCTACATCAACATGAAAATCCCACGCTTTTCCTACAAGACAAACTGATGTTGTGTTTGAATTTAAAATTGCGGATAATCCAGGATCATTTTCAGCACTACGTCCTGCTTTTTTAGTCATTCCAAAAGCAGTAAAGGTGGAATTTTTTAAATTTAATCCTTTTTGAAAAAATTCTGTATCAGAAGGGTTAGCACCTGGCCAACCTCCTTCTATATAATCTACGCCTAAAGCATCTAATGCATGTGCAATTTTGGTTTTTTCATCAAGAGAAAAATGTACACCTTGGGTTTGAGCCCCATCTCTCAAAGTTGTATCAAATATGTATAGTCTTTCTTTGCTCATTTAATTTTCCAAGTTGTTTTACCATCTTTATCTTCAATTAAAATACCTTTGTCTAATAACTCATTTCTAATTTTATCAGCTAATTCATAATCTTTTTTATCTCTTGCTTTATTTCTATCATCAATTTTCTTCAAAATATCGTTTTCAGAAAGTTTCAGATTTTGTTTTTTAAAATTATCCCACTCCTCTTTTGATTGACCTAAAAGACCAATAAATTTACACGCAGTTGTAAATATTTCTTTTTCTTCTTGGTTGCCATCTTTAGCCTTATCATAAAGTTTATGCAGAACAGCAATAAAACCTGGAGTATTTAGGTCATCATATAAAGGGTTTAAATCATCGTCTTGTATTAATATTTTCTTATTTACCGGCACATAACAATTGTACCACTTGTCTAAAGTTCTCTGACATTCATCCATTAGTTTTTCATTCCAGTCTAATGGTTGGCTATAATGAGCACTTATTAAAGCCAATCTTAAAACTTGACCGTTATATTTTTTTTTAAAATCGCTTATTTTCAAAATATTTCCCTGTGACTTTGCCATTTTCTCTTTTGACATTGTGATAAAATTATTATGAACCCAATAATTTGCAAATTTTTCTGTTTTATTGGCACATACTGATTGAGCAATTTCATTTTCATGATGAGGAAATATTAAATCCCTTCCACCTCCATGAATATCAAAAGTATTTCCAAGATATTTTTTTGACATAACTGAGCATTCTAAATGCCAACCAGGTCTACCCTTTCCCCAAGGAGAATCCCATGATGGCTCATCATCATTTGAGGGTTTCCATAAAACAAAATCCTCTGGATTTTCTTTTTTATCGGATAATTCTACCCTTGATCCTGCAATTAAATCATCAAGGTTTTTATTTGAAAGTTTTCCATAATCTTTAAAATTTTTGACTTTAAAATAAACATGTTTTTGATTTTCATATGCAAATTTATTTTTAATTAATTCCTGTATCATAACTATCATTGATTCAATATTATCTGTTGCTTTAGGTTCGTGAGTAGGTATTTCACAATTTAAATACTTGCAATCATCATGAAATTTTTTAGTAATATTTGATGTTAACTCAGATATTGAAATATTTTTTTCTTTTGATGATTTAATAATTTTGTCGTCAATATCTGTAATATTTCTTACATAAATTACTGACTTATTCCCATATTTACATTTAAGAATTTTAAATAATAAATCAAAAATAATTAAAGGTCTCGCATTTCCAATGTGAGGATCATCATAAACTGTTGGCCCACAAACATACATTCCTACTTTTTTATTATTTATCGGAACAAATTTTTCTTTTTTTCCTCCAAGGCTATTTGATAAAAAAATATCTTTATTCATTATTCTAGGAATATACTTAAATATTAGATTTGTGAATCTAATTGATTAGTTGGGAATCTTACATACTGGAATAGGCTCCATCTTATGTAAGTTAGCTTTTCTTATTTTTAAATACTTTTCTCGATTTTTTGAACTTTCATTATCCATAGCTTCTTCAAGTTCTTTATAAGAAAGTCCTAGTTGTCCTTCATCGGTTCTGCCATCATCCCAGAGACCATCTGTGGGTGGTGCATCTATAATTTCTTTTAAAATTTTTAATTCTTTTCCGAGTTCCCAAACCTCAGTTTTGTTGCAATCTGCAATTGGCGATATATCAACACCTCCATCACCGTATTTAGTATAAAAGCCTACTCCAAAATCCTCTACTTTATTTCCAGTGCCTACAACAATACCCTGGTTTGCTGCAGCAACTTGGTAAAGAGTTGTCATTCTTAATCTTGCTCTTGAGTTTGCCATACCATGCTCATTATCAAATTGAGAAAGAGATGATTCAAAAGCTCCAAATAAACTATCTAATTCAATTGTGTGGCCTTCAACATTAGAAAAGTTTTCTTTTAGCCACTCTTGATGTTTAAGGCTTAAATCATGTTGCGCACTTTTCTGTTTAATAGGCATAGACAAAACGATTGTTTTCATTCCGGTCATAGCACACAGTGTACTTGATACGGATGAATCTATTCCACCTGAAATACCAATAACTAAAGATTTTGCCTTTACAGGCATTGAGTCAACATAATTTTGTATCCAGCTTTTTATAAAATTAACTTTTTTTATCGTATCCATAATCTCATAATATATTGAGTCGCTTTGATTATTAAAGAGACTAAGATGCCGCTTTAATAATATTTTTTGCGTAATTAGAGTTCTTTTTTATTTCATCAGAAATTAAAAATGCTAGTTCAATAGATTGATCCGCGTTCAACCTCGGGTCACAATGTGTATGGTATCTGCTTGATAAATCTTGATCTGAAATATTCTTTGCACCACCTGTACATTCTGTCACATTTTGCCCTGTCATCTCTATATGAAGACCTCCTGCATATGATCCCTCACTTTGATGTACTTGAAATACATTTTTAACTTCATTTAAAACGTTGTTGAATGGTCTAGTTTTAAAACCAGTTGAAGATACTAATGTATTACCATGCATAGGATCACAAGACCAAATTACATTTAAACCTTCTTTTTTAATTCCTCTGATAAGTTTAGGTAGAAACTTCTCTACTTTATCATGTCCAAATCTAGATATTAAAGTAATTTTACCTTTTTCGTTATTTGGATTAATAAGCTCACAAATTTTAGCTATTTCATCTGCTTTTGAAGTAGGACCACATTTAATTCCTATTGGATTTTCAATACCTCTACAAAATTCAACATGACCTCCATCAATTTGTCTGGTTCTATCTCCAATCCATACAAAGTGAGCAGATGTATCATGGTACTGTCCTGAAGTTGAATCTATTCTAGTCATGGCCTCTTCAAATGGGAGCAATAAAGCTTCGTGTGAAGTCCAAAAGTTTACAGTTTTTAATCTTCTATTAAATTCTGCATTAATACCACAAGCATCCATGAATGCTAAAGCATCGGCTATTTTATCTTCTAGCTCTTTAAATTTTTTAGCTTGAGGACTTTTTTTGATATAACCAAGATTCCATAAATGAACTTTTTTTAAATCTGCAAAACCACCATGACAGAAAGCTCTAATTAAGTTTAATGTTGAAGCTGATTGCGAATAAGCTTTAAATAATCTTTTTGGATCAGGTCTTCTTGCTTTTTCAGTAAATTCAATAGCGTTTATATTGTCTCCAAGATAGCTTGGTAATTCTTTATCACCTTGTTTTTCTGTTGGTGCGCTTCTTGGTTTAGAAAATTGACCAGCAATTCTTCCTAATTTTACAACTGGTAAAGATGCCGAATAAGTTAATACAAGAGACATTTGTAAAAAGACTTTAAAATAGTCTCTAATATTATCTGGATTAAACTCTGCAAAACTTTCTGCACAATCTCCTCCTTGAAGTAAAAAAGCCTTACCGTCAACAACCTCAGCAAGCTGTTTTTTCAAATGAATAGTTTCTCCTGCAAATACAAGAGGAGGAAACGATTTTAGTTTATTTAAAACTAAGTTTAACTCCCTATCATCCTCATATTTTGGGATGTGTTTAACAGGATATTTTCTCCAGCTATTTGTAGTCCATTTTTTCATATTCAACTAATAAGTGTTATTACCAGACTTTTCTGATTAATCAATGCTTGTATCTTTTTCTAGCTTATTTAATACGTCATTTCTTATATACCAACCATCAAATGCCGTAATTTCTCTAAATATTCTTGAGTAATTATTTTTACTCATCAAATCGTCGAGATATTTTTCCAGTTTTGTAAAATTATGTTCGATTGTAAAACAAATAGGATTATATTTTTTAAATTCAAAACCTTTTAATATTTCATATTCAGACCCCTCAGTATCAATTGAGATGTAAGATGGGCATTTGCCTTGAAACTCTTTTGAAATTAGATCGTTAAGTGAAACAGTATTAACAGTGACAACATTACCCTTTTCAATTCTATTATTGGTATTTCCAGGCATTGATAGCCGATCACTTTCCTTAAAATCTTCCAAAGTTGAAAGAACCCCAACCTCTGAAACAAAAAAATTTAATTTTTCATTACTATTTTTCCAAATACAATCTGTTACTATTTTAGTTTTTGGTCTATTTTTAAAAAGAACTTCATGCCACTGTGGGCTTGGTTCACACAATACACCTTTCCAATTAAACTCGCTTTCTAAAAGGTAAGTATTTGATAATTCTAGACCATCCGTTGCACCGAATTCTAAAAACGTTTTATCGTAGTTGTCTCCTACCATTAGTAAAGCAAATACATCTTGATAAAGTTGTGATTTTATTGAGTTGTTGATATTTTTAGTAAGGTTGATCATTTTAGATAAAATTTTATTTTTACTTGATTGAAATAAACCTCTTTCATAAACGTTTCTCAATAATTCAAAATGATTTAAATTATTGTTTGAAGCGTGCAAACAAGTATTAAATAAATTATATTTGAAAGTGTTCACTTAATTATTCAACTGTAACTGACTTAGCAAGATTTCTTGGTTTATCAATATCAAATCCTTTTTTTAATGCAGTATAATAAGCAAGTTGTTGAAGAGGTAAAGTTGTTAAAAAAGGATAAAGATCTTTTTCAACTGTATCTATTTCAATTTTTTTCCAAATATTTTCTGATACTATCTGGTCGTCATCTTTATTTGTTACCAATAGAACTTTTGCTCCTCTAGCAATAACTTCTTGCATGTTAGAGATTGTTTTTTTGTAATACTGATCTTTAGGTGCTACAACAACTACCGGCATTCCATCCTCGATTAATGCTAATGGTCCGTGTTTCATTTCTCCAGCAGGATATCCTTCAGCATGTATATAAGCTAACTCCTTTAATTTTAATGCTCCCTCTAAAGCAATAGGAAATGAAAATCCTCTTCCTAAAAACATTGAACCTTTTGCTTTAGAAAAAGTATTTGAAATTGTTTGTATTTGATTTTCATCAAAAATTGTTTTTTTTACTTTTTCAGATAATAAATCTAAATTTTTAATTTTTTTATTATAGTCACTTTTCTTAATATTATTTTTTAAATACGAAATTTTTAAGCATAACAAATAAATAACCATCATTTGCCCTAAAAAAGCTTTGGTTGAAGCCACACCAATCTCTGGACCACAATGAATAGGCAAAACAAAATCAGAGTCCCTTGCAATTGAACTTTCGACTACGTTTACAATACTACATGTTTTCATTTTATTTTTTTTGCAAAGATCAAGAGCTGCATAAGTGTCTGCTGTTTCACCTGATTGTGAAACAAAAATATATAAACAGTCCTCTTTAAAACGGTTCTTCCTGTATCTAAACTCAGATGCGATATCAATATCAACATCTAAATTTGTTAATTCCTCAAACCAATATTTTCCGATCAGACAAGAATGAAAAGCTGTTCCACATCCTATTAATTTAACAGACTTAATATTCTCTTTTTTCCAAGGAAAATTATGTAAATTTATCTCATTATTTATTTTATCAATATATTCGTTTACACAATTTTTTATTGTTAATGGTTGCTCATTAATCTCCTTGGCCATGAAATGTTTGTATTCACCTTTTTCATAATTTTGTTCATTTGTAGAAAGTTGAAGAATTTTTTTATTAATTTTATTACCCATATAATCATAGAAATTAATTTCATCTTTTTTTATCATGCAAAATTCGCCATCATTTAAGTAAGTTATCTTGTTTGTCATTGATTTTAGAGCATATGAGTCTGAACCTAAATAGTTTTCATTTGGTCCATATCCAACTGCTAGAGGAGATCCTCTTCTCGCTCCAACAATAATATTTGGCATATCTTTGAAAATTATTCCTAATGCAAAACTTCCATCCAAATCATTTAGTGTTTTAATTATTGCATTGTTTATTTCGTTTGATTTTAGATATTCTGAAAGAAGATGTACAATAACTTCTGTATCAGTTTCAGACTTAAATTTATGACCTTTGTTAATTAACGATTTCTTCAAAATTACAGAATTTTCTATTATACCGTTGTGTACAACCGAAATATTTTCAGTTGAATGCGGATGGGCATTTATTGTGCTTGGCATACCATGAGTTGCCCATCTTACATGGCCTATACCTACCTCACCAGAAAGATTAATTTGAGAAATATTTTTTTCTAATACATCTACTCTTCCTAAAGATTTAATTTCATTTATAATTCCGTTATCTATTGTAGCTATGCCAGCAGAATCGTATCCTCTATATTCAAGTTTTTTAAGCGAATGAAGTATTGATGATGAAACAGGTTTACTACTTGTTATTCCTATTATTCCACACATTATTTTTTTTTTCTTTTGTAGTTTCTTTTTTCAACTTGATCAGTTCTTGTTAAGGCTAAACTGTTTCTATTAACATTTTTTGTTATAACTGATCCGGCTCCGATTATTGCATTCTTTTTTATTTTCAAAGGTGCTACTAAAGACGAGTTTGATCCTATAAAAACGTTATCCTCAATAATTGTTTTATTTTTATTAATTCCATCGTAATTACAAGTTATTGTACCTGCTCCAACATTTGTTGATTTACCAATTATACTGTCCCCTATATATGAGAGATGATTCACTTTTGAATGCTTTTTTAATGTACTTTTTTTAATTTCTACAAAATTTCCAACTTTTGAATTATTTTCAATTTTAGTTCCTGGCCTTAATCGAGCAAAAGGTCCAATAATTGAACTTGCACCAACTGTTGTTCCTTCTAAATGTGAGAATGCCAGAATTTTTACGTTATTTTCTATTCTTACTTTTTTTCCAATAACTACGTAAGGCTCTATAATAACGTTTTTACCAATTTTAGTATCTTTTGAAAAAAAAACTGTTTCTGGGGCAGTCATTTTAACTCCCCTTTTAATAAATTTTTCTCTGAGCTTAATATTTAAATTAGTTTGTCTCATTTAGTTTTTTCTTATAATTAAGTATGTATGATGTTTAATTCACAAATTATTTCTTAATAATACTTTTAAAATGAGTCAAAAATATACAATTCTTTTTGATTTAGATGGCACATTAGTCGATACAGCCCCAGACTTGATGGCTGCACATAATCATGTGATGCAAAAATTTGGTTATAGCACAAGAAGTGTTGACGAAATTAGAAATCTTGTAGGTAAAGGAGCCTCTGTTTTAATTGGTAGGTCAATTTGGGGATCTGCAAAAAAAGAGTTTTCAAAGATTACTGATGAAAAAATTAAAAATGAAATGGTAAAAGAATTTATTAATTTTTATGGGAAAAATTTAGTAATTGAAAGTAAGTTGATAAAGGGAGTTAAAGAGTTTCTTGATTGGGCAAAATCAAATAATATCTCCATGGCTGTATGTACAAATAAGCAAGAACATCTTGCAATAGATTTATTAAAAAAAATTAACATATATCATTATTTTGAATATGTAGCTGGCGGTAATACATTTGATTACTGTAAGCCCGACCCTAGACATTTAACAAGCATTGTAGAAATAGTTAACGGAAAATTAGATAAATGCTTAATGTTTGGTGATAGTGAAAATGATGCTGATGCCGCAAAAGCTGCAAATATTCCAATGATATTATTAGAAGATGGATATACAGATAAGAAAATAGAGCAAATATATCATAATCATTTAATAAAAGATTTCGTTAATGTAGAAAAAATTGTCTCAAAATATTTAAATGTTTGATACAAATTTAATTTTTGCTCTAGTTAGCTTTTATTTTGTAATGTATGTAACACCAGGACCAAATAATGCGATGGTTCTTACATCAGGATTAAAGTTTGGTTTTTTTAGAAGTATACCTCATATGACAGGTATCACTATTGGTCATGTTACACAGTTAATATTGGTTTGTCTTGGGTTGGGTAAAATTTTCCAGATATATCCAGAAATACAAAGCATTCTAAAAATATTATGTGCAATATATCTAATATATCTTGGATATAAAATAATTGGATCATTTAGCAAATTAAACGATGACGATTCAAGACCTCTCAAATTTTACGAAGCTGCTTTATTTCAAATAGTTAACCCAAAAGCATGGACCATATCAAGCATGGCTGCGTCGAGTTTTTTGCCTAAAGATGGGAATTTATTTTTTTCGATTATATTTATAGCTTCAGTAGCTTTAATCATCTGTCCAATTTCTATTTCACCATGGGCGGCTTTTGGTTCTGGTATTAAAAATTTAGTAAAGAATAATAAAATAAAAGTAATAATAGAGTTTTTTTTAGCATTTTTACTTTTAATAACTGCCATATTGATTGTAATTGAGTAATAAGTCGTTATTACTGTAAAGAAATTTAAGGAGATAATTTGATAATACATAAAGTAAAAGTTTATCCGTCCAAAAGAGATTGTCCTAAAAAAAAACAATTAGCATGGAAGATAGCTGAAATTGCAAGTGATAATTCCAAATTAAACAAAGATGCAGTTGAAATGGTTATCAATAGACTTATAGACAACGCATCAGTGGCTATTGCATCTTTAAATAGAAAACCAGTTGTATCATCAAGAGAAATGGCTTTAATGCATCCACGGAAGAATGGAGCAACATTATTCGGTGTTAATTCTAATTTAAAATACGATTGTGAATGGGCTGCGTGGTCTAACGGGACGGCGGTAAGAGAATTAGATTTTCACGATACTTTTTTGGCTGCAGACTATAGCCATCCAGGTGACAATATTCCTCCACTACTAAGTGTTGCTCAACAAAAAAAAAGAAGTGGTGTAGATCTTTTAAGAGGAATTATTACAGCATACGAAGTCCAAGTAAATCTTGTGAAAGGTATATGTTTACACAAACATAAGGTTGACCACATTGCTCACTTAGGACCGAGTGTTGCCGCAGGGATTGGATCAATGCTTAAATTGAATACTGAAACAATTTATCAGGCAATACAGCAGGCGTTACATACAACTGTATCAACAAGACAATCAAGAAAAGGTGAAATTTCAAGTTGGAAAGCATTTGCTCCTGCGCATGCAGGTAAGCTTGCTATAGAAGCAGTAGATAGAGTTATGCGAGGTGAAGGTGCTCCTAGTCCAATTTATGAGGGTGAGGATAGTGTTATTGCAAGAATATTAGATGGTAAAAAAGCTATTTATAAAGTTCCATTACCAAAAAAAGGTGAAACAAAAAAAGCTATCCTTGAAACATATACAAAAGAATATTCCGCCGAATATCAGTCTCAGGCTCTAATTGATTTAGCAAAAAGATTAAAAAGTAAAATTTCAAATTTAAATCAAATTAAAAAAATTGATATTTATACAAGTCATCATACTCATTATGTGATAGGAACTGGTGCTAACGACCCTCAAAAAATGGACCCAAATGCAAGCAGAGAAACATTGGATCATTCAATTATGTATATTTTTGCAGTAGCTCTCGAAGATGGAGATTGGCACCATATTAAATCATACACTAAATCAAGAGCAAATAGAAAATCAACAATTAAAATTTGGAAATCGATTACTACTCATGAAGATAAAAAATGGACGAGAAAATATCATGATCCAAATCCAAAAAATAAATCTTTTGGTGCAAAAGTTGTAATCACATTAAATAATGGTAAAAAAATTGCAGATTCTCTTGAGAAAGCCGATGCTCATCCTTATGGTGCAAGACCATTCAAAAGAAAAAACTATATAAATAAATTTTTAACTTTAACTAAAAGTATATTAGACAAAAAAGAAAGCGATAGATTTATTAAAATTGTTCAAAATCTAAAAAAAATAAAATCGGGTCAACTTGGAAAATTGAATTTAGTTGTTAAAAAAAGTAAATTAAAAAGAAATTTAAAGAAAGCTATATTTTAATGCATTTTGTTGAAAAAGATCCTGTTCAAAAAAGAAAAGATTTTGTTAATAAATTAAAATCAAAAAAAATTATTAGAGCACCAGGTGCATATAATCCCTTAACTGCAAAATTAATTCAGGAAATAGGATATGACGCTGTTTATGTTTCTGGAGGTGTCATGGCTAATGACCTTGGATTTCCTGACATTGGATTAACTACTATTGAGGATGTAAGCACAAGATCTTATCTGATTTCAAGAGTAACGGACCTTCCAACAATTGTTGACATTGATACTGGTTTTAAATCATGCAAAGAAACAATAGAAACTTTTGAGGAATTTGGTCTTGCGGCAGTCCATTTAGAAGATCAAATTGAAAGAAAAAGATGTGGTCACTTAGATAATAAAGAACTCATATCAAAAGATGAAATGATAAAAAAAATAAAAGATTGTGTGTCAGCGAGGAAAGATGAAAATTTTAAAATTATTGCGAGATCAGATGCAAAAAGTGTTGAGGGAATTGATAGGATGATTGAGAGATGTAAAGCATATATTGATGCTGGAGCAGAAATAATTTTTCCTGAAGCGTTAGCAGATGAAAAAGATTTTGAAAAAGTTAGAAAAGAACTTTCGTGTTATTTATTAGCTAATATGACGGAGTTTGGAAAAACAAAATTATTAAATTATAAAGAACTAGAAAATTTAGGATACAATATAGTGATTTATCCAGTAACAACACAAAGATTAGCTATGAAAAATGTAGAAGATGGCCTAAGAGACATTTATTCTAATGGACATCAGAACAATGTTATAAGTAAAATGCAAACTCGTAAAAGGTTGTATGAGCTTGTTGAATATGAAAAGTATAATTCTTTAGATGAAAAAATTTTTAATTTTAGTACAAAAGGTCACGAATAATGAGCGATGATATAAAAAAAGGTTTAATGGGTGTTACAGTTGATGAGACATCAATTTCAAAGGTAATGCCTGAGATTAATTCTTTAACTTATAGAGGTTATGCAGCGCAAGACTTATGTGCAAACTGTGATTTTGAGGAAGTTGCTTATCTTATTTTGAATAAGGAGTTACCAAATAAAAATCAATTGCAGAGATTTGTAAAACAAGAGAGAAATGAAAGGAAACTTTCTAAAACTCTTTTAAACATTATAAAAGAAATGCCAAAAAAATCTCATCCAATGGATGTTGCAAGAACTGCTGTAAGCGTAATGGGTCTTGAGGATAAGGAAACTACAAATAACACCACTGAAGCAAATTTGAGAAAAGCTATGAGAATATTTGCGAAAACTCCTGTAGCATTAGCTGCTTTTTATAGATTAAGAAAAGGAAAGAAAATAATTTCTCCTAAGAAAAATCTATCTTTTGCAGAAAACTTTTTTTATATGTGTTTTGGCAAAGTTCCTCAAAAAGATATTGTTAAAGCTTTTGATGTTTCTTTAATTCTTTACGCTGAACATAGTTTTAATGTTTCTACTTTTACAGCTAGAACAATTACTAGCAGTCTTTCTGATATTCATGGTGCAATAACTGGAGCAATAGCTAGTCTTAAAGGACCACTGCATGGAGGCGCAAATGAGGAAGTCATGCATATGATGAACAAAATAAAGAAACCTGAGAATGCATTGAAATGGATTAATAATGCTTTAGAAAAAAAAGCTGTAGTGATGGGTTTCGGGCACAGAGTTTATAAAAGTGGAGATTCAAGGGTGCCTACTATGCGAGAATATTTTGGAAAAGTTGCTAAAATTAAAAAAGATAAAAAATTTGAAAAAATCTATGACATTGTTGAAAAAGTAATGATTGATAGAAAAAATATTCATCCTAATGTTGATTATCCAACAGGGCCCACATATCATTTAATGGGTTTTGATACAGATTTTTTCACCCCAATATTTGTAATATCAAGAATTACAGGATGGTCAGCGCATATTATTGAACAGCATGCTACTAACAAACTTATTCGTCCTTTAGCTGCTTATAATGGAAGTCAATATAGAAAAGTTCCTAGTATTAATAAAAGATAATTAAAAGTTTATCTTTACAAATCTCTCTAATAGGATTTCATGCTTACAAATATTTTCTTTTATAAATTCATCGATTGCTTTTTTAACACCTTCTGCATAGGTTAAATTATAATCATCACACAATATTGTTCCATTTTGTGAAATTATTTTTTTACTTAAATTTAAGTCATTTTTAACTGTATTATAATCATGACCACCATCAATAAATATCAAATCTATATTTTTGATATTAATATCTTTTAAAGCTGTATTTGAATTGCCCTTTATTAATTTAATGTTATTTTTATAATCTTTCAATAAATCTTCAACAGCTTCAATGCTATAAGGGTTGTATTTTTTTATATATTTAAAATATAATCTTTTGAGAGGATTATTGATTTTTAAAGATGGAGCAATTTCATTTTTATATATTTCATCAGTTTCAAAAATATCTACACCATAATATTTAAAGTTTAGGCCATGATTATTAAACATAAGATCGCAGACATTTTTTGCTAAAACACCCTGAAATATACCTATCTCAAAAAAAGTTTTTGGATTTATTTTGTTAATTTCTTTTAGAAATAAATTTCCTTCAGCAATATTTTTAATACTGCTTTTTCGGAAATATTTTTTATATTTCAAATTAAGAAAATGCTTCTGTCCAATTTCCTCTGGTTGATGCTTTTGAGTACTCTGTTGCTCTCCCTTCAAAGAAGTTCATGTGTTCAACAGCATTGAGCATTGTGTCTAACCAGGTAAGAGGGTTTTTATCAACTTTATAAATTGGTTCCAGACCAAGTTGAGACAGTCTTCTATTACCAATAAACCTAATATAGTCTTTTACCTCTTGGGCAGTAAGTCCTTGCATAGGTCCCATTTCAAAAGCTAGATCAATAAAAGCATCTTCATGCTCAATAATTGTTCTGCACGCTTCATAAAGTTCTTTTTTAAGTTGTGGCGTCCAAACTTCTGGATTTTCTTTTATGAACTCTTTAAATATTCTTATCATTGAATTGCAATGAAGTGTTTCATCTCTAACTGACCAAGTTACGATTTGACCCATACCTTTCATTTTATTAAATCTTGGGAAGTTTAAGAGAATTGCAAAACTTGCGAAAAGCTGAAGTCCTTCAGTGAAAGCGCTGAATACTGCAACAGTTTTTGCAATATCTTCTTTTGAATTTACATTAAAATTTTGCATATAATCGTATTTATCTTTCATCTCTTTATATTTCATAAATGCAGAGTATTCTGACTCCGGCATTCCAATTGTATCTAATAAATGTGAGTAAGCAGCGATGTGAACTGTCTCCATTGCTGCAAAGGCAGTCATCATCATTAATACTTCTGTAGGTTTAAAAACTGTTGTGTAATGTCTTAAATAGCAGTTATTTACTTCAACATCCGCTTGAGTAAAAAATCTAAAAATCTGCGTTAGTAAATTTTTTTCTGCTTGAGATAAGTTTTTTTGCCAATCTCTTACATCATCTCCTAAAGGCACCTCTTCTGGAAGCCAGTGAATTCTTTGTTGTGTTAACCATGCATCGTAACACCAAGGATATCTGAACGGTTTATAAACTGGGTTTTCTACTAATAGACCCATTTTTTTTGGTTGAATAATTTCTTTTTTTTCTTGTTTTATTACTGACATGATAAACACTCCTCGTATTCTGGTTGACTGTCTTGTTGTTTGTTAGATTTGTAAACGTTAGCTGTAATATCAGTTGATTTCGCATCATTAACATTTTCAGCACGTTGTATTGATTTTGACCTACAATAATACAAGCTTTTCAATCCTTTTTTCCAGGCTTGAAAGTGAATTTGATGTAGTTCTTTTTTATGCACATCTGCAGGTAAAAATATATTAATTGATTGAGCTTGAGATATATGAGGTGTTCTATCAGCGCTCAATTCTATTATCCATTTTTGATCTAGCTCAAAAGCTGTTTTAAATACATCTTTTTCATTTTGATTTAAGAAATCTAAATGTGAAACAGATCCTTGATTAGTTGTAATACTTGACCAAACTTCATCATTATCTTTATCGTATTTAGCAAGGATTTGTTTTAAATGTCTATTCCTCACATTAAATGATCCAGATAAGGTTTTATGCGTATAACTATTAGCAGCTATAGGTTCAACACCTGGTGATGTTCCACCACAAATAATAGAAATAGATGCTGTTGGAGCAATAGCAGTTTTATTTGAAAATCTTTCATTAATTCCATACTCAGCTGCGTCAGGACAAGGTCCTCTTTCTTCAGCTAAATCTTTTGATGCTTTATCGACATGTCTATGAATGTGTTCAAAAATCTTTTTATTCCAAGCTTTACTCATAACAGATTCTAACGGAATCATTTTCTTTTGAAAAAATGAATGGAGTCCCATTACACCCAATCCAACACTTCTTTCTTTTAACGCAGAGTATGTTGCATCACTAAATTGTTCTGGTGCATTTTCAATAAAATCAGTAAGAACATTGTCTAAAAATCTCATTACATCACCAATAAAATTTTCATCATCTTTCCATTCATCATATTTTTCTACGTTTAAAGAGGACAAACAACATACTGCAGTTCTATCTCTACCCTCTTTATCAACACCAGTCGGTAAAGTAATTTCGCTACAAAGATTTGATGTCTTAACAGTTAAACCTGCAAGCTTATGATGTTGCGGGATCATTCTATTAACTGTATCTATATAAATTATATATGGTTCACCAGTTTCGATTCTAGCTGTTAGAAGTCTAATCCATAAATTTCTTGCTGATACGGTTGCTTGAACAGCTCCATCTTTTGGACTTTTTAACGCCCACTGTTCATCCATCTCTACTGCTCGCATAAACGCATCTGATACCAAAACTCCATGATGTAAGTTTAAAGCTTTTCTGTTTGGGTCACCTCCTGTAGGTCTTCTCATTTCAATAAACTCTTCAATTTCTGGATGATCAATTGGTAGATAGCATGCTGCCGATCCTCTTCTCAAAGAACCTTGGCTTATTGCCATTGTCAAAGAGTCCATAACTTTAATAAATGGAATTATTCCGGAAGTCTTACCCACTCTTCCAATTTTTTCACCGATAGATCTAAGGTTACCCCAGTAACTTCCAATTCCTCCTCCTCTAGCTGCTAGCCAAACATTTTCACTCCATAAATCTAAAATTCCGTTTAGGCTATCTCCTGCTTCGTTGAGAAAACATGAAATAGGAAGACCCCTTGTTGTCCCTCCGTTAGATAAAACTGGTGTTGCTGGCATGAACCAAAGTTGGCTTATGTAATTGTAAAGTCTTTGTGCATGTAAATTGTCATCTGCATAATGACTCGCAACCCTTGCAAATAGATCTTGGAATGACTCATTTTCACCCAAATATCTATCGCTTAAAGTTGCTTTACCAAAATCTGTTAAATTACTATCTCTTGATCTGTCTATTTTGATAGTTATGCCTCTAGAGTTTTGAAATAATTCAGTGTTATTATTTAAGGAGAATAAATCTGGTCTTTTATCCTTATTAATCAACTCTTGGTTGTTATTGCTATATTCTGAGACAGCTTTCTTTATTGCCTGAGATACTAATTTGTTCATAAATCCCTTAAAATTTGTTAAACAACTACATGTTGTATGAAGATATCTTTAATACACTATATGAATTAAAAATCAACAGAACATTTATAGAACATAATAAAAAATTTAGCAATAAAAAATTAAAAAAAATATACAAATATCAACATGTCTAATCTTAAAAAAATAGATCCCTTAGGTTTTAGAGAATATGACGCAAGGTGGTTATTTCCAGAAAGCATTAATGAGGAGGGAATCGATTCAGTTGGAAAGGGATTTGGGACTCAAGTTATTTCAAAAATAAAAAATCCAACAGTAATAGTTGGGCATGATTATAGATCATATAGTGAAAATGTAAAAAAAAATTTTGTTAAAGGGCTATTGTCAACAGGTTGCAACGTAAAAGATATAGGTTTGTGTCTCTCACCTACGGTATATTTTTCTCAATTTAAATTAAATTCAGATGCAGTAGCAATGATAACTGCAAGTCATAATGAAAACGGATGGACAGGAATAAAAATGGGTATTGAAAAAGGATTAACTCATTGCAAGGATGAAATGTCAGATCTAAAAGATATTGTAATGAATGAAAAATTTTCAAAAGGATCTGGAAAATATGAAGAAGTGAAAGATTTTAATAAAACTTACATTCATGAACTATCACAAAATAAAATTAAGAAAAAACTAAAGGTAGTGGCAGCTTGTGGAAACGGCACTGCTGGTATTTTTGCCCCAGATATTTTAAGAGGTATAGGTTGTGATGTAATAGAATTAGATTGTAATTTAGATTATACTTTTCCAAGGTATAACCCTAATCCAGAGGATATGGAGATGCTTCATGAAATCGCTAAATGTGTTAGAGAAAATAAAGCAGATGTTGGTTTTGGGTTTGATGGAGATGGAGATAGAGTTGGTGTAATAGACAATAAGGGAAATGAAATATTTGCAGATAAAATTGGTTTATTAATTGCAAGAGACATTTCTAACTCTCATAAAAATTCAAAGTTTGTTGTGGATGTTAAATCAACAGGATTATTTATGAAAGATGAGATTTTAAAAAAAAATAACTGTGAAACTATTTATTGGAAGACAGGTCATTCATATATTAAAAGAAAGGTAAATGAAGACAATGCAATAGCTGGATTTGAAAAAAGTGGTCATTTCTTTTTTAGTAAACCACTAGGATATGGATATGATGATGGTATTAACTCCGCCATTCAAGTATGTAAATTATTAGACAATCAAAATGAATATTTAGATGTTTTAATCAATGCTTTACCAAAAACATTTCAAAGTCCTACTATGGGTCCCTTTTGTAAAGATAATGAAAAATATGATGTCATAGATGATATAACTTTAAAAATAAAAAACTTAAAAGAAAAAAATATAAAAATTGAAGGCCAAGAGATAATAGATATTTTGACAGTAAACGGTATAAGATTTACTCTAAAAGATGGGTCTTGGGGATTAATAAGAGCTTCATCAAATAAACCTTCACTAGTTATAGTTACTGAAAGTCCGACTTCAGATAAAATTAAAAAAGAAATTTTTGATTTTATTGATAATCTTTTACAACAAACCGGCAAGATTGGTAAATACGATCAAAAAATTTAATTAAATATTAAAATATCTATAAATAAATATTGTTCCTACAGTATATAAAAAAACTCCAAACAATCTTTGAGCTTTTAATTTATCCATTTTATAAACTGTATTCGCTCCTACTCTTGCCATAAAACTTGTAATCGGTACAAAGAGAATAAAAGCAGGAATGTTAATAAAACCAATACTAAAAGGTAAATTTACATCAAAATAAAATCCAGAAATTAAAAAACCTATTGATCCAGTAAAAGATATAAAAAAACCAATTGCTGCAGCGCTTCCTATACATTTGCTTATAGGGTAACCTAAATATCTTAATATAGGCACATTCATCATCGCGCCTGTAATACCCATTGGTGCTGAAATAAATCCAGACACCAAACCAAAAAAAATGCGTGGAGATAGTGATGAATTAGGCTTAATTTTATTAATCTTTTCTCGCGCCAACATTAAATAGGCTCCAAATACATATACTACAATTGAAAAAAATAGAACTAACATCTTAGTTTTCATAACTGATGCAAAAGTAGTACCTATCAGAACTCCAATAACAACGAATATACCAAAAGTTTTAACAACGCTTAAATCTACAAGTTTATTTTTGTGGTGTGTAATTACTGAAACTGTTGACGTAAAAATAGTTATAGTAAATGCTGTTCCCACAGTTAAATGCATCAAATAATTTTTATCGAAATTTAACGTTTCAAAGATAAAAAAGAGGCAAGGAACAGAAATTAAACCACCACCGATACCAAATAAACCTGCAAAAAAACCAACTGCAGTTGCTGCAAATATTATTAGTAGTAAGAAGTACCAATATTCATTGATTAAATATGTTAGTGACAGAAAAACCTTTTTATTAAGTTATACTAAAGTATTCAAAGAACGATCTAGCAGATACAATTAATAAAAAACAGCCAAATATTCTACTTAATAATTTTTTGTCAATTTTATACACAACCTTTGCGCCTATTCTTGCCATAACCATTGTTACTGGCACGAATACAGCAAACCCTAAAAGATTTATATAACCAACGCTATATGGTGTATTAACATTATCAATAATATTTCCACCTATTATCATTGTGGTGGTGCCTGTAACTGCTATTAAAAATCCAACTGCTGCAGCAGTGCCGATAGATTTTCTAATATCATATCCAAAGGTTCTCATGAATGGTACCATTAATGAACCGCCACCAATACCTAAAGGCACTGAAATAAAACCAATTAATAAACCTGAAATATTTTTAATTGTATTTGATATTTTTTTTGGACTTTCAACAAGCTTTTCTCTTAGAAAAATAAAAAATAATCCCACAAAACATGAAAAGATCGCAAAGAATAAAACTAATGCTGAAGTTTTTAAATTTACTGCCAAAAATGTTCCGACCAAAACCCCTAGTACAATTAAAATACCGAAAGTTTTAACCATTTTAAAATCTACAGCATCATACTCCATATGTGTTTTTGTTGAAATTATTGATGTTGGAATAATAATTGCAAGAGAAGTTCCAACAGACAAATGCATTCTTGTAACAATGTCAAAGTCAAGAACACTGAATGCGTAATAGAGAGCAGGAACCATTATTATACCTCCCCCTACTCCAAGTAATCCTGCCATAAAACCGGCAACCGCTGCGGCAATAGCTAATACTGTTAAAAGATTTAATATGATCCCTGAATCTATATTTTCCATCAGGCAGTTAATTGATTTGCTTTTTCATTATTTTGAGCAATATCCATAATATGTTTTGCTTTTTGAAAATCAGAATCTCTTGCCATCATATTGTCGCTCAAATATTTTTTCCATTCTTTCGAACCTGGTTGACCATAATAAAGTCCAACAGTATGTCTCATTACTTGATTTACTTTGGTTCCAGTTTTAATTTCTTTTTCAAGATATTCTAAAATATGTTTAACAACATCTTCTCTCGATGATACGTTTGAATTATTGAATATTTCTCTCTCAATATCTTTTAAAAAATATGGATTTTGGTAAATCGCTCTACCAATCATTACACCATCACAATAATTTAAATGGTTTTTGATTTGATCTATAGTGGTAATTCCTCCATTAATTATAATTTCTAAATCTGGATTTGATTTCTTAATTTCATAAACCATTCTATAGTTTAATTTTGGAATATTTAAATTTTGCTTTGGAGTTAGACCTTTTAGTATTGCTTTTCGAGCATGTAAAATTATAGTTTTGCACCCAGTTTGTTTCATTTTATTTACAAACATATTTAAATAATCAAATTCCTCTGTATCATCAAACCCTATTCTAGTTTTGGCAGTAACTGGAATATTGCAGCAATTTTTCATCTCAGCCAAACATTCGGATACAAGGTCTGGTTCTTTCATTAAACAAGCACCAAAAGAGTTTTTTTGAACCTTTTTACTAGGACAACCTAAATTTATATTAATCTCATCATAACCATAATCCTCAGCAATTTTGGCAACTTCTGCTAGTTCTTTTTTATCAGAACCACCAACTTGTAAAGCTAATGGTTTTTCCAAGTCATTAAACATAAGTAATTTATGTTTATCACCGCGTAATACTGCTTTAGTAACAACCATTTCTGAGTAAAGCATTACATTTTTACTTATAAGTCTTAAGAAATATCTATCATGACGGTCGGTACAATCCATCATGGGAGCAACTGAAATTTTTCTATTAATTTTTTTTTTAATATCCAAGAGCTTTACCCATTACTTTATCAGGTAACCATGTAACAATTTCTGGAAAAATACACAGTATTAGGATTGCTAATGCCATTATTATCATAAAAGGCACAGATCCTTTTAGAATTTCCTTTAAACTAACATCGGGTGTTATACCTTTAATTATATAGAGATTTAGACCTACAGGTGGAGTAATCAATCCAATCTCCATATTAATTGTAAATACAATAGCGAACCAATAAGGATCGAAACCGAGGGTAGTAATAACTGGTAATAAAATTGCTGAAGTCATAACAATGACTGCAACTGGAGGTAAAAAGAAACCAGCGATTAATAGAAATATATTTATTAAAATAAATATAACCCATTTGTTTGAGCTGAGCTCTACCATACTCTGAGCTAAAGATTGTGTTACATAGAGTTGTGAAAGAGTAAATGCAAAAAGGTAGGATGCTGCAATGATGAACATTATCATTACACTTTCTTTCATTGAAACTTTAACTATGTTCCATATTTTTTTTGGTTGATAAATTTTATAGACAACTGCTATCATAACAAAAACTAAGAATGCTCCAACGCCTGAAGCTTCAGATGGAGTTGCAACTCCTCCGTATAAAACATATAAAACTCCAGCAATGATTGCTAAAAAAGGAAAAATTCTTGGTAAAACCTCAAGTTTTTCTTTTAATGTAGGACGTTTTCTATTCTTTAAAGCTTTAGCAGCATCTTTATCAATAAAGTAACTGTGAATTAATGCCCATATTGCAAACATACCTGCAAGCATGAATCCAGGTATTAAGCCACATAAAAATAATCTTCCAATAGAAGTTCCAGTTGCAATACCATAAACTATTAAAACTATGCTTGGTGGAATTAAAACTCCTAAAGTTCCTCCAGCAGCAATAGTTCCCGTAGCAATTTGATCTGAATATCCTCTCTTCCTCATTTCAGGTATACCCATTGTTCCAATTGCTGCACAGGTAGCTGGACTTGAGCCACTTAAAGCAGCAAAAATTGAACATGCACCTATATTAGAAATAACTAATCCACCTGGTACTCTCCATAACCATCTATCTAAACCAATGTATAAATCCTTACCCGCTGGTGAGTTCGCTACTGCCATTCCCATTAAAATAAACATGGGGATTGAAAGTAGAACAAAAGAATTTAAACCTGCATAAAATGTTTCGGCAAAAACATCAAGCATTTGAAAACCTTCAAAAGAAACCAATAACGCTATCGATACGAAACTCAAACCAAAAGCTATTGGGATACCAGAGAAAAGAACTATCAAAGTAAAAACTGCAACGATCAATGCTATTATTAATGGATCCATTAATTATAATCCTTATCATCAATTAATTTCATAATTTCTGCTATGTATTGGAGTATCATCAAAATGGCTCCTATCATCATTGAAGAATACGGTATCCAAAGTGGGGGATCCCAAACAGTTCCTGTTGAGTAATTTTTTGTAAATGCTTCCTCAACCATTAAAAAACCAAAATAAAATAGTATTAGGAAGAAAAGTAAACTTAAAAAGGATGTAAAAATTTTTAATCTAATAATATTTTTATTAGATAAAAAATCATATATCCATTCCATACTAACATGTGCCTTTTCACTTAGAACATATGCGCTTCCAATAAATGTCGATGCAACTAAAAGCATTGTAACCAATTCTGTTTGCCATGTAATTGCTCTTTGGAAAAAGTATCTTTCGAATACTAATTCTACAATAACTAAGATTGATAATAATAATGCTAAAACAGCAAAAGCCCCGCAAGCCTGGGCAACAAGATTACAAAACTTTAAATACTTTTTTTTCATAAAAAAACCCCTATTTGAAATTAAATAGGGGTTCTTCTTTATATATTTTTTTATTTAACTGATAAAGCCATTTCCATTAGCTTATCGCCACCTGGAACTTTTTCAGCAAATGCTTTGTGAGAAGATTTCTTAGCAATCTCAACCCAAGCTGCATGATCTTTTGCATTCATATATACTAATTTTACACCTGCTGCTTTGTAAGCGTCTTCAAATTTTTTATCTAAATTTTCGACTTGAGCAGTCATATATTTTTCTGCAACTTTTCCAGCTTTCATTAAAGCATCTTGTTGTTTAGAGTTTAATTTATCGAAACTCATTTTTGACATTAAAATTGGCTCGTACATAAACCATAATCCAAACTTACCTGGAGGAGTTGCACAAGTTACTTGTTCATAAATCTTATAACTTACAAAACTTCCTGAACTAGTATTTGCACCAGTAAGTACTCCAGTTTGAAGACCAGTATAAATTTCAGATGATGGCATACTTTGTATACCTGCGCCAGCTGCCTCTAACATTTGGTTAAATGCTTTACCAGCTGCTCTCATAACTTGCCCTTTAGCATCACTAGGATTTTTAATGCATTTTGTTTTAGATGCAAAACCTCCGCCTAACCAAGCGTCAGATAATACAACTACACCAGCGTCATTAATAATTTTTTTAATCTCAGTCATCATTGGACCTTTATTAAATCTCAATGCATGATCGTGATTTTTAACTGTTCCTGGCATTAAAGTTGCATCAAATTCTGGATGAAACTTAGATGCATACGCTAATGGAAAAGCAGAAATATCCAATTGACCTGTTGTCATTGGTTTCCACTGTTCTTTTGGTTTATAAAGTGATTTTGCAGGATAAATTCTGATATCGACTCCTACATTTGCTTTTTTCATTTCATCAGCAATTATCTGTACCATTTCATGTCTTGGATCATAAGAACCATCAGCTCTAGGTGTACCAGGCCATTGATGACTCGCCTTTAAAGTAACAGCATAAGCCGATCCAATTGTCGTTAGGATAAATACTAATGAAGTTAAAAATAAAGATATTTTTTTAAACATTTTTTCCCCTTCTTTAGTTATTAAAAAAAGTGTATTAAAGATAAGATATGATTAAGAGTCAAGTTCGCTATTAACTCATATATAACGTTATTAATTTATGGATGGACCTTTAAAAAACTTACTGGTTATTGATTTAACAAGAGTATTAGTGGGACCTTATTGTACAATGATGCTCTCAGACATGGGTGCAAGAGTAATAAAAGTAGAAGCACCAGGTATAGGTGATGACTCTCGAAAATTTGGTCCTTTTGTCAAAGATAATTCAGCCTATTTCATGTCATTAAACAGAGGAAAAGAAAGTATTGCGTTAAACTTAAAAGATGAAGGAGATAAAGAAATATTTTTAAAAATATTAAGTAAAGCAGATATTCTTGTTGAAAATTTTAAGCCAGGGACATTAGAAAAATGGGGTTTTGGCTGGAAAGATATGTGTAAAAAATTCCCAAAATTAATTTACGCTTCTGCATCTGGTTTTGGTCAAACTGGACCATTAAAAGAACTACCAGCTTACGATATGGTTGTACAGGGAATGGGAGGTTTAATGAGTGTTACCGGACATCCTAATTCTGAACCTACTAGGGTTGGAACGTCTATTGGCGATATTACAGCTGCATTATTTACAACAATTGGAATCAATGCTGCTCTTTATGATAGAGAAAAAACTGGCAAAGGAATGTTTATCGATGTTTCAATGCTCGATTGTCAAATCGCGATTTTGGAAAATGCAATTGCACGTTATTTATCAAAAAATGAAATACCAAAACCAATGGGATCAAGACACCCATCTATTGCACCATTTGAGGCTTTTAAAACAAAAGATAGCTACATAATTATTGCTGCAGGAAATGACAAACTTTTTGAAAAATTATGTAATGTTCTTGAATTAAATGATTTACCCCAGAATGAAAAATTTAAAAGTAATTCTTTACGTTGTGAAAATATGAATGATCTTAAATCAATTATGGAGGAAAAACTCAAATCTTTAAATACTAAGGATTGGATACAAAAAATGGAGAAACAAAAAATTCCATGTGGTCCTATTTTCAATATAAAAGAGGCTGTAGAAAATCCGCAAATAAAATCAAGAAATATGATAGTTGATACTTTTCACAAAGTCGTTGGTGATTTTAAAACAGCAGGTAATCCAATAAAAATGTCCTCTTATAAAGACGAAACAAAAAGAGGAGATATCCCTGATTTAGATGAACATAGAAAAAAAATTATTGAGGAGTTTTGTAATTAGTCTTGATTTGCGTCTTCGCTTGATTCTTTAATCTCTTGGTCTTTTAAATCTTCAACAGATGCATCTTCCGTTTCTCCAGAAGGCTCAGCTTGTTCAGTGGGTTGCGTTGGAGCACTTTGAGCAATATCTTCCTTTGAAAAAACTTGTGTTTTTTCTGGGATCTTTCTAGCTCTTTTTGATGGTAATATTGGTGTTCCACTTTTAGATATTTCACCCTTATATAAGTTTTCAAAATCATCACCTACATCCTCATCTTCTGTTAGTGAGTCATCAACTTGTTCCACATGTTTTCTTAGTTTGTAAACACCACTATCTATTAAATCTGAAACTTTTACATTCTCATTTGCAATTTCCCTCAAGGAAATTACTGTGTTCTTATCATTATCAATGCTAACTGTTGGCTCGACACCTGAGTTTAACTGTGTAGTTCTCTCTTTCGCTACTAAAACTAGTTCGTAAGGACTTTCTACTTTATCTACACAATCTTCTACTGTTACTCTTGCCATGCGGGGTATTTATACCTGCTTATAAATAAAATCAAGGTATTTTTATACCTTAACAGGATTAAGTTTAGATCTGATAATAAAAAGCATGATCAAAGATATTGATATATAAATGCTTGAAATTACCGCAATTTTTTCAATAGAAAAACCTCGGTCGATCAATATTCCAAAAAAGGCTGTTCCAAAAGCTGTTGAGAATACCATTAATGCTGTTGTCAAAGCTTTAATCGATCCAATATATTTAACACCATATATTTCTGCCCAAGTAGAAGATCCTAGAACGTTTGCGAAACCATTGGAAATACCAATTAAACCCAAAAAAATAAATGCTGTAAAAGGATTATTAAAATAAATTATTACTATTGTTGCTAATAAAAGAGGTAAATTCATATAAACCAATATTTTTCTGCTAGTAAATTTATCAATTAAAAAACCAGATACAAATAATGTGATAACTGACATAATTGAATAAACCATAAAGGACTGAGCTATGATGTATGGTCCCCAATTTTTAGACTCTAATATAAAGGATTGATAAACAAAAGTTCCTGTGGCTATCCAAGGCATAGCAAGCATATTAGCGCTGATAATGTAGAATCTATAATCTTTTAAAACTTCAATTCTTTTCCAATCTTTAATCTTATTATTACCTTTATTTTCTAAATTGTTGGTTTCTCTAGATTCTAAATTTAAGTTCTTTACTAAAAAAAAAGAAACTATCGGTAAAAATAATATTATGATTAATGAAATTACAATCCAGATATCTCTCCATTCATAAATGGTTAAAAGGTAAATTATTAATACTGGTAAAATAAATTCTGATGTAGATAAACCAAACCAAGAGGTACTTAAAGCTTTACCTCTTGATTTCGTAAAAAATCTTGAAATCGTAGTTGATGCTGTATGAGACATCATGCCTTGACCTGAAAATCTCATGAAAAGAATTGCCAAAAATAGATAATAAATTGAAGATATCTTTGAAAAGAAATAGCAAGAAAATGCCAATAAAATTATTACCAAATAAGAAAATTTAAGAATATTAATATCATCAATTTTTTTCCCAAACCAAACTAGAATTATGCTACTAAGTAAAGTTGCTGATGCATAAATTGAGCCAAATTGTCCATGAGTAATTGAAAGAGCATCCCTTATACTTGAATTAAAAAGACCAAGAAAAAAACTCTGTCCAAAGCTTGAAAAAAATGTAAAAATAAAACCAAATAAAATTACTTTTAAACTTAAATTTTTAAACATAAAAAAAAATGTCTTGTAATGTTGCTTTCATAGGTCTTGGTGTAATGGGTTATCCAATGGCTGGATTTATATCAAAAGGTGGACACAATGTAACTGTTTTTAATCGCACCAAGTCAAAAGCGGAAAAGTGGATTGGTGAACACAAAGGAAAATTAGCAGAAACACCAGCGGAAGCAGCAAAAGATGCAGAGTATATTTTTACGTGCGTTGGAAATGATAATGATTTAAGAGAAGTTACCTTTGGTGAGAATGGTGCATTTAAAACAATTAAAAAAGGATCAGTATACATTGATAACACAACAGCATCCGCAAAAATTGCGAGAGAAATTTATGAATATGCAAAAAAAAATGGATTTGGTGCTCTAGATGCCCCAGTGTCTGGTGGGCAAGCTGGCGCTGAAAATGGTGCTCTTACAGTAATGATTGGTGGAGATCAAAAAGATTTCGATAAAGCAAAAGATAAAATTGACTGCTATAGCAAAAAAATGAAATTGCTTGGAAAAGCTGGTAATGGTCAGTTGGCGAAAATGGTAAATCAAATCTGTATCGCAGGTCTAGTTCAGGGGCTATCTGAGGCTATTAATTTTGGGATTAAAGCAGGATTAAATATGGAAAACGTAATCGAGGTAATTTCAAAAGGAGCAGCTCAATCCTGGCAAATGGAAAATAGATATAAAACAATGATTGATGACAAATTTGATTTTGGATTTGCAGTTGATTGGATGAGAAAAGATTTAAAAATCGCAATGGAAGAGGCAAAAAATAATGGATCATTATTACCTGTAACAGAACTAGTAGATAAATATTATAGTGAAGTTCAAGGTATGGGTGGAAACCGGTGGGACACATCGAGTTTAATTAAAAGATTTAGGAAGTAAAAAAGTATGCAGCCAGCATACTACGAAAATTTAGAGGAAATTCAAAATAAGTATTGGTCAATGTTGGATGATGCTGTGACCAACAGAGGTTCTCCTTTTAGAATTCCTGTTTTCATGTGTGCAAATCAGGATGAAATAGACGGTAGAATAGTTGTTTTAAGAAAATCAGACAGAAAAAAAAACTTATTACAATTTCATACTGATTTTAGGTCTCCAAAGGTGAAAATATTAAAAAAAAACAATAAAGCATCATTACTTTTTTATGATAAGGAAGAGAAAATTCAATTAAGAGTGAAAGTAGATTGTGAAATAAATAATCGAAACTCTACAACAGAAGAATCTTGGAAAAAAACTCAACACATAAGTAGAAGGTGCTATTTAACTGATAGTCCTCCTGGTACAATTTCAGAAAATCCAACCTCAGGAATGATATCTCAGTTAGAGGATTTTGATTACACAATGGAGCAAAGTGAAGAGGGTTATGAAAATTTTACAGTAATTAAGTGTAAAATTAAATCTGCAGAGTGGTTATATCTTGCTGCAAAAGGTCATAGAAGAGCAAAATTTGATTTTGAGAATAATAAAAATAGCTGGTTAGTACCGTAATGAAGAAATATAAAGCAATGGTTTTATCCTGTATTGATCCAAGATTTCAATCAAAGGTATTTAATTATTTAAAAAGAAAAAAATTAACTGGCAAATATAGTTCTTTTACAATCGCTGGAGGTGGAATTGGAGTTACTGCAAATAGATTCAAAAAATGGCATTCTACATTCTGGGACAACTTAGCAACTTCAATTAAACTTCATAAAATTACCAGTTTAATTGTTATAAATCATAACGATTGTGGTGCTGCAAAAATTGTTAATGGTAAAAAAAAATTTAACTTATCTGTTGAGAATACAATTCATAAAGAATCATTTTTTAAAATTAAAAAAGAATTAAAAAAGAAATATCCTAGTTTAAAAGTTAGCTTTAAAATAATGAAAGCTTAAAACTAAATTCTTAAAAGAAATATTTTTTTAATTGCATTAAATACAAATAAGAAAATTGTATATGCTTTATAAAATATCTTATACTTAACAAAGTATTGGAATTTTTTTCCTGTCCTGCTTGATTTTTCTAAATACTTCATGTCCTCATAAGAATTATTTATTACCTCTTTACTTTTCAAATCATTTATACCTTTTCTGACAAAAACCATATTATGATAAAATGAAATATTAGTAATTTTCCCATCATATTTCTTTTTGATGTAAAAAGGATTAGCTACCTCTTGGTGATTCAAACTATCAGTCAAATGTTTAAAAAAATTCATATGGGAATTTGAATATTTTAAATCAAAAGGATTTCCACCAAAAAAATGATTATAACTTGTTTGAATATCTTCAACAATATAAAGGCCATCATCTTTTAATGTTGAGAATAATAAATTAAAGCTTTTTTTAACATCTTTAGATAAATGGCTCCCGTCATCAATAATTATATCAAACTCTTTATATTTAGAAATAATTTGCTGAATAAAAGATTGATCACTTTGTGAACCTTGGTGAACTTCAATATTATTTCTATTAAGTTTTTTTTCTACAATATTTATCTTATGAATATCAATTCCAACTATGATAGAGTTTTTAAAATAATCGCTCCATGTTAATAAAGATTTTCCATCTGCTATGCCGATTTCAAGTATTTTTAACTTTTCGTCTCTTATTTTTTCAAAATAACTTTCATAAACCTTAATATATTGATGTTCAATTTTATCTGATTTATAAATCTCTGCAATTGACTTGAGATTTTTAGTTTCGGGCATGTTTAAAATATTGATTTAGAATATTTTTTCCAATTACCTTGGTAATGTTTTGTATTTTCAAATACTGCCTTTTTTTCTTCTTCAGTAACTTCTCTAACAACTTTTCCTGGTGAACCTATTACTAATGAGTTGTCTGGTATCTCTTTATTCTCTGTTATCAAAGCTTTTGCGCCTATTATACAATTTTTTCCAATCTTAGCATTGTTCAAAATAACTGCTCCAATTCCAATTAAACTGTTGTCTCCAATTGAACACCCATGAAGCATAACCAAATGACCAACGGTAACATTTTTTCCTACCATTAAAGGGTAACCAGGATCAGTGTGAAGGACACATCCATCCTGTACATTAGATCCCTCACCTATATGAATATTTTCTAAATCACCTCTTAAAGTTGCGTTAAACCATATACTTGTATTTTTTTCTAATGTTACATCCCCTATTATAACTGCATTAGGTGCTACCCAATTTTCGCCAGAGTTTTTTGGTTTTTTATCTTTTAAATCATAAAACATAAATTATATATTGTTCTATCATGGCTCTTACAAAAACTCCAATATGCGATTTTGGAAAAAAAGCAGAAAATTTCAAACTAAAATCTACAGATAACAAAATAATTTCTTTAAATGATATTAAAGGAGAAAAAGGAACACTAATAATGTTTATTTGCAATCACTGCCCTTATGTAAAAGCAATAATTAAAGATTTAGTTCAAGACTGTAAAAGTTTAGAAAAATTTGGGGTTAACTCAGCTGCTATATGCTCTAATGATGTTAAAAATTATCCAGAGGATTCTTTTGAGAATATGATTGCTTTTTCAAAAGAAAATAATTTTTCTTTTCCATATCTTCATGATGAAACACAAGAAGTAGCGAAAGTATATGATGCTGTTTGCACACCGGATTTTTTTGCGTATAACGGAAACTTAGAACTTCAGTACAGAGGTCGAATTAAACAACTGAAAGATTTACAACCTATAGATACTGGTGAAAGTGAGCTATTCAAAGCGTTAAAATTAATTTCAAAAACAGGTGAAGGTCCAAAAGAACAACACCCAAGTATGGGCTGTAATATTAAATGGATAAAGTAAATTAAATGTTTTTAATTATAACTAGAAATTTCCCACCTGATATAGGTGGTATGCAAAACCTAATGCATGGATTAACTAAATCTTTATCTAAATTAAATTTAGTTAAAGTTTTCGCTGACTATCATGAAAATTATTCAAATTTTGATGATAATGTAAATTTCTCAATCGAGAGGGTCGGGGGTCCAAAATTACTTAGAAAATATAGAAAATCTTATTTAATTAATGAATTTTTAAAAAATAACAAAAACGTTAGTTGTATAATAGCTGATCATTGGAAGAGTTTAGAGCTAATAAACACAAATAAAAAAAAAATATGTTTAATTCATTCTAAAGAAATAAATCATGAAAAAGGCACAAGACAAAATAAAAGGCTAATAAAAATTTTAAATAATGTTGATTATGTAATATCAAACTCAGTTTTTACAAAAAATTTAGCAATAAATAAGGGAGTAAATGAAAACAAAATAATTGTAATCAATCCAGGAGTTGAAGCTGTCAGTGAGATTTCAGAGAAAGATATAGCTAAAGCTGAAAAAATTTTTAGTGGAAAATCTAATAGATTAATTACTGTTTCCAGATTCGACAAAAGAAAAAATCACGAAAAAGTGATTATGGCAATTAGGAATTTAAAAGAGTTATACCCAAATATAATTTATGTTTGTATTGGTTATGGAGAAGAGGAAAACAATTTAAAAAAATTAGTAAATGAACTTAATTTAAGCAACAATGTTATTTTTCTTAAAAATATAGATAATGGACTAAAGAATGCTTTAGTATACAAATCAAACATCTTTGTAATGCCCTCAATAATACACAATAAATCGGTAGAGGGTTTTGGTATTGCGTATATCGAAGCTGCTCAATATGGGATACCATCAATCGGTGGTAAAGATGGAGGTGCGTCGGATGCAATTGTTCATGATAAAACAGGTTTAATTTGTGATGGAAATAATCTTGAAGAAATATATTCCTCTATAGATAAAATGCTCAAAGATCATAAATATAGGGAATACGGTAAATTGGCTAAAGAATTTTCAAAACATTTTCATTGGGAACAAATTATCAAAAATTATCAAAAAATTTTATAGTTGAATCTTTTCAAATACTTTACTTGCACTTAATTTATTTAGATCAGAAACTTGGATAGCTTTGAACTGTTCTCTCTCAATGTTTACTTTATAGGCTGTGGTATGTGAACCAAAAAGAGCTACACCTTTTGCGCCTATATGCGCAGAAATATGCGCCGGCCCTGTATCATTGGCAATTACAAAAGAACTGTTTTTAATTAGAGATGCAAGTTGGGGAATGTTTAAAGCTTTCCCATCATCCAAGATAGATTCTGCATTAAAATTTTTAGCCTCCTGGATTTCACTTGGTCCAGGTGCTATTACAACTTTATAATCATTTTTTAATTCAGTTTTAATTAATTTTATTAGCTCATTATAGTGTGGCCATTTTTTCAAATGTAGATGTGGGGAACAAAACGGAAATAAAATAATATATTTCTCTAATTTAAATTTAGAAATAATTTGCGATATATCAGTACAAGACCAATCAAAATTTGGTTTTAGAGTATGTTTAGTTTCTAATCCAGAAGTTTTTAATTGGTGATCAAATCTCTCCAAAACTGAAAGTTTATCAAATTCTTCTTTAGTCGTATTTGTAGGTAATGTGGTTTGAGATGACGACCAAGAATTATAATTTGAATTTGGAAATAATACTTTTTTATAAAATGATGTTCTTGATGAATTTTGTAGATCAAATACTTTTACAAATTTGAGTTTTTTAATTTTTCTCATTAATAAATATATGTAAATAAGGTTAAATCTAGATAATCTCTTATCCAAAATTACATCTGTAATGAAAGGGCTTTTTTTATACAAATCTACGTAAGGTTTTGAGGTCATTATATATAGGTTATGGTCTTTGTGATTTTCATAAATATCTTGAATTGCACCACTTGCTTGGGCTATATCACCTAAAGATCCATGTTTAATAATTAAAATATTAGACATATTTAAAACAACTTAACATAATATAAGAATTTATGAATAAAATACTTATTGAAGTTTCGGTTGGTGAATTATTAGATAAAATTTCTATCCTAGAAATTAAAAAGGAAAAAATAAAAGATCAAAATAAACTTAAATTTATTAATGAAGAGCTTGAATTGTTAACAGATCAATTCAAAAAAAATATAAAAACAGATAGTAAACTCGATAAGCTTTTTCAGTCATTAAAAGAAATTAACAACAAACTTTGGGATATTGAGAATGAGAAAAGATTATGTGAAAAAAATTCAGACTTTGGTGAAGTTTTTATTAAAACATCAAGAGATATACATTTTCTAAATGATGAGAGAGGAAAAATTAAGCTTGAATTGAATAATCATTCTGGATCTAAAATCAGAGAAATTAAAGAGTACACATCATATTAATAACTATATTTTCTCTCTAAAAACTTTATGACATTATGAATTATGAAGGTCATAAAAAGATAAATTCCACCAGCAACTATAAAAACCTCAATTGGTTTGAATGTTGTAGATATTATATATTTTGCAACACCTGTAAGATCCATCAGAGTAACAGTGCTTGCCAAAGAAGTGCCTTTCATCATTAAAATGATTTCATTACCATAAGCTGGCAAAGATTGTCTGATAGCAATGGGAATTTGAATTTTATAAAATATAATTTTACTCGTAATTCCTAAACTATGACCTGCTTCGATTATTCCAGGTTTAATTGTTTGAAATGCAGATCTTAATATTTCTGATGTGTAAGCTCCAGTATTCAGCGAAAAAGCAATTATTGCACACCAATAAGGTTCTTTTAAAATTACCCATAATACTGTTGATCTTAAATACTCTATCTGACCTAAACCAAAATAAATAATAAATATTTGAACCAATAGAGGCGTTCCTCTAAATACATACGAATAACCATAGGCAAATTTATTTACAATTGGGTTTTTATTAACTCTTAGAATTGCAAAAAAGAGACCAATAAATAATCCAAAAATTAATGATGCAGATAATAGTTTTAGAGTTATTAAAGTAGCATTAAGCAATTTAGGCAAACTAGTTATCATTAATTCAAAATCCATTAATAACCCCTACTGTATCTTACTTCTAATCTATTAATTAACTTCATGCTCAAATATGTGAGCAGTAGATATAAAACTGCTGCGAATGAGTAAAAAAACAAAGGGTCCCTAGTTGATCCCGCTGCGATGTAAGATTGTCTCATTATTTCTACTAAACCAGTCACTGAGATGAGCGAAGTATCTTTTAAAGTAATTTGCCAAACGTTACTCAAGTTAGGAATAGCAAGCCTCAACATTTGAGGCATAATAACTTTAAAAAAGTGAATAGGTTTTTTTAAACCTAAAACTTTTGACGCTTCAAATTGTCCTTTATCAATCGATTGAATTGCACCTCTAAAAACTTCTGTTGAGTATGCTCCTGAAATAATTCCAATTGCAAATGACCCTGTAATAAATGCATTAATTTCAATGTATTCATTATATCCAAATATAGATGCTACATACATAACAGCGCCACTTCCACCAAAAAAAAATAAATAGATAACTAACAATTCAGGAACTCCTCTTATTACTGTTGTGTAACAATTACCAATAAGATTTAAAAATTTACTTTTTGAAAGTTTAAGTGGAGTAAATATTAAAGCAAAAAGAAAACCTATAAGCATAGCCGTAATAGATACGGCAATTGTCATTATTGTTGCGATTAGTAGTTCGTCACCCCAACCAGTTTTTCCGAATGAAAGAAGTTCCATAAAGACTGGCGACTATATATTATAGCCGCCAAATCTAAAAATATTTACATAGATGCATCAAAGCCGAACCATTTAGTAGCAATTCTACTAATGTCGCCATTTTTTCTTGCTTTATCGATTGCTTTATTAAATGCATTGAGTAACTCTGTATCGTCTTTTCTTATACCGACACCTACACCATTACCAAATGCTCCACCTGAAAATGTTGGTCCAACTAACACAACCGGTTTACCTGATTTTTCTGCATAATCACTAAAAGCTACAGCTGCAGCTAATGCAGCATCACATCTTCCTGATGCTAAATCTAAGTTTACTTCGTCTTGAGTTTTGTATGTTCTAACGTTTACTTTTCCAACATCGCCTGAATCTAAAAAGTTTTGGTGAATTGTTGCAGTTTGCACACAAACAGTTTTACCCGATAATGCAGTTGTAAGCGTTTTAAGTGCTTTTTTCGCAGCAGCATTAGGTTTGGTTAAATTAATTCCTGCGGGTGTGTCTATACCTTCTAAGTCTGATCCTTTCATAACTGCCAATGAAGCAACTTCATCTGCATAGCCTTGAGAAAAACTAATTGCTTTTTGTCTTTCAGCAGTAATGGACATTCCTGCCATTATTGCATCAAATTTTCTCATAATAAGAGCTGGTATCATTCCATCCCAATCTTGCTCAACTATCTCACATTGTTGACCTATATATCTACAAAGTGTCCAAGCAAGCTCAACTTCAAATCCAATTAATTTGCCCGAAGCATCTTTTGAATTCCAAGGTGGGTATGCCCCCTCTGTTCCTATTTTAATTTTATCAGCGTTAGCAGAAAATGATAAAAACAAAGTAATCAAAACTCCTAAGCTAAATTTTTTAATAATATTCATTTCGCCTCCAATATTTTTTTATTAAGTATTTCACAAATTAAATGATTTAAAAAGAAATTATTTATTTAATGCAGATGCAAAATTCCAAGAACAATCAAAGCTGGGTATATAAATTCTATCTAAAGATGTATTGCCAAAGCTCTTTTCAAACAAATTAAGCCATTTTTTTACCTGCTTTGGTTTTTTATCCTGACTTCCAACTTGTGCTGTTATTGTACCGTTTGGCTTCAAAATTCTTTTGAGCGAATTTATATTTTTTGCTGCAAGATCAATACAATATTGGTCGTCGTTAAGATCTACAAATATTTTATCGTATTTTCTATCCTCAATTTTTTTAATACTTTCAAAAGCATCACCCCAAACACACTTAACTGAATTTTTTGTTGTAGCTTTTTTACCAATTTTGGATAAATGTTTTTCACAAACTTCGACCACTTCTGGATCGAGTTCAAACCAATCTATATAGTTAAATCCTTGTGATATACATTCTCTTGCAACACCACCATCTCCACCACCAATGATTGCAGATTTTTCTTTGTTTGGATTTAATTTAATACCAGAATTAACAAAAGTTGAGCTATACAAATATTCATCACTTTCGGCAACTTGAAGTTCGTTATCAATAAATAAGGATTTTCCAAACTGCTCTAGATTTAAAATTTCTATATGCTGACCAACTTTAGAATTGAAGTCTTCTAAAACATCTTTAACTAAATAATATTTTTTAAGTCCTGGTGAACTATAAATATCATCATAGTAAATAATATTATCTCTATTGAATTCTTTTTTTACAATTTTTTTATGTTTAATATCTTTTTTAATTATATCTAAGGCGACAATTGGGTTAACTTTTCCGCATGTAAAAAAATCAAAACTTATAATTCCTTTTTCAGGAAAAGTGTGAAAACTTATATGACTTTCAGCTAAAAGTGCTACTAAAGTAAAGCCCTGAGGTTCAAATTTGTACTTTGATATTTCTAAAACTGTCACTTTAGCTTTTTTTGCAATTTTATAGACTAGTTTTTCAAAGAATTTTGGATCATATTCTTTAATCGTACCTATAATATCCAACGTTATATGTTCACCAACTTTAGTCATAATATAAAAGTTTTAGTTTTTTTTATAATTCTTTGTTTTGTCTAAAATTCTTTTCATTTCTTCATCTGAAAGAATCTTAGGTTGCCCTAATTTTATTGTATTTATGTATTGATGACAAATATTTTCGATCTCTTCTGCAAGTTCAAATGCCTCGCTAAGAGATTTGCCAAATGCAACCTGACCATGATTAGACATAAGACATGCTTTTCTTCCATCTAGTGCTTTTATAATATTTTGAGATAATTCTTTTGTTCCAAAGGTTGCATATTCTGCACACTTTATATTATTACCGCCAGCTAAAGCGACCATATAATGAAATGCAGGAATATTCTTGCCATGAGCTGAAACAGCTGCAGCATTAGCCGAATGAGCATGAACTATCGCATGAGCATCCCTTTTTTCTATGTAAATATCTTGATGAAAACGCCATTCAGAAGATGGATTAATAACCTTATCTGAAATTTTTTTTATGTTATTATTTTCGTTTAACTCTAAAAAAACAATGCTATCTGTAGTTAGATCATCGTATTTTACTCCAGAAGGTGTAATGAAGAAGCCTTCAACGCCATCATTAATTCCTCTCATTGAAATATTACCAGACCTCAAAGGTGAAAGGTTTTCAGTATTAAGTTTTTTTGCATACTCAATTACTTCTTTCTTTATTTCTAACATTATTTTTTAAGTTTTTTATTAATTTCTCTTTCACAAAAAGATTTGATGTCATCAATATTTTTACTCTTATCTAGTTTTTTTTGGGCAATAATGCATGCTTTCATAGATTTATCTAAACTATGAGATCCATACTCAATTCTTGAAATATAAAGCATAAAAAAAGCTATGATTAAAAATAATATTAAATATCTATTTTTTTTAATTTGATTAAAAATCATTAATAATACTTGCTATATTTTTTTTTGGTTTCCATTCTAATTTTTTAATTTTACTTATATCTGCAAATAAACAAGTTCTTTTTTTATTTTTTTTTAATAAAATTTTTTTATTTTTTTTTCTAGCAATAATCTTTATTAAGTCCGAAATTAAAATCTTTTTTCCCGAACCTATATTATAAATACCCTGAGCTTTTTTATTAAATAAAATTCTTATAGCTGAACAAATATCTTTGGTGCTAATAAAGTCTCGATAATGATTAACGTTTTCAAATGTATAATTTTCTTTATCAATTTTTTTCATTATTGATGGTACAACAAAATCCTCACTTTGCTTTTTATGGGTAAAACTGAATATTCTACCAATACAATAAGGTATTTTCTTTCTTGTAAATGATTTCACAACATATTTTTCAGCCTTTAATTTTGTATATCCATACTTTGAAATTGGTTTGGTTTTTTTTGTTTCTTTTATTTTTTTACTAGAAAATCCATAAACATGAGATGTGGATGCAAAAAAAAACCACTTTATATTTTTTGATTTTAAGCATTCATCTACAAGATATTTGGTTCCTAAAAAGTTCACTTTATTTGCATAATCAAGATCGTTTTTTACAATTTTTGTGGGAACAACAGCAGCAAAATGGAATAAACAATTTATTTTTTTGTTACTTATCCATTCTTTTATTTCTCTCTTTTTTGTAATATTACCTTTAAATTTTATAAATTTTTTGGCGAAGTTGTATTTTATAAATTCTGATCCCAAAACTCCTGTATGGCCGGTTATACCTAGATTAAATTTCATCAATTTTTAATAATTTTTTTTCAAGATTATTTAGAGTTTCCTTATTTATAGGATTAACATGAATACCTATAAAAAAACCTCTATCCTCAATTTCTTGAGACTGGGGAAAATTTTCTTTATTTCTATTTAACTTATAAAGTTTAATTGATGGTTGATTCAAAAAATTTCCACTAATAATTGGTCTTGTTTCAATAAAATTATCATTAAGATATTTAAGAAATCGCTTCTTTTTTTTTAAATATGGTTTATTGATCAGAATAGGTAATCCAAACCAGCTTGGGTCTAAATTTTTAATAGAGTCTATAAAGGTAAATTGGTTTGACCATTTCTTTGATTTCTTTAATTTATTTATTATCTTCATTCTATTTATTGATCTAGTTTTTTTAAATCTATTTAATCTCTTAAGCTGGGAACAACCAATAGCAGCTGATATTTCACTTGGTCTTAAATTAAAGCCAGAGTTTATGAAATTAAATTTTTTGTTTGAATTTTTTTTTATCCCCCTATCCCATCCATGTGCTCTTAAAGAATGTATAATTTCATAATTTTTTTTATCATTGCATACAATCATACCACCCTCTCCAGATGTTATCTGATGTGAATAATAGAAAGAATAGGTTCCAAAATCACCAAAAGTACCTAAATATTTTTTTTTATATCTTGATCCTAATGACTCACATGTATCCTCAATTAAATAAATTTTCCTATTTTTTGTAATTTTTTTAAGTTCATCCATATTGGTAGAATTTCCTAAAACATGAACTGCCATTATCACTTTTGTTTTTTTTGTTATTTTTTTTTTGATTTGTTCAATAGAAATATTCAATGTTTTTTTATCTATATCTATAAACTTTGGTTTTAATCCTGATTGAACTATTGGCCATAATGATGTCGACCAACAAAGAGATGGTATCAAGCATTCGTCTCCATATTTAAGTTTTTTGTTTTTCATAGGATTTATAAGTGCAAAAAAAGCTAATAAATTTGCTGAGGAACCAGAGTTAACCATTAAAGCATATTTAGCACCCACATATCTTGCAAATTCTTTTTCAAACTTTTTCGTCAAAACAGACATTGTAATTTGTTTTTTAAGAAGAGTTTTGGCCCCAGCAATTATATCTTCATTCGAAAATGAGTCAGGAGTAAGAAAATATTTTTGTTTATCACTTTTCGAATATTTAGAAATCAATTTTTCAATAAATTTTTTTTCTTTTAAGTTCATATTTTTAATTAAATAATTTTTTTAAACCTTCAAAAGAAGCTTCACATATTCCTTTTTCTGTAATTAGGCCAGTAATATATTTTGCTGGAGTTATATCAAAAGCTAGATTCATTGATTTACTTTTTTTTGGGTATATTAAAATTTTTTTTATATTATTATTCTCATCTAACCCTTCTATGTGTGAAAGTTCTGAAGAAGCTCTTTCCTCAATTGGTATATCTTTGAAATTCTTAGTATTCCAATCAATAGTTGAACTAGGTAAAGCAACATAAAAAGGTACATTGTTATCATTTGCGGCTAATGCTTTAAGGTAAGTACCGACTTTATTGCAAACATCACCATTTGCTAAAGTTCTGTCAGTACCTACTATACAAATATCAACTTTGCCCCTTTGCATTAAAATACCACCTGTGTTATCTGCGATAATTGTATTAGGTATATTTTCTTCATTTAATTCAAATGATGTGAGGTTCGCTCCTTGATTTCTAGGTCTTGTTTCATCAACCCAAACATGAACAGGTATCCCACTATTATGGGCGTGATATATAGGCGATGTAGCTGTACCCCAATTTATAGTTGCAAGCCATCCTGCATTACAATGAGTTAAAATATTGATTGTATCTTTTTTTTTATTAAAAATTTCTTTAATTAGTTTTAATCCATTAATCCCAATTCTTTCACAAAAATTTACATCCTCCATGCAAATTTTTTTAGCCTCTTTTATTGCTAAATCTAAAATTTTCTCACTATTAATACCTGATAGCTTATTCATCATTCTATCTATGGCCCATTTAAGATTTATTGCTGTAGGTCTAGATTCAATTAATTTCTTTGCGGATGTTTTTAAAAATGTATTATCATTATTTTCTAAAATTGAGAGAACTAAACCGTAGGCAGCAGTTGCGCCAATTAATGGTGCACCTCGAACCTCCATATTTTTAATAGCATTAATAGTATCTTTTACAGTTTTAATTTCCTTTATAACAAATTTATGTGGAAGTTTAGTTTGATCAATAATTTTAACACAATTATTTTCAAACCAAATTGTCTTATAATTTTTACCTTCGATCATCATTTTTTTATTCTCTCGAGACTTTCTTTGGGCCAAATTTTATCCCTATCATAAAATTTATCAAAACATATAGATTTGTTTGAGATTTCTATCCAGGGATCTTTATCTTTCACGAAAATATGAGCTTGAGGTATAATAGATTTTTCTAAAGTTTGTGTACGTACAGCAAATCTTCCTGGTGATATATTGTATTTGCAAAAAATATAAACTCCACAAATAATACAAAAATAAGCATTTACTCCTTTTCCACTTCCTGTTGGAAGTTCAATAGATGCTACATCCCCTTTAATCTCAAAATCCTCTTCTATTACCATCGTATGAATTACAAAAGATGATCCTGTAGAAACTTTACAATCTTTACAATGGCATGCCTGAGTAAACAATGGTTTGTCTTTAATTAGATACTTTACATTGCCACAACCACATTTACCTTTAAGTTCTTTTTTTTTTGTCACTTTAATAAAACTCTCCCTGCAATATTTTTAAGTTTTTTAATGGTTTTTTTTGTTCTTTTTTCTGGAGCTGTTATAATCGCAACATCTAAGCAATTATTTGTTGGATCATTTTTATCTATGTGTTTTTCAAAATTTTTGATTAAATTTTTTATCATGTCTTTTGCTTTTACAGCATTGTCTAAAAGAACCTTTATAACTTTTTGTACATCAACATTTTCATGATCTGGATGCCAACAATCATAATCGGTAACCATAGATACTGAAGCGTATCGTATTTCAGCTTCTCTAGCTAATTTAGCTTCAGGCATATTTGTCATACCAATTACATCAGCTTTCCAACTTCTATATAAATTAGATTCTGCTAGAGTTGAAAATTGCGGACCCTCCATAACAACATATATTCCTCCTCGCTGATAATCTATATGGGATTTTTTAATTGCATCCTCACAAGCGTTCATAAGTCCATTTGACGTAGGGTGAGCCATTGAAACGTGAGCAACTATTTCATCCTCAAAAAAAGTTTTATTTCTTGCGAATGTACGATCAATAAATTGGTCTATTATTACAAATTTTCCTGGTGGTAGACTCTCTTTTAATGAACCCACTGCTGAAACAGATACAATATCTGTTACTCCCAATTGTTTTAAAGCGTCGATGTTTGCTCTAAAATTTATATTAGATGGTGATATAAAATGACCTCTCCCATGCCTTGGTAAAAAGTAAACTTCTTTTGCATCAAATTTTGTTTTTAATATTTTATCTGAAGGATATCCCCAGGGCGTTTTTATCTCCAACAAATCACGTTCTTTAAATTCCTCAACATCATATAAACCACTTCCACCAATGATAGCTAATTTGTTTGTCATATTATTTAAAATGATTTAATTATTTATAATCAAAATTTTATGGATTTAAAAGATTATATTAGATCAATACCTGATTATCCTAAAAAGGGAATTTTGTTCCGAGATATAACTACTTTAATCAAAGATGAAAAAGCATTTTCAAATTGCATAGATCAGATAGTTAATAAATCTAAAAATTTTAATTTTGATAAGATTGCAGCAATAGAATCTAGAGGTTTTGTTTTTGCATCTGCAGTATCATATTTAGTTGAAAAACCTTTTATAATGTTAAGAAAAAAAAATAAACTCCCAGCTGAAAAATACTCCGTTGATTTCGAACTTGAGTACGGAAAAGCTACAATTGAAGTGCACAAAGATTCTGTGAAAAAAAACGATAAAGTATTAATTATTGATGACTTAATTGCTACAGGTGGAACAGCAGAAGCTGCGGCTAAACTAATTGAGATTTCTGAAGGAAGTGTTGCAGGTTTCATTTTTGTTATAAATCTTTTTGATCTTGGAGGGTGCGATAAGCTTGTTGAGTCTGGTCATAAAATTCAAAGTTTAATAGAATTTCCAGGACATTAATAATGATATTTAAAAAACTTTATTACAAATTATTTAAATCAAAAAAAAAAAATGAATTTAAAGATCAATTAAAAGTAAATTTATTTAAAGAGAAATATGAGGGTATTATAAATCAAATAAATAAATCCGTATTAGAAAAAAAAGAATTGAACTTCCTACATTCTGGAACATCTGGAGATTTAATTTATTCTTTTTCTTTAATTAAAAAATTATCTCTAACACATAAATGCAACTTCTATGTGGGAGTAAATAAAAAATTTACATATGAATACTACAAGCATACTGGGGAGGGTTATTTGATAAGTGAAAAAATGTATAATTTACTTATACCTTTGCTTAAAAGTCAAAATTTTTTTAACCAAGTAAAAAAACATGAAAATGAAAAAATTGATATAAATTTAGATTTATTTAGAGAACTTCCTTTGAATAGTACATTTAATTCACCACGCTGGTATTTTCACATAGCAGGCGAACAGGCAGATTTAAATGATAAATATTTAGATGTAAATGAACATGAAAAAATAAAAAAAAGGATAGTAATACAAAGAACCTTTAGACATAGAAACATTTATATTAATTATAAATTTCTAAAAAATTATGATGATCCTCTCTTTGTCGGTATTAAAGAAGAATATGACGACCTTAAAAAACAAGTTCCAAACTTAGAATTTTATAATCCAAAAGATTTTTTAGAAATTGCGCAAATTATTAAATCATCTAGATTCTTTCTTGGCAACCAGTCTGTATGTTTTCCGATAGCTGAAGCTTTAAAGGTTCCGAGATTATTGGAAGCTAGTCCAGATACGCCTTTAGTACAACCCGTGGGAAAAAATGGATTTGATTTTTACTTTCAACCTCATTTTGAAAAATTGTTTAATTATTTGTATGAAAATACAAAATAATAATCATAATCTAAACCAAGATTTTTTTCCAATTAATGCATTAATTATTCCTTTAATTCTCATTTCGTAAATTTTCTTTTTTTTATTTTTGAAAATAATTAAATAAAAAAAATATTTAATTAACGCACTTATAAAATTTAAAAATATATTTTTTATTGCAACAAAAAAACCATAATGTTTTTTATTGAAATAAAATTTTGACCACATCCAATGCCAATTTCTCAAATATTCAAGATTTTCACTTAGGGAAATACTGCCTTTATGGTTTATCATAGCGTTGGTTACAACAAATATATTTTCATTTTTTTGTTTTACTCTTAAGCATAAATCATTATTTTCTAAATAAAGAAAAAAATTCTCATCAAAAAAATTTTGATCTTTAAATTTTTTTAAATTAAATAACATTGAGAACCCATCTATACTATCAACAGACAACGTATTATCATTAATTTTTGCAATAATTTTTTTGTAATTAGGAGTTTTTGGGTCATCATTTAAGGGTGAAGCTAAAGTAAAATCTGGCACCTCATTCAAAGTTTCTAAAAATTTTAATATTGTATCTTTTCGAAATTTTGTATCTGGATTTAAAACATAGGCGTAATTTGTTTTGCATGATTTTAAACCAATATTGTTTCCTGCACCCATGCCTATATTTTTTGATACAATCACCTCAATATTGTCATATTTAGCTTTTAACTCATTGTATAAATTAATATTATTAGAATTTTCGATAATTAATTTTTTTGAAACCTTTGGGAGTGAGTCTAAACAGTATTTGACTACATGCTCACTCTGATATGTTACTATTATAAATGTTATATCTTCTAAATTTAATTTCATTCAAGTTTAAAAAAGTATACTTAAATAGCCAATTATTGTAAAAAAAAAATATGAAAAAAGTTATAGTAACTGGAGGTCTAGGCTTTATAGGTAGTAATTTAGTTAATATTCTTCTTAAAAAGAAATATTTTGTTATAAATATAGATAAAGTTACTTATTCCTCTAATTTTTACAATGTCAGAAATATATCAAAAAATAAAAATTATAGATTTATTAGATTAGATATTAATAACCATAAAAAAATTTTCAATGTTTTAAAAAAATATAAACCAAATGCTATTTTTAATCTAGCTGCTGAAACGCATGTTGATAGATCGATTGACGGACCAGAAAAATTTATTAAAAGTAACATTGTAGGAGTATTTAATTTATTACAGGCATTTAGAAAATTTGTTGAAAAGAATAAAAAATCAAGATTAATTCATATTTCAACAGATGAAGTGTATGGTGATATTTTAATTGGAAGATCAAAAGAAAATGATGCGTATAAACCAAGCTCACCTTACGCTGCATCAAAAGCTTCGTCTGACCATTTAGTATATTCATACATAAGAACGTTTAATATTCCCGCAATCATTACAAACTGTTCAAATAATTATGGTCCAAGACAGCACCCTGAGAAATTAATACCAAAGCTAATATATAATGTTCTAAAAAATAAAAGTTTACCGTTATATGGTAAGGGACTTAATTCAAGAGAGTGGATATACGTGGATGATCACTGTGAAGCTTTAATCAAAATCTTTGAAAGAGGAAAAATTGGAAACTTTTATAATATTGGTTCTAATTTAAATCTAAAAAATATTAATATTTCAAAACTTCTAATTAAAATTGCAAAATCAAAATTAAATATAGGAAAAAATGTAAAAATTAAATTTGTGAAAGACAGACCAGGTCATGATATTAGATACGCACTAAATAGTAATAAATTAATCAAAAATCTAAAGTGGAAACCAAAAACAAATATATTAATGGGTTTAAATAAGACTTTTGATTGGTATTTAAAAAATCCAGGATATTATTCTGGATTAAAAAAAAGAGATATTACGAAAAGATTGGGAATAAAAATAAAGTGATTAAAAAAGGAATTATATTATCGGGTGGAATGGGGACAAGAATGAGTCCTCTAACTAAAGCTGTAAATAAACAATTACTTCCTATATATGATAAACCTTTAATTTTTTATCCACTTTCAATTTTAATGTTGGCAAAAATAAAAGACATATTAATTATCGTTAACAGAGGACAGCTAGCTCAATATAAAAAAATAATTCCAAATGGTGACAACTTTGGAGTAAATATTACATATAGAGAACAAACTTATCCTAGAGGTTTGCCTGATGCATTCATATTAGGAGAAAAGTTTATTGGAAAAGATAATGTTGCATTGATACTTGGAGATAATTTTTTTTATGGCCAAAATTTAACTAAACAACTATTAAGCTCTGTAAAATTGAAAAAAGGTGCAAAAATAATTTTACATAAAGTAAATAAGCCAGAACTTTATGGTGTTGCTAAAATAGATAAAAGAAAAAAGGTTATAAATATAAAAGAAAAACCTAAAAAATTTCTTTCAGACCTTGCAATAACAGGTTTATATTTTTTTGATAATAACGTCATAAATTATGCAAAAAAACTTAAACCATCAAAAAGAAAAGAATTAGAAATTGTTGATTTAATAAATAAATATAAAAAAAATAACCAACTAACTGCTGATTTAATAGGAAGGGGCGGTGCATGGCTAGATTCGGGTTCAATCGAAGATTTCTATAAAACTAGTTCTTTTGTATCGGCTATAGAAAATAGACAAGGCTTTAAAATTGCTTGCTTGGAAGAAATAGCGCTTAATAATGGATGGATTAAAAGATCTAAGATAAATGATGCAATAAAATTTTATGGAAACTGTGAATATTCAAATTATCTTAAAAAACTATAAGTTTACTCATGTAAAATATTGGTAGCGGGAAGTGGGATCGAACCACTGACCTCGGGCTTATGAGTCCCGCGCTCTAACCAACTGAGCTACCCCGCCATTAAGTTCACATTGATATATACTACTTATTTTTTTTCTTTCAAAGAATAAATATTAAAGATTAATATTAAATTTAGAAGGTTTCCAATCTTTTGGTGCTAACTCTAAATCTTTAAACTCAAATGCTGGAGCAACAGTGCATCCAATTAAACTAAATAAACCTGAGGGTTTCATTGCAAACCAGGTATTTTTCTCAATATTAAATATAAAATTATTTTTTGATCCGATTTCATTAATTTGAAATTCCTCTCCATTTTTTGAGGTATATATAATTAGAGAGCTACCCAAATAAAAATGTAATGTTTCATTTTTGTTTATTCTATGCCAATGGGAATGCTGATTAGCTTCTAGTAGAAAATAAATATGACTTACATCTTTAGTTTTAAATACTTCAACATAATAGCCTCCTTCTGGATGAGGTATCATTTTATGTTGCTCAATAATGGATTTGACTATACTCATTGGCTTAGATTAAATTTAACCATTTTTTATCTTCATCTGATAACACAATATTAAGAGAATTCATTGAGAATTTTAATTCTGATTTATTTTTGGGTCCAATAATTGCATAAGAAGGAAATTTTTGGTTTATAACCCATGATAAAGCTATATCATTCGATGAGCAATTATATTTATTAGACAGTTCCTCGGCTTTTTTTCTTTTTTCATCATTTTCTAAACTGTGAAAACAATCTTTTAGGTATTTATGAAACTTTCTTCTTAAGAACTTTCGTATAAAACTTTCTTTGATGAAAAATCCTCTAGCCTGACTAGACCATGCAAAATGAGCAATTTTGTTATTTTCTAAATATTTAATATATTCATTATTATAAATACTTAAGCAGTCTGGCCAAAGTGGTTTTTCCATTTTAGCTAATGAAAATTGATTATTTATAATAGAAAAAGGAATTTTATTATTTTTCCTCGACCATTTTAACGACTCATCAAACCTATCTTTAGAAATATTTGAAATTCCAAATAATTTAATTTTTCCTGAAGATTTAATTTCATTTAATGCGTCAACATATTCGCTAATTGGCACTTGCTTGCTATGGTGATGTAAAATTAATATATCAGCAATGTTTGACTGCAGTCTTTCTAAAGATATTTGTAATAAACTCAATATTTCTGATGGTTGAGAGTTTTCTTCTCCAACTTTTGAAATCAAAACGATATTTCTCTCCAAACCTCTAGATTTTATCCATTTTCCCAATAATTTTTCGCTTTCACCATTTCTATAATAAATTGAATTATCAAAAGTATTTCCTCCATTTTCATAATAAAAATCCCATAGCTTTGAGGCAGAGATATATTTTTTTTTCTTATCGTTTCCGAGTATTATTTTTGAAATCTTTTTTTCTAAACCATTAATTTTACCGAATAACATCTGCTAAAATTTATTTTTTAAGCTTCATATTTCCTAAATAAAATAGAAGAAAACAATATTGTAAAAGCGCATAAATAGTTATTGGAACAAGATATTGAATCTCAGAAAAAATTAATGCTCCAACTACAAAACCCATTGCACCGTTTTGTAATAATGCCTCAATTCTGATTGCTCTTTTTGATGGAATATCATCTATAAATATTTGAGTTGTTATAAGGGAAGATACAAAAACCATCGCTAAAATTAAACTCATAATTACTCCAACATCATCAAAATAATTAACCAAGTTATCTTTTTCTGTATAAATGGCTATGAATACTATAATTAAAAAAATAACAAAGGCTAATCTATCAAGAGTAAAAATTAGATTTTTAAAAAAACTAGAAAACTTTTCTCTACAATAAATTCCTATAAAAACAGGCATTGTTATAAATAAAAATGTTTTAACTGAAAAACTAAATAATCGTAAATCAAAACTTTGATTATATAAAAAATTTGAAAAGAAATTTAAATACATTGGAACTGTGATGAAAGAAGATAAAGCGCATATTGAAGTTAAACAAATAGATAAAGGAACGTTGCCATCAGCAATTCTTGTGGCGTAATTTGACATTGCTGCTGAGGGCATGATTAATAAAAGAAACACTCCAATTTGAAATTCTTTATCCATAGGTAATAAACTAATAACTATTAAGCCGATAATTGGGAGAATGACTATTTGACAAAGCACTCCTACAATAAAATTTTTTGGTTTTTTGAATACTCTTAGGAATCTTTTGATACTTAAATTCAAGCCTAGCGCAAACATTATAAAAAAAACACCAAAAGGCCCTACTAATTTGACGAATTCCATAAAATTAATTTACATCTTTTATTTTTATTACTAAGTTAAATATTTATTAAAATTAAAATGTCAAAGGAAATAAGGCTAAAATTTTCTACAGAGGTAGATGTATCAGATGTTTATAATATACTTGCTAAAAATTACATCGAAATAATTACAGATTATTTTGAACTTCAAAGAATTTGGCTTAATAATGCCTACATAACTTTTAAAGATTTAGATAAATATTTCATTTTAATGAGTTTGGTAAGTAAGACATTTGATAGTTATGCTGAATATTTTATTAAATATAATTTTGATCAATTCTATAATGTTGACCAGTATGAGATAAAAAAATTTAATATAGTTAATATTGCTAAAGATCTTTCAATATCAAAAGAAACAGCAAGGAGAAAAATATTAGAATTAGAAAAAATCGGTATCATAAAGAAAAATAAAAAAGCGGTAGTAATAAACAGAAAAGCTTACAATTTGCAAAAACCTAGTACTTCAATACATATGATATCAAAATTCTTAGCAAATTTATCCAAACTTCTACATAAAGCTAATATTATAAATCAACAAATATCTAATTTGGATATGGAGCTGTTAATTAAAAATAATTACACACTTTGCTGGAATTATTTTTTAAAATTTCAGATAGAAATGCTAACTACTTTTAAAAAAAAATTTTTTAATGATTATGAAACTGTTCAAATCTGGGCAATGATTGTTTACAATCAAAATTTATCACTAACAAAAAAATTCAAAGCTTCAAATAAATATCCCGATAAAGTAAAAGACACTTATTTAGATGAGCTTCTATCGTTAACTGAGACTCTTGGATTGAATGCAATGACAATCTCAGATTTGACAGGAATACCAAGACCAACTGTAATTAGGAAATTAAAATTTTTAGTAGATAATAAATTTGTAGATAAAAATAAAAATGGTCTATACGTAGTATCTGACTCAAATAGAGTTAAAGAGGTGGATAAATATAGATTAGAGAATGTGAATAAAATTGCAGAGGTTTCTTGTAAATTATTTAATGCTGCTAGGATTCGTAAAAGTTAATATTATTTTTTAAAATGATGCGATTGCTCCAGTAATCAAAATTACTGAAGCTATTAAGCTTACAAAAATTAGGTTTTCTTTCTTCTCCTTCTTCTTTTCTGCTCTAACTTTGTCCATTAGTAAATTTATATCAACTTTGGTACTTTTTTTATCTTGTATAGTGTTCTCAAATTCATAATCTTCACTATCAATTATGAACGTCTGAGTTGATTTACTGGCAGTTTTTTCTGATGACATACCTAAATTAATCATGAGAGATTTATTTTTACAATCTTCAGGTTGTTCAATTTGAGGTTTTAAAATAAATTTAATAGATCAGATTGAGTATTATGTTTTAAATCGTCTTGAAGTTGTTTTGATTTAAACTGTTAGATTGTAATTCTGCAGCATGTTTTTTCTTAGCAACCTCAACATATAATTTGGCTGATTTAAGCTCATCTTTAGAAATATTTCCGTTTACATAACCGAATGTTAGGTTTTTATTAAAGCAAAAAGAGTAATTTCCTGATGTTGTTCTTCCAATTATATTATCATTTAAATAAATAGGCTCTTCATGGAGAAGTAATGGTTCGCCTGGTTTATTTTCTTTTAAGGTGAGCATAATAAATTGTTTTGATATAGGTTGGTCCTTAATTTTCAATATTGCGCTTCTTCCAATAAAATCTATATTTTTTTTATAACTTATTGCAAAGCTTAGACCTGCTTGATATTGGTTTTCCTCAGCAGAAATATCATGGCCCCAATGTAAAAAACCACTTTCCATTCTCATAATATCCATAGCATGCATTCCACAATGGACCATATTAAAGTTTTTACCCTCAGAAAAAATAATACCGTATAATTTTTTGGCCTCTGAACTTTTTACATATAATTCATACCCCAGCTCACCCACATAAGATAATCTTTGAGCCCAGACCTCAATATCTTTAATTTTGATAAATTTCGCATAACCAAATCTGAAATTTTCATTAGAAAAGTCATCTTTGCTAATTTTACTAATCATTTTCCTACTATTTGGCCCAAATAATCCAAAGCAACAATACTCATCAGTAATATCTTTAAATTCAACTTTGGATGACAAATATTTTTTAATATGAGCTTTATCATGCTCTCTTGTAGTAGCAGACGTAACTACTCTAAAATAATTTTTTTCAATACATACAATACTCAAGTCGGTTTCTATACCCCCCTCTTCATTTAACATTTGAGTATAAGTTGTCTTACCAGTCATACTTTTTATATTTGCTGTACAAATTTTTTGCAACTCGTCGTGTACGCTTTCTCCTTTTAAATCAAATTTTGCAAACGATGATAAATCGAAAAGACCCACATTTTTTCTTGCATTTGTGGTTTCATATTTTGCTGATGGGTACCAATTTTGATAACTAAAACTATATTCATATTTTGGTTGTTTTCCGTTTAAAGAATACCACATTGGTCTCTCGTAACCAGATGTTGCACCAAAACAAGCGCCTGCTTTTTTTAATTCATCATGGTAAGGAAGTAGTTTTTGATTTCTTGAAGTAGAATGCTGTTTGTATGGCCAATGCATACCATATAAATCACCTAAAGTTTCCGTAACCCTTTCCATAATAAATTTTTTTGATGAGTGAAATTTTTGAAATCTTTTTATATCTAAAGAAAATAAATCTTCATTTGTATGGCCGTTTATCATCCATTCTGCAGTTGCTTTTCCTGCTCCACCAGCGCTAGCAATTCCAATACTATTAAAACCACAGCAGGTATATAACTTTTTTACCTCAGCTGTTTCTCCTAAAAGATATTGTGTATCTGGAGTAAAAGATTCTGGTCCTGAAAAAAATTTTCTTATTCCAACGTCTTTAAGCATTGGCAACCTATAAAAGGATTTTTTTAAATATGGTTCGAAATGATCAAAATCATCTGGAAACTCTCCAAAAGAAAAATTTTCTGGTACTCTTCCTGTTTCCTTAAAAGCTGGTTTTGCATTAGGTTCAAATATTCCAATAAGCATTTTTCCTGCATCTTCTTTTAAATAAAGACAAGCGTTGTAATCTCTTAAGACTGGTAAGTCTTTTGGTAGATTTTTAACTGGTTCAGTAATTATATAAAAATGTTCATTTGGATAAAGTGGTACACTTACGTTTATATCCTCAGCAATTTGTCTAGACCACATTCCAGATGCAAGCACTACGAACTCACAATCTATTTTACCATAAATTGTATCAACTCCTACTACTCTACCTTGATTTACTAAAATCTTTTTAACCGGTGTTTTTTCAAAAATTTTTACTCCTTCCATTTTTGCTGCCTTGGCTAAAACGTTTGTCACACCCACAGGATCAGCCTGGCCATCTTTAGGCATATAAACACTACCTTCAATGTCTCTGTCTTCAATAACTGGATACATTAGTTTTGTTTTTTTTTTATCTAAAACCTGAACTTCAACGTTAGATAATTGAGCTGTGGTTGCTTGTCGTAAAAGTTCTTGCATTCTATCTTTTGTAGAGGCAATAGTTATTGCGCCGTTTTGTTTTAATCCAGTGGATAGGCCTGTGATTTTTTCAAGTTCTTTATACAAATCTAAAGAATACTTTCTTAATTTTGTAATAGTTTGAGATGCACCTAGTTGTCCAATAAGACCTGCTGCATGCCATGTGGTTCCAGAAGTTAGCTGATCCCTTTCAAGTAAAATAGTATCTTTCCAACCAAATTTAGCAAGATGATATGCGCAAGAACAACCTGCTACACCCCCTCCTATAACTACAACTTTTGTACTTTTTGGAAGTTGTTTTATCATTTTAAATTTTCTGTAAAATTAATCACCTTGTAATTCTATAAATTGTTTCAGCAACTTTATCATATCCCTTTACAGTATAGTGTTGTCTTGTTTTAAAAGGAAAAAAGCTCAATTTATCATCTTCTTTTTCAAATACCTCTTTGTTGATATTAATAAATTTTATACCTAATCCGTTCACAATTTGCTCAATTTTTTCTAAATCATCATGATATTTTTGATTTTTAAATCTTTCTATAGAGGGAAGATATACAAAATATAATTTTGAATTATTAATTTTAGCTAGTTCATTAGCTTTATTTAAAACTAGCTTAAATTTATTATAATTTAATTTGTTATCTTTTTTTTTCGAAAAAATAGATTTAAACTTATTTTTGGTTTTATCTAACCTTATAAATTTTAGAATTTTATATTTAAGTTTTGAGTCTTTCTTTAAAATTCTAATCTCATCATCTAAAAAATGGCTCATCATTACATTTCTATTAAATTTGTCTATCTGAACTTGTTTATTAATTAGATCCTGAGTAAAAGTATCATCATCTAAATACTTAATTAGAATATTATTTTTAATTTCAGCCCCTAAATTAATTAGATCATTATTTTCTACATATATCCAAATAATATTTTTAACATTTTGAGGCATATATTCTTTTAAAGTTGCATATTCTAAAAGTGGTCCATTTCCACCATATCCAATATTTATAACGGTTTTATTTGAAAGATTTCTTAGAACTGAACCTATATCATTTGGCCTATTAACACATGCCCCATGAGTAAACGAGTCTCCAACAAGAAGATATTCAATTTTGCTTGAATTCCACTCTACATCTGGATTATTAAAACCATATCTATCACTTTTAAAAATAGTAAAATATCCATTTTCATTACAGTCTAGTGTCTTTGAATTTGATATTCCTGATAAAGGTAAAAATAAATCCTTATTTTTCTTTGCTTCAATGTGAAGTGATGGATATACATTTACAACTAAGTTTTTATCTTTTTTTATAAGCTCTTTATAAACTTCAATTTTAGTCCTATCGTCATAATCTTTGCCAGTTGTTTGTTTATATATTTTTTTTATTTCGTTATAATCTACTTTGGTATTATTTAAATTGAGATAAATTTCAAATAAAAATAATGAAAAAGTAAAACTGAAAAGTATAATAATTGTATATTGAATAATTTTTTTCATTAACAATTATTGAGTTAATTTAAATCATTTGTAATCCAACACCTGTTTTTGGATAAGTGTAAAGATTATAATTTGCAGTCAATTCGCTTCCTGACTTAATATCTTTAGCAGCAACCATAAAAAAATATTTTGCATCAGGTTTTTCTTGCAAATTAAAAAATACATTTTCCCCATCGTTATCATTTCCTGGAAATTTTTTTGTTGTAGCATCAACGTCTAAAACATCCCCAAATTTTAATTTAGGTAAAGTGTCGGTAACCATCCTCACTACAGTTGGGTCATCTGAGTGATTATAAAATCCTCCTAATGGAGTTCTGATATATTTATTTTCAAACTGTTCATCTCTAATATGAGTAACACCAATAAATGTATTTTTTTTAATATCTACATTGGTGAATAGACCCAGTCCTTCTATTGGAGAGTTTTTAATAGTTAATCCATCTGGCAAAGGCCTATACATTATTACCCCTATTTATAAATCAGTTGATTGCCTTATCTGGTGAAACATAGCTATGTCCAAAAACATCTGCTACTGCTTTATATGTCACATCACCTCTGCAAACGTTTAGTCCTGCAAGAAAATTTTTATCATCACCAAGAGCTTTTTTATATCCATGCTTTGCAAGTTTATTTAAGAAAGGAAGAGTTGCTTTATTTAATGCAAAAGTTGAAGTTCTTGGAACTCCACCAGGCATGTTAGCAACGCAATAGTGTACAATATCATCTACTATATATGTAGGGTTTGCATGTGTTGTTGGTTTACTTGTTTCTACACATCCGCCTTGATCAATTGCAACATCAACTATGACTGAACCTCGTTTCATATTTTTCAACATTTTTTTTGTGACTAATTTTGGTGCCTCAGCACCAGGTATTAAAACTCCTCCTACTAATAAATCACACTCTGCAATTAATTTGTTTAAATCACATTTATCGCTAAGTTCAGGTTTAATTTTTTCTCCAAAGATATTAACTAATTGATCTAATCTCTCCTGAGACTTGTCTACAACATGAACTTTTGCTCTCATACCTGTTGCTATAATTGCTGCATTTTCTCCTACAACTCCACCGCCGAGTATTACAACATCTGCAGGGTCTCCTCCCGGAGCACCACCCAATAATACACCACGTCCCTTTTGATTTTTTTCTAAACAATGTGCGCCAGCCTGAACAGACATTCTTCCTGCAACTGCACTCATTGGTGCTAATAATGGTAGTCTTCCATTATTGTCAGTCACTGTTTCATAAGCAATACAAATCCCTTTAGATTTAATTAAACCATCTGTTAATTCTTTTGCAGCAGCGAGATGCAAGTAAGTAAAGATAATTTGATCTTCTTTGATCATTTTAACTTCATTTGCTAAAGGTTCTTTTACTTTTACAATTATTTCAGAGTCGTTAAATATATCTTCAGCTTTATTAACAATTTTCGCTCCAGCATCTTGATATTGTTTATTTTCAAAACCTGCTTCGTAACCACCATTGTTTTCTACTAAAACTTCATGACCGTTTTTGATGAGATCTTTAACACTATCGGGTGTTAAACCAATTCTATTTTCTTGTGGTTTAATTTCTTTAGGAACACCAATTTTCATATCCCTCCAAATGAAAATTAATTTTTTTTGCTTTTTGAATAGTTTGTTATCCCTGTTCTTAGTTTTTCTATAATTTCATCAATATGTTTTTTTTCAGAAATAAACATTGGAGCTATTATTAGGCAATCTCCAGTAGCTTTAAAGTTTACACCTGCCTCGTAACAGTGTTTGAAGGTTGTAAGACCTGCTACGCCAGGCTTTTTATCCATTTTAATATCAATTCCACCCATCATTCCATATCCTCTTATATTGTCTACAACATCAATGTCTTTTAATGAGAACAAACCTTCTTGGAAATAAGGAGACATTTCTTTTGCTCTTTTAAAAATATCATCTTTCTCAATAATATCTTGTACTGCAAGAGCTGCTGCAACTGAGATTGGAATCCCAGAATAAGTATAACCATGAAATAACTCTATTGTACCTTTTGGTGCATTATCTACTATACCATCGTAGATTTCATCTTTGCAAGCAACTACACCCATTGGACTTATTCCGTTTGTTGTAGCTTTTGCCATAGTCATAATATCTGGTGTAACACCAAACTCTTGTGAACCAAAAGCAGAGCCCATTCTTCCCCAGCCAGTAATTACTTCATCAAAAATTAAAAGTATTCCATGCTTGTCACATATTTCTCTTAATCTTTGCAAATATCCTTTTGGTGGAACAAGTGTTCCAGTAGAACCTGCAACTGGTTCTACAATACATGCAGCAATATTTTCTGAACCAAAGTTTATGCAAATTCTCTCTAAATCATCTGCCATTTCAGCGCCTGTATCTGGTTGGCCGCTTACAAACTTATGCTCTGGTAAATGAGTATGCCTCATATGCAAAACACCGGGCATTAATACACTTGCAAATGTTTTTACGTTATTAATCATTCCACCAACAGAGGTAGCGCCAATATTCATGCCATGGTAAGCTCTCTCTCTACCAACAAATCTATATCTATGGCCCTCACCTCTTGCTTTGTGATAAGCAATAGCAATTTTGATTGCCGTTTCAACTGCTGTAGATCCACATATCGTATAAAATATTTTATTTAAATTTCCCGGTGTATGTTTTGAAATTTTTGTTGCTAAGTCGAATGATCCACCAAAACCTTGTTGGAAAGGTTGACAATAATCTAATACATTTAATTGATTTGTAATTGCATCAATAATTTCTTTTCTACCATGGCCTAAAGGATTGCAGAACAATCCTGAACTTGCATCTATCATTGTTTGGCCTTCGTGATTTTTTAGATAACAACCTTTAGCTTCTGTAATTAGTCTAGGTCTTTCTTTAAAATCTTTATTAGATGTAAACGGCATCCAATGTTCGTTGAGAGAATTGGGAATTTTTGTTTTATTATCTATACTCATAATTTTTGTAGGTATTTAGTTTCTAGACTAATTATTAATTTTTAACTAGCAAATTTTCTTAGTTTAACACTTAGATAAAATTATACAACCTTAGATTGTTTAATCAAATTCTGAAGCTTAAATTAAACTAAATGATCATTTACATCAGTTTAATTTTGAATTTAAATATACATATAAATAATAATGAAAAAGGGGAAAAATGAAAAAAATAATTAGTTTTCTTCTAGGTTGTTTTGTTGCTTTAAACTTAACTATTTCTACTGCAAATTCTGCAGCAAATGAAGTTAGAGTAGCTTACTTTCTAGAATGGCCAAGTCCAAATTTAGAGGACATGATGAAAAAAAACTTTGCAAAAGCACTGGGTGTTCCAGTAAAATGGACTAACTTCACAAATGGTGGAGCTATGACAGATGCTATGCTAGCAGGTGACATTGATATTTCTTATTCTCAAGGATTAGTACCTTTTATAAACGCTGTTAAATCTAAAGCACCAATCAAGCTTGTAGATATAGCAATGGAATATGGAATGGGTGGAACAACTTGTGTAACTTCAAATGCATCTGGTATTACAAAAGCAAATGCTACTGAATTAGAAGGTAAAAAAGTTGCTGTTCCGTTAGGAACAATGGCTGAGTATGTTTTCGATGAAAGTATGAAAGTGGTCGGTGCTGATAGAAAAAAAATGGATATCATTCAAATGGATCCTGAAGAAGGAGCTGCTGCTTTAGTAAGCGGTGATGTTGTGATGGCATGTTTATTTGGTGGTAACTCTATTAAAGCTGCAACTGCAGTTGGATCTAGATTACTTACTGTTCAAGAAGCAAGAGATGCTGGAATACTTGGAATAGATATTACTTCAGTAACTACAAAGTTTATGAAGGAAAATCCTGGTATGCTTAGAACTTTTATTGAAGTAACTCATGAAGCAAATGCAAGATATAGAGCTGGAAAAAGTGATATGAATGCAATGTCAAAAGCTTCAGAAATGAAAGTTGCTGATATGAAAGAAACTTTAAGTGGATTCAAATTTCTAACACCTGAGGAAACTAAACAGTCTATGGAAAGTGGAAATCTTGATGCATTCCTTAAAGGAATGGGAACACCAAGAGGAAACGTAGATACTAGTTTCTTACCTCTATAATTTGAAGGTAAATTAAAATTTAATAGGCGCCAATTTTTTAAATTGGTGCCTATTTTTTTTATTTAAATTTTTATATAAAGCATTTATGAGCGATCTTGTTTCTCAAAATTTAAATATGATTTTCAAATCTCCAAAAGGAGAAACTGTCCATGCATTAAAAGATTTAAATTTCACAATAAAAAAGGGAGAGCTTTTAACTGTTTTAGGTCCTTCAGGTTGTGGAAAAACTACACTTTTAAATATTGCAGCAGGCTTCATAAGACCAACATCTGGAACTATTACATTGGGTAGAAATGAAATTAATGGACCAGGAGTTGACAGAGGCATGGTATTTCAACAAGGCGCGTTATTCGAATGGTTAACAGTTGCTGAAAACGTAAACTTTGGACTTAGAATGAAAAAAGAGGATCCTGTCTCAACTGCAAAAAAAGTTGAAGAGTGGTTAGAAATAGTGGGTCTTAAAGGTTTTGGCAATACACCTACTTATCAATTATCAGGCGGGATGCAACAAAGAGTAGCTCTTGCAAGATGTTTAATTAATGATCCAGATTTAATTTTGATGGATGAGCCTTTGGGGGCACTTGATGCTTTAACAAGAGAAAAAATGCAGTCTCTAGTTTTAAAAATTTGGAAAGAAACTGGAAAAACAATTATTTTAATTACTCACTCAGTTGAAGAAGCATTGTTACTTGGTGAAAGATTATATGTGATGGCTCCAAGACCAGGAAGAATTCATAAAGAATACAATCTTCCTTTTGCAGAAATGGGTTTGAAAGAAGATTTAAGAGAAATAAAAAAAAATAAAGAATTTTCACAAAAAAGAGAAGAAATCCTTGAAATGATCTGGAACATGGAAGAGGAAATTATGGGGAAAGATAATTAAATGTTAACTCAAATATTAACTTTTCTAATATTCTTCGCTGTAGTTGGTTGTATTCTATATGGACGAAGATTAATAAGGACTGAAAAAGTAGATGCAGTATTTGGAAATCCCGAAAGAGCTTTAGGTGGTACTCACTGGGTAATTGTTGGAAGTAGCTTTTTACTTTTAATTTGGCTCTATTATTCTTGGGATATTGCTAAAGGATTTTATCCAAAATCTGCAAATGAACTGTGCCAAGTTGCAAAAGTGAATGACTCTCTTCTCGGATTGAAATATCAATTCCCAATTGAGCAAAGAGAGTTCAAAAGCACTTCACAAATCAAAAAAGAGAATAAAAATTTAAAATTAATTCAAAATGAAATTCAAAATTCTGAGGAACTAAATAGCCAACAAAAAACAATACTAATTAGTTACATAAGTAAAACTAATCAACTCATTCCATTACTTACAAATGAAGATTTATTAGAAATTGAGACCAAACTAAAAATAGATGATATCACTGGAAAAATTAATCTATTAACTGAAAATTTCCAAAAACCTGATTACCCGTTTGAAACTGAGCAAGAGTTCAATGAAAGGCTGAAAGCTGTAGATGAAGAAGGTGGTTGGGGTATTACTAAAGTAGATGCTGGGTCAGGATCTATTGAAAATACGTTAGAGGTACCTTTGGTGCCTGCAACAAATAGGGGTTTAAAATTTCATGCCGCCGCCCAAGAATTAAATTTAATAAGTGATGAATTTTTTAAGTTAAGAAATCACAACCCTCAATTTAAAAGCAAGATTAAAGAGCTAAAAGAGGAAATTAAATCTTATAGAAAAGGCTTAAGTGATAGTGAGGAAGTTGCTTCAACATACGCAAAGAATATTGTTAAGATTGCTAGAAGAATTGAATTTGCAAGTATCTATCCTCCGAATTCATTAGATAAGATGCAGGCAGCAATTGTCAAATTTGATAATGCTCAAAAAAAAGAACAAGGTGGATTGAGATTAATTGATATTTTATTATTTCCTGCAGGAACTATCGTTGCTAGTGGTCCTAGTTGTTCAGAACAAGGATCAGGTAGATGGCTACCAAAACCATCCGATACTTTCAATAAATTCGTATTAATGTCAAAACCAAGTGTGGGTTACAAAGATATTCCTCTATTGTGGATACAAATGGTTGATGTGAGCAAAATGATTGGCTTCATTTTGCCAGACTGGATTGCAGACGTTTTACCGGGTGAATATCCTGTTCATACTAAAGATGGAATAGTAAAACAGAACTTCAAAGGTGGAGTTCTAAAAATTGTAACTGGTGATTTTAATTTGTTTAAAGTACCTGTGCCTTATGGACATATTTGGGATTCTTTTTTAAGAGTTTTTCTTGGATTAGTTTTTGGAATATTAATTGGTGTACCTCTTGGTCTATTTATGGGATTAAATAGATTTGCAAAAGGATTTTTTGATCCTTTAATTGAACTTTACAGACCTGTTCCTCCACTCGCATGGGCCCCACTTATTATTTCGGTTTTAGGAATTGACAATACAGGAAAAGTTTTTTTACTATTTATGGTATCATTATCAATAATGATAATTTCAGCAAGAGCGGGAGCATCGGGGACTCAATTATCTAAGATACATGCTGCTCACTCATTAGGTGCTTCAAAAAAACAAATATTAAGACATGTAATATTTCCAAATTCCTTACCCGAAATACTCACGGGTATAAGAGTAGCAGTTGGTATGTGCTGGGGAACGTTGGTAGCTGCTGAATTTTTAGCAGGAACAACAGGAATAGGGTTCGTTGAAAATGTTGCAAAAAAATATTTTCAATATGAAGTTATATGGATAACTATTTTTATTATGGGAATGTTAGGTCTTTTGTTTGATGTAACACTACGTAAAATAATCGATAAAACTATTCCATGGCGTGGAAAAGGCTAGGAATCCATGCGATTTTTTGATTGTACAACTTATTTTGATGAAGAGCTAATGATGGATGTACGATTTAATTTATTAGATAAATTTGTAGAAAAATTTATTGTTGTTGAATCAATTTATTCACATAGCGGAATTAAAAAAAAATTAAACTTCAAAATAAATAATTATAGTAAATTTAAAGATAAAATAGTTTATCTCGTAATTGAAAACGAACCAGAGGGTATTCTAGAACTCAAAAATGATAAAACCGACTCAGCTATTAAAAGAATTAATAGTTTAAAAAGAATAGAACAGTCATATAATTTCATGATCAAGGGTATCCAAGACGCAAATGATGAAGATATTATTTTGTTAAGCGATAATGATGAGATACCAAATTTAAAAAAATTAAGCAGTAATTTTCCAAAACAAAAGATTTTAATTTTTGAACAACTTCTTTTCTATTACAAGTTTAATTTGTACTATGACTATATTCCTTGGTATGGAACAAAAGGCTGCAAAAAGAAAAAACTAAAATCTTTTTCGTGGTTAAGAAATTTAAAAAATAAATCATACCCTTTTTGGAGAATTGACACCCATTTTTCAGACTTAAAATCTACAAATGTAGAAATAATTAAAAATGGTGGTTGGCATTTTACTAACATTAAAACCCCAGAACAAATATATGAAAAATTAAACAATTATGGACATCATAATGAATTTGAGAGTTCAGGAGTAACATTAGACAATATAAAGGATCATATTAAAAAAAAAGTTGTTACATATAATCATAAGGCAGATCAATCCAAACAGGATAAATATAATTTTGAGTATAAATTAAAAAAAGTTGATGAAGCTTTACTACCAGATTATTTGATAGAAAATAGAGATAAGCTCAATAAATGGTTTGATTAAGGTATTGATATAAATCTCTGAACAAAATATATCTAATTATATGTCAATATTATTTGCTAATCCTCCATGGTGGGAAGGAAAAGAAAGCAGAGGATTATTTAGAAAAAAAAGGTGGAGAAGAGGTGTTAGAGCTGGTTCAAGGTGGCCATTTACATTTTTAGGAAGATGCACTCCCGATAATTCTAGAGCTAAAGATTACATGCCCTATCCGTTTTTCTTAGGTTATGCGACTACTTATGCAACTAAAGAAATTGGAAAAGATAGAGTTTTTTTTAGAGACAGTATTGCTTTATCAGAGTCGTATAAATCTTTTTATAAATATCTAGACGAAATAAAAAATAAAATTGAATACTTGCTTATTGAAAGTGCTACTCCATCATGGGATCATGATTATAAACTAATAAAAACAATTAAAGAAAAATATCCACACTTAAAAATTATAGTAGCTGGTCCAATTTCAACATCTGGTGAAAAATGGGACAGTAATATTGTACATGCAGTTGTAAAAGGTGAATACGAAAAAAATGTAATGAAAGTATTAGCTGGTGAAAATGGTGTTTTAAACCATGATCTTCTTACAAAAGATGAGATGAATTCTGCACCGTTTCCATATTACGACAAAATGATTTACGATAAGTACTTTGATGGTAATCCAATACCTATGCACAAGCTTCATCCGCAAGCACATATATGGAGTAGTAGAGGTTGCCCCTTCAAATGTATTTTTTGTGTATGGCCAGCAGCAATGACGGGAAATGACCCACACGGTGACGGTAAGAGATCAGTAAGACAATACACTCCAGATTATATTGAAAACTTAATAAAAGATTTAACGGGTCGATATAAATTTAACGCAATATACTTTGATGACGATACTTTTAATATTGGAAATAAGCATACTGAAAATATGTCAGAGGTTATGTCAAAATTTGACATCCCTTGGTTTGCAATGTGTAGAGCAGACACATCAAAGAAAGAAACATGGAAAAAAATGTCAGATAACGGGTGCCAAGGAGTCAAGCTTGGTGTTGAGTCTGGAAGCCAAGTTGTTGTAGATAAAATTGTTAATAAACACCTTGATTTAAAATATGTGCAAGAGATAGTTTCTCATATTAGATCTTTAAATATGTCTGTTCACGGAACTTTTACATATGGCCTTCCTGGTGAGACAAAAGAGGATATGATAAGAACAAAAAAATTCATCCAAGAAACAGAATTTAGTACTGTTCAAGAATCAGGCACCGCTGAAATAGAGGGTACACCACTTCATGCATTAATAAATGAAGAAAAACTTATGACCTATCCTGGAGCAATTGCTGACGAAAATTACGATCGACAAAAAGATGGTGGAAAAAAATGGCAAAGTCTAGTTAAAGAACTACAAAATAATTAATCTTAGTGTGTCTATTGAAGTTTCATTTTATATTCCTGTTTTCAATGGTGAAAAAACAATTCAAAATTGTTTAGACTCAATATTGAATCAAAGTGTTAAGGTAAATGAAATAATTGTCATAAATGATGCATCCAAAGATAGTACCAAAAATATTTTGGAAAAATATTCTACAATTAAAATTATCGAGAATGAAAATAATAAAGGGCTTGGATATTGTAGAAATATTGGAATTAAAAACTCTAAAAATAATATTGTAGCAAGTATTGATGCCGATGTAGTTTTAGATAAATTCTGGTTGGAAATTTTGCTAAATGAAATAACAAGAAATGACATAAAAATGTGTGGAGGTAATATGATCGAAAAATTAATTAATAACGAATGTAATCTTTGGAGAGCAAAACATTATAGCCAAAATTGGGGAAACAAAGATCTTTTAAATCCACCATTTTTATATGGCTGCAATACAATACAAACAAAGGAATTATGGGATAGAATTGGTGGTTATAACGAAAATTGTACTACGAATGGAGAAGACATGGAGTACTCAGCAAAAGTAAGACAACAAAGCAATGCAAATTTGTATTACTCTTCAAAAGCAAAGTGTTATCATTTGCAGAATGATGATCTTCAAACTTTGAGTGAAAGAGTATGGAGGTATCACTCTCTCGGCTATAAAATAAAAAAACCCTCAACAATTAGGTTTTTAAAACTATCTGTTAAACAATTAAAATTTTTATTAATTAGAATATTTAAAGATATAAGAAAATTAGAATTTAAAGATTTTCGTCTAAATATTATGGTATTCTTTAATTTTGTGAAATTAGAATTTTTAAATACTTTCAATACAAAAATAAAATAATTATTTATTATAAAATATTGCTCTTTTTTCTATTATGATCTTATCTTTAAATTTATCTTCTAAGAACTTGTTTAATAAAGGATATTTAATACTTAATGGTAAAGACCAATTATCAGTGGTTCCTCCAGTAATGATAAAGTTTGAGGAATTTAATTCACTAACTAAATTTTTTTGGTTCTTCTCTGATCCCACTGACCAAAAAAAATAATATTTTGAACAACTGGGTTTTTTTAACAAATAAAGTAGAGCTGAGTCATTTGAAAATAACTGAATGCATTTTTCATTTTTTAATATTTTTGAGGCTTGTTTAATAAAAAGTTGATCCCCATTATTTAAAAATTTACTATCCTCAAATTTAACATAATTTAAAAATCTATCATTATAGGTAATTATATTTTTAAAATTTGATTTAGTACCAATTAAAAAAATTATAAATATAAAAGGCATCAAGTAGAAAGATTTAAAATTTTCAAATAACTTAAGATTTAATTTTGATAAAAAAAACAGACTATAATATGTAATCACAATAATTAAAAAAATTGCTGGAAAACCATAAGATTGTTTTAAATGTGGCCCATCTGATCTCCCCAAAGAGTAAATGTAACTTAAAAAACAAATAATGCTTAAAAATAATAAAATAAAACTAAATTTATTATAATTACCTTCATTAGTCTTATTAAACATAAAATTCATAGAAAAAATCAAACAGAAGATAATAGTAAGAATATTTTTAGTTGCTCTCCATGAATTTTCTTCATCTGAAAAAGGCGTTGGATGTATAATACCATGGACATAATTTAGTTCCTTCAAAACTAGATATGTATTTTTTATAAAATAATTAAATTCGTTGTTTGTAAAATAAAATATAGACCAAAATAAAATTACAGAAAAAACAATATACAAAATATCTTTAAATCTTTTATTTAAAATAAGAAATAGAAAAAAAAATATTAAAAATAAACAAAAAACTATTCCTCTGTCTATGCTCCATAAAAAAACTAAAACACTCAATAAACCCAAAATTAAATTTGAAATCAGAGAACTTTTATTTAAAGATCTTATTATGACAATTAATGATAATAAAATAGGTATTTCTCTAAAGTGTATATTGTCAGTACTATATAAATTATAATTGATTAAACTTAAACCTACCAAGCTAGTAACTAAAAAAAAAATTAATCTATAATTTAAATTAAACTTAATATTTCTAGTTACTTCGAAGAAAAACACTACTAATAAAATTTTTGTTATTAAAATATAAACGATATCCAAAAATCTCATTAAACCAATTGACTCGTTATTAAACATTTGCCAAATGAACTTGGTACCAATTGTTTCATATATAATTCCAATGGTGACGTATGAACCACTCCACAGACTATCATCTAACAAACTTTTGAAAGCTGAACTCAATCTTTGGCCTTCATGATAAATATCAATAGGATGTGTTGAAAATGTTAATGATAAAAATTCAGTAGCTAAATAAATTATCAAAAAAAATAGTAAAAAATAGATCTTTTTTTCAGAATTATAACTTACATCTTTAATTTTTAATCCAGTCAAAATATTTGAGAAAGGTATTTTGAAAATAATTTTTTTGCTAATTAAAAAAACTGCTAAAGGTATAAAAATGAATATTAAATATTTAATTACATCATTTAACGGACTATAATTATTTAAAGAATATTCTCCAATGATGTCATACCTATTTATTGGGAATTTAATAAATGACCAAAGCTGAGAGCAAATGAAAATTGATAAAATACAAAGAGTAATAACAAAAATATATTTTTTTTGAAATTTCATAAATATTTGTTTAAAACCGATATATGTCTTTATCAATAGTAATTCCAGTCTATAATGAAGATAAGCAATTACATAATACTGTTAAAAAAATTAACAAAATTAGTAAAAGAATTAAAGATTACGAGATTGTTTTTATTGATGATTTTAGTACGGATAATACTAAGCAAATTATAAAAAAATCAATCAGATCTAACAAAAAAATTAAGTACTATAAAAATATTAAAAAAGGTCTAGGCTCTGCTATAGGATTGGGGATAAATAAATCAACAAAAAAATTTGTTTGTATATTCATGTGTGATAACTCAGATGATTTAAGTGATTTAATGGAGTATTATAAGATAATTAATAAAAATAATTTAGATGCAGTTCTGGGCTCTAGATTTCTAAAAAATTCTAGAATAACAAATTATCCTATTTTAAAAAATGGTATTAAATAGAATTTTTAACTACATTGTTAAGATAATATTTCTATCAAATTATAATGATTTTACTAATGCATTTAAAATTTATAAAAAACCCTTAAGGAATTAATGCCTATAGTTTCAGATCACTTTAATGTTTTTCTAGAACTTCCATTAAAAATTATTATAAGAAAATATAAATATAAAATTATTCCTATTAGCTGGAAAGGTCGTAAAATTGGAGTTTCTAAGTTTAAAATTAGTGAACTAGGTTCAATGTATATATTTACTCTTTTATATTGCTTCATAGAAAAAATATTATTAAAAAAAAGATAGTTACATGAAAGTTTTAATTACAGGTGGATGTGGTTTTGTTGGATCTAACGTTGCAATTTTTTTAAAAAAGAGAAATTTTTCAGTAAGTTCATTAGATAATCTATCGAGAAAAGGATCTTTATTTAATTTAAAATTATTAAGACAAAGTAAAATAAAAAATTATAAAATAGATATTG